>CAXTEO010000001.1:0-129703 GCA_964243205.1 uncultured Sphingomonas sp.
ATGTCGACCAGCTCGCGCGTCTCGTCGACCGCGGCGTCGAACACGTTGCCATCCTTGTCGGCCATCGGGTTGGACGGGTCGTAGCGCTTGACCGGCGCCTCGCCCGCGGTGACGACGCGCTCGACGTCGACGGTGGACATGCCCGAGGCGGCATCGAAATGGGTGCGGAACACCGGCTTGATCGACTTGTACGCGGCCTCGGCCGACCCGGCGACGCCGCCGGCGTTGGCGAGGTTGGACGCGGTGGTGTTCATCCGCACGAGCTGCGCCGACATGGCGCGCCCGGCGACCTGGAAGATGGTGAGCGGATCGGCCATCTCTATTCGCCTCTCAGTGCGCGGGTGATCTGGCTGATCCGCCCGTTGAGGAAGGAGAGCGTCGTCTGATAGGCGACGGCATTCTCGGCAAAGGCGGTCTGTTCGGTCGCCAGCTCGACGGTATTGCCGTCGAGCGAGGGCTGGTTGGGCACGCGATATTGCAGCGCGCCGGCGATGCTGACGTCGCCGCCGGTGTTGCTGGCGCTTTCGACCGAGGCGAGCGCGGTATGGAAATCGATGTCCTGCGCCTTGAACCCGGGGGTCGAGGCGTTGGCGATGTTCGACGCGAGCACACCCATGCGCTGCGAGCGCACTTCGAGGGCCGCACCATGAACTCCGAACAGACTGTCGTTGGGCATCGCCCGTCTCCAGCGCAGTATTGCGCGATGGGGTATCAGCAAGGGGCGTGCCAATTCCGCTGAGGCGGTGAAAACGGGACAGTGGCGGGCGGAAGCGGCAAAGCCTTGCCGCTTGGCGGCAATGGGGTTGCCGGTCGCGCCGTCGCCCCGGCGGAGGCCGGGGCCGCTACGTTGGCGCGCGCGTCGCGGCCGCACACGTAACGCCGCTCCTGGCGAACCCCGAAGTGGCCCCGGCCTTCGCCGGGGCGACGCATGGTCTGCCCGCGCCAATTGGCCCATCCCTTGCAACACGCAGCGCGATGACAGCTTTTCTCGCCCCCTTTCTCGACCCCTTTGCTTTCGCGATCGTCGCCGGCGGTACGCTCGCCGCGATGATCCTGCGCACGCCTGCGCGCGATCTCGCGCGCGGTTTCAGTGCGCTCGGCTCGCTCGCCGCCGCGCGCTTCAAGGCCGATCCGCTGCTCGAGCAGATCGGCGCGTTCGGCCGGATCGCCAAGCGTCACGGCGTGATGGCGCTCGATCGCTCGGTGATCGCCGATGTCGATGTCGCCGCTGCGGTCGCTGCGATCGTCGATGGCGGCACCCCCGACGAGATCGCCGAATTGCTACGCCAGCGCCGCCGCGCGCGCACCGAACGCGGCGCCGCCGCGGCCGAGATGTGGACCGCCGCCGCCGAGACCGCGCCGGCGATGGGGATGGTCGGTACGCTGATTGGCCTGGTCGGCATGTTCGTGAAGATGCAGGATCCGAGCGCGATCGGCGCGAGCATGGCGGTCGCCTTGCTCGCCACGCTCTACGGCGCGCTGCTCGCCAATCTCGTGCTCGCGCCGATCGCCGCGCGCCTGCGTCGCCACGCGCGCGACGAATGCGTCGAGCGACTGCGGCTCGATCCGCCGCTGATCGCGCTCGCCGCGCGCGAGCGGCCGCGCGGCGCCAAGCTGACGGAGGCGGCATGACCGCCATTTCGCTCGATGATGATCTGCCCGAGATCGGACAGAGCCGCCCGGTGTGGCTGATGACCCTCGCCGATCTGGCGCTGCTACTGGTCGGCTTCTTCGTGTTCGTCCAGGCGAGTCAGCAGCTCGACCAGAATGCGCTGGCCAAGGGCATGCGCGAAGGCTTCGGCGTGCGCGACACCGTCGCGCCGCGCACCGAGCCGAGCGATCCGATGGCGGTGTCGATCGGCGCGATGCGCGGTTTCGCGCCGGGTTCGGCGATGCCGACCCAGTCGGGCGAGCGCCTCGTTGCCTGGGCACGCGACGCGACTCGCGACGGCCGCGTGAGCCTGCGGATTTCCGGCGCGGTCGACGGCACGCCGAGCGACGTCGATCCGGTCACCGGCAGCGGCGCAATGCTCGCGGCTGACCGCGCGCGCGCGGTCGCCACGCTGCTGCTCGCCGCGCATGCCGTGCCGGCCGACCGCCTCACCATTGTCACCGCCGCGCGGCCCGCGGGGCGCGCCGTCACCATCACCACTGGCTTTGCCGGCAACGGCACGAACCTGCCGCCCGGCAACCCATTCTTGCCGCCACAAAGGATGCACCGATGATCCGTCGCCTTCCGCTCTTGTTCCTGGCGGTCACCACGCCGCTGGCCGCAGCCGCGCCCCACGCCTTTCAGGATACCGTCGCGCTCGACCGCGCCGTCGCCGCCTTTGCCGGCCGTTCGATCGGTGACGAGGGCGGCGCGCGAACGCCGATCGACAGCCGGCTGAAGCTCGCCGCTTGCCCGATGGTGTCGATGGCGTGGCGTTCCGACGCGCACGATGCCGTCGTCGTCACGTGTACCGGCCCCGACTGGCGTATGTTCGTGCCGATACGGATGGTGGCAGTCGCGCCGAAGGGCGCCGCGCCGCTGGTCATCACGCCGAGCGAAGTGACGGCGATGCGCCCGGTCTATGTCATCAAGCGCGGCGATCCGGTGACGATCAGCGCCGGCTCGCCCGGTTTCTCGATCACGCGCGATGGCATCGCCGTGGCCGATGCGGTGGCGGGCGGGCGCTTCCTGGTCAAGGTCGACCCGACCAAGGCGCCGATCCAGGCGGTCGCGATCGCCCAGGGCCGTGCGACCTTGCCGGGCTGGGTCGAATGATCGCCCCCCGCAAAAAGCTTTCTTAAGGTCTGCTCGATCCGGTCGTTATCTCCTATGTCAGCGAGAACCGAGAAGGTGCAGACATGGTAGACGCGATCGGACCCAAGGCAGTGATACCGCAGGACCGGCAGATCGTGCCGGTCGCAGCAGCGGCGGCGCCCGCGCCGACGACATCGCGGCCGTCGGACACGGCGGCAAAGCAGCTCGAGCTTTCGGCGATCGCGTTCGACTTCGGCAAGCCCACGCCCGCGCAGGAAGCGCGAGTCGAGGAAGTGCGCCGCGCCGTACGCAACGGCACCTATCCCATCATCACCGAAACGATTGCCGACCGTATGCTCGCCTTGAAACTGTATTGGAGCCCGCGCAAATGACCGCGCCCCGCGCTACCCGACGCGACGCGCTGATCGGCGTGATCGAGGCGCTCCATGCCGAGATCGCCGCACTGAAGGCGAATGACGTGGCCGGGCTCGAGCGTGCGACCGCCGACAAGCTCGCCGGGATCGAGGCGATCGCCGCATGCGGCCAGGCGCCGGCCGGCGACGAATTGCGCGATCTTGCCGCGGAGGCGCACCGGCTCAACGAGACCAGCAGGATCTACGTGAACTTGATGGCGGCAAATGTTCGCCGCCGCCTGCAAAGCTTGACCGGATCTGCCGGTGTCGCGGTCGGCTCGGCCCCCGGCACGGTGTATCGTCCCGGCATGGGGATCGCCGCTTACGCTTGATTAAGCATATTGGCACGACCCTTGCTGATGTTCCCGTGAATACGGGTGAACCAGCCGGGGACCGATGCCTTTTAATCCACTTTCCATTCTAAACGGGGCAGTCGACGCCACCGGTGCGGGCGGGGCGATCCGCAATGCGATCGCCAATGCCAGCCAGAAGACCGGCATCGATTTCAACTATCTGCTCGGCCAGGCCAAGCTCGAGAGCGGGCTCAACGCCAACGCCAAGGCGGGCACGTCGAGCGCGAGCGGGTTGTACCAGTTCGTCGACCAGAGCTGGCTGCGCGTGGTCAAGTCGCACGGCGCCGAAAACGGCCTGGCCTGGGCGGCGAACGCCATTTCCACCAGCAGCAGCGGCCGTGCCACGGTAGCCGATCCGGCGATGAAGCGCGCGATCCTCGCCTTGCGCAACGATCCGTCGGCCGCCTCGCTGATGGCGGCCGAACATGCCAGCGACAATAAGGACGCGCTCGAGACCGCGACCGGACGCACCGCGACCGGCACCGACCTCTACATGGCGCATTTCCTGGGCCTGGGCGGGGCACGCTCGTTCCTCACCGCGATGCAGGCCAACCCCAACAAAAGCGGCGCGGCGATGTTCCCGGCCGCGGCGCGCGCCAATCGCGGCGTGTTCTTCAATGGCGACGGCAGTGCGCGCTCGCTGTCGGATATCTACAGCCGCTTCTCCGCCAAGCTCGACAAGAGCGCGGAGGGTGCGAGCGCGGCGGCGACCTCGGGCCTGGCCGCGACGCGGCTCGGCCAATGGGGCGCCGACGTGATTCCCGGCAATGGCGAGGATTCGACGTCGGACGCGGCAGTATGGGCGCAATCGACGCTCGAGCGGCTGAGCGGTGCGGCCGGCACATCGACGACGCAGATGGCGTCCAACTCGGCCGCGAGCCTGCTCCGGCCGACCCCGAACAATGCGCGCCTCGCATACATGTTGCTCGCGCAGATGGGAGCCTGACTCAGTGGCGATTGCTTTGACATCCGGTGCGAAGGCCGGCGGCGTTCTGCCGCTGCTGCGCTCGGCCGCGCTTCCCGTCGCGATCCTGCTGCTGGTCGTGCTGATGGTCGTTCCGATCCCGGCGGCGATGCTCGACGTGTTCTTCATCATGAACATCACGATCAGCCTCGCCGTGCTGATGGTCAGCCTCAACGCGCAGAAGCCGCTCGATTTCTCGGCCTTCCCGACGGTGCTGCTGTTCGCGACGCTGTTCCGCCTCAGCCTCAACGTCGCCTCGACTCGCGTCGTGCTGGTGCACGGCCATGAGGGTGAGAGCGCCGCCGGCCATGTGATCGAGGCATTCGGCACTTTCCTGATCGGCGGCGACTATGTCGTGGGCCTGTTCGTGTTCGCGATCCTCGTGATCATCAACATGATCGTCGTGACCAAGGGCGCCGGCCGCGTCTCCGAAGTGTCCGCGCGCTTCACGCTCGACGCGCTGCCCGGCAAGCAGATGGCGATCGACGCCGATCTCAACGCCGGCCTGATCACGCCCGAGGAAGCCAAGGCGCGCCGCATCGAAGTCGCGACCGAAGCCGATTTCTACGGGTCGATGGACGGTTCGTCCAAGTTCGTGAAGGGCGACGCGGTCGCCGGCTTGCTCATTCTCGCCGCCAATATCGTCGGCGGGCTGATCCTCGGACCCGTCAGCCACGGCATGACCATTTCGGCCGCGGCGCACAATTATGTGCTGCTCGCGATCGGCGATGCGCTCGTCGCACAGATTCCGTCGCTGATGCTCTCGATCGCCGCCGCCGCGATCGTCACCCGCGTCCAGTCGACGATGGATCTCGCCGGCCAGATCGGCAGCCAGTTCGGTTCTGCCCGCACCTGGACCCCGGTCGCGATCATCCTCGGGCTGCTCGGCATCATGCCGGGCATGCCACATCTCATCATCCTGCCCGCCGCCGCGCTTGCCGGGTTCGCTGCGTGGAAGATGCGCCAAGCCGCGCGTCGGCCGGCAGCGGTCGTCGCCGAGCCGGTCGAGCCCAAGGATTTCTCCAAGATCGGCTGGGACGAAGTCGCCGATACGATGCAGGTCAATCTCGACATCGGCTACGGCCTGGTGCCGCTGGTCGATGAGCGCCGTGGCGCGCCGTTGATGGGCCGCATCACCGGCGTGCGCCGCCAGCTGTCGAAGGAAATGGGCTTCGTCATTCCGCAGGTGCGGGTGCGCGACGACATCAACCTGGCGCCCTTCGCCTATCGCATCATCGTCGGCGGCGTCGTCGTCGGCGAGGACAGCGTCTCGCCGGAAGAAATGCTCGCGCTCGACACCGGCCAGGCGGTCGGCGACTTGATGGGCAAGCGTGCCAAGGATCCGACCTTTGGCCTGGATGCAGTGTGGATCGCGCCGGGCGACGCCGATGCGGCGACGGGCGCGGGCTATCTCGTGGTCGATCCCGGCACTGTGATGGCGACGCATCTCAACCACCAGCTCGGTGTGCACGCGTCCGAACTGCTCGGCCCGGACGAGGTCCAGGCCTTGCTCGACGGGCTCAAGGAGCGCGCGCACAATCTCGTCGCCTCGCTTTCGCCCAATCCGCTGCCGCTCACCACGCTGACGCAAGTGCTGCGCGGGCTGCTCGCCGAGAATGTCCCGCTCAAGGAATTCCGCCGGATCGCCGCCGCCATTGCGGTCGCCGCGCAGAAGACGCTCGACGCCGACGAGATCATCGAGACGATCCGCCCGGCGCTCGGCGGCCTGATCATCGGCAAATTGTGCGGCGTGCGCGAGCCACTGCGCGTGATGACGCTGGAGGGTCAGCTCGAAGGACTGCTCGGCCAGGCGATGCGCGCCGATACTTCGCGCCGCCACACGATCGAGCCCGATCTCGGCCGCCGCATCGTCGATGCGCTGCAGAACGCCGCGCAGCCTTTGCTCAATGAAGCAAAGCCGTTCGCGCTCGTCGTTCAACCCGCGATCCGCGTCGCGATCCGCAAGCTCGTGAAAACCTGCCTGCCCGATATCCCGGTGATGAGCTTCTTCGAAGTGCCCGAGGACAAATCGGTCGAAGTCGTCGCGGTGATCGGCGCACCCGGAGCGCTCCCCGCATGACCGCACAGCCCAACCCCGCACTCTTCGCGAACGCGCAGCCGCTCGTCTACGGCCGGACCGCGGCGCCCGACCTCAATGTGCTGGCGAAGAAGCATTTGCCGCTGGTCCGGCGCATCGCGTGGCACGTCCATGGCAGCATGTCCTCGGCGGTCGAGGTCGAGGACCTCGTCCAGATCGGTATGGTCGCCTTGGTCGAGGCGGCGTCCAATTTCGAGGAACGCGGGCAAGTCACGTTCGAGCAATATCTCGTCACCCGCGTGCGCGGATCGATGATCGATGCGCTGCGCCGCAGCGCGACGATCACCCGCGGCGCCATGCAGAGGAAGCGCGTTTATGCCGAGACCGTCGCCATGCTGACCACCGAGCTCGGCCACGCGCCCGACGAAGCGCTGGTCGCCGGGCGGCTTGGCGTCAGTCGCGACAAATTGCGGCTGGACTATGCTAATGCGCAACCGGTGCGGATGGAACCGATCGATGACGTCTATTCAGACGAAGGCCCGTGGTTCGCCAGTGACGATCCCGACGCCTTCGCGCAGCTCTCCGAGGGCGAGGAGCGCGACACGCTGATCGCCGCGATCGCCGCGCTGCCCGAGCGCGAGGCGCTGGTGATCCAGCTTTATTATGTCGAGGAGTTCAACCTCGAGGAGATCGGCACGGTGATCGGCGTCGGCGCGGCGCGCGTCTGCCAGATCAAGGGCTCGGCGCATGCACGGCTCAAGAAGGCGATGCTGCGGCGATAGGCCGCTTTCAGCCGCTGGTGCGGAACAGCGCCCTAGATCCGTACCATCTTCATCCCCCGTTCGGCATAGCGCGGGCCCGACGTGGCGCCGCGTGGGGCGGCGGCATCGATCTCGGCCAGGTCTTGCGCACTCAGCACGACATCGGGCGCGCCGGCGCTGTCGGCCAGCGTCGCGCGGCGCTTGAAGCCGGGGATCGGCACGATATCGTTGCCCTGCGCGAGCAGCCAGGCGAGCGCGATCTGCGCGTTCGACACGCCGTGGCGCTGCGCGACCGCGCCGACCGCATCCACGATCGCGAGATTGGCGGGCATGTTCTCCGCCGAATATCGCGGGTCGTTGTGGCGCCAGTCGCCAGCAGGCAGATCGTCGAGGCTGCGAATGCTGCCGGTCAGGAAGCCGCGGCCGAGCGGCGAATAGGGTACGAAGCCGATATTGTGCTCGCGACAGACGTCGAGGATCTCGTCTTCGACGTCGCGCTCCCAGATCGAATATTCGCTCTGCAGCGCGGCGATCGGGTGCGTCGCGGCGGCGCGGCGCAGCGTTTCGGGCCCCGCCTCGGACAGGCCGATGTGACGGATCTTGCCCTCTTTCACCAGCTCCGCCATCCCGCTCACGGTCTCCTCGATCGGCACGTTCGGATCGACGCGGTGCTGATAGAACAGGTCGATCGTGTCGACCCCGAGCCGCTTGAGCGACCCTTCGACCGCGCGCCGCGCATTGGCGGGGGAGCCGTCGAGCCCGGCGATCTCCGTGCCGTTCCAGCGCATCGCGAATTTCGTCGCTATCACCAGACCATCGCGCTTGCCCTTGATCGCCTGGCCGACCAGTTCCTCGTTCGAGAACGGCCCGTACATTTCGGCAGTGTCGAAGAATGTGATGCCAAGGTCGATCGCGGCGTGGATCGTGCGTACCGATTCGTCGGCATTGGCGGTGCCGTAGTTGATGTTGCCCTCGCGGATCATCGGCATGCAGCCGACGCCGATCGCGGAGACCTTCAGGTCGGTTCCGAGCGTGCGATATTTCATGAGCTGGTTTCCTGTAATAGCGTGTCGGCCGTATCGAGCGGGGCGGGGCCACTGCGCGCGGCGACGGTGAGCGTAACTGCCAGATCGAAGATCACGTTCCCCAACGTCCGGAAAATATCGGGCAGCGTCTCGACCGCGACGAGCAACCCGAGCGGGGCGACCGGCACGCCGAGCGTTACCGCGATCGGCGCGATCGCGCTGATGAAGCTGACTTGTCCGGGCAGGCTGACCGAGCCGAGCGACGTGAGCATCGCCACCGCGGTAGCGGCGGCGAGCGTCGCGAAGCTCAGCGGCACGTCGAACCACGCCGCGACATAGATCGCCACCGCAAGGTTCATCGCCGGGCCCGTCGCGCGCATCATCGCGACCGACAGTGGCAGCACGACGCCCGAGGTCGCGATGGGCACGCCCATCGCCTCGGTGCTCCGGAGCATTGCGGGCAGGCTGGCAAGCGAGCTTTGCGTGCTAAGCGCCACCGCCAGCGGCGGCAATGCGCCGCGCACGAAGCGCCCGAGCGCGATCCGCCCGCCCAGCACCGCAAGCGGCAGCGCGAACAGGCTGACCATCACGCCAACCGATGCGACGGTTGCGACATAATGGAACAGGGCGCCGACCGCGGCGGTGCCGGTCTTGGCGGCGACCGTCAGCGCGAGCGCGAACACGCCGATCGGCGCGATCCAGATGATCCAGCCGATCATCACCAGCATCGTATCGCGGATCGCGGCGAAGACGCTGGTGAGCGTATCGCGGCTGCGCGACTCGATCCGCGTCAGCGCAAAGGCGAAGACCAAGGCGAACAGGATCAGCGACAGGAACGCCCCGTTGGTCGCGGCGGCGACGACGTTGCTTGGCACCATGCCGGCGAGAAATTCGCCGAGCGGCGGGACCGGACCGGCGGGCGCCACGCCGACCAAAGCGCCGCGCAAGGCGGCGGCCGAAGCGGCCGGCATCGGTGCCAGATGCAGGAACAACGGCGTCAGGATCGCCGCGGCGATCGCGCTGGTGGACATCACCACCAGGATGATCAGGATCGAGCGTGCGGCGATCGCGCCGCTGCGTGCGGCGTCGGCGGTCGCGGCAATGCCGGTGACGAGCAGCGAAAAGACCAGCGGAATGACCGTCATCTGCAGTGCGTTGAGCCACGCTGTGCCGATCGGCTGCGTTACCGCTATGACGGCCGGCACCGCGCCCGGCGCCCAGGCGGCCAGCGCGACGCCGAGCAGCAGTCCCAGACCGAGCGACAGCAAAATCCGAGTCGATGGGGTATTCAGTTTGCTCGACATACTCGCCCTTATCGGTGTGGAGCGCTATGGAACGCTCCGATCACGACATCGGCATAACCGAACGGACGCGCAGGCATGGCAAGAAAATATTTCGGCACCGATGGGATTCGTGGGCTCACCAACACGAACCCGATGACCGCGGCGATGGCGATGAAGGTCGGCATGGCGGCGGGCGCACACTTCCTGCGCGGCGACCACAAGCATCGCGTAGTAATCGGCAAGGACACGCGGCTGTCGGGCTATATGATCGAATCGGCGATGGTCGCGGGCTTCACCAGCGTCGGCATGGACGTCGTGCTGCTCGGGCCGATGCCGACTCCGGCGGTGGCGATGCTGACGCAATCGATGCGCGCCGATCTCGGTGTGATGATCTCGGCCAGCCACAATCCCTATCACGACAATGGCATCAAGTTGTTTGGCCCGGACGGCTTCAAGCTGTCCGACGCCGACGAGCTCGCGATCGAAGCGTTGATCGACGGCGACATCCCGCTCTCGCCCGCGCCCGAGATCGGCCGTGCGCGGCGCGTCGACGATGCGCAGGGACGCTATATCCATTTCGCCAAATCGACCTTCCCCGAGAACATGCGGCTCGACGGGATGCGGATCGTGATCGATTGCGCCAATGGCGCGGCGTATCGTGTCGCGCCGACCGCTTTGTGGGAATTGGGCGCCGACGTCATTTCGATCGGCGTGTCGCCGGACGGCAAGAACATCAATGACGGTGTCGGCTCGACCGCGCCGCAAGTGCTGTGCGAGACGGTGGTGGCGAGCGGCGCGCATATCGGCATCGCGCTCGACGGCGACGCCGACCGGCTGATCGTGGTCGACGAGAAGGGCACTATCATCGACGGCGACCAATTGATGGCGACGATCGCCACCGGCTGGGCGCGTGCCGGGCGGTTGAAGGGCGGCGGGCTGGTCGCCACCGTCATGTCCAACCTCGGGCTCGAACGGCACCTCGCCGCGCAGGGGATCGGGCTGATCCGAACTTCGGTCGGCGATCGCCACGTGCTCGAGGCGATGCGCGCGCAGGGCTATAATGTCGGCGGCGAGCAATCGGGGCACATCATCCTGTCGGATTACGCCACCACCGGCGACGGGCTGGTCGCGGCGCTGCAGATATTGGCGGAACTGGCGCGCGCGGGCGTGCCGGCCAGCGAATTGCTGCATCGCTTCGAGCCATTGCCGCAATTGCTCAAGAACGTGCGCTTCGCCGGCGGCAAGCCGCTCGACGACGCGACGGTCAAGGCGGTGATCGCCGACGCCGAAGCCGAGCTGAAGGGCAAGGGCCGCCTCGTGATTCGTCCCTCGGGCACCGAGCCGGTGATCCGCGTGATGGCCGAGGGCGACGATCCCGCGCAAGTCGAGGCAGTGGTGGACCGCATCTGCGACGCAGTGCGCGTGGCGGCGGGGCGACGAGGAGTTGCAATGCTCGAAATGCGCCCCGATTGCGAACGCTGCGGCGTCGATCTCCCCGGCGATGAGGCCGGCGCGTTCATCTGTTCGTTCGAATGCACCTTTTGTGCGGAATGCGCGGAACGGGCGGACGATCGCTGCCCCAATTGCGGCGGCGAATTGATGGACCGGCCGGCGCGAGTCGATGATCTGCTGGTGCGGCATCCGGCTTCGACCGTGCGACGCTTCAAGCCGCGGCAATGAGTGCGCGGACGACACCGCGCATCCTGATCGTCGCCGGCTCGGATTCGGGCGGTGGCGCGGGCATCCAGGCCGACATCAAGACGGTGACGATGCTCGGCGGCCACGCAATGACTGCGATCACCGCGATCACCGCGCAGAATACGCTCGGGGTGCAGGCGGTGCTGCCGGTCCCGGCCGAGATGGTGCTGGCGCAGATTGCGTCGTGCGTGTCCGACATCGGCCTCGATGCGGTGAAGATCGGCATGCTGGGCTCGGCCGAGACCGCGCATGCGGTGGCGGATGCGCTGGAAACGCTCGACGTGCCGATCGTGTTCGACCCGGTGATGATCGCGACCAGCGGTGATATGCTGGCGGATGCGGAGACGATCGCGGCGTTCGAGCGGCTGATGCGGATCGCCAGTGTCGTGACGCCCAATGTCCCCGAACTGGTCGCGCTCGGTGGCGAGGCGGTTGTCCTCCAACATGGCTGCGATCTGGTCGCGAAAGGGGGGCATGCCGCGGGATATTGGATCATCGATCGCCTGCTCAGCGCTTCGGGAGAGATCGCGCGGATCGAGGCAAAGCGGTACGACACCGGCGATACGCACGGGACGGGCTGCACCTTGGCCAGCGCCCTCGCCTGTGGCCTGGGGGCGGGCCTGCCCGTCGCCGACGCGTTCCACCAAGCGGTACGCTTCGTGCGGCTCGCGATTCTGAAAGCGCCTGGGCTTGGAGACGGGCATGGGCCGTTGGGCCAGCAATTCGTGACCGATTTCTTCGATGATTGACGCAGCCAGTGAGCCATTCTTCTTTTGAAGAAGAAGGGAGGCACGCGAAGCTCGCGAACGAAAGAAGGGCGCGAAGCAAATCGATTTTTTTTCTTCGCGGCCTTCGCGCCTTCCTTTACTGGCTTCGCGTGAAAAACCTTCTCCCTCATCCGATCAATGCTGCAGCCTGTCTCTGCCACGCTGGCGAGCCGCACTGCGATCCGGCATAGCCATCGGACAATGCCCAGTCTGAAACACGAAAAGCTCTGCCTCGCCCCCGTCGCTGGTGTCGACGAGGCCGGGCGCGGCCCGCTCGCCGGGCCAGTCGTCGCCGCCGCCGTCATTCTTCCCGCGAAAGGCGTGCCACGCGGGATCGACGATTCGAAGAAACTCCCCGCGGCGGAACGCAAGCGCCTGCACGACCGCCTCCAAGGCTGCGCGATCGTCGGGATCGGCATCGTCGAGGCCGACGAGATCGATGTGCTCAATATCTATTGGGCGACGGTGAAGGCGATGACGCTCGCGGTTGAGGCGCTCGTCGCACAAGCCGGCGGCGCGGTCGGGCATGTACTGGTCGACGGCAACCGCCTGCCCAAATGGGGTTTCGCCGCCACGCCGATCGTCGGCGGCGATGCGATCAGCCTGTCGATCGCCGCCGCGTCGATCGTCGCCAAGCACACGCGCGACACGATCATGCTCGCGCATGCCGAGGCGCATCCGCACTATGGCTGGCATTCGAACAAGGGCTATGCCGCCCCCGATCACCTGCGCGCCTTGCGCGAACACGGCCCGTGCGTGCTCCATCGGCGCAGTTTTCGCCCCGTCGCGGAAGCTTTGTTGCTTAACGAGTCTTTGACGCCACACACCAGCGCTTGAGCCTGTGGATAAGTCCGGACTCAATATCTGGTCAGTTTCCCGAAATGTTCCGCCAAATTCACGGAATCTCAAGGTTTTTCGTTAACCAATGTTTGCTTGACGCGAGTCCCCGCGCTGGCAGGAGGGACCTTGAGCGACATGAGGGGCGACGACGATGGGGGTTTTGGAAAAGATCAGGAAGACGGAAGCACGCGTCGCATCAGCGACCGTGGCGCTCCCGCTCGACCAGATCCTACGCGGCGATTGCATCGCGGCGATGCGCGCGCTGCCGGCCAAGTCGGTCGACATGATCTTCGCCGACCCGCCCTACAACCTCCAGCTCGGCGGCGACCTGTCGCGCCCCGACGGCAGCCATGTCGATGCGGTGACCGACGAATGGGACAAGTTCGATTCGCTCAGCGCGTACGACAAGTTCACCCGCGAATGGCTCGCCGAGGCCAAGCGCATCCTCAAGGACAATGGCGCGATCTGGGTGATCGGGTCGTACCACAATATCTACAAGGTCGGCGCGGCGATCCAGGATCTCGGCTATTGGATCCTCAACGACGTGGTGTGGCGCAAGACCAACCCGATGCCCAATTTCAAGGGCACGCGCTTCACCAACGCGCATGAGACTTTGATCTGGGCGTCGATGGGCGAAAAGTCGAAATACACCTTCAACTATCGCAGCATGAAGACGCTCAACGACGAGCTGCAGATGCGCTCCGATTGGGAATTCCCGACCTGCGGCGGGCAGGAGCGATTAAAGCGCGACGGCGTCAAGGTTCATCCGACGCAGAAGCCTGAAGCGTTGATCTACCGCATCCTGCTGGCGTGCACCAAGCCGGGCGACGTGGTGCTCGACCCCTTCTTTGGCACCGGCACCACCGGCGCGGTGGCCAAGCGGCTCGGCCGCCACTGGATCGGGATCGAGCGCGAGAGCGATTATATCGCCGCGGCCGAGGAGCGCATCGCCGCCGCCTTGCCGCTCGATGAATCGGCGCTCAAGACGATGCAGAGTCCCAAGGCCGCGCCACGCGTGGCGTTCGGGACGATCGTCGAGAATGGCATGCTGGTCGCCGGCGCGGTGCTGACCGATGCCAAGCGGCGCTACAGCGTGACGGTGCGCGCCGATGGCTCGGTGCTGTCGGGCGACACGACGGGGTCGATCCACAAGCTCGGCTCGGTGCTGCAGAATGCGCCGGCGTGCAACGGCTGGACCTTCTGGCATTACGAGACGCCCGAGGGATTGAAGCCGATTGACGCGCTGCGGCAGGAATATCTGCTGGCGACGCAAATCTGATAGCGTCGCCCCGGCGGAGGCCGGGGCCGCTTCGCAGTTGCGCGCGACCGCGGTTTCGCGCCAAACGCAGCGGCCCCGGCCTCCGCCGCGGCGACGGGATGATCCATGAGCAGCCTCCACCTCCGCCCGATCCAGTTCGTCGACACGCCGGTCGACCGCGACGGCGAAGTCGCGCGGCTGGCCGGCGGGATGCTGTGGTTCTCGGCCTATGAAGTGATCGAGGACGGCGTGCGCCGCGCCGTGCCGATCGCCGATCTCGCCGCGCTGCTGCGCGACGAACGCGCGGGGCGGCTCCACGCCGCGATCACCGCGCCGCGCGCCGCGCTGACGCTCGGCGACCGCACGCTGCGCTTTGACCAGCCTTCGGTCGCGGGCATCCTCAACGTGACGCCTGACAGTTTCTCCGACGGCGGCAAGCAGACCGATCCTTCCGCCGCGGCGAGCGCCGGGGTCGCGCTGGCGGCGGCGGGCGCCGCGCTGATCGACGTCGGCGGCGAATCGACTCGGCCGGGCGCGCCGCTGGTGTGGGAAGGCGACGAGATCGCGCGCATCGTGCCGGTGGTAGAACGCCTCGCCCGCGCCGGCACGCTCGTCTCGATCGACACGCGCAAGGCCGCGGTGATGGAAGCCGCGCTCGCCGCGGGCGCCGCGATCGTCAACGATGTCGCGGCGCTGCTCTGGGACGATCGCGCGCTGGACGTGGTGGCGAAGGCGGAGTGCCCGGTGGTGCTGATGCACTCGCCCGATCCGGCGAAGGGCCCGCATGGCGGCGCGGGCTATGGCGACGTGCTGACCGAGGTGTTCGACTGGCTCGAGGCGCGGATCGCCGCGGTGGTGGCGGGCGGGGTCGATCGTGCGCGGATCATCGTCGATCCGGGCATCGGGTTCGGCAAGTCGCTCGCCGACAATCTCGCATTGCTCAACGGCCTGGCGCTCTTCCATGGCCTGGGCTGCCCGATCCTGCTTGGGGTGAGCCGCAAGCGGATGATCGGCGCCTTGTCGAACGAAGCCCCCGCGACCGACCGGCTTGGCGGCTCGATCGCGCTGGCGATGGCGGGGATTGCGGCGGGCGCGCAGATCCTGCGCGTCCATGATGTCGCCGAAACGGTGCAGGCGGTGCGCGTGTGGCGCGGCTTGCGTGACCGGGCGCTGGTCGGCGGTTAGCGGGCGCCGCTACGCCGCCGCATTGTCGATCCCCAGTTCGCCGAGCTTGCGATACAGCGTCGAGCGCCCGATCCCGAGCCGACGCGCGACTTCGGTCATGCGCCCGCGATAATGGCCGATCGCGAGGCGGATCACGTCGGCCTCGATCTCCTCGAGCGCGCGCAAGTTTCCGTCGGCATGGAAGAGCGTGACGCCGCCGCTCGTCGCCATCGGAATCGGCGTGGGCGTCGTATGGCGCTGCCCGCCGAGCGCGGCGATCTGCGGGAAGTCGGCGCGGGTGAGCGCGGTCGCGTCACACAGCACCGCCGCACGGAACAGCGCATTCTGCAACTGGCGGACATTGCCCGGCCAGTCGTAGCGGCCGAGCAAGGCCAGCGCATCGTCGGTGATACCGAGCGGTCGCAAGCCCGGCTGCTCGGCGATCCGCGCGAGCAGATGGCGCGCGAGCGCCGGGATGTCGCCGGTGCGCTCGCGCAGCGGCGGAATCGTCACTTGCACGACGTTTAGGCGGTAATAGAGGTCTTCGCGGAAGCGCCCGGCTTCCACTTCCTCGATCAAACGCTTGTTGGTCGCGGCGATGACACGCACGTCGACCTCCTTGGTGTGGCGCGCGCCGATCGACTGGATCTCGCCCGACTGCAGCACGCGGAGCAGTTTGACTTGCGCCTCGAGCGGCATTTCGCCGATTTCGTCGAGAAACAGGGTGCCGCCATCGGCTTCCTGGAAACGGCCGATCTTGCGTTCGAACGCGCCGGTGAACGCGCCTTTCTCATGCCCGAACAGTTCGGATTCGACGAGATTGGGCGGGAGCGCGCCGCAATTGACCGCGACCATCGCCTTCTTGCCACGCGGGGACGCGGCGTGGATCGCTTCGGCGACGACTTCCTTGCCGACGCCGCTTTCGCCTTCGAGCAGCACCGGCACGCGCGCGCGCGCGGCCTTCGCGGCGATGGCGAGCGCGGCGCGGAAATCGGGGGCCGAGCCGACGATCTCGTCGAATGCGAGCAAAGCGGGGATCTTCTCGGTCAGCGGCCGCAATTCGCCCGCCGCCATGCCCGCAACCGCCGCATCGAGCGCGACGAGCAGCCGTTCGGGGGCGAGCGGCTTGACCAGGAAGTCGGTCGCGCCGCTCCGCATGGCAGAGACGGCGTGCGTGACCGAACCGTTGGTGGTGAGCAGCAGCAATGGCAGTGCCGGCCGGCGACGGCGGATTTCCTCGATCAGCGGCGTGGGATCGGCCTCTGGCGCCCATTGGTCGAGCAACACCGCATCGAGCTGCATCCCGTCTTGCGTGCCGAGCATCGCGATCGCCATTTCGCCGTCCTGCGCAAACACCGCGCGCCAACCGCGCCGCGCCGCGATCGCCGCCACGAGACGACGCTGTGCCGGCTCGTCGTCGATCAACATCAGCAGCCGCTGTCCGTTGCGCGTCATGCTCTACCCCATCCGTCCAAACTCAACGGCGTGGTAATCACAAGGTGTGAAAACCGCCTTAAACGCCCCGCCATGGGACGCGCGGGACAAACGTGCGGAAAATATGCAGGGGTTGAGGGGAGCGCGCGCGCGAGCTAAGCACGAGGCCGAACCGGGTCGACCGGTCTGGTAGGGGATGAGACGATGGCTGCCGACAACGACATGCAGGTCCACCGTGCGACGTATGACAAGGTCATCAACGTGCTGAAATATGGCGCGGTCGCGGTCTTCATCATCGCCTTTGCGGTGATCTGGCTGATCTCGGGCAAATAGCGCGATGAAGATTGCCGTTCTCCGCGAAACCGCCGAGGGCGAGCGCCGCGTTGCCGCCACCCCGGAAACGGTCAAGAAATTCCTCGGGCTGGGCGCGACCGTGGCGATCGAGGCCGGCGCTGGCACGACCGCGTCGATCGCCGATGCCGATTATGCGGCGGCAGGTGCGACCGTCGCCGATCGTGCCGCAGCGCTTGCCGGGGCGGAAATCGTGCTGGCGGTGCAGGGCCCTGGGGCCGAGACGCTGGCGGGCGTCGCGCCTGGCGCGTGGCTCGTCGCCGGCCTGAACCCGATTGCCGATCGCGCGCGAATCGACGGCTATGCCGCCGCGGGACTCGAGGCGCTGGCGATGGAGTTCATGCCGCGCATCACGCGCGCGCAGTCGATGGACATCCTGTCGTCGCAGTCGAACCTGGCGGGGTACAAAGCGGTGCTCGATGCGGCGGGCATTTACGGCCGCGCCTTCCCGATGATGATGACCGCGGCGGGCACCGTGTCCGCCGCGCGCGTGTTCGTGATGGGCGTCGGCGTGGCAGGCCTGCAGGCGATCGCCACCGCGCGACGGCTCGGCGCGCAAGTCTCAGCGACCGACGTGCGCTCGGCGACCAAGGAGCAGATCCAGTCGCTGGGAGCCAAGCCGATCTTCGTCGAGAATGTCGCGGGAATCGAGGGCGAAGGCTCGGGCGGCTATGCCGGCGAGATGAGCCCGGAATATCAGGCGGCGCAGGCCGAGCTCGTGTCGGGGCATATCGCCAAGCAGGACATCGTCATTACCACCGCTTTGATCCCGGGGCGCCCGGCGCCGCGACTAATCTCGGCGGCGCAGGTCGCGGGCATGCGGCCGGGTTCGGTTATCGTAGATCTCGCGGTCGAAGCGGGCGGCAATGTCGAGGGCGCGGTCGCGGGCGAAGTCGTGGTGGTGGGCGGCGTGTCGATCGTCGGCTATCGCAACGTGCCGAGCCGCCTCGCCGCGGACGCCTCGGCTTTGTTCTCGCGCAACCTGTTCAATTTCCTCAGCGCTTTCTGGGACAAGGACGCCGGCAAGCCGGTGCTCGACGCCGAGATCGGCGACGCGATCCGGCTGACGCAAAGCGGCAAGGTCGTCAGCGCGCGGTTGCTGGGGTGAACGAGCGCGCTTCCTCGAATTCTCCCCGGAACGGGGCGGGGGGCCGTGAGCATTCAGCGAACGGTGGAGGGGGCGTGCAACGCATGCTCCGCCCGGAAGTCGCGGTCGCGCGCAAGCTCCGGCGCGATCTCAGTTTGCCTGAAGCGTTGCTTTGGCAGCGCCTCCGCGGCAAACAGGCTGGCCTCAAATTCCGGCGGCAACACCCGGTCGGCCCGTATGTCGTCGATCTCTACTGCCCTGCCGTGAAGATGGCGATCGAGATCGACGGCGACGCGCATGACCGCGCCGACCGGCCCGCGCGCGATGCCGAGCGCGACGCCTTCATCGCGGAAAACGGCCTGCGCATCGTTCCCGTATCGGCGCAGCGCGTGCTCACGGACCCGGACGCCGCCGCAGACGCGATCGTCGCGTATGTGGCCCGCCCCCTCCACCATTCGCCGGAAGTGGCGAATGGTCCCCCTCCCCGTGCCGGGGGGATTAAGGAAGATATATGGATTTCATCTCGATCCTTTCGATCTTCGTGATGGCCTGTTTCGTCGGCTATTATGTCGTCTGGTCGGTCACGCCCGCATTGCACACGCCGCTGATGGCGGTGACCAATGCGATTTCCTCGGTGATCATCGTCGGCGCGCTGATCGCTGCCGCCGCGGCGGGGATCGGCGGTGGGGGCGCTACGTCGAAATGGCTCGGTCTGCTCGCGGTAGTGCTGGCGAGCGTCAACATCTTCGGCGGCTTCGCGGTCACCGCGCGGATGCTAGCGATGTACAAGAAGAAGGCGCCGGTCGCGCGCAAGACCTGAACATGCCGTCGCCCCGGCGAAGGCCGGGGCCGCGTGGGGCGTGACCTCACGCGAGAAGCGGGGAGACCCCGGCCTTCGCCGGGGTGACGGAATGGGGACGGAATGGAACATTTGACGGTCAATCCCTGGGCATCGCTCGCCTATCTGGTCGCGGGGGTATGCTTCATTCTCGCGCTGCGCGGGCTGTCGAGCCCGGCGACCTCGCAGCGCGGCAACCGCATGGGCATCATCGGCATGACCATCGCGGTGGTGACGACGCTGGTGACGCATGTGCCAGTGATCCACCTGGTCGCGATGGGTACGGTCCCCGGCGGCGAGGACTTCGTCGCGATGTTCTCGCACATCGACGGCACGACCGTCGTGGAAATTCTTGCCGCCATCGGCCTCGGCGCGGCAATCGGCGTCACCACGGCGCGCAGGATCGCGATGACGGACATGCCGCAGCTCGTCGCGGCGTTTCACTCGCTGGTCGGCCTCGCGGCGGTGCTGGTCGCAGCGGCGGCGTTCCTGAATCCCGAAGCGTTCGGAATAGCCCAGATCCTGACGTCCGATACAGGTCAGGCGTTTGCGCTGATCTATCCGCAGAGTCGCATTGAAATGGGCCTTGGCGTCGCGATCGGCGCGATCACTTTCTCCGGTTCGGTGATCGCCTTCCTCAAGCTCAACGGCAATATGGGCGGTAAGCCGATCATGTTGCCCGGGCGCCACGTGATCAATCTCGGCGTGCTCGCCGCGATCCTCGGCCTGATCGCCTGGTTCACGCAGGACCGGTCGCCCTGGATCTTCTGGACCATCACCGGCCTGAGCTTCGCGATCGGCTTCCTGCTGATCATCCCGATCGGCGGCGCGGACATGCCGGTCGTGGTGTCGATGCTCAATTCCTATTCGGGCTGGGCGGCGGCGGCGATGGGCTTCACGCTGCACAACACGGCGATGATCATCACCGGCGCCTTGGTCGGCTCGTCGGGCGCGATCCTCAGCTACATCATGTGCAAGGCGATGAACCGTAGCTTCATCTCGGTGATCGCGGGCGGCTTCGGCGGCGACAGCGTCGTCGGCGCGGCGGCAGCGGCGACCGACCGGCCGTGGAAGCGCGGCAGTGCCGAGGACGCCGCCTTCCTGCTCGGCCAGGCCGAACAGGTCATTATCGTGCCGGGTTACGGCATGGCGGTGAGCCAGGCACAGCACGTGCTGCGCGAGATGGGCGACAAGCTCAAGGAACACGGCGTGCGCGTGAAATACGCGATTCACCCGGTCGCCGGGCGCATGCCCGGGCATATGAACGTGCTGCTGGCAGAGGCCAATGTGCCGTATGACGACGTGTTCGAGCTCGAGGACATCAATTCCGAATTCGCGCAGACCGACGTCGCCTTCGTGATCGGCGCGAACGACGTCACCAACCCCGCGGCCAAGACCGACAAAACGTCGCCGATTTACGGCATGCCGGTGCTTGACGTCGAAAAGGCCAAGACTGTCCTGTTCATCAAGCGCTCGATGGGCGGGGTCGGCTATGCCGGCGTCGATAACGACGTGTTCTACATGGACAATACCATGATGCTGCTCGGCGACGCCAAGAAGATGGTCGAAGAGATCGTCAAATCGCTGGACTGAAACGAGAGACCTGCCAAGCTGCTGATCTGACACGCAAACAGGGGGAATGCGGGTGGTGACGGCCGGGGACATCATTGGAGGCGGTTTTCGCCTGGTGCGCGAACGGATCGGGTCGGTGGCGATCTGGACTTTGCTCTGCCTAGCGATGAACGTCGCGGTCCTGTACGCGATGCGGCCGTTCATGGCCGATATATTGGCAGCGCAAGCCGCGCAGGCGTCGGGCGCCGCACCCAATCCCGCCGCCATGCTGAGCGGACTGGGCCAAGTGTTCGGCGTATATCTGTTGCTGCTGCTGGTTTTGCTGGTGGTTTACACCGCAGCGCTGCGCGCGGCGGTACGCCCGGCCGAGAATGGCTTTGCGTATTTGCGGATCGGCATGGATGAACTGCGCATGCTCGCGGTCGCCGTGATCCTGGCGGTCGGGCTCTTCCTTCTTTACATCGTGCTGGTGATGATCACGGCGCTGATCGGCGCTGTGGTCGGCTTCATGGCGCGCGATGCGATCGTGCCGATCACGGTGCTGCTGGTCTGCGCCGTGCTCGGTGCGCTAATTTTCGTCCAAGTGCGCTTTTCGCTCGCCTTCGCGCTGACCGTATTGCGCGGCAAGATCATCATCGGCGAGGCGTGGACATTGTCCAGGGGGCGCTTCTGGACGCTGTTCGGCGCATATTTCGTGCTCGGCCTGATCGTCTTCGTCAGCGCGATGGCAATCTTCACAATCAGCGCCGGACCCTATCTTGCCGAGATCGGCAAAGCGGGCTTGAGTCCCGCCGCGGTCAATGCGGTGCAACAGCATCAATTGGAGCGACAATTCGGTGCGATCACGCCGCTCACCGTCGTGACTTGGGTATTGGGCGCAGTGCTCGGTACGCTGTGGATTACACTGGCGGCCGGGGCGACGGGGCAGGCGGCGAGCGGGCTGACCGACGATGCATTTGCCGATATCGGCGCGATCTACGAATGAATGCGCGCGCTACCTGATCCATTTTGGACGCGGTCGTCGAAGACCGTTACGCGTGGCATTCGCGATTGCAGCCGTAACGGCGTGACTTGCGCTACCCCGTTTCGGACTAATGCGTAATTTGCAGACTGCGTTGCGGCAGCGGCCAGACGCGCAGGAGCGGCGAGATGGTGGGAACTGGCCAGGCAGCAGACGGACGAAGGATGGACACGTTTCGCGATGGAGTGCTGGTGATCGCCGCGGAGCATAATGCGCGCGCGGCGGAAGATGCGGTCTCGGCCGCCACGCGGCGCTTGCTGGGACGTCGGCTGGACCGAGGCGGCCGAACGGTTGGAACGGCAAAGCGCGGTGGCGGTGGTGCTGGCCGAGGCCTCGGGCATCGAGGAAACTTTGCTGGGGCGGGTGTTGCCGCAGCTCGGTCGGCTCGCTCGCAGTGGCGATACGCGCGTCATCGCGACGCTCGAGCCGGCGCAGATCGATCTGGTGGCAAGCAACCTCATCGCACCCGGCGTCGAACTGCTGTGCGGCCCGACCGTGGCCGATCGCGTCGTTGCGCTGTGCATGACGAACGAGGTCGTTCGCGACCGCGTGGCCGATGGCGTGCATGATGCCGAGGCATCGCGGCTGCGGCACTTGCATGAAGAGGTGGCGCGCATCGCGGAGACGCTTGCCCGGCTGACGCGCGACGACCCGGGCATGCGGCCCTATGCGCCGCTGGGGCGTGGCGTCGGAGAGCCGGGGATGACCTATCGCTCCGAAGCGGATCAAGGGGCCGTGCCCGACATCGCCCCGCGCGAAATCCGCGATGCGATTCGCGCGCGGCGCTTGAGGGATGAATATTTCGGCGCGGGGCTGTTCGAAGATCCGGCCTGGGACATGCTGCTCGATCTGTTCGCCGCGGAATTGGAACGCGCGCAGGTGTCGGTATCGAGCCTATGCCTCGCCGCGGCGGTCGCGCCGACGACGGCGTTGCGCTGGATCGCACGGATGACCGATGCCGGCTTGTTGGAGCGCCAGCCTGACCCGTTCGACCGCCGGCGCGCGTTCATGGGCCTGTCGCGACGGGCCAGCACCGCGATGCGCACCTATATCACTGCCGTCCGCCGGTCTGGGGCGGCGCTCGCATGATCCGCTGCCGCGCGTGGGGGGTTGCCGCGCGAGGTACGGAATGGCAGAGGTTGTGGGGGATGGGCGCTTAGCTCAGCTGGTAGAGCGTCTCGTTTACACCGAGAATGTCGGCGGTTCGAGCCCGTCAGCGCCCACCATTCCACATCCGTAGCGCGTCCGCGATTGCAAAATAGCCTCGCGCAATCGTGCCCCAAACCCCCCGTTCCACGACATGCACGAAACGGGTGGACACGACCTGCATAATGATATTACGATTGCCGCAATTCGTACTACTGGCATGAGTCACCAACATTGCGGGGACGGGCAAGATGGATGGAACGCGCGTAGGCAATAGGATGATCGGCACGCAAGCGCCGGTGACGATCGGCTGGGAAAACATCCCCAAGGTCGAAGGCGGCCCGCTGAAGCGGTTCTTCTTCACTTGGTTCCAGCCTACCGCATTCTTCGCCTTGCTCGCCTTCTGGTATTACGCGCCCAATTCGATCGCCAAGGCGTCGACCGCGATCGGCATCGGCATCGGCTTCAGGGTGCTGCTGCTCGGGCTCGAATGGGTCAATCCGCGGCATGAAAGCTGGCGCCTGACCTGGAAGGAACTGGTCACCGATTTGTTCTTCGTCGGGCTCGGCTATACGCTGTTGCGGATTGTCGACAGCTATATCGGCAGCGACGTGCTGATCGAGAACCTGCTCAAATCGTTCCATTGGGACAAGTTCGCGTGGTTCACTGGCCTGCCGCTGCTGCTCCAGGCCTTTCTGATCGCCTTCATCTTCGATTTCGGACAATATTGGATGCACCGGGGCATGCACAATTGGTATCCGCTGTGGCTGCCGCACTCGGTGCATCACTACATCACGCAGCTCAACATCAACAAAGGCGCGGTCGGCAATCCGGTCGAGCTGTTCCTGATCGGCCTCGGCATTGGCGGCCTGTTCGATTTCGTGCCACGCGCTGCCCTGCTTGCCGGTGCGTTCGGCCTGGCGATCGGCACCTATCAGCACATCAACGTGCGCTTCAATTCGCCTAAATGGTGGCGCTATCTGTTCAACACCACAGAGCATCACAGTGTGCACCATTCACAGGATTTCGAAGCGACGCGCAGCAATTATTCGGGCACCTTCATCTTCATCGACCGGATGTTCGGCACCTGCATCGACGGCGAGGCGGAATTGCTCGGGATGGAAGGGGGCCGCCGCATGGCGATCCGCGAGCAGATGACCTATCCCTTCACCGAGGCGTGGAAGACGCTGAAGCACCGCTTCGGCAAATCCGCGGAATCGGGTTCGGGATCGGTGGCGGTGCCGGCCGAGTAAGGCCGCCGTCGACAGCGTCCCGCGCGTCATCCTTCGCCATGCCGGGGTCGTGCTCAGCGGCCCGGCCTGCGGCGTGTCGCCCAGGCGACACCCCAACTCTCTCGAAAGGCGGTCCCGTGACCCTGCGTCTCATCGACTGGATCTGGCACATCCGCGGCAGCCTAGCGCTCGCCCCCGGGCAATCGAGCGACGAGGCGTTCGAGCGGCTCGACCCGCTGTTCCGCCAGACCGGCACCAGCCACGACCGGACCACCGACACATTGGTGTTCCGCAAGAAGGACCAGGCCGCGCAGGACAAGATGTCGATCTTCGACGGGGGCGTGTTGCGGATCGAGCGCGGCGTGGGCGGTGGCGTCTTGCGCTACCATCTGACCAGCCGGGCGCTGCTGTTCTGCTTCCTCGCGCCGTTGATGTTCGTCGCCATCGCGCAATTGACGCTGGCGATGGGAAACCTGCAGAAGCCGGCCGATGCGGTGGCCAAGCCGGACAAGGCGGCGGCGAAGAAGGCGGTCGTGCCGCTGAACCCGATCGACAAGGCGCTCGGCGCGCCCGAGCCCGAAAAGCCGGGCAAGAAGGATGTCGACAAGGCCGAGGGACGGCGCAAGAAGCCCTCGGCGACGACAGCCTATGTGTTCGCGGCGATTTTTGCGACCTTGTATCTGGTCGGGCGGTTGCTTGAGGATCGGCTGGCGAAACGGCTGTTCCGGCGGCGGTTGCGGGGGGTTTAGAGGGCGATCCACGAGGGTCGATCCTGCCCTCGCACCCCGCGCTCGTCCCGGGGGTCACTGTGCCGCGTACACTGTGGCCGCTGGTCTCGAACCACTGTTGAGCCGGCACAAACCCGGCGTGACGGGTCGGGCGTGGCGTTCAAAGTCCAAGCGGGTTTTGTGCTATCGCCCGCGCCGCGGCAGCGCGATTTCGAACAGGCTTGGCCAGTTCTTGCCGGTCACGTACAATTTGCGCGCTGCGCGGTCATAGGCGATGCCGTTGGGCACCGCATCTGGATCGGACGAGCCCACCGCGGCGATCAGCGGCGCAACGTCGATCACGCCGATCACGCGCCCGCTCGCCGGGTCGATCCGCACGATGTAGCGCGTCATCCACACGTTCGCGAGCAATTCGCCATCTACATATTCCAGCTCGTTGATCCGCTCGAGCGGGCGCCCGCCTAGCGTCACGGTCAGCCGCCGCACCACCTTCTGCGTGCGCGGGTCGAGATAGCGCAGTACGGGCGTGCCGTCCGACAGGATCAGGTTGCGCCCGTCCTCCGTCATCGCCCAGCCCTCGCCGGTGTAATGAAACTGGCCGCTGCGCTTGAGGCCGGGGAGGCTCCACATGAAACCCTGGCCGCCATGCCAAGTCACGCTGAACAGCCGATGCTGCCACGCGACGATTCCCTCGCCGAACAGAGCGGGCGGCAGCATCACGCGCGCCAGCACGCGGCCGGTGGCGAGATCGACTCGGCGAATGTCGGATTGCCCCTCGCGGCCCGTGCTCTCGTACAGCGTGCCGTGATCGATCAGCAGCCCCTCGGTGAAGGCGGCGGTATCGTGCGGATAGGTGGCGAGCACGCGCACTGGCTCGGGCGTGATGCGCTCGGCGGAAGCCGGCGGCGCGGGCGGCGGCGCGACGGGGGCGGGCGCCTGGAGCGCGAGCAGGCCGGCGAGCAGGAGCGCGCGCGTCACAGGCTGCGCACCAGGGTGACGGCGGTCGCGATCCAGGCCGGATCGGCAACGACCTGCTGGCGCGCACCGGGGCCGAGCGGCAGCAAATGGAGCTTGCCGCCGCCCGCGCCCCCACCCGCGCCGGCGCCCGGTTCCTCGCGCCCGATCAGCCGCGCGAACACGAAGCGCCCGGCCGGGCGCGGCACCAGCACGTCGCGGTTGAGCGCGCTGGCGAAGCGTTCGGGCGCGAGCCGCGCGCACCAGATCTGGTCCCCCGCGCGATAATCGCCGACGCCGGACTGGACCGACACCGCGACCTGGCCGGGCGCGGCGGCGGGCGGGACGATCGTCGCAGCGCGCCTCGGGGCGTGTGCGCCGTGCGCGTCGAGCAGCGCGGCGACGGCGATGTCGCAGCGGTCGGGCAGTTGCACCAGATCGGCCGCCCGCACGCCGAGCGCCGCGGCAATACGGTTGAGCCAGCCGACAGAGACGGTGCGCGTGCCCGTCTCGAGCCGCCCGATCGTCTGTGCGGTGGTCGGCGGATCGCACGCGCGCGCAACATCGTCGAGCGTCATGCCCTTGGCGCGGCGGACTTCGCGGATCGCGGTGATCATCGACAGGCTCCTCTTGTCCCCGGCGGGGGTGACGGCCGAGGGTTTGGCCTCAGGTTAGCGAACCATATCGGTTTTTCCCTGTCCTACAAGCGCGCCGCCATGGCAATGCCCGTCACGACAAATCGAAGGAGACGATGATGCGCGACTTGGCGGAACGCAGCTTTGCCGATGGGGTGGTCGAGCGGGGGCCGCGGACGGCGGCGAAACCGCGCGCGCGCAGCGTAACGGTCAATCTGGCCGAGTCCCCGCTTGGCTGGCTGCGGTCGCGCGGACTGGTCGACGCGCGCCAGTTCGAGGCGGGCGAGCGGCTGCGCGGCGATTACGAACTGGCCGCGCTCGCCCCGCGCGTGACGATGCAGTGGCGCGCGCGAGTTGATTGCGGCGGTCGGAGCGGCGCGCTTGACCCGACACTGGCGCAGATCGCCGCCAAGCGCCGCTTCGACACGGCGCTCGACGCGGTCGGGCGGGGCTTGCGCGACGTGGTGTGGCGCGTGGTGTGCGCGGGGGAGGGGTTGCCGGTGGCGGAAAAAGCGCTCGGCTGGCCGCAGCGCGCCGGGCGGCTGGTGCTGACGCTCGCGCTCGGCCGGCTGGCGGATCATTACAGGCTGCGCTGAAGCGCCGCGCAAGATGATTACCGTTGCAAAATCGCGACTTCGTAGGTTAAAATGTCCGAGGAAGGCGACCTTCGGCGAGGGTATTATGATCGCGAATGACGATGAACCGTTCGAAGCGATGCTTCGGAAGCTCGATACGCTGGCAAAAATGGACGAAGCCGATCGAAGTGCGATCAAGGCGCTGCCTTTCACTGTGCTTTCGGCCGAAGCGGGTGAGTATCTTGTTCGTGAACGCCAGTATGAGACGTCCTGTTGTATCTTGCTATCGGGATATGCTTGCCGTCACAAAGCCACTGTCCGCGGCGACCGGCAAATCGTGTCGTTCCACATTCCCGGCGACGTGCTCGACGTGTGGACATTGTTGTATGCGGTCGCCGACCATAATATCCAGACGATCACCGCGGCGCGCTATCTCGTCGTGCCGTCGCAAGATCTCAAACGTGTTGCGGAGGCGCGGCGCAATGTCGCGGATGCGCTGTGGCGCGACAGTCTGATTGACGCTTCGGTGTTTCGCCAATGGGTGCTGAACGTCGGGCGGCGCGACGCCAAGTCGCGGATCGCGCACATGCTGTGCGAATTCGCGACGCGCTGCGCACTGGCCGACAGCGGGCGGACCGACCGCTTCGAATTCCCGCTGACTCAGGCCGATATCGGCGATGCGACCGGGTTGAGCGCCGTGCATGTCAGCCGCACGCTCGCCGGCATGGTCGCGGAACGGCTGATCACGTGCGAGCGGGGCATGGTCCGAGTTGCGGATTGGGGGGCGCTGTGCGGTGCCGCGGCGTTCGATCCGACCTATCTGCACGCGGCGGCATGAGCGATGGCGATCACGCTCGAACCCGTGACGCTTGATTCGAACTGCGGCGACGAAGAAGGCATGCTGGCGCTGCGCGATGGCCGCGTCATCGCGGTGCTGGCGCGGCTGGGCGCGTTGCATGACGACCAGGTCGGGCGCTGGTTCGTCGAGGCGGCATTCACGCGCGGGTTTCCGGCGGGGGAAATCTACCTGACATTATCGGATTTCGTCGCGCGGGCGACCGCGCGCAGCGCGGAATAGCCGCTCACCGCTTGTCGCGGTGCGGGGCGGGCGGCTAAGGCGCGCGGATGCACATTGATTTCTTAAAGACGCACGGCTCGGGCAATGATTTTCCGCTGATCGACGCGCGCGACATCGCGCTCGACGATGCCGATTGGGCGCGCGTCGCGGTCGCGCTGGCCGACCGCAGCGGGAGCGTCGGCGGCGACGGGCTGTTGCTGCTGACCGCGGGGGAGGGGGGGCATGCTTTTGGGATGCGGATGTTCAATTCCGATGGCAGCGAGGCCGAGACCTGCCTCAACGGCTTGCGCTGCGTCGCGCGCGCCGGGTTCGAGGCGATCGGCATCGACGCCGCCGCGGTGCGGCTCAAAACGTCGAGCGCCTACGTCTCGCGCGACCCCGAGCTCGCCCCCGGCGTGGTGACGATCCGCGAGGTCGCCGGCCCGGCCGACCTCGCCGTGGCGCACTGGCCGCTGCTCGGCGCGGGCGAGCGCATCGTCGAGGCGGCGATCCCGCCGCTCGACGCGACGCGCTTGTTCACCGCGGTGGCGATGCCCAACCCGCATCTGGTGAGCTTCGTCGAGACGGTCGACGAGGCCGAACTGGTGCGGCTCGGCCTGCTGTGCGAAGCCGCGCCGGCCTGGCTGCCCAACCGCGCCAACGTCTCGTTCGTCGAAGTCCACGGCGCGAACACTTTGTTCGTGCGCACCTTCGAGCGCGGCGTCGGGCTGACCGACAGCTGCGGCAGCGCGATGGCGGCGGCGACCTATGCCGCCTGCCTGACGCGGCGCTGCGGCTTCGATACCGAGATCGTCGTGCGCAACCGCGGCGGCCTGGTCCGCGCCGAAGCGAGCGAGGATGCGATGGTGCGGCTGTCGGGCAATGCCACGGTCGAGTATGCCGGGCAGGTCACGGTCGATCTCGCGACGCGCACCGCCGGCCCGGTGACGGTGACGCAGCGCCACGACGCCGAAAGCGCGGCGTGGCGCGGCTTGGTCGACGCGATCAGCTGAGGTTCAGACGGGCGCCGCCATATCGGGCCGGCCCGGCCGCAACCAAAGGCCGGGGCCGGTCGTTGACCTGCCGAAACCAAGTGGAGACTTTTGATGCGCATCCCCCGTCTTGCCCCCGCGCTCGCTGTGCTGATCGCCGGATCGAGCCTCGCCACCGCAACCCCCGTGCTGGCGCAGAGCCAGGCCGACGAACAGCGCTTCGCCCAGGCGCAGCAGCGTTTCGACAACGAGCTCAACGTGTTCCGCAGCGAGTTCGACCGCTACCAGGCGGCGCGCGCGCGCGGCTATCGCGACCCGCGCGGCGGCTATAACGATTCGCGCCCCGATCCGCGCCCCGATCCGCGCTATGCCGACCCGCGCTACGACGATCGCGACGAAGGCAATTACGATCCCTCGCGCTATTATCGCGGCGGATCGGGCTATCAGGAGCGCGTGCTGACCAGCGACGACCGCATCTATCGCGGCAGCGACAACCAATATTATTGCAAGCGCAACGACGGCACGACCGGCCTGATCGTCGGCGCGGTCGGCGGCGGCGTGCTCGGCAACGTCATCGCCGGCGGCCATTCGCGCGGCGTCGGCACGATCCTCGGCGCGATCGCCGGCGGCGTGGTCGGCAAGAGCGTCGACCAGAACAATTCGCAGGTGCGCTGCCGCTGAGCCGCGCGGGCGGGCCGGGGGATCCTCCGGCCCGCCCGAAACGGGCTAATTGGGGTTAGACGCGAAACCAGACGCCGTTTCATGCGCTTAACTCGCATGCCCCACATGTATTTTCATCTCATCGAATGCGGCATCGCCACCGACGACCGAGGGACGCGAAGTGGCGAGCCTGGCAAGCGCCTATGACCTGGCGATCACCGCAGCGCGCGCGGTGATGTGCGCCGAGCTCGACGAGGGGCGGCTGTGCCTGGCCTGCCATATCGACGTGATCGGCGCGGCGGGCGAACGGCTGCTGCACGTGCCGTTCAGCGACGCGGTGACGATCACCGGGGGGTGATGGCGGGCGCGTTGCCGGTACATCCGTGAAGCGCCGGCACAAAACGATTGGTAAAAACGATCAGAAGGAGACGTTCGCGGCTGCTCGTAGGCTTTCGGGAACCGGACGTTGGTTCAAGTGCCGCTTCGCGACCGAAATTGGGCCGGTAGCGGTCTGACGGCTTCTGACTAGGTGATCGCAAAGTGGGAATGGTCTCAAATCAGTGTCCGCTGACGGCGCGTCAACGCAGCCCTCTCTCGCGGCAAAACTGGTTCGAGTCACGGGGCTCGAAGGGGATTAAGCACTTACACGCTTGCCTAGGGGTCATCGGGAATTTCGGTAAACTTCGGTTCCAAAACCTGCTCAGCCTGCGTCAACCGAGCGGGAACACGTTGAGACGGTTGCGAAAACATTCGGCGCCCTGATACTGTTCGTATTTGGGGGTGATTGATGACCGGCATTTCAGCGTGGTGGATCGGACTTTCCGCTGAGGTTCAAGCTGCGTTAGTGGGCGCCGCGGCGACGGCTGGTGCTGCGATCTTCGGGGTCGGCGCCGTCATCGCGCAAGTGGGGTCGCAAGGACGACAGTCACGTGCAGCCATCGCGGAGACCGAGCGAAGGAAAATCAACGCGGCCTTGTATGAGGACGCGGTGTCTATCTGTCGTGGATTGGCAGATGCGTCGATCGAGTTGTGCACCAAGCTCCACACTATGAACATTGAGATCGAGATAGCCGCACGGGCGGAAGCCGCTTTGCTGGCTTACAACCTTCCAAGTGCCCGGTTCCCGGCACTAAGCGCGCTCTACGGCAAGTTCACTGATGCCGTCCTGCGGTTCATATTCCTGATTGAGAATCGGCGGATCGTTGACCCGCGCATCCTGATCTTCCGCACCGCCATGAACACCGTCCTGCACGACAGCCGCTAATCGATGTTCTCGGACTTCGTTTTGCACGTGATGCCTGCCCTGCCCACGGACAATCCCAGCGGCGGAATTTTCCCGTACAAGCCTCCGAGCATCGAGGGGGCGCTGGCCGTTCGGAAATACGGCGACCAGCTGATCCGTGCGGTGGATGACGCCACTGCTTACACCGAGGATTTCCTGACCGAAATGCAGAATGTCTTGCTTGGCGATCTGTATAAAAATCACCTCGAGCCGCGCCAGCCGCCGGACCCGGCGCGCCGGGCGGTGACGTTGGACCGAGCGCAGGATCTGGATGCGTGGTTTAGTGCCAACACCGCGTGGGGCGTTCAGACCGGTAGAGTAGAGGCGGACACGCGTGAGCGGTTTCTATCGAAGCAAGATGGAACCGAACATGGATGAATCCCGGCGTCATGTTGTGGCCGTGGATAAGCTGCCCTTGAGGTTTCCGACGCATCGGCACTCTTCGGATTTCTGGGAGGCGCTCGGTCGCGCCATCGCGACGTTCGGCTTCTTGGAGCAGACGCTGGGCAAAGCAATCTTTTCTTTCACGGCGATGCGCTCTTATCCAGAGGATAAAATCCAAGGAGCCTATCAGGGCTGGTTGAGGACGCTGGAACGCGCTCTCTCAGATCCGCTCGGCAAGCTCATCACTAGCTATCAGGAGGCGGTTCGTGACCACGGCGATGCCTCAATCGAAAACCTGGACGAATTATTCGTCGATCTGCGGTCGGCAGCGGTCATACGCAATGTGATCTGCCATGGCTCATGGGGTGTGCCGGACGATGTCGGCCGGTCACTGCCTCTCTTCGTGAACAACAGGATCGAAAAGTTCGAGACCCCTATCGACATCGCCTATCTCGACCAGCTTCAGCGCCACACGGCTGAGTTGGCCTGCGCGGTGATCAAGACGGTCACGCACATGGGTTGGCAGTTCCCAGGCTCAAGCGGACCGGGAGACCGGATCCTTTGACGCAGCCGAAGGGCGGAAATTGGGGCGCGTAGCTGCTTATTGGTCGAGCTCAACGACCTGCAGGGAATGCGATCTGAGCGCCGAAAGCGACCAGATCGCAATCCACCGGAAAAAGTACTCATCGAGCCACGGACGCGAAAGACTACAGACCCGTCCCGCCGCGGCGTTGGGCAACGAACCAAACCGGTACCAAACCCCTTGACAGCGCAACGCTGTTTTGGTACATAACAGGAACGCTGCAGAAATGCGAGTCGGGGCCGGGGCGGCGACGCCATCCGGCCCTTTTGCGTTTCCGGGTGCGAGCAAGGCGGCGGCGTTCGCGCGGCCATGCCTGCGTTCGCGACGCCAGAGATCGGAGGGGACATGACGCATCGACCGCGCAATCGGGCCGCGACGACCACGCTCACCGCGACGCGCGCCACGGCCTTTACCGGGCGCAAATGGGTGCGCTGGACAGTGCGGATGAAGGCCGAGTTTCTCGATTCGCTCGCCGCCACGTGCAGCGTTGTCGATGCCGCCGCCGCGATCGGGGTCGGTCCCGTTTCGGTCTATGCGCTGCGCCGCCGCGATCCGGCGTTCCTGGCGGACTGGGAGCAGGCGCTGATGCAGGGCTATCAAGTGCTCGAGACGCGGCTGCTCGGCCATCTGCTCGCCGGGCGCGGCCGGACCGATCCGGTTGCGCGGCCCGAGGACGGCCAGGGGGGTGGCGCGGTCGATGTCGAGACGATCCTGCGCGTGCTGGCGCATCATCGCGCGAAGCTCGGCGCGGAGGATGGGGGCGCCGCTGGTCGAGCGCGCGGCGGACGCGGCGCGCGGGGCGGCCCCGCACCCAGGCGCGCGAGCGATGCCGACACCGAGGCGGCGATCCTGAAGAAGCTCGCCGCGATCGAAAAGAGGAGGGGCGCATGAGCCGGACCGAGCGCGACCGGGCGGCCGCCGCGGCGGCGGACGCCGACTTGATCGAACGGCTCCTGCGGCTGGACGAAGCCGAGCGTGCGCGCGTGCTGCGCGGGCTGACCGCGCCGCAGAAACGCAATTTCGACTCGCGCTGGCCGGTCTGGGCGCATCCCGGCCAGCTCGCGCCGCCGGGCGACTGGCGCGTGTGGCTGATCCGCGCCGGGCGCGGCTTCGGCAAGACGCGCGCCGGGGCGGAATGGCTCAGCCAGGTCGCGCGCGACCGGCCTGCTCAACGTCGCGCAGGCCGGCGAGACGATCGTCTATCGTCGCGGCGACGGCGAAGTGCGCTTCGATTCGGGCGCGGTCGCGGCGATCTTCTCGGCCGCCGCGCCCGAATCGCTGCGCGGGCCCGAACATGCCGCGGCGTGGTGCGACGAGCTCGCCAAATGGCGCTATGGCGATGCGGCGTGGGACAATCTGCTGCTCGGGATGCGCCAGGGCGACGATCCGCGCGTGCTGGTGACGACGACGCCGCGCGCCGTGCCGCTGCTGCAGCGCGTGATGGCGGCGCGCGGCACGGTCGAGACGCGCGGGCGCAGCTACGACAATCCGCATCTGCCGGCCGCGTTCCTGGCGGCGATCGAGGATCACTATGGCGGCACGCGGCTCGGCGCGCAGGAGATCGAGGGCGAACTGATCGAGGATCTCGACGGCGCCTTGTGGAGCCGCGCCTTGCTTGACGATTGCCGCGTGGCGACGTGCCCGGAGACGGTGCGCGTCGTCGTCGCGGTCGATCCGCCGGCGGGGAGCGAGAGCGGAGGCGATGCGTGCGGGATCGTCGCGGTCGCGCTGGGGCGCGACGCGCGCGGTTATGTGATCGAGGATGCGAGCGTCGAGGGACTGTCGCCCGAGGGCTGGGCGCGCGCAGTGGCGGCGTGCGCGGCGCGGCACGGGGCGGACCGGGTGATCGCCGAGAAGAACCAGGGCGGGCGGATGGTGTCGAGCGTGCTGTTCGCCGCCGATGCCGCGCTGCCGCTCGCTCTGGTCCATGCGCGCGACGGCAAGGCGGCGCGCGCCGAACCGGTCGCGACGCTCTACGAGCGCGGCAAGGTGGCGCATGTCGGGGCGTTTCCCGCGCTCGAGGCGGAATTGTGCGGGCTGCGGGCGGGGGGCGCGTATCGCGGGCCGGGCCGCTCGCCCGACCGTGCCGATGCGCTGGTCTGGGCGCTGACCGAGCTGTTGCTGGTCAGGCGCAAGGCGGCGCGGGTGCGGCGGTTGTGAGCGGGCCGCGGTGCGCGGCGGCGCTATGGCGCGAGCGCGTTGCCGACCGCGGCGAAGGGCGTGGCGAGCAGATCGTACACCCCGGTCGCGGCGAGGCAGGCGACCGTCGCCGCGCCGACGATGAGCAGGCCGAACTGGAACGCCGACGAAAGCCGGCGGCTGCGCTCGAGCCGCGCGGCGATCGCGGCGTCGCCGCTGCGGCGATGGTCGGAGCGGCGGTCGGAGACCGGCTCGGCGGCGTCGCGCACGGTCGGGCGGGCGGCGAGCCGCGGCTCGTCGATCAGCTTCTGGATGTCGATCCGGTCCTGCGTCCTGATGCCGAAGGCGCGCGGCTCGCTCCACACGGTGCGGCCGACGATGATGACCGATCCGCGCCGGATCTCGACATAGCTGCCGATCGCGGGCGGGGTGGCGGCGATCAGCAGCAGCCCGCGCGACGAGACGTTGCGGATGTCGACCCCGGTCCATGTCGCGCCGGTCCGCATCCGCGCGGCGATCATGACGGTGCGCCTGGCCTCGCGCGGTTTGAACCCGTTCTGGAGGAAGGCTAGCATGTACGCGCAGGCCTTTCACACGGGCACGATGGAGACCGGGCGAGACCGGAGCGGATAAGGGACTGTTAGGACTACACGAATTGCGTAAAAGCGCAAATTCGGCGCGGCGCCGGCGCGGGCTTGGCCTTCCGCCCGGCGGCGGCGCGCCCTAAGCGCGGGGCAGCGGGCCATGCCGGCCGCAGCGACGACGCACGGATGGGGACAGCAGATGGTGCCGCGGGAGTTGATCGACAGCGCGCAGATTCCCGGCGGGGACGCGATGACGCTGTACCGCCGCGGCGCCGACTTCATGATCGTGGTCGACCGCAACGAATTGATGAGCACGCGGATGAACGGCTCGGAAGAGGCGCTCGGCGAGCTGGCGTGCGACCGCATCGCGCGGGTGGCGGCGCCGCGCGTGCTGATCGGCGGATACGGCATGGGCTTCACGCTGCGCGCGGTGCTGGCGCGGCTCGGGCCCGCGGCGGAGGTCGTGGTGGCCGAGCTGGTGCCCGAGATCCTCGCCTGGGCGCGCGGGCCGATGGCGGCGCTGACCGGCGACTGTCTCGACGATCCGCGCACGCGCGTGTTCGAAGGCGACGTCGCCGCGGCGATCGCCGAGCGCCCGGGCGGCTATGACGCGATCCTGCTCGACGTCGACAATGGCCCGGACGGGCTGGTGCGGGCCGAAAACAACCGGCTGTACGTGCCGCGCGGCCTTTCGCGCACGCGCGACGCGCTGCGCCCGGGTGGGGTGCTGGCGGTGTGGTCGGCCGGGCCCGACCCGCGCTTCGTCACGCGGCTGAAGGGCGCGGGGTTCGCGGTCGAGGAAGTCGTCGTCAAGGCGCGGCAGAACGGCAAGGGCCCGCGCCACGTGATCTGGTTCGCGACGCGGGGGTAGCCTTTCGTCTCCCCTCCCGTTTGCGGGAGGGGGTGGGGTGGGCGCGCGCTCGCCGCGGGCGATGCGGGTGATGGAGCGGGTTCGCGGCTGTAACGAGTGGTGCGTTTGCCGATAGCGCGCGCCCACCCCCGGCCCCTCCCGCAAGCGGGAGGGGGGAAGAAGAAGAGGAGACCATTATGAAATTGTTCGGTCGCAAGGCCGGGCGCGAGGAATCGCGTCCGGCGCTCGAATTCCGGCGGACGCGCTTTGCCGAGGGTGGGGGGGCGTTGCCCGCCGGCTATCAGGCGCAGGTGCGCGGCCTCTACCTGCGCAACGCGATCGCGCAGCGCGCGGTGCGGATGATCGCCGACGGGGTGGGCGATGCGCCGCTCGCCGCCGCGCCCGAAATCGCGGCCCTGGTCCAGGCGCGCTCGGGCGGGCAGGCGCTGACCGCGACGCTCGCCGCGCATCTGCTGCTCCACGGCAATGCCTATGTGCAATTGCTGACCGATCCGCACGGGCGGCTGGTCGAACTGTTCGCCTTGCGCCCCGACCGCGTCAGCGTCGCGCCCGATGCCGCCGGGTGGCCGGTGGCCTATCGCTATACCGTCGGCATCACCGCGACATTGCTCGCCGCCGACGAACCGCGCCCGCAGATCGTCCAGATCAAGGCGTTCCATCCGCTCGACGACCATTATGGGCTGGGCTGTCTCGGTGCCGCGGCGCGCGCGATCGCGCTGCACAATGCCGCCGCGGCGTGGAACACGGCGCTGCTCGACGATGCCGCGCGGCCATCGGGCGCCCTGGTCTACGATCCCGGCGACGGGTCGAGCCTGTCGCGCGAGCAATTCGCGCGGCTGCGCGACGAGATGGAGGCGAGCTTCGCCGGCGCGCGCAATGCCGGGCGGCCGATGCTGCTCGAGGGCGGGCTGAAATGGCAGGCGCTGAGCCTGACCCCGGCCGACCTCGATTTCGCCGAGATGAAGGCGGCGGCGGCGCGCGAGATCGCGTCCAGCTTCGGGGTGCCGCCGATGCTGCTCGGGCTGCCGGGCGACGCGACCTACGCCAATTACAAGGAGGCCAACCGCGCCTTGTGGCGGCTCGCCATCCTGCCGCTGGCGGGGACGATCTTCGCCGCCTTGGCGCAGGGGTTGCGCGGCTGGTTCGGCGATGTCGCGCTCGGCGTCGATCTCGACCGGGTGACCGCGCTGGCGGAGGATCGCGAGCGGCTGTGGGCGCAAGTGAGCGCGGCGGACTTCCTGACGCCCGAGGAGAAACGGGCGATGGTCGGGGTGCACTGACCTCCCTCTCCCGGTGCGGGAGGGAGGAGCGAAGCGACTCGGACATGCCCCCGGCATGTCCTGAAGCGCGCGGGGCGCGCTTCACCCGGCACTCCTCTCCCGCTGGGAGAGGGAATCAGAAAGGACTCATCATGACGGTGGCGTACGGTGCGGTGCTCGCGCAATTGATGGCGCAGGGCGCGAGCGAGGGGGCCGACCTCACCACCCTGCGCGCGATCGCCGAGGAAGCCGGCGAGCTCGCCGCGGCGCGCGCGATGGCGCGGCTGGGGCTCGACGACGCCGCGGCGGCGAAGGACATGGCCGAACTGCGCGAGCTGCTCGGCGCGTGGCGCGACGCCAAGCGCTCGGTGTGGAAGGCGGCGCTCGGCTGGGTGGTGCGGATCGCGGGGGCGCTGGTGCTGACCGGGCTGGCCGCGAAACTGGGGTTTTGGGATTGGGTGAAGTGAGGGGCCGGTCGGTCTTTCCGTCTTCTGCCTCCCCTTCTACTGCCTCCCCTCCCTGGAAGGGAGGGGATCGAGGGGTGGGTCAGCCCGCAGGCGAGCGGGACGCTTTACCCACACCGACCCACCCCCAACCCCTCCCTTCCAGGGAGGGGAGGCAAGAAACCGAAGGGTCTATTCGCTTCGCCGGTTACGCCGCGATCTTCGACCGAGTCGATCGCGGCGGCGACGTGATCCGCGCCGGGGCGTTCGGCGCGCTGGCGCCGGGGGTGCCGTTGCTGTGGCAGCATCGCGGCGCGCCGGTCGGGGTGATCGAGCGGATCGCGGCCGATGCGCGCGGGCTTCGCGTGATCGGGCGGATCGACGAGCCGCGCGTCGCGGCGCTGGTGCGCAGCGGTGCGCTGCGCGGCCTGTCGATCGGTTATCGCGCGCGCGCCGCGCTGCGCGGCCGGGTGCGCCAGCTGACCGCGATCGACCTGGTCGAGGTCAGTCTGGTCGCGTCGCCGATGCAAAGCGGGGCGCGGGTGCATCTGGTCGCGGATCGTGCTATGGCGACGACTCCAGACAAGGTTCCCGATCCTCGGCGGCCGCGCGCGGATCAGAGGATGACATCATGGCTGAAGGCACCATCAAGCGACTGACCGACAAGGGCTTCGGCTTTATCGCCGACGCATCGGGCAACGACATGTTCTTCCACATGTCGAGCGTCCAGGGCGTGCGCTACGAAGACCTGCGCGAAGGCGAGAAGGTCACGTTCGACGTCGGCCAGGGCCCCAAGGGCCCGCGCGCGGAGAACGTCGCGCAGGCGTGAAGGCTCTTTGCGGGGCGTGAGCCTCGCATTTGACTCGGTGAGAGGGCGTCGCTGTTGCGGCGCCCTTTTTGCGTTTGGCGGGCGTGGATTCGGTTCACGCGAAGGCGCGAAGGAAGGCGCGAAGGCGCGAAGATGTTGCGCCCGCGGCAGCTGTCGTTTGCATCCTCATCGATGATCGGGGCGAGCCAAGGGCCCGGGCCGAACCGCTTCGCGCCTTCTCGCCTCTTCGCGCCTTCGCGTGAACCATCTACCTCGCCGCGCGCGGCAGGCTCTATTTCAGGGCGCCTTTTGTGTGCGCAGGTCGAAGGGTTCGCGCAGAGGCGCAGAGGCGCAGAGAGGGGCGCGATTTCGGCGCTCTTTTTTGTTTGGCCCATGTTGATTGGGTTCACGCGAAGGCGCGAAGGAAGGCGCGAAGGCGCGAAGATGTTGCGCCCGCGGCAGCTGTCGCTTGCATCCTCATCGATGATCGGGGCGAGCCAAGGGCCGGGCCGAATCACTTCGCGCCTTCGCGCCTTCGCGTGAACCAATCTACCTCGCCCCGCGCGACGGGCTCCATTTCAGGGCGCCTTTTTGTGTTCACAGGTGGAAGGGTTCGCGCAGAGGCGCAGAGGCGCAGAGGCGCAGAGCGGTGCGATCGCGGTGGTGCTTTGCCCCTTCCCGGTCGAATCGGCGACCACGGTATCAACTGGCGCGCCTTCTCTGCGCCTCTGCGCGAACCCAATCGGCATGCCCGCGCGCGGCGCGGGTAGTTTGAAGAGAGCATGGCGCAGCGACTCAATCGCCTCCCCCAGGGGGAGAGGGAGATTGGCGCCTGCCTGCAAGATTTCACAGCAAGGAGACTGACATGACCGATACGCATGACGCGCTCGAAGCGAGTTTCGCGGCGCAGGACATCGATCTGGCGCCGGTGCAGCGACCGTTGCTCGGCGGTGCGCGCGCCCCGGCGGGGGCGGCGTTCGAGGGGTTTCTCCGTTCGGGTGCGAGCATCGAGATGAAGGCGTTCACCGGCGTGACGGGCGATGCCGGCGGCTATGCCATCCCGCGCGAGATCAATGGCGAGATCGATGCGACGCTGCAGGCGATCTCGCCGATCCGCAGCGTGGCCAACGTCGTCAAGGTGGGCAGCGCGGGCTATCGCAAGCTCGTCACCACCGGCGGCGCGGCGTCGGGCTGGGCGGCCGAAGTCGACCCGCGCCCCGGCACCGCGACGCCGAGCTTCGTCGAGATCGTCCCGCCGATGGGCGAGCTCTATGCCAATCCCAGCGCCAGCCAGGCGATGCTCGACGACGCCGCCTTCGATGTCGAGGCATGGCTCGCCGACGAGATCGCGACCGAATTCGCGCAGGCCGAGGGCGCGGCGTTCGTCAACGGGTCGGGCGTGGCGCGGCCCAGGGGCTGGCGGTCGCGGCGGGCGACCTGGTCGAGCTGATCGAGGGGTGCGACAAGAGTCTGGCCACGTGCGCCGCGCGCTTTGCCAATGCGGTGAATTTTCGCGGCGAGCCGTATCTGCCGGGGATCGATCTGCTGACGCGCTATCCGGGGGCGTGATGAGGGTGCGACCGTCACCCCCTTTCTGGCCTTCTGCGCTTCCCCGGCGAAGGCCGGGGCCCAGGAGCGGAACGGCGATGGTCGGGCGCAGCGCGCGATCATGACCACCTTCGCGACTGGGCCCCGGCCTCCGCCGGGGAAGGAAGAAGAATGCATCGCCGCCGCGCGCGCCGCGATCGGGGTGCGCTTCCGCGTGCACGGGCGCTCGCCCGATTTCGGGCTCGATTGCGTCGGGCTTGCCGCGCTGGCGGCGCGGGCAGCGGGTTTTGCGGGCGAGATTCCGGGCAATTACGCGCTGCGCGGTGGCGACGCGGCGACGCTGGTCGCGCGCTTCGATGCCAGCGGGCTGGTACGCTGCCCGTCCGTGCCCGGCGCGATCGCGCTGTTCGAGACCGGTCCGGCGCAATTCCACCTCGCCGTGCTGGTGCCCGGCGGGATCGTTCATGCCGATGCGATGCTGCGGCGCGTGGTCGAGCGGCCCGGCGACGCGCCGTGGCCGACGCTCGGCTGCTGGTGCGTGAGGGGAGAGTGAATGGCGACCTTGGTGCTGGCAACCGTCGGGCGGGTGATCGGCGGGCCGATCGGCGGCGCGATCGGTGCGACGATCGGCAATATCATCGACCGGGACGTACTGTTCCGCCCGAAGGACCGCGAAGGCCGGCGGCTGACCGAGCTGCAATTGCAGACGTCGAGCTACGGCAAGCCGTTGCAGCGCGTGTTCGGCACGCTGCGCGTCGGCGGCTGCGTGATCTGGTCGACCGACCTGATCGAGAGCAAGACCAAGAGCGGCGGCGGCAAGGGCCAGCCGAGCACGACCAGCTACAGCTATTCCGCTTCGTTCGCAGTGGCCTTGTCGGGGCGGCCGATTTTGAGCGTGGGGCGGATCTGGGCCGATGGCAATCTGCTGCGCGGCGTCGCGGGCGACTTCAAGGTCTCGACCGGCTTCCGGCTGCATCTCGGCGACGAGGACCAGGCGGTCGATCCATTGCTCGCCGCGGCCGAGGGCGTGGGCCTCGCGCCGGCCTATCGCGGGATCGCTTATGCGGTGTTCGAAAATCTGCAGCTCGGCGATTACGGCAACCGCATCCCATCGCTGACCTTCGAAGTGATCGCCGATGCCGGGCCGGTGCGCGTCGGCGCGATCGCCGCGGCGCTGTCGGACGGCGCGGTCGCGGGCGACCAAGCCGACCAGCCGCTCGGCGACTTCGCGGCATATGGCGACAGCGTGGCGAGCGTGCTGACGACGCTGGCGAGCGCGAGCGGCGCGTGGTTCGCGCCCGACGGCAGCGCGGTGGCGATGCGCGCCGGCGATACGCCCGACGCCGCGATCGCCGATGGCGACACCGTCGTGCCCGGCGCGAGCCCGACCCAGCATGGCCGCGCGATCGCCGCGCTGGAAAGCGTGCCGCGCGAAATGACGCTGGCGCATTACGACCCGGCGCGCGATTACCAGAGCGGTTTGCAGACCGCGCGCCGACCCGGCGCCGGCACGCGCACCGACCGCGTCGAACTGCCCGCGGCGATCGACGCCGGGATCGCCAAGACCCTGGCCGAAGCGATGCTTGCGCGCGCCGAGGCGGGGCGCGAGCGGCGCACCGTGACGCTCGGCTGGGATGCGCTCGCGGTGCCGCCCGGCGCCTGCGTGACGATCGCCGGGGTGGCGGGGGTGTGGCGCGTGAGCAGCTGGTCGCTCGAACATATGGTGCTGTCGCTCGACTGCGTCCGGCTGGCGGGCGCTACGCTGCCGACCACGGCGAGCGCGGGGCGCGTGCTGCGCGCGCCCGACGTGGCGACGGGGGCGACATTGCTGGCGGCGTTCGAGAGCCTGCCGTTCGACGACAGCGTGCTCGCCAGCCCGCGCGTCACGATCGTCGCGGCGGGGACCGCGCCCGGCTAGCGGCGCGCGGCGTTGCTCTACAGCATCGACGACGGCGCGCGCTGGACGGCGCTGGGGTCGACCGCGGCGCCGGGGACGATCGGGCAGATCGCGACGCTGCCGGGCGCGGCGCCGGCGGCGATCGCCGACCGCGCGCACGCTTTCGAGGTCGAGCTCGCGCATGCCGAAATGACGCTGGCCGGGGCGGATACGGGCGCGATCGATGCCGGCGCGAACCTGGCGATGGTCGGCGACGAGCTGCTGCAATTCGGCGAGGCGGTGCAGCTGACGCCGACGCGCTGGCGGCTGTCGGGGTTGCTGCGCGGGCGCCGCGCGACCGAGGCGGCGATCGGCAGCCAGGCGGTCGGCGACCGCTTCGTGCTGATCGAGCCCGATTCGGCCCTGTCACTCGATGTGCCGCTCGCGGCGCTCCGCGGCACGCTGCGCTTGCTCGCGACCGGCAGCGGCGACGTCGCCGGCCCGGTCGCGATCGACGTGCCGGTCGAAGGCGTTTCGGTGCTGCCGCCGTCGCCGGTTCAGCTCGGCTGGAGCTAGCTCGGAACCGGCGATGCTGCGGTGCACTGGTTGCGGCGCAGCAGGAACGGCTGGCGCTGGATCGACGTGGTCGATGCGCCGCTCGGCGAGGAACGCGAGGCGTATCGCGTCACGTTCGTCGCGGCCGACGGCGGCGTTCGGGTGATCGACACGAGCGTGCCCGGGCTGACGCTTTCGCTGGCCGAGCGAGTCGGGGGGGTGACGCTGAGCGTCGTCCAGATCGGCGCGCTCGGCGCGTCGCGCGCGGCGACGATCGTGGTTCCGCAATTCGACTGAAGGAGATTGGGACATAACCGACGCGACGAGCGTGCGGCGGGGATTGCCGCTGCTGCAATCCGGCCAGGCGCAGAAGGAAGTGACGCATAACGAAGCGCTTAGCCTGCTCGACCTGGCGGTGCAGGCGGTGGTCGAGACGGTCGGCGACAACGCGCCGCCGGCCGCGCCGACCCCGGGCGCATGCTGGATCGTCGGCGCGGCGCCGACCGGCGCGTGGACCGGCGCGGCGCATGCGCTGGCCGGCTGGAGCGCGAGCGGGTGGCGCTTCGTCGCGCCGCGCGCGGGGATGAGCGCGTGGAGCCGCGGCGACGATGCGATGGCGCACTTCGACGGCGCCGGCTGGGTGGTCGGCACGCTCAGCGGCACGCGTCTGGTGCTCGGCGGCGCGGTTCTGCTTGGGCCGCCACAGCCGGGGATTGCTGCACCTGCGAGCGGCGCGACCGTGGATGCCGAGGCGCGATCCGCAATCGGTGCCATATTGGCCGCGCTGCGCGCGCACGGTCTCGTCAGGTCGTGATCCCGGGTCGATTCATCGCGCAAATCCCCGCAAAACTGTGTTAAATCGGCAACAGGGGCGCAATTTGTGCGCTTGCGTGGAAACCTTCCTTTGAGTAGAGGGTTTGCGCTGTCCGAGTGACAACCAGATGAAGGGGATTATTATGCGGAAGCTAGCCGTTGCCATGGCGCTTGCCTCCACTGCTCTCGTAGCCCAACCAGCGCTTGCCCGGGATAACTCCTGGTACGTCGGCGTCGAGGGCGGCGGGATGATCGTGGAAGATATCAAGTTCGATATCAATAACGTTAAGAGTGCCAGCACTGTCGATTCGCATTACGGCTACGACGTCGATGGCGTGATCGGATACGACCTGGGCATGTTCCGCCTCGAAGCCGAAGTCGGCTACAAGAGCGCAGCGGTCGACGCCTATCGTTCGACCGTGACGACGCCGGGTATCCTGGCTGGTGGCGGCGCCACCAACTATGCCGCCGGCTCCTACAACAATGCGACCGGTCGTTCGACCGCGCTGAGCTTCATGGTCAACGGCCTCGTCGATTTCGGCGATGACGACGGCGTGCAGGGCTTTGTCGGCGGTGGTGTTGGTGTTGCTCGCGTCAAGGAGCGCGCGCAGATCTTCAACAACCAGAACTTCCTCGACGATAGCGACACCGTGTTCGCCTATCAGGGCCTGGCCGGCGTTCGCGCACCGCTCAGCAAGCATGTCGACGTTTCGCTGAAGTATCGCTTCTTCACCGCCGACAACGTCAAGCTGGTCGATGTCTCGGGTCGTGCCTATGAGAGCCGTTTCCGCTCGCACAGCCTGCTCGGTGGCCTGACCTACAACTTCGGCGAGCCCGCAGCTCCGCCGCCGCCGCCGGTCGAAGCAGCACCGCCGCCCCCGCCGCCCGTGGAAGCACCGGCTCCGGTCGCAGCACCGTGCTCGCCTGGTCCGTTCATCGTGTTCTTCGAATGGGACAAGTCGGACGTCACGCCTGAGGCAGCTTCGATCCTCGACGGCGCAATCGCGCAGTATGCGAATTGCGGCAGCGCCAAGGTCATGCTGGCCGGCCACGCCGATAAGTCGGGTTCGGCTTCGTACAACGTCGGTCTGTCGCAGCGTCGCGATGACTCGGTCCAGGCTTACCTGACCGCGCATTCGATCCCTGCTGGCGTGATCACCTCGGAAGCGTTCGGCGAGAGCCGCCCGCGCGTCGAGACCGCCGATGGCGTCCGCGAAGTGCAGAACCGTCGCGTGGAAGTCACCTACGGGCCGGGTTCGGGCAACTAAGCTCGAATTCGACCGCAAGGTTGAACCAAATCAGGGGATCGGCTTCGGCCGGTCCCCTTTTTTGTGTCGTCGGGTCGTCCCGCAGTGGACCGGACCGCGGTTCCACCCAAGGGGTGGCAAAGGCAGCATGATCGGCTAGAGCCGGTCCACGGTGCGGACGAACGATGCGTCGCCGCGCGGCGGCATGCGAAGGGAATATCATGCGGATTACGATGATCGGTTCGGGCTATGTCGGCCTGGTGTCTGGGGCATGCTTTTCGGATTTCGGCCATGACGTGATTTGCGTCGACAAGGACGAGACCAAGATCGCCGCGCTCGAAGCGGGCAAGATGCCGATCTTCGAGCCCGGGCTCGATACGTTGGTGGCGAGCAACGTCGCCGCCGGCCGCCTGAAATTCACCACCGACCTGAAGGCCGCGGTCGCGGGTGCGGATGCGGTGTTCATCGCGGTCGGCACGCCGTCCAGGCGTGGCGACGGCCATGCCGACCTGACCTATGTCTTCGCGGCGACGCGCGAAATCGCCGAGGCGATCGACGGCCCCGTCGTGATCGTCACTAAATCGACCGTGCCGGTCGGCACCGGCGACAAGGTCGAGGAGATCCTGACCGAGCTCGCCGGCGATTTCCCGATCGCGGTCGTCTCCAACCCCGAATTCCTGCGCGAGGGCGCCGCGATCGGCGACTTCAAGCGGCCCGACCGGATCGTGATCGGCACCGAGGATGCGCGCGCGCAGCAAGTGATGCGCGACGTCTATCGCCCGCTCTATTTGAACGAGAGCCCGATCCTGTTCACCGGGCGGCGGACGTCCGAGCTGATCAAATATGCGGCGAATGCGTTCCTCGCGACCAAGATCACCTTCATCAACGAAATCGCCGATCTGTGCGAAGCAGTCGGCGCCAACGTCAAGGACGTGTCGCGCGGAATCGGGCTCGATAACCGGATCGGTTCGAAATTCCTCCATGCCGGACCGGGTTATGGCGGGTCGTGCTTCCCCAAGGACACGCTGGCGCTGCTCAAGACCGCCGAGGATTACGAGACGCCGGTGCGGATCGTCCAGGCGGTGGTGCAAGTCAACGACACGCGCAAGCGTGCGATGGGGCGCAAGGTGATCGCCGCGCTCGGCGGCGGCGACGGGACAAGCGTGCGCGGCAAGACCGTCGCGGTGCTGGGCCTGACCTTCAAGCCCAATACCGACGACATGCGCGACGCGCCGAGCCTCGCGATCGTGCAGAGCCTGCTCGACGCCGGCATCACGGTGCGCGCGCACGACCCCGAGGGGATGGAGATCGCCAAGGCGATGATGCCCGACATCGCCTATTGCGGCGACGCCTATGAGGCGGCGACGGGGGCCGACGCGGTGGTGATCGTGACCGAATGGAACATCTATCGCGCGCTCGACCTCAAGCGGCTCGCGGCGACGATGACGGCGCCGGTGATGGTCGACCTGCGCAACGTCTATCCGCCGAGCGACGCCGAGAAAGCCGGGTTCGCGTATAGTTCGATCGGGCGGTGATCGGGGCGGTCCAGTAGCGCGACCTTTTTTAAAGCGCTTCCCCGGCGAAGGCCGGGGTCCAGGAGTGAGCGGCCGATCATCGAGCGCTGCGCTCCATTACAGCGGCGTTCGCTCCTGGGCCCCGGCCTTCGCCGGGGACGCGCCTGGGGATAAGGCGCGCTACGCGTCCCCCAGCGCCGCCGCCAGCCATTCGGGTACGATCGCATTGCCCAGCGCCTCGACCCGGCGCAACTCGACCATCAGGCCCAGTTCGGCATAGGTCGCGCGCGTGCGCTCGCCCGGCGCGGCGAGCGGCGCCACCACCAGCCGGCGGTTGACCTTGCTGCGGTGGTGCATCCGCGCGGTATTCTCCTGGCCGACATAACACCCCTTGGTGAAGCTGACGCCGTTCAGCTCGCGCGCATTGGCCTCGAGCCACAAGGTCTTGTCGGATCCCAGTTCGGCCTCGCCTTCGGTCACGCCGAGCGACAGGCGATGCTCGCGCCAGCCGGTCGCCGGCTCGCCCGGCTCGCCCAGCCAGCGATAGCCCAGTTCGGCCAGCCGCGGATCGGGCACGCCGCGTCCGGGCGCGCGCGACCAGTGCACCGCGCCATCGACGGCTTCGATCGTGATCGCGCGGCGCAGGCGGTAGATCGACAGCCGCCGCCGGAGCGCTTCGGCGGCGCTCGCCTCGCAATCGATCAGCACGTCCTCGCCATCGCCCCACACGATGAAATCGAACAGCGCCTTGCCTTGCGGCGTCAGCAGCCCGGCCCAGGCGGGCAGCGGCCCGCTCATGTCGGCGGTGAGGAGACCCTGCAGGAAGCCGCGGACATCGTCCCCCGACAGGCGCAGCAGCGATCGGTCGGCGAGCATGGTTCCGGTCATCCGGCAAAGGTAGGGCGCGCGGCGGCCAGCGGCAATGCGCGGCTGGCGATTTGCGCAGCCACGCGGTAGGCGGAGGACATGACCGACCGCCTCGACCGCCTCACGATCCGCCGCCCCGACGACTGGCACGTCCATTTGCGCGACGGCGACATGCTGCACGCGGTCGCCGGCCACACCGCCCGCCAGTTCGCGCGCGCGATCGTCATGCCCAACCTCACGCCGCCGGTGACCAGCGTCGCCGCCGCCGCCGCCTATCGCGCGCGGATCCTGGCGGCGTTGCCCGCGGGGCGCGATTTCACCCCGCTGATGACCTGCTATCTCACCGACGCGTCCGATCCGGCGGAGATCGCGCGCGGCCATGCCGAAGGCGTGTGGACCGCGTGCAAGCTCTACCCCGCGCACGCCACGACCAATTCCGCGCACGGCGTCACCGACATTCGCGCGCTCGGCGGCGTGCTCGAGACGCTGCAGCGGATCGGCATGCCGCTGCTGATCCACGGCGAAGTGACCGATCGCGACGTCGACATCTTCGATCGCGAGGCGCTGTTCGTCGAGCGCACGCTCGGCGGCCTGGTGCGCGATTTTCCCGCGCTGAAGATCGTGCTCGAACACATCACCACCGCCGAGGCGGCGGATTTCGTAAGCGCCGCCGGGGCCAACGTGGCGGCGACGATCACGCCGCAGCATCTCCACCTCAACCGCAACGCCTTGTTCGACGGCGGGCTGCAGCCACATGCCTTCTGCCTGCCGGTGGTCAAGCGCGAGCGCCACCGGCTCGCGGTGCGCGCGGCGGCAGTGTCGGGCTCGCCCAGCTTCTTCCTCGGCACCGACAGCGCGCCGCACGGCCGCGCGCGCAAGGAAGCGGCGTGCGGCTGCGCCGGCATCTTCAACGCGCCGTTCGCGCTCGAAAGCTATCTCGCGGTGTTCGAGGAAGAGGGGGCGATCGACCGGTTCGAGGGGTTCGCTTCGGAACATGGCGCGCGTTTCTACGGGCTGCCGCTCAACGACGGGACCGTGACGCTGGAGCGAGCGCCAGTGGTGGTGCCGGGCGAGATCGGCGCGGGCGATACCGCGGTGGTGCCGTTCCACGCCGGCGAGACGCTGGCTTGGCGGATGGTCGGCTGAACCTCAATCCCGCGCTGCGCTTCCCCGGCGAAGGCCGGGGCCCAGTCGCGCGCCGTCGATCGTTGAGCGCTGCGTGCGATGACCACGACCCTCGCGACTGGGCCCCGGCCTTCGCCGGGGAAGCGCCGCTCCTTCGGCGCGCCTGCCGGGCCGCGCCCGCGTCACTTGGGCTCAGTGAAGCGCTTGACCTTGACCGGCAAATCCTTGCCCTTGGTGCGGCGCGACGGGATCTGCACCGGGTTCTTCTTCTTCCACGCCGCCCAGGTCATCGGGCCGTCGGGCGTGTCGATGATGGTGTCGTCGATGTCGCTCATGCCGCAGCACTCCTGCGCTTGAAGGGCCAGTCGATCACGCGCCCGGCGAACAGCGCCCACCACACGATCACCGGCTGAAACGCGAGCCGCGGGATATGGTACCATAGCCCCAGCCCGCCGCGGCCGAACTCGATATAGTCGATCGCGTGCTTCACGTTCGCCGGATAGACGCACACCGCATAGGCGGCGAGCCCCACGCCCGCCCACCAGCGCAGGCGGGGCACGTAGAGGCCGATCGCGCCGGCGATCTCGCACAGCCCGGTGATCGCGATGACCTGCGCGGGGAAGGGGACCCAGGCGGGGGTGATGCCGAGGAACGGGGCCGGCACGAGCACGTGCAGCACGCCGGCGGCGAGGAAGGCGGCGGCGAGCAGGGCGCGGAGGATCTGGCGGGTGGTGGTCACGGCGACGAGTCTAGGCGCTTGTGCGGGCGTGGGCAAAGCCCACGCCGTCGGCCGGGGCGAGGCCCCGCCGGCCGCGCTTGCGCGAGTCAAGCCGCAGCAGCGGCTTGCCGCGCTGCGCTAGAACGGAAACCATTTCGATGTGTGGCTGAACTTCATATATCCCAGATTGACTCCCTGCCGCCACCCGACGCCCAGCCGGATCGGGATCAGCACCGTGCTGCCGCGGCGCAGATAGGTCGCGGCGAAACCGCCGACGAAATAGACGCGCCCCTCCGCCGCCGGGAAGCGCTTGAACAGCGCCTCGGTGTCGTAGAGGTTGTAGACCAGGACGAACACCTTGTTGGCGTCGCCGCCGAGATCGAAGCCGACCGACGGGCCGGTCCAATAGACCGGCTGCTTGCCCTCGACCTTGTGGAACATCTCGCCCTTGCCGTAGCGCAGTCCGACGACGACCGCGCCCGACGCCTCGCGCCCGGCGATATAGGCATTGGGATAGCCCTGCTCCTTCAGCGTGCGCTCGAGGATGCCGGCGAGCCCGGCCGCGCCCTTGCCGAACGTGCCTTCGGCGGCGCGCAGCAATTCCTGCTTCTGGAAGGTCTGGCTCTCGCCCGATACGGTCTCGGCGCCGTCGCGCGCTCGCTCCTGCGGCCCGCCCCCGCCTCCGGCCGGCTGACCGTAAGGCGCGCCGCTGGATGGGCGATCGGGCGCACCGACCGGGTCGGTCGACCCGGGCGCATCGGGATAGCGCGGCGTGTCGGGGTAACGCTGCGCGTCGGGTGCGGAGGTTTGCGGGGTGGTCGGCGAGGTGGGCGCGGCCGGGCTCGCGCGCGGCCGGGGTGGCTGCTGCAAGTCCGAATCGATCGCCTGGTTGGGATCGATCGTGCGCACTTGCGCCGTCACGGGCGCCGCGATGCTCGCGCCGACGAGCGCAAGCGTGGCGCCGATCCTGGCGACGCTGGTCGTGCGCAATGTCATGGTCTTCTCCCCCGGGGCTGTTTCCGGGCTACGATAGCGCCGCAAAGCCTGACGCGGCAATGAACGAGCACGCACGGTTCGACCAGCCGAGTCGATTTCGCGCCAATCGACGCATACGCTACGCTTGGCCTGTTGCCGACCGTGCCAAGCGCGGCTATAGCCCGCCTTCGCCGTATCCGGAGACGTGGGTGAGTGGCTGAAACCAGCGGTTTGCTAAACCGCCGTACCGGGTTTACTGGTACCGAGGGTTCGAATCCCTCCGTCTCCGCCAGAAATCATTGAAGTCATTGAATTTTTTCTGAGTTTTGGCCCTTCCGCCCGGGTCCGCGCCCGGGTGATTGCGGCAGAATTTCTGCGGCGCGCATGTCTAAGCCGCGTGCGGCGGCGCGTCCTCGCACAATTCGGCATAGCGGCCGTCGAGGATACCAGCAGGTCGACCACGCAGCCGTCCTCGCGCGCGTAGCTATGGCGCGAGACGAAGCCGGGTTGCCCCGTCAGCCAGCGGTTCATATCGGCGTTGGCGGCGACGAAATCGTCGATCGTCAGCCGGCGGCGCGTGATCTCCACCGCCTGCGGCACGGCTGGCCTTTCATCGCGAGACGGCGTCACAGGTCGACGATCACGGTGTCGGCGATCGTCTCGGCGAACCCGTGGCCGAACAGCCCCGCCGGCGTCTGGAAGCCCGGGCGCATCTCGCCTCCCAGCACGCGCCGCGCCGCTTCGGCGGCGGCGAGCATCGTGAAGGTGTAGCCGTTGACGCTGTCTATCACCGATCGCACCACGCTCCCGTCCGCACCGGTCACCTCGACCGCGGCATGATAGCGATTGGCGTCGCGCTGCACGGCGCTCGGGCCGTCGGGCATCGCTTCGTTGGCTTCGGGGAACGCGCCTTCGGTGAGGTGGACGAAGGTCTCGATGTTCGGGATGCCGGTGGCGCGCCAGATCGTGATGAGATCGGGCAGTGTGACGGGAAACGAGTTCGCCAGCCCGCTGCCGAAATCGAAGTCGCGTACCTCCTCGGGGCTGCGGCCGACCAATACGCCATCGACCCGGTGGAGCGTGCCCGTGGTGATATTCTCGCTCGCGCTGATCGCGGAGCCACGCGAAAAGCCGCCCGCGACGTGCAGCGCGATGCTGAGCTTGAGCGGTGCCGCGACGCGCTGCGTCGCGTGGCCCGCCAGCGAGCCGAGCATCGCGACGCTGCCGCCGCTGCCGGGCAGCAGCATCACGCCGGCGGCTTTCGCGTCGCCGTCGAGCGCCTCGGCGAGGCGGTAGCTGTCGGGTTCGGCGGCGATGTCGAGATAGTGGACGCCGGCGACCAGGCAGGCGCGCATCAGCGGCTCGGCGGTGCGCAGGAACGGGCCGGCGCAGTTCAGCAGGACCTGGATATCGCCGAGCGCGGTGGCGATCGCCGCGGGATCGTCGAGCGCGAACAAGCGGTATTCGACGCCGAGGTCCGACGCGAGCGCGGCGAGCTTCGCCTGGCTCGATACGCGTCCGGCGAGGACGAGGTCCAGCCCGGCGGCTTTGGCATGCGCGGCGGCCTCGCGCCCGGTGTAGCCGGCCGCGCCGTAGATCATCAATTTGGTCATGTCAGTGCTGCCACTCTTTGTAGGTGAATTCGAGGCTGTAGCCGTCGGGATCGAACACGCTGCCGGCGTAATAGCGCGGGTCGTAATAGAGCCGCGCGCCGGGCGGACCGTTGTCGGTCGCCCCCGCGGCGATCGCCGCGGCATAAGCGGCATCGACCTGAGCCTGCGACTCCGCGACGAAGCCGACATGTGCCGCGCGACCCTCGACCACGCCGGTGCGCAGCCAGAAGATGATCCGCCCGCGATGGCCGAAGCCCTTCAGGTCGGGATGGCCGGGCGGGCCGTCCTTGCCGTCATAATCGACGCGGTCGGTGATCCCGAGCGGCGCCAGCGCGGCGGTGTAGAAGGCGATCGAGCGATCGAGATCGCTGACCGTAAGGAAGACATGGTCGAGCATTTGGGAACCTCCGTTCAGATGAAATAGCCGCCGGCGACCTCGATCGTCTGCGCGTTGATCCAGCCGCTGTCGTCGGAGAGCAGCCCGGCGATGACGCGGCCGATATCCTCGGGCTCGCCGACCCGTCCGAGCGCGGTCTGGCTGGCGAGCAGCGCCTCGAATTCGTCGTTCAATCCGCCGCCGAGATTGGTGCGGATCGCGCCGGGCGACACGGCATTGGCGCGGATCCGGCGCTCCCCGAACTCCTTGGCCATATAGCGGGTCAGCACTTCGAGCCCGCCCTTGAACGCAGCATAAGGTGCGACCCCCGCGGTGGCGACCCGCGTCGTCGCGCTGGTCAGGTTCACGATCGCGCCGCCGTCGGCGATCAGCGGCAGCAGCGTCTGGGTGAGGAAGAACGGCCCCTTGAGGTGGACCGCGAACAGCCCGTCGAACTCGGCCTCGGAGACGGTGGCGATCGGGTTGAACAGGCCATAGCCGGCATTGTTGACGAGATGGTCGAAGGTGCCGCAGCCCCAGGTCGCGACCAGCGCCGCCGCGACCGCATTGCGAAAGGCCGGAAACGATGCCGTATCCGAAACGTCGAGCTTTAGCGCGACCGCCGTGCCGCCATCCGCCGCGATCTCGCGCACCACCGCGTCGGCGCCTTCGGGATGGCTGTTATAGGTCAGGATCACGCCGCTGCCGCGCGCCGCGCAGTGGAGCGCGGCGCTCCGGCCGAGGCCGCGGCTGCCGCCGGTGATGATGGCGATGGTCATGGGATCGTCTCCGTTGCTGGTGTGCAGCTTGTCTACTGGGGGAGGTCGTTCCCTGCTGCGCCCGATCCTGCCGCGATCTTGCCTATTCCTGCCTGGTGGATTGCCGGATCGGCATCGCGCGCGCACAAGCGCGCTCATGGAAACACCCCTCGACGAACTGCGCCGGCTCGCTGCCCATGCCCAAAATCGGCGGACCGAGACCGGTATCCCGCGCGTGGCGATGGTGCAGGGCGCGATCCCCGAGCACCAATTGGCGGCGGTCTATGACCCGATGGTCAATCTGATCCTGCGCGGCTCCAAGTCGATGACGATCGGCGACCGCACGCTGCACTACGACCCCGCCACCTATTTCGTGATGTCGATCGATTTGCCCGCGGTCGGCACGATCCATTCCGCCCCCACCGGCGAGCCCTATCTCGCGGTCAGCCTGACGATCGACCCGCAGGTGGTCGGCGCGATGCTGGCGGACGCGGGGCCAGTCACCCCCGTGCCGAGCCCCGAGGGCTTTTCGGTCGCGGCGGTGACCCCCGAGCTGCTCGACGCCTGGGTGCGGATGCTGCGGCTGATCGCGCGCCCGGCCGATATCGCGATGCTCGCGCCGGCCTATGAGCGCGAGATCCTCTACCGCGTGCTGCAGGGGCCGCACGCGGCGATGCTGCGTGACATCGCCACGCCCGATACCGCGCTGTCGCGGATCCGGCTCGCGATCCAGTGGATCCGCAACAATTTCACCAGCCCGCTGCGGGTCGAAGCGCTCGCCGATATCGCCGCGATGAGCGCGTCGGCATTCCACCGCCATTTCAAGGCGGCGACCGCGATGAGCCCGCTCCAGTTCCAGAAGCGCATCCGCCTGCTCCAGGCGCGGATGCTGCTGATCACCGGCGGGCAGAACGCGGCGGCGGTGGCGTTCGACGTCGGCTATGAGAGCGCGTCGCAGTTCAGCCGCGAATATGCGCGCTTCTTCGGCACGCCGCCGGCGCGCGACGGCCTGACGCTGCGGGCCACGCGCTGATGGACCAGTTGCTCGCCTTGCGCGTGTTCGTCCGCATCGCCGAGGCGGGCTCGTTCGCCAAGGCGGCGGATTCGCTCGACCTGCCGCGCTCGTCGGTCAGTAAATTGCTCCAGGATCTGGAGCAGCATCTCCACACCAAGCTGGTCGAGCGCAGCACGCGCGCGCTGACCATCACCCCCGAGGGCGAGGCGTATCGCGAACAGGCGCTGCGGCTGCTCGCCGATCGAGGAAATGGACGCCGCCGCGGCGGGGGCGCGTTCGGTGCCGCGCGGGCGGTTGCGCGTCGATGTCGGCTCGTCGCTCGCCAATCTCGTCATCATCCCCAATCTGCCGGACTTCCGTGCGCGCTATCCCGAGGTCGAATTGCAGCTCGGCGTCAGCGACCGGCCGGTCGACCTGATCGGGGAAGGCGTCGATTGCGTGATCCGCGGCGGCGCGCTGGCGGATACGTCGCTGATCGCGCGGCGGCTGTGCACGCTCGACTCGGTGACCTGCGCAACCCCGGCCTATCTCGCCGCGTATGGCGTGCCCGCGCATCCCGCCGAGCTCGAGAGCGGGCATGTTGCGATCACCTATCGGTTTCCGCAGACCGGCAAGGCGCTCCCCCTGCATTTCACGAAGGGTGCTGAGAGCCACGCGATCCACCCCCACGCGACGGTGGGGTTCAGCGAGAGCACCGCGCATACCAATGCGGTGCTTGCGGGATTGGGGATCGGCCAGATCTTCGGCTTTGGCGCGGCCGCAGGTCGCCGCGGGCCGGCTGGTGGCGGTGCTCGCCGACTGGACGCAGCCGACGCTGCCGATCCATCTCGTCTATCCCGCCACGCGCCATCCGAGCGCGCGGCTGCGCGCCTTCGCCGACTGGGCGATCGAGATTTTCGGGCAAGCCGGCGGCGGCATCGGCTGAAGCTGCGGATCATCCACGGGGGTGGATGAAGTCTCCATGGCCACGGGCTTCTGGCGCCCCCCGGCGGGGCCTAGCTGGGGGTCAGGGTGCTGGCCGACTTTCCGGTCCAGCCCTTCAGCTCGGAGAAATACTATGTCGGATCGGCTCGACGGCAAGATTGCCGTCATCACGGGTGGCACCAGCGGGATCGGCCTCGCCACCGCCAAAGTGTTCGCCGCGGAAGGCGCACACGTCTTCATCACCGGCCGGCGTCTCGACGCGCTCAAGGCGGCCGAAGCCGAGATCGGCGGCAACGTCACCGCCATCCGGGCGGATTCGGCCAATGCCGAGGATCTCGACCGGCTCTACGAACGGGTCCGCGACGAGGCGGGCCGGATCGATGTTCTCTACGCCAATGCCGGCGGCGGATCGATGCTGCCGCTGGGCGCGATCACCGAGGCGCATGTCGACGAGATCTTCGGGCTCAATGTGAAGGGCGTGATCTTCACCGTCCAGACGGCGTTGCCGCTGCTGGGCAAGGGCGCATCGATCATCCTCGCCGGCTCGAGCGCCAGCATCGAAGGCACCGCGGCGTTCAGCATCTACTCGGCCTCCAAGGCTGCGGTGCGCAACCTGGCGCGCAGCTGGATCCTCGACCTCAAGGAGGCGGGTGTGCGTCAACGTGCTCAGCCCGGGCGCGACGCTGACCCCGGCTTTGCTCGCTTATGCCGGCGACGATGTCGCGCAGCAGCAGGGCATGCTCGCTTATCTCGCGACGCGTATCCCGCTCGGCCGCGTCGGCGAGGCGGAAGAGATCGCGCGCGCCGCGCTCTTCCTCGCGTCGGACGATTCGAGCTTCGTCAACGGGACCGAGTTGTTCGCCGATGGCGGGCAGGCGCAGGTCTGACTTTACGCGTCTACCAGCACGCCGGGCATCTCAGGGTGTCCGGCGCGTTCGCTCGAAGAACCGCGAAACCGCGCCGCGTCGCGCGCTGGCGGCATCCCGAACATCCGCGCATAGTCGCGGCTGAACTGCGACGCGCTCTCATAGCCGACCGCATGCGCGGCCGATCCGGCATCGCGCGCCTCGAACACCAGCAGGCGGCGTGCTTCGAGCAGCCGCAGCCGTTTCTGATACTGGATCGGCGCCATCGAGGTCACCGTCTTGAAGTGGCGGTAGAAGGCGGCGAGGCTCATCCCCGTCAGCGCGGCGAGCGCCTCGGCGCGGATCGGTTTGGCATAATGGTCGCGGAGCCAGCCGATCGCCGGCCGCACCTGCGCGAGGCAGCTCTCGGCGCAGGCGATCTCGCGTAGCCTGGCGCCCTGTGGCCCGAGCAGCACGCGAAACAGGATCTCGCGTTCGATCATCGGCGCCAGCATCGCCGCTTCGCCGGGGCGCTCGATCAGCCGCATTAGCCGCAGCCACGCATCGATCAGTTCTGGCGGGGCGGTCGAGACCGAGAAACCGCTCGCGGCTGGCACCGTGGCGGCGTCGCCCATCTCCGCCACCAGCGCCGCGATCCGCGCCGGCTCGAGCGCGAGGCTGACCGCCAGATAGGGCTTGGCCGGTCCTTCCGCGGCGATCGTGCCGGTCGCGGGTAGTTCGACCGGCAGAATGGCATAATGTGCCGCCGCGAAGTGCAGGATCTGGTCGCCGATCGAGAGAGTCTTGGCGCCCTGCAACACCAGGTGCAGCATCGGCGCATAGACCTGATCCGCACAGCCCTCGGCACGGACCATCGACACGCGCGGCAGCCCGGTCGGCGTCCATGTGCTTCCGGCGCGCATCACGATGCCGCGCAGTTCGTCCATCGCCTCGCTCATGCACGGGAAATGGCACCGACTTTCACGCAAACAAGCGCGACTGAGAAGAATAGGCAAAAATCGAAGAGGAAGCGGCATGGGGCTGGGGAGGTGCGCCGCCATATCGGGAAGGCGAGCGGGCACGGCCGGCGTCGCACGCCATCACGTATCCACAAGGACATTCCCCATGAGATTGAACGGAAAAGTCGCCATCGTCACCGGCGCCTCGAGCGGCATCGGCGCCGGCATCGCGCGCGCATTCGGCGCCGAGGGCGCGACGGTCATCGTCAACTACCGCAACAGCAAGGCCGGCGCCGACGCCGTGGTCGCGGCGATCGCAGCCGCCGGCGGCAAGGCGGTCGCGGTGCAGGCGGACATGGCCAGATCGGCCGACGTCGTGCGGCTGTTCGAGAGCGTCGTCGCCGAGCATGGCAAGGTCGATGTGCTGGTCAACAATGCCGGGGTGGCGGTGTTCGAAATGGTCGCCGACCTTACCGAGGAGGCGTTCCACCAGCAGTTCAACACCAATGTGCTCGGCTATTTCCTCGGCGTCCGCGAGGCGGTGAAGCATTTCGGCGACAAGGGCGGCAGCATCGTCAACATCAGCTCGATCCTCAGCACGCATCCCTCCGCCGCCGGCACCGTCTATTCGGCGACCAAGGCCGCGGTCGACAACATGACCTATGGCCTGGCGCGCGAGCTCGGCCCGCGCGGCATCCGCGTCAACGCGATCATGCCGGGCTATACCAACACCCCCGCCACCGACGGCAATTTTGCGGGCGAGGTCGGCGTCAAGCTGCTTGCCGAAACCCCGCTCGGCCGCGTCGGTGAGCCCGAGGATATCGCGCCCTTGGCGGTGTTCCTCGCCTCGGACGACGCGCACTGGATCAGCGGCGAATCGATCCGCGCCACCGGCGGCGCGCGCGGCTTCTGAACCCGGGGGTCGGGGGCGATGCTCCCGGCCCTCAACGTCCTGCTCTTCGTTTCTGGAAACTCGAATATGCCAAGTTCACCGCGCGGGCGCCACGCCCCCGCGGCGCGCCGCAGAGCGCCGTGCCGGGTCTCGGCCTGGCGGTGGCGATCGCTGGTGCTGGCCGGCAAATTGCCGGCTGCATGAGGAGTGGGGCTGAGGACGTGCTCTGCCGGGCGGCCGCGCCTGTTTCCCGGCAGGATGCGGCGCCGACACGCGGCCCCGCGGGCACTCGCGCGCTCCGGCTCGGCCGGGACGCGCGCGTGCATATCGAACGCCAGTTCGAGGAAGCCGAGCCGAAGCTAGGTCTGGCCGCCCTTAGACCAGCGAGTCTTTGGATCGAGAGAGGGTGTTGCCGCCGCCTGAATCGACCACCGCAGCAAGATCGGCTTCACGCGGCGAAGATGCCGGTCATGACGTCCATCAGCGCGACCAGCTTGCGCCCGGGAAGGCGTCCTGCCGCATGCAATATCCAGACCTCCTCGGCAGGGCCTGCGCGGGTGCCGAGCACGATCAGGCGGTGCCCGGCGACGTGACCGCGGATCAGGCTTTCCGGCAGGAAGGCGGCGCCGAGCTGCGCCAGTACCGCATCCAGCATGGCGACGGGCGAGGAAAGCGCGAGGCGCGGCCGGGCGGCGATGCGGACGTTCCTGCCGCCCTCCATCTCGACGTCCCAGCCGCCATCGTCGCCCCATCCGGCGCGGACGATCGCCGGCCAGACCAGCTTTTCAGGTGCCGTACCGTCGTGACCAAGGCGCTTCGCCAGTCCAGGTGCTGCGACCAGGACGAGGCGGCTGCGGGTCAGCAGCCGTCCGGTCAGGCTGCTGTCCGGCGCTGGACGGATTCGCACCGCCGCATCGAACCCCTCGCGCAGCAGATCGACGTGCCGATCGTCGACCATGACATCGAGGAATACGTCGGGATGCGCCTCGGCAAAGGCGGCCACCACGCGTCCGAGCAGCGTGTGCCCGAAGAGGACGGGAACGCTGAGCCGAAGCCTGCCGCTCAACGGACCCGTATTCGGCCCGATCCGATCCGCGATACCCTCGAGGGCTTTGAGCGGCTCGGTGACGAGGTCGATCAGAGTCTGCCCTGCTTCGGTCAGCCTGAATCGCCGCGATGTGCGCTCGACGAGCCGCAGGCCGAGTGCATTCTCCAACTCGGCGAGGTGGCGCGAGAGCGTAGAGCGGGGCGTCCCGGTCATGCGCACGGCCGGTGCGATTCCGCCATGTTCGACGATGGCCCGCGTGCTGCGAAGCGCGTTCAAATCCATGCGTCCCGGATACGGGATGATCCTTCCCGTGACGAGCGGTTTAATCGGGGCGTGTCGAGGCCCATCTTCCCGTTTCCGGGCGATTGTACCGGCCGCAGATCAAGGGACGACGATGCAAAAGCAGGGCAACACGATCCTAATCACCGGCGGAGGGTCGGGCATCGGCCGGGCGCTGGCGCATCGTTGGCATGATCGCGGCAACATGGTCATCGTCGTCGGTCGCAAGGCGGGGCCGCTGGACGAAACCATGGAGGGTCGTCCGGGCATGGCATCCTATGTCCTCGACATTGGCGATCCCATGGCGATCGACGCCGTCGCGCAACGCATCGTCGAGGATCACCCGGACCTCAACGTGCTGGTGAACAACGCCGGAGCCTCGTTCGGGGAGGACCCGACCACGGCGCGCGACTTGTCCGACGCCGAGGCGATGGTGACCACCAACCTGCTCGGCCCGATCCGCGTCATCAACGCCTTTATCGACCATTTGAAGACGAAGCAGGGCGCGGCGATCGTCAACGTGTCTTCCGGTCTGGCGTTCGTCCCTTATGCTTCCTCGCCGACCTACAGCGCGACAAAGGCGGCTGTCCACAGCTACACCGCGTCGTTGCGTGCCCTGCTGGCGGGTTCGGTGGAGGTGATCGAGATCATCCCCCCACAGGTGGCGACGGATCTGACGCCGACGCTCAAGGATTCGCCGTACAGCGTACCGCTCGATGCCTTCGCCGACGAGGTAATCTCCCTGTTCGACCAACAGCCATCGTCCGGTGAAATCATCGTCGAGAGCGTGAAGCCGTTCCGCTTCGCCGAGCGCGAGGGACAGACCGACGCGTTGATCGCGAGCATGCTCCCGAAATAGCGGCTCGCGGTCGCTTCTGGCTGCGGAAACATTGAGAGCAGTAAAGTAACGGAAATATGCGTCCGCTTTCGGCGACAGCTGGCTCAAAGCGGACATCCTGCAAGCCCTCGCAAATGGCCGTACTGGTTTATGAGTTCACAGCCTCAGCAGCTTACTCGCAGCCGTCGAGCCATCCCCCCTGCATCAGCAGCTCGAGGGTCTCGTCGATCCGTCGCTCAGCGCCACGCGCGAGCTCGCCGGGATCGTCTCCGAGGAGCGCGCGCATTTGCGTGGGCACGAACACCAGTTCGATGAACTTGTTCGCGACGCTCGTCGCGCGGTCGATTTCGCCCGCGCGCGGCGATGCCGTGCCGATGATCGTTGCCGCGACACGCTGCACCGCGCGGTCCCGGCCGATCCGATCGGCCAGTCGCGCCAGGTCCGGCATCCGGTGCGCGGTGGAAAGCACTACGCGCATCAACGCCACGACCTCCGGTTGAAGGGCATGCGTCAGGATAGAGCGGCCCGCCGCCCGAAGGCGTGCGCGCAGGGGCAGGTCGCGCGGAAGATCGGCGGCGGGCGCCAAGGTGCGCTCGACATTGTCGCGCACGACGGCGGCGAACAGCGCCTCCTTGTTCGCGTAGCGCGCATACAGGCTGGCCTTCCCTGCGCCGGCCAGCGCGACGACCTGTTCGCAACTCGTCGCGTCGAAGCCTCGCTCCAGGAACAGGCTGGCCGCCGCATCGAGGATTCGGCGATCCACATCGCCCGCATCCTTGGCGGGCGGGCGGCCGCCCCGACCCCGGCGAACGATTGGCGTGGGTTCTGCTTGCATCGGCGGAACGTATAGGCCACCGCCCCGTTCGAGCAATCTGAACGTTACCGTTCAGTTTTTGGAGAGGCGCGGAGATGGACGATTTGAACGCGGGGAGCGCGGGTGCGGTCGTGGCTCTGGCGGGCGCGACGGGCGATCTGGGCAAGCGCCTTGCGGAGGCGCTCGTCCGTCGCGGCGCGCGGGTCCGCGCGCTCGTGCGGGCCGGGACGCCGGAAGCGAAACGATCGGCCGCGCGCGCTGCCGGGGCCACCGTGATCGAGGTGGATTTTGACGATCCGGCGGCGCTGGCGAATGCCATGGCCGGCGCCGCTTGCATCGTCTCCGCCCTGAACGGGCTCGAGCCGACGATCCTCGGCCTGCAAGGCCGGTTGCTCGACGCGGCGGTTGCAGCCGCCGTGCCGCGCTTCATGCCGTCGGACTTCTCGCTCGATTTCACCAGGACGCGGCCGGGCGACAATCGCAACATGGACCTGCGCCGCGCCTTCCAGGCACGGATCGACGCTGCTCCGATCCGGGCGACCTCGGTGCTCAACGGCGCCTTTGCCGACCTGCTGACCGGCGAAGCGCCGATCGTGCTGCACAAGGTCCATCGCATTCTCTACTGGGGCGATGCCGACCAGCCGCTCGACTTCACCACCAAGGACGACGTGGCCGACTATGCGGCCGACGTCGCGCTCGACGGCGATGCGCCCCGCTTCTCGCGGATCGCGGGCGATGTGGTCAGCGCGCGCGATCTGGCTGCGGCGATGACGCGGCTGAGCGGTCGCCGGTACACATTGCTCCGCGCGGGCGGAATCGGACGGCTCGATACGGTCATCAAGATCGTGCGCGCGCTCTCGCCCAAAACCGACGCGCCGTTCCCGGCGTGGCAGGGGATGCAATATATGCGCGACATGTCGAGCGGCCGCGGCAAGCTCAGCCCGCTCGACAACGCGCGCTACGGCAAGACCGACTGGACGCGCGCCGAAGCGGTGCTCGCATCGACGATCTAATGCCTTCGATCAGGAGCACTATCATGGCCGACACCATCGAACCGTTTCGCCTTGCGATACCGCAGCGCGACCTCGACGACCTGCTCCGACGATTGATGCACGTCCGGTGGCCCGATCGCGAGACGGTGGACGACACGAGCCAGGGCCCGCCGCTGGCGAAGGTGCAGGCGCTCGTCGACCATTGGCGTGACGGCTATGACTGGCGCCGCTGCGAAACCCTGCTCAACGATCTCGGCCAGTATCGCACCGAGATCGATGGGCTCGGTATTCACTTTCTCCATATCCGGTCGGCGGAGCCGGACGCGCTGCCGATGCTCATGACGCACGGCTGGCCGGGCTCGGCGCTGGAGTTCCGCGATGTGATCAGTCCGCTGACCGATCCGGTCGCGCATGGCGGGAAGCCGGCGGACGCCTTTCATCTCGTCATCCCGACGCTGCCGGGCTTCGGATTTTCGGACAAGCCGACCACGCCGGGCTGGAATGTCGGCCGTACCGCCGATGCGTGGACCGCGCTGATGGCCAGGCTCGGCTATGATCATTGGGTCGCACAGGGGGGCGACTGGGGCGCGGCGGTGACGGCGACGCTCGGCTACAAGGCGCCGCCGGGCCTTGCCGGCATCCATCTCACCATGGCGATGTTCCAGCCGACCGACGACGAGGTCCGCGACGCCACGCCAGCCGAACAGGCGATGCTCGCCTCGGCGCGGCGATATGATGAGCGCTATGCCGGCTATTACAAACTTCAGGGGACGCGGCCGCAGTCGATCGGGTTTTCGCTCGCGGATTCGCCGGTCGGCCTTGCCGCCTGGATCTACGCATTGTTCCAGGATGTGTCGGACAGCGGCGGCAACCCGGAAACGGCTTTCAGCCTCGACGCGATGCTCGACGACATCATGCTGTACTGGCTCCCGAATACCGGCGCGAGCTCGGCGCGATTCTACTGGGAAGGCATGCGCGAGATGATGTCGGGTGGCATGCCCCGGACGCCGATGCGGACGCCGACCGGGATCAGCATGTTTCCGGGCGAGCAGATCCGCCTCTCGCGCCGTTGGGCGGAGAGCCGTTTCGATACGCTGCTGCACTTCAACGAGCCGGCGAAGGGCGGCCATTTCGCGGCGCTCGAACAACCCGGACTGTTCGTGGCGGAACTGCGGGCGACGTTTCAGGGCCTGCGCAAGGGGTGAGGCAATTGGGCGCGGTGTGATCGGCTGTCCGGCCTTCGCCATTAGCGGTCAGCCTTGCGCGGTGGGCCGAATGACGATGCTTCCCACATCGACATCGTCGGGCTGTTCGATCGCATAAGCGATGCCGCGCGCGATCGCCTCCGCCGGAATCGCGACGTCGCCGAGGCTCCTGGTCGTCGCCTCTCGCAAGGCCGGGTCGGTCATCGACGACGCGAAGTCGGTCGAGATCATTCCCGGGGAGACTTCGGTCACCCGCAAGTGCGGCCCGGACTCCTGGCGAAGCGCCTCGCTGATCGTGCGTACCGCGTTCTTGGTCGCGGCGTACACGCCCATGGTCGGCACGATCTTGATGCCGGCGGTCGATACGACGTTGACGATATGACCGGATTTCTGCCGCTGGAAAACCGGCAACGCCGCCGCGATACCATGAAGCGTACCGCGCAAATTGACGTCAATCATCGCGTCCCAATCCTCGACACGCAGCGCGTCGAAGCGGGAGATCGGACCGATTCCGGCGTTGTTGACCAGCACGTCGAGCCTGCCGCCCCGCGCGATCGCCAGCGCGACGAGCGCCTCGAGGTCGCTACGCGCGCGCACGTCGGTGATCCGGTACTCGGCCTTGCCACCCGCGGCGATGATCTCGTCGACGACCGCCTTCAAGGCGTCCTCGCGCCGCGCACCGAGGATCACGAGCGCGCCGCGTTCGGCGAGCAGCTTCGCCGTCGCCCGACCGATCCCGCTGCTCGCGCCGGTGATGATCACGCTTTTGCCGGCGATACCCATGTCATTCTCCTCGTGCTTGGAGATAGCAGTCGGCTCGAGATGGTCTATGCTCGTTCGTCCATGGATCTGTCGCAATCGTCCAGAAGCATACCCGATCCGCTATCGGACGTCCTCGCCACGCTGGGCGCGCAGGTCGCGCGCCGGACCCGGCTGGAAGCCGCGGGATCATGGTCGCTGGCATTCCCGGCGCTCGACCGGCTGAAGTTCGTGGCCCTGTCGCGCGGAACATGCTGGCTGATGTGCCCGGGTCGATCACCGCTGCGGATGGAAAGCGGCGACGTCTGCCTGATCGGCCGCATGGCTTATACGGTCGCCAGCGATCCTGCCGTGCCATCGGAAGACGGCCGGGCATATTTCGCAGCGGATCGCGACACCGCCCGTCTCGGCGGAGACGACACGGTCATGATCGGCGGGGGCGTCGCGTTCGAGACGACGCATGCGGAATTCCTGCTCGACATGCTGCCGGACGTCCTGCTCGTCCCGCGATCCTCGCCCGGCGCCGGCACGGTTGCGACCATCCTCGCCTTGCTCGACGCGGAAGTGGAGCGCGATTGCATGGGGAGCGTGATCGTCACCGCGCGGCTTGCCGATGTCCTGCTCGTCGAGGCAATCCGCGCCTGCGCCGCGGGCGACGCCGCCACGAGCGGCTGGCTCGGAGCGATCGACGACCCCCGGCTCGGCCGGACGCTACGGGCCATCCATGGCGCCATCGCCTATCCATGGACCGTGGCGCTGCTCGCCCGCGAGGCCGGCATGTCGCGCGCCGCCTTCTCCGCGGAATTCACGCGGCGGATCGGACAGCCACCGCTTACCTATTTGCGCTCGTGGAGACTGACCCGAGCGCGGATTGCGCTGGCGCGAGACTGGTCGGATGTCGCGACCGTCGCAGCGGATAGCGGCTATGCGTCGCAAAGCGCTTTCGGTCATGCCTATCGTCGCGCTTTCGGCACGTCCCCTGGGGCTGCACGACCGTCTCGAGGCGGTTAGAGTGCGTACCTCATGCCCCTCGGCAATTCGCCTGCGTGAAAGCGGGCGCGGGCATCATGAACTGCAACGGCAGACATTCAAAAATCGATGCTGAAGGCCATCAGATTGAACGACCAGGCGATCCATACCAAAGTGCCGAAGGACAGGATCAGCGCGAGGCTCCACAGTCTGGAATACGAGCCACGATGTTTCCACGCCATCCAGCCGCTGGCGAAAGCCAGGATCAGCCCGCCTCCATACGCGAATACAGTGCACGCCGAAGCCGAGAGGATGCAGATATCGATCGTGCGTGGATCCGCAGTGAAGGTCATCACCGGCGCAATCGTTCGCTGCCAGATGGTGGGCACGAAGACGCCCGCGAGCGCGCACAGCCAGAGCCCCGTTGCGATCCACCGGTCGGCCGGACGGACCGCTGCCGCTCTTCCGGTGTAACGGCGCATCGCGAACCGCGCGGGCCAGGCCAGGATCGTCGCCAGCAGGACGAGGAAGGCAGCCCAAGAGAGCGGTCCGAGCCATGCATTGGATTTCCACCACGGCATACGATCCCAGACGACCATCGGGGCATAGTCATCGGTGCTGAACCGGACCGGCCTGCCATCGACCAATTGGGCCGCCAACCGCCCCTTGCCCCCTGCCTCACGCCATAGGAAGGGGGCGATTTCGGTCCATTTCCTGGGGGCACCGTCGGGGCCGGTAAAGTCGGGGATGACCAGCTTGCCGTCGCCGTCCACGTCGACCACCGTCTGATCCCTGAAATGGTTCACGGCGAGAAAGTTGGTGGCCGAACGATCGCTGACTTCATAATGGCTGACCATCGCCAAAGCATGCCGGGCCGCGGTCTGGCGGTCCACCGCACCGTCGACCTGCGTGGCTGGAAAATACCGGTCGGCGAATTGCGTGAAAAACGTCGTGCGAAGACTGTCGGCGGCGCCATCGCGGCCGGTGCTGTTCACCGATATGAAAATGCCGACATGGTCGTCCGGGAAAAGATTGAGCTGGCTGTGGAAGAAGCGCGTATCGCCGTCATGGACGATGGCGCGGTGTCCGTTGATATCGTTCTGGAAGAAGCCGAAGCCGATGCCGTGCAGCGGCGGCAGCGCGCGATAGGGGGTCGTGTGCATCAGCCGCGCCGTCTCGGGTCGCAGGATGCGGTTCGGCCCCAGCGCGCCGTCATCAAGGTGCGCGATCATGAACCGCGCGATATCCGGCGCGGTCGACGACATCGCGCCGGCGGGCCGGTACAAGGTGAATTCGTACGGAAACGGGCTGTCGGAACCCAGCAGATAGGCGCGGGAGAGATCCGGCGCCAACGCCGCCGGCACCGGCTGGCGCGTGGTCGATCGCGTCATACCCAGCGGCCGAAGAATGTGACGATCGACATAATCGTCATACGCTTCGAAGGACACGCGCTCGACGATATAGCCGGCGAGCGCCGCCCCGTAATTGGAGTAGGTCGGCGTGGTCCCCGGGGCGTAGATCCGGCGCGGCACCCACCGCTTCACCGTAGCTCCCAGATCGGTGCCGTTCGGGTGCGCGCTGAACAGATCGCGCATGACGAGCTCGAAGCCCGCCGTATGCGTCATGAGGTTTCGCATCGTGAGCGGCTTGCCGCGATACGGCGGAATTTTGAAATCGAGATAGCGGTTGATATCGGCGTCGAGATCGATCTTGCCGCGTTCGACCTGCTGCATCACCGCCGTCCAGGTGAACAGCTTGGTGATCGACGCGATCCGAAAGAGCTGGCGGTCGGCATCGACGGGGATGCGCCGCGCGACATCCGCATAGCCATAGCCTTTGGTGAGGACGACCCGGCCATCCTTGACGATGGCGACCGTCGCGCCGGCAATGTCGCCGCGCGGAAGGGCGAGGGCCATGAAGCCGTCGAGCCATGGCTCGACATCGGCCTTGTCGAGCATGACCGGTCGCGTGGCGCTCGGCCCGATTGCGTCACGCTTTACGGGGTCGCCACGGCTCGCGGCCGGGGATGCGGCGGCGCAAGCGAGCGCCGACAGCGCGAGCAACAGGCGAAGCATAGTCGAGACAAGGCTCCGTACCGGGATGGTGGCGGGCCGGCGCGGGTCCGCCCGGCTCTTGGCGGCGACACCGTCAGAAGGCATCGAACAGCGCCTGATCAAGCGGTACTCCGGCGGTGAGGGCGACCATCGCCAGCACCCGCGCCTTGACCGGATTGAGTCGGCCGCTGCGTACCGCCGATCGAGTCTCGTCGTCGCTGCCGCCGCCATAGGCCTGCTTGACGAAGCCGGCCGGCACGCGCGCCGCAAGGATGACCGGAACCGCGTTGGCGTTGGCCGCGACGAAATTGCGCATCGGCGCGGTGAGCGTGCCGCTGCCGAACGCCGCCACGACGATCGCCCGGGCGCCGCCCCCGGCGGCGGCCTTCAGCAACTGGTCGTCGCCGTCGAACGTCGCGGTGACGATCTCCACGCGCGGCAGCGCCGTAATCTCCGCGGGCGCGAGCCGCCAATGCGGGTGGGCGGCGAACGGCCGGGCGAGGAAATGCGGACGGCCCTCGCTGATGATACCGAGCGGTCCGGCATTGGCACTCACGAATGCCGAGAGCCGATTGGTGTCGCTCTTCGTCGCCGCGACGGCGGAATGGATCTGGTCGTCGAGCACCACCAGCGTGCCCAGTCCGCGTGCCTTGGGGTCGGCGGCGACGAGGATCGCTTCGGCGAGGTTGCCGAAGCCATCCGCCGAGACGGCATCGCTGCTGCGCATCGATCCCGTGACGATCAACGGGCGTGGTTCGTCGATCATCAGGTCGAGGAAGAAGGCGGTCTCCTCCATCGTGTCCGTGCCGTGCGTGACGACGATACCGGTCACGTTCGGATCTGCGAAGCTCGCGCGGATCGCCACGACCAGCTTCGACCAGTCCTTCCGGGTCAGGTCGCTCGATCCACCACTGGCGACGTCCTTCACCTCCACCTGCACCTGACCGCCGAGATGGAGCTGCGCGACCAGTTCCCTGCCGGACAACGCCCGGTCCGTTCCGCTCGCGATCGTGCCGCCGGTGGCGAGCACGACGATATGGGGGACGGCGGCGTGGCTTGCCGATGCGGCGAAAACCCAGGCAAGTGTCAGCCCGAACAGCATGCGCCCGAACCGCCCGACGCTCGCCTGAAGCGCATGATGCGCCGTCATTTCCGCGCCCTCGCTACCGGGCCGGACGGGTGCGTCGCCATGCGATTTTCGAGAAAGGCGAAGATATCGGCGAACTCCTGAACCTGGAGATCGCGCGCCGAGCCGATGCCATGCCCGCCTTCCGTCTCCGCGCGGACCAGCACCAACCGCTTGTTCCCGAACATCTCCTGCGCCCGCGCCGCGAACTTGGCGCTCATCCAGGGCGCGACGCGATGATCGTTGAGCCCGATCGTCAGCAGCGTATCGGGCAGGTCGCGGGCGCGCGAGAGGCCGAGGTAGGAATCCTGCGCGGCGAGCGCGCGCCATCCGGCTTCGGACCGCGGATCCCCCATTTCGCCGAAATTGTTGGCGCCGTTTTCCGCGACTTCGAGGCGAGTCGCGTTCAGGATGGCCACGCGGGAAACCAGCGCCCCGAAAAGGTCCGGCCGCAGTTCCGCCGCCATCGGCACGAGCAGCCCGCCCGCGCTGGTCCCGGTAATGGCGAGCCGCCTGGGATCGGCAATGCCGAGCTGCACGATCCGCTCGCCGCAGGCGATCAGATCGGCCTGCGCGTTGGGCTTGTTTTCCATCCGGCCACCGTCGTGCCATGCGCGGCCGCGCTCGCTTCCGCCGCGCGTGCCGCAATAGACCATCGTATTCCCGCGCGCGCTCCAGGCGAGGTTGTAGGGATCGTAACCGGGCACTGTGGTGGATTCGCCATAGCTGCCATATGCTTCGATGAGCGTCGGCCGGATCCCGGCGGTGCCCTTTTTGTCGATGATGACCATCGGCACCGTGGTGCCGTCCGCACTGTGCGCGCTGTCACGCCGGACGATCAGCGTGCTGGCCTCCGACCAGGTTCCGCTGGCGATGTTCAGCGACGACAGCTTTCCGCCCCGCACGACATAGCCGCGCGGTGCCGTCGTCCACCCGGCAAGCGCGAAGGTCGCTGCCGAGCCGTCGGCGCTGGATGCGAGCTTCAGCAGATCCGCTTCGAACGGCAGCGGTATCTCCTTCGCTGGCGCCGTGCCGCCCGCCATCCAGAAAAGGTGTGACACGCCGTCGCGTCGTCCCCGGAAATAGATGCCATCCCGCGCTGCCGCGATGCCCGACAGCACATAGCCCTTCGGGGTCGGGACGACCTGGCGTGCACCGCTCGTCCCGGCGAGGCGGACGATCTGCCCGTCGGACACATCCCGCATCGAGATCAGGTAAAGCGCGTCGCCGAGAGCTGCGACGTCGTCGATCCTGTCGGCAGCGATCGCGATCGTGTGCCAGGCGGGCTTGGCGGCGGCGAGGTCCGTGCGGCGCGCCACGAACACGAGGGGATTACCGCCGGCATTGTCCGCGAGTCCGACCACCCATGGGCTGACCTGCGACACCGCGATCAGCGGGAAGGCCGAGGCCGCGAAGTCGGGACCCCCTGCAACCTTGGGACCGAGGATCGGCGTAAATCGGCCGCCAGGCGTTCCCACGACGGCGACCATTCCGACGAGTTCGTCGGTTCCCACGCGTTTGTCGGCCATGCGCGTGAAGGTCAGCGTGTCCGGAGTCAGCCATTGTGCCGTGAACTCGCCCCACACCGGTGCCAGGCGCGCGAGCGTCTCGCGACCGGTATCGCTGTCGAGGAACCGGATGGCGCCGATTTCCGCACCGCCGAACGAAACGTGCAGCGCGACCGTCTTGCCGTCCGGCGAAACGGTGTAGCTGTTGATCGCCGCGGGCCCGGCAGGGTTGCTGCTTTCAGCGCCGGGATCGTACAGGATGCGGGTGGCGGCTCCCGATCGAACCATCAGCTTCGGCACCCGGTCGGCCGGGTCGAGCTGGCGCCAGAACAGGTGGTCGCCGGCCATGCGGATGTTCGAAATCCGGATTCCGGCGCGCGCCGCCGCGTCGAGCTGCCGCGCCAGTTCGGCACGCTGCGGAAGCGCCCTGATCTGCGTGACCGCCGCGTGCGATTGGGCACGGACATAGCCGACCATGTTCCCCTTGCGAGCGGGATCCTCCATCCAGCGGTAGGGATCATCGATCGTCTGGCCATACCGTGTCTCGGTAAACGGTTCGGACGGCGCCTTGGCGGGCGCGTTGGTCAGGGTCTGGGCATGCGCCGTGCCCGCCATCAGCGCCGCAGCGGTCATCAAGATGCGTTTCACAAGCTTCTCCCACTTTCTGGCAGCCGACCGGCCCCGGTATCACCGGTCATCGGTCATCCCGGTCGGCTGCGACACGGATGATCCCCATGCCGTTCTCGATCGCGATCCGCGTTCCAAAGGGTCGAGACAGGCGCTGCAGCCGCTCGAGCGTTCTGCGTCCCACTGCCGCTCCCGCAAGCGCCGGCACGCCGCGCGCGGCGCCCTGCTTCGAGATGCCCAGATCGATCGGATAGAGCCGGATTTCGCTGACGTGGCCGTGGACGTAGCGATTCACCGCGATGACCGATTCATAGAGATCCCGGTCGGAGAACTCGCGGCCATTGCGCGCCTGAAGAAATTCGGCGGTGGTCGTTTTACCCGGAGCCACGCCATATTCCTCGTACATGTCGGGCGGCAGGGCATCGAGCGAGTTGTTCATCATGGCGAAGTTGCCGAGCGAATAGAATATCGGTCTGCCCTTGTAGATTTCTATCCCGCGCAGACGGTGCGGGCCATGGCCGATGAAGATATCGGCGCCGCCGTCGATCACGTCATGGGCGACCTTGACGGCGAAATCCGCCGGGGTCTCGCTGTCGGTATCGGGCTCGTGATTATGCAGCGAAAAGAGAACCAAATTGCCGTTCTGTTTCGCCTGGCGGACCGAAAGGATATTGCCCGCTTCATCCGCGGCGTCGACACCGTATTTCGAACCGGCCGTTTCACCCGCCTTACGCGCCGCGTAGCGCGCGTCGTTAAGGACGACCGGCTGGCCGGGCTTCGTGCCGGCGATCCTGGCCAGGACGCGCAGATCTCCGGCGTCGACGAGCGTGATCTGCTCTGTGCGCAGGGCGTTGACCCCTGGCCGGCCCGGCACTTCCCCCCATCCGTCCGCCGCACGGGACATCGGCGTGAAGGTCGAGGTCGCGGCGACCAGCGCGACCCGCCCCGCCGGCAGGTCGAGATAGCGCGGCGCGCGCGCCGCCGAGAGGTTGCGGCCGGCCCCGGCATGGACGAGCCCCGCCTCATCGAGCCTCCGCGTGGTTTCGCGCAACCCCTCGACGCCCCAGTCCGCAACGTGGTTATTGGCGAAGCTGACGATATCGAACCCCATCGCGCGAACGTCGGCGACGACCCCCGGATCGGCGAGCATCCACGTGCCACCCGACTCCGCTTGCGGCGCGCCCTCGAAATGCTGGAGATCCGCTACGGTCGTCTCGAAATTGCCGAAGGTCGCATCGGCGCTGCGCAGGAGCCTGAGCATGTCCGGCGATTGCCGTTCGATGGTCGACAGCATCGGGCGCAGATAGATAATGTCGCCGACCGCCGCGAGGGTGAAGCCGTCGGCGATCGGCGCGGAGGGTACTGCCGCGATGCCGGTCAGTCTGTCTTCGGCTGCGATTGCCGGCACGGCGGTTCCCGCCCCGATGAAGAGCAGCGCCGCTATCACGCCAAACCCGCCGCGAGCCCCGTTCCTGGTCGGAGCGACGCCTGTCATTGCAATCCGGCCAGCAGCAGGATCGTCGCCAGCCCGACGGCAATCCCGGCTATGTCGCGGTCGCGATCCAGGGTCAGTTCCTCCTCCAGCGAATGCGTGCGCGAAACGGCGAAGCCCGCACCCAGCGTGATGGCGGGAACGCCTCGGCTCATCGGAAGATTGGAGTCGGTCGATGAAGCCTCGTACGCAACCGCGATCCCAGAGGCCTTTGCCGCCGCCGCCGCGATCTTCACGATATTGCTGTCCCTGGACGTCTTGCCGCCCGGACGATCGCCGACCAGATGTGTCGCATAGGTTATCGAACCCGCTTTGGTCGATCGGACGGCATTTTCCCGCGCGACCGCCTGGGGGAGGATCGCGTTGAAAGCGGCATCGGCGCGAGTCAGCGCGGCACCGTCCTCGGAGCGGATATCGACGGACATCGTCGTGAGCGCCGGGATCGCGTTGACCGACGTACCGCCTTCGATCAATCCGACGCTGGCGGTGGTCTTGGGCTTGGCGGGCAGCGGCATGGCACCGATCTGCGTCATCGCGTCCGCCATGGCATAGGCCGGGCTCACCAGCCCGAAATCTTCGTAGGAATGGCCGCCCGGCCCGCGAAACGTCACCTGGTAGCGCTTCGAACCCACACCGCCATTGGTGATCACGCCCGCACGGTCCGGCTCGAACGAAATGAAGGCCGCGATCCGGTCCTTGAGCGCACTCTTCTCGAACAGATAGCGAATGCCGCGCAAATTGCCCGGTCCCTCCTCGCCGACGTCGCCCAGGAACAGAATGTCTGCGTTGGTGCGAAATTGGGCGGCGTCCATCGCGCGCGCGATCGCGAGCAATACCGACAGGCTTGCCGTGTCGTCGCCGATGCCGGGCGCACGCAACGTGTCGCCATGTCGGATGACCTTGACGGGCGTGCCGGCGGGAAAGACGGTGTCGAGGTGCGCCGCCACGACGACCAGCGGGCCGCGGCCCGTGCCCCGCCGAAAGCCGAACACATTGCCTTCGGCATCGGTCTGCACGTCGTGAAGGCCGGCCTGCACCAGCATCTGGCGGTATAGCACGCCGCGCGCCTGTTCCCCGAACGGCGGCGCCGGCACTTCGGTCAGGCTGACGATGGTCTCGACGATACGGTCATAGTCCCTGGCAATCGCTGTCCTGGCGCTTCGGAACCGGTCACTTTCCACGAGAATTCTCGCCGCCGCGAGTTCGGGGTTCACGGCCGGCGTCGGGGTCGGGGAGAGTGTCGCCGAAGCAAGGAGCGGGAGAATCGCGCGTGCAAGCATGGCCTGACACATCCTTCACGAAAACTTGAAAACGGCGCCCGACCGGCCTGGGGCGCGGGAGCGCCCGGGCGCCCCGGCCATGATGGAACCGCGCGTCAGCCGTTGCGGAAGGTGTAGCTGTAGCCGTTGAGCGCCGGCGCGCCGCCGAGATGGGCGTACAGCACGCGCGACCCCTTGGGAAAGAAGCCCTTGCGCACCAGATCGATCATGCCCTGCATCGATTTGCCTTCGTATACCGGATCGGTGATCATCGCCTCCAGCCGCGCAGACAGCCGGATCGCTTCGAGCGTTTCCTGCGAAGGGACGCCGTAAGCGGGGTAGGCATAGTCCTCCATCAGCACGACATCGTCGTCGACGATCGCGCCTCCGCCGATAAGGGCCGAAGTGTCCTGAGCGATCTTGAGAACCTGCGCCCGGGTCTGCACCGGCGTCAGCGATGCGTCGATGCCGATCACATCGCGCTGCCGCCCCTGCAAGGCAAAGCCAGCGACCATGCCGGCATGCGTCGATCCCGTGACCGTACAGACGACGATGTAATCGAACGTGTAACCGAGTTCCGCCTCCTGCTCGCGCACTTCCTCTGCGAATCGCGCATAGCCGAGACCGCCATATTTATGGACCGATGCGCCGGCGGGAATCGCGTAGGGGATACCGCCTTTCGCCCGTACGTCCTCGAGCGCCTTCAGCCAGCTGTCGCGAATGCCGATGTCGAAGCCTTCGTCGACCAGCTTCACTTCGGCGCCCATGATGCGGGACAATAGGATGTTGCCGACGCGGTCATAGACAGCATCCTCGTGCGGCACCCAGCTTTCCTGAATTACATAGCTCTTCATCCCGATCTTGGCCGCGACGGCGGAAACCAGGCGCGTGTGGTTCGATTGAACACCACCAATCGACACCAATGTATCCGCCCCGCTCGCGAGGGCATCGGGAACGATATATTCGAGCTTGCGGAGCTTGTTGCCGCCGAGCGCAAGGCCCGAATTGCAATCTTCGCGCTTGGCGAACAGTTCCACGTCGCCGCCGAGATATTCGGTAAGCCTCGGGAGTTTTTCGATTGGCGTCGATCCGAATGTCAGCGGATAGCGCTCAAAGTTCGACAGCATCCGTTTCAGCTCCAGCTAGATCTTCCGTGTCCGATGACGAATAGGACATATCTTATGGGAATGTCCTTCCGTTCTTTGGGGCGAAAATGGGAAATATCATGTTTTATGGAGAAATATGCGGCAATTAATTCCGTGTTTGCCGCTATTTATGAAAGATTGCACCGCCGTCCTGAATACTCCCCACCGCGAATCGACCGGTGGCAGAAACCCGCTATCTCAAACCGCCCTCAGATCAGCATTCGACGCTGGTGACGGTTGGGCCGCCACGGCCAGTGCCGCGTCGCCGGATGACCGCTGCGCACTCACCCGCGCGATCCGGAGGTGAAAAGCGCTTCCCATTTCCGGTCTTTGTCGCGTTATATGCGTGTGGGCTTTGCGACATAATCGGTGTGAGAATCTCAGAATGAGCGAGAAATCGAAAGAATCCGCCACACCGGTTCCCTTGAGCCAGGCCGAGCTGAAAATGTTGCGCAAGCTCCAGGAAAATGGCCGTATTTCCAACGCGGATCTCGCGCGCGAATCGAATATGAGCCAGGCCACCTGCTTCCGGCGAACGCAGCGTCTGTTCGACGAAGGCTATGTCACATCGGTTCGCGCACACATTGCTCCGGAGAAGGTGGGCCGCAGTTCGCTTGTGTTCGTCGGCGTCGTGCTCGACCGGTCGACACCCGAATCCTTTGCGGCGTTCGAAGCTGCCGTATTGAAGATCCCGATGATTTTGGATTGCCATCTCGTTGCGGGCGATTTCGATTATTTTCTGAAGATCCGGGTCGATGACATGGCGGAGTTCAATCGGCTCCACGCGAATAAGCTCATCGCGTTGCCGGCGGTCCGCCAGACCCGGACGTTTTTCGTCATGCGGGAAGTGATCGACAACGCGCCGTTGATCATCTGAGCGGCGATGCCCGTATGGCGACTGGCTCGACCGACGCCATCCGCGCTTCGATGCCCGCGCGGCCTCGATCATGACTGGCGTGATTGAGCCGCCGGAAAAAGCCCGGTTCCTCCGGCTGAACAGACTCGGGCTCATGGCTTGTGCGAGCCGTTTGTGACGATAACGGGTCGCGACAATGCCCCGCGAAATGCCGGACGCCGCATTTCGTAAAATATTGATATCGAACGATATTATCTCGATGCCTATGACGTCGCAGAAACGTTCTTGGTATAACCTGTCAAAATCCGACCATAAATCGACCCGATCTTTCGTCGACAAGGCGCCGTACGGAACAATAGCTCCATCTATATCGATAAATAGACAGGACATTTCATCAAGAACTGCATAGCTTGATGGGCAAGTCGGGAGCACGGAAGGTCGCACCTAAAGCGCCTCAAGCTCTCGCATCCCGAACCATCGAGAAAGTAAATTCTCGAACAATGGGACCCTGCGGGGAGGCAGGCCGCCATGATGTTCGCAATCTACTCAGATTTTGCTGGTTCGGTGCGCATAAAACGACCGTTTAACTAAGATAAAAGGGGCGTATAATGATTGATCGGAACGTGATCAAAGCGGCTTTGCTTGCTACTGTGGCGCTCGGTACGCTTTCCAGCGCAGGACAGGCCTGCGCCCAGGTCGCGCCCGCCCCGACATCGGCCTCCGACGAAAGCCCGGTGAGCGACGATCTCGGCGACATCATCGTCACGGCCAACAAGCGCAACGAGAGCCTCATCAAGGTTCCGCAAAGTCTCACCGCCATCAGCGGTGATGCCCTTGCCTACCGCAACCAGACGCGCATCGAAGACTTCGCCGCGCAGGTCCCCGGCTTCAATCTCCAGAGCTTCGGCAACAAGGGGCTGAAGCTGATCTTGCGCGGCATCAATGCCGGCGCTGCCGCCGCCACGACGGCGGTCGTCATCGACGAGACTCCGTTCAGCTATCAGTCCGGCCTCGCTCTGGGGGATCGCAACACGGCCAATATCGACACGTTCGACATGGAACGGATCGAAGTGCTGAAGGGACCGCAAGGGACATTGTATGGCGCGTCCGCGGAAGGCGGGCTGCTGAAATATGTCACCAACAAGCCGGACCCGAAGAAATTGGAAGCGGCCGTCGAAGCGAGCGGCGAGACCGTGGCGCATGGCGGAACCGGCGGCGCGTTCAAGGCGATGATCAACCTGCCGTTCTGGGACGGCAAGGGCGCGATACGGGCAAGTGGCTTCTATGCCGAGGTGCCGGGCTATGCCGACAATGTGCTGATCGGTCGCAACGACACGAATAACGGCCATCGTTATGGTGGCCGCATCTCGATCCTGCTCGCTCCCACGGAGGATTTCAGCGTTCGTCTGACGGCGTCGCGGCAGGACCAGCGCTTCTTCGACGACGGCAGCATCGACGTGGTCGGCTCCGACAGCGATCCCTACAATCCGCCGGCCAACCAGTTCGATGCCGCCAGTGGCGGACGGCTGGTCCATAACAGTTACTATGGCAATCCGAGCAACAACACGTACGAGCTGGCCAATCTGACGGCGAATTGGGACATCGGATTCGCCGATCTGGTATCGTCTACCAGCTATGGGAAGCTGAGCAGCCAATTCCGGCTCGACATCACCACCGGCAGCTACAGCCCGGGCGTGACCTATGCGGAGGGTTTCGGCAACGGCTATGCCAGCCCGCTTGCGATCCGGACGCGCCAGACGAACGCCGGGCGGCGCTGGAACCAGGAGCTCCGCTTGACCTCAAAGCCGGACAGCAGCATCGGCGGAATGAAGCTGGACTGGCTGCTCGGCGGATTTTTTGCCCATGAGAGCAACACGTTCGACCAGTTCTTCCAGTTCGTGAACATTCCAACCAATCAAGAGCTGACGACGCCAGCCCCGGGCGGTGGATCGACCCTCCCGTCGACCTACCGAGAATTTTCGGCGTTCGGCAACGCGACGCTGCATATCAGCGACAAGCTGTTCGTGCAGGGCGGCATCCGCTACGCGCACATCAACCAGTCGTCCACGGTGACGAGCTATCCCGGTTTCTTCACCGGCGCGACATCGATCGTCGTCAATCCGACGCTGACATCGTCGGAGAACAAGGCAACCTGGTCGGCACAGGTCGGCTACAACGTCACCAGCAATTCGCTGATCTATGGACGCGTGGCGACCGGCTACAGGAGCGGCGGTCCGCAGTTCGCGATCCCCGGCGCCCCCGCCGACGTCCCGCTGACGTACAAGCCGGACTCGCTGACCAATTACGAAGTCGGCTTTCGAACATCGCTTCTGCACAAGATGCTGACGATCGACGTGGCGGCCTTCTACATCGATTGGAAGGACGTGCAGGTCACGACGTCCTACCGGTCCACGATCAGCGGGATCGAATATCAGATCACCGGCAATGCCGGCGCGGCGTCGAGCAAGGGTGTGGAATGGGCCTTCGGCCTGAGTCCGGTGAAGGGTCTGAAGCTCTCGACGACCGGGGCCTATACCGAGGCGCATTTGACCAAGGATGCGCCTGATCTCCCCGGATTCAAGGGCGATGACCTTGCATTCGTGCCACGCTGGAGCACCTCGGTCAGCCTCGATTATGAGGCCAGGCTGTCCGACGGCGTCAAAGGTTTTGCGGGCGTCAGCTGGGATTACACCGGCAAGCGCTTTGCCGATTTCAGCCTGTATTCGGTGTCGCACTTCGAACTGCCCTCCTACTCGAGTGCAAGTGGTCAGGCCGGCGTCGATTTCGGCAAATATTCCGCCTCGCTTTACGTCCGCAATCTGACCGACGAGCGCGGCATCACGACCTATGGCCAGAATGGCGGCTACAATTTCACGGGCAATGCGACGATCATCCAGCCTCGCACGATCGGCATCAAGCTGACGGCCAGATACTAAACGGGACTTAGGATCACCGTCGGAAACGCTTCCACGGCTATTTTCGGATAGCCGTGGTTCCGTATATCGACCGGGTGTGCCGCGGCGGTTCGACGACTTCACGAACGCGGTCTCGATCGGTCTGCCGGTCGGCCCGAATCCGGTGTCCACGCCGCTTTTTCCGCTCGGAACCGCGCGCCCGGTGCTATTGGCGAGGCGGCGCGACCGGGTGAACGAAAACATCAGAGGATGAAGTCAGTGGCAAGTTCCGGTTCCAGCTTCGCCGCGAGACCGCAGGCAGACGCGCCGCTCGCGCGCATCGAGTCGCTCGAGATGCTCGACGAGCGCCTGCGCTGGCTGTCGGCCTGGATGATCCACAACGCCAACCACCTCCGCGAGAGTCGTGACGGGCTGAAGGTCGGCGGCCATCAGGCGTCGTGCGCGTCGATCGCCACGATCATGGCCGTGCTGTATTTTCACGTGTTGCGACCCAGCGACAAGGTCGCGGTCAAGCCGCATGCCGGGCCGGTACTGCACGCGATCCATTACATGCTCGGCCAGCAGAGCCTCGACCAGCTGCGGCGGTTCCGCGGAATCGGTGGCGCGCAGAGCTATCCGTCGCGGACCAAGGACCGGATACCGGTGGACTTCTCGACCGGCTCGGTCGGGTTGGGGGTCGCGGTCACGGCGTTCGCCAGCCTCGTCCAGGATTATCTCGTCGCGCACGGTAACCTCGCCGAACGGGATACCGGCCGAATGATCGCATTGATGGGCGATGCCGAACTTGACGAGGGCAACATCTACGAATGCCTGATCGAAGGCTATAAGCACGATATCCGCAACTGCTGGTGGATCGTCGATTATAACCGCCAGTCGCTCGACGCGACCACCGCGGATCGCATGTTCAGTCGGTTCGACGACATTTTCGAGACGTGCGGCTGGCGCGTACTGACGCTCAAGTTCGGCAAGCGTCAGCGCGCGGCATTCGCTCGCCCCGGCGGCCCGGCCCTGCGCGAGTGGATCGAGACTTGCCCGAATGCCGATTTTGCGGCGCTTACCTACCAGGGTGGAGCAGCATGGCGCGCGCGCCTCCTGTCGGACATCGGCGAACAGGCGCCGGTTGCGGCATTGCTGCGATCCTATGACGACGATGCGCTGGCGGAGCTGATGACCAATCTTGGCGGGCATTGCGTCGAAACCCTGCTGGAGGCCTTCGCGCAAGCGGACGACGATACGCCGACGATGTTCATCGCCTATACGGTGAAGGGCTACGGGCTGCCACTCGCCGGCCACAAGGACAATCACGCCGGGTTGATGAACCCCTCCCAGATGACGGCGCTGCGCGACCGGCTGAACATTGCCGAAGGCGATGAATGGGCGCCGTTCGGTGGGCTGGGCGACAATGCGGCGGCCCGGTTGAAGGCGTTTGTCGATGCCGCGCCCTTTGCATCGAAAGCCCCCGAGCCAGTCGCGCGCGCGATTCCCGTCCCGGCGATTCGCGCGTCCAGGGCGACCGAAGAGTCGACACAGGTCGCGTTCGGCAAGATCCTGCTGGATCTCGCCAAATCCGGTGACCCGATGGCCGACCGGATTGTCACCACCTCGCCCGACGTGACCGTGTCGACCAATCTCGGTGCATGGGTGAACCAGCGCGGGCTGTTTCGTCGCGCGGAACTGAAGGACGTGTTCCACAGCGCCAAAATCCCGTCGGCGCAGAAATGGTCCGGGCACAAGGCGGGGCAGCACATCGAACTCGGTATCGCGGAGAACAATTTGTTTCTCATGTTGACCGCACTCGGACTATCCGGCCCCTTGTTCGGCACGCGGATGCTGCCGATCGGGACCGTCTACGATCCGTTCATCGCCCGTGGTCTCGATGCGCTCAATTACGGTTGCTACCAGGACGCCCGCTTCATGCTGGTCGCCACGCCGTCCGGCATCACGCTGGGACCGGAGGGCGGGGCGCACCAGTCGATCAATTCGCCGCTGATCGGGATGGGACAGCTGGGACTGACGTATTTCGAACCTGCCTTCGCCGACGAACTCGCCGCGATGATGGAATGGTCGTTCGGTCACATGCAAGCCGTCGACGGCGGATCGGTCTATCTGCGGCTTTCCACGCGCAAGATCCGGCAAGCGGGTCGAAGCGACGATGATTGGAAGGGCGACGCGCTCAGGGGCGGATATTGGCTCCAGCGACCCAAGGGGACAGAGGCGATCGTGTACATGGGGGCGATCGCACCGGAGGCGATGCAGGCTTGGGTCACGTTGCAGGAGGATCATCCCGGCATCGGTCTGCTGGCGATCACCTCGCCCGATCTGTTGCATCGCGATTGGTCCGACAGTCAGGCCGCTTTCGTGCGGGGAGAGGAAGCGTCCGACAGCCACGTCGCGCACCTGCTGCGTCCCCTGGGCAACGGCGCCAGGCTGGTAACGGTGCTCGACGGAGCTCCGTCCACGCTGTCCTGGCTCGGTGCGGTGCGGGGCGCGCAGGTCGCGGCCTTGGGTATCGACCGTTTCGGGCAGACGGGCGACCTCCCCGACCTCTACCGTGCCTATGGGGTCGATGCCGATACGATCGCTGCAACGGCGCGCGCGCTGTTCGCCCGGCAGCTTTAGGCAGGTCGCGGATCGCAGATCGGTTGCGGTCATAGAACGGCCGGCTGGCTGACCAGCGGCGGGATCGCCCGCATCGGCGCCTGCGCGTTCACTGCTTCTGCCGGATTCTGCGCCGGAACCAGCAGCGCGGCATACGCCGTGTGTCCCCGGCAGGACGTCGCGGGGCGGTGCGAACCCGGGGGTGGGGTGCCGCCGCGGCAACGATCTGTCTCGCCCGGACAGCAGAAATACCGTCCGGCCCACAGGCATGGTGCGCGCAAGCGTCACCAATAGACCAATCCATCGCGGCAACGGGGCCGCTCGAGGAAACGTACCCCTTCTGTGCAGAACCTTACTATCATGCGACCGCGCCCTACCCGTTGTTGCACTGGTCGATGTCCCGCCCGCGCGCGTAACGAACATGCTTCCAAGATCAGGAGCATTCATGCGTGTCACGATGATCGGCGCGGGCTATGTCGGCCTCGTTTCGGGAGCTTGCTTGGCCGATTTCGGACACGAGGTCGTGTGCATCGACAAAGATCCCGCAAAGATCGCCGCGTTGGCGGCGGGGCGGATGCCGATCTTCGAACCGGGCCTGGATCAACTCGTGGCGACGAACGTCAGTGCCGGGCGGCTGCGGTTCACCACGGATCTGAGCGATGCGGTAACGGGGACGGATGCCGTCTTCATCGCCGTCGGCACGCCATCGCGCCGCGGCGACGGTCATGCCGACCTGTCCCACGTCTATGAAGCGACCGACGAGATCGCCGATGCGATTACCGGGCCAGTCGTCATCATCACCAAATCGACGGTCCCGGTCGGAACCGGCGATCGTATCGAGACGATGCTGCGCGACCGCCGTCCCGACATTGCCGACCAGATCGCCGTGGTCTCCAATCCCGAATTCTTGCGGGAAGGTGCCGCCATCGGCGATTTCAAACGCCCCGACCGGATCGTCATCGGCACCGAAGATGCGCGCGCGCGCCGCGTGATGCAGGAGATCTACCGGCCGCTCTATCTCAACAACAATCCGATCCTCTTCACTACGCGCCGCACGTCCGAACTGATCAAATATGCGGCGAATGCATTCCTCGCGACCAAGATCACGTTCATCAACGAGATCGCCGACCTGTGCGAAGCGGTGGGAGCCGATGTGCGGGACGTCAGCCGCGGGATCGGGCTCGACAACCGGATCGGCCGCAAATTCCTGCACGCGGGGCCGGGATATGGCGGCTCGTGCTTCCCGAAGGATACGCTCGCCTTGCTGAAGACCGCCGAGGACTATCAATCGCCGGTCCACATCATCGAGACGGTGGTGAAGGTCAACGATCGCCGCAAGCGGGCGATGGGGCGAAAGGTCATTGCGGCCTTGGCCACGCCCGATCCGCGCGGCAAGATCGTCGCGCTGCTGGGTTTGACCTTCAAGCCCAATACCGACGACATGCGCGACGCGCCGAGCCTGGCGATCGCGACCGCGCTGGCGGATGCCGGCGTGACGGTCCGCGCCTACGATCCGGAGGGGATGGAGAGCGCGCGCAAAGTGATGCCCGATCTGGTCTTCTGCAGCGACGCTTATGATGCTGCGGCGGGCGTCGACGCGATCGTGATCGTCACCGAATGGGATGCGTTCCGCGCGCTCGATTTCGCGCGACTAAAATCGGTCGCGTCGGCGCCCGTGCTCGTCGATCTGCGAAATATCTACCGGCGCGAGGCGGTGGAACGCGCCGGCTTCACCTACGCCGCGGTCGGTTGCTGAGGCGGCTCACCCCTCCTTTTCGCCACGGCGAACCTTAAAAGACGGCGACCACCCCTTTATTGCCGACGACCATCGCACCGGGGCCCGCTAGACCGCGTACGAGCCGGCGTATCAGCGGCGCGCGTGTCCGACCCCAGCGCAAACGACGCATGGAAACGGGAGGGTCCCAGTGCACGTGGAAATGCGGCAGGCTGACCCGAGCGATCCGGCGCGCACCGTGCCGTACCGTCCCGATATCGACGGCCTGCGCGCCATCGCGGTGCTCGCCGTGCTCCTGTTCCACCTCGACATTCCACGGTTTTCCGGCGGTTTTGTCGGCGTCGACATATTTTTCGTGATTTCGGGATTTCTCATCGCGGCGCTGATCGCGCGCGAGCTCGCCGCCGATCGCTTCTCGCTCGCCGCTTTCTTCGAGCGGCGCATCCGGCGGATATTCCCCGCGCTCTTCGCCGTCGTGATCGCGGTGACGATCGTCGGATCGCAGCTGTTCCTGCCGACCGATTTCAAGCGCCTCGGGACGAGCATCGTCGCCACCACGCTTTTCGGCAGCAACCTCTATTTCTCGCAGCAATCCGGATATTTCGGGTCCAACGCTGCCGAAGTGCCGCTGTTGCACACCTGGTCGCTCGCGGTGGAGGAACAATATTATATCATCTTCCCGCTGATACTGGCGGCGATCTATCGTTTCCGCGGCGCCCGCTACACGGCACCGCTGCTTCTCATGATGGCCGGATCGTTCGTGATCAGCGTCTGGATGGTGCGGTCGATGCCGACCGCGGCATTCTATCTGCCGATGTCGCGAGCCTGGGAATTCCTCGCCGGCGCGGTGCTCGGCATCGGCGCGATTCCAGCGTTCGGGACGATGCGCCAGCGCAGCTTTGCCGCCGTGGCGGGCCTGCTCCTGATCGGATGGCCGATCGTCACTTTCTCGCAAGCCACGTCGTTTCCCGGTCTCAATGCGGTGCTGCCGGTCGCGGGCAGCATGCTGCTCCTGCATGCGGGCGACAGGCCGACCTTCGTGACCGCGCTGCTCGCAACCGCGATTCCGCGCCAGATCGGCAAGATCTCCTATTCGCTCTATCTGTGGCACTGGCCGATCATCGTGTTCTGGAAATACCGAACCGACACGCAATGGCAGCCATGGGAGTATGCGGTCGTCACCCTGGCGTCGTTTGCCAGTGCCGCGCTGTCGTGGCGTTTCATCGAACAGCCTTACCGTCGCTCGCACCCCTCCGGCCGCCGAACCGCCTTTCGCTATGCCCTGGTCGCAGCCGGAGCGATCTGCGCGATGGGCGTCACGCTGAGCCGGATGCAAGGCTTTCCCTCCCGGATGACGCCGCAGGTCGTGGCGCTGGACGCGGCCACGCGCGCGATGGCGCATTTGCCGGAAACGTGCACGGGCAGCGCGCCGGCACGGCGCCGCGCGCTTTGCGCGATCGGCACCGCGGGGGTGGCGCCCTCGTTCCTGTTATGGGGGGATTCGCACGCCAATGCGGTCTTGCCGGCGTTCGAAAAGGCCGGCCGTTCGCTTGGCCTGGGGGGGCGTATCGCCTTTTATCCGGCGTGCCCGACGCTGCTCGGCCTCGACCGGCTCGATCAGCCGGCGCGGCATGACTGCAGCGACTTCAACGATCAGGTGCTTGCGACATTGCGCACCATGCCCAGCATCACGACGGTTTTCCTCGTATCGCGCTGGGGGCTGTGCGCGAACGGAACCCGCACCGAAGGCGGAAGGCCGTGTTACCTCGGACGACGCGCGACCGATCGCCAGACGTTCGCGAACGATCGGCTGCTGTTCGGCCAGGGGCTCGCCGCGACCGTGCGGACGCTGAGCGCGATGGGCAAGACGGTCGTGCTCGTGGCACCGATCCCGGAGTTCAAGGCGAGCGTTCCCGAGACGCTGGCGCGCGCCGCTTTGTTCGGTACGGTTCCCGATCTGGCGCTGCGGCAGCACGAATATATCGAGCGCGAGCGCGTCGTTCTGCGCGACTTCGCGCAATTGCGCCGCGCGTTTGCGGTCAAGGTCGTCTATCCGCACGACGTCCTGTGCCGCAAAGGCGCGTGCCTGGCGATCGCCGACGGCATACCGCTCTATGCGGACGACGATCATCTGTCGCGTGCGGGCAGCCTTTTGCTGACGGACTCGGTGCGGGACATGTTGCAGGCAAGCACCCGGCCCGTCACGCGCACGGTGCGGTTCCAGTGATCCGCTCGGCTGCGGCGTTCAGGCGGATCGTGGGCAAGGCCCGGACGTCAGGGCCTTGCCCACATTGCCGGCCAGCGATCATCGCGCGGTCAACCGCGCGGCCGCGACGCGCGCGGGGCCGGTGCGGGATTGTCTCGAGCGCGCGACACGCCGGTGTCGAGACCGCGGGGAGTTCCGCTGTCGAGACCGCGCGGCGTGCCGGTATCGAGGCCACGTGGCGTGCCCGTGTCGAGACCGCGTGGCGTGCCGGTATCGAGGCCACGCGGCATTCCGCTGTCGAGGCCACGCGACATTCCGGGGTCCGATTGCGGACGCTGTCGATCTTGCGCCAGTGCCGGCGCCGCAACCCATATCAAAAGCCCGGCCGCAAGCCCGAGCCTGCTATAGTCGATACGCATTTTACTCGCCTGCTATACATCGAATGATCAATCACATATGCTTGTGGATAGATTCGACCTATTCGAAATATGCTGTTGGGTGGCGATCGACACGTTTATTGTTACGATCCGTGCGGTATTCACGATGGAAAATGACGTTGCTGCTAAAGGAGCATATCTAGTGTGTGATCTTTGCGCCGATTTGCCCGGCAGGTGCGCCCGATCAGGACAACAGCGCGCATTGCGTGGAGCCTCGCATGCGCGGCAACCGCAACGCTATGGATGACACAATACGCGCGCATAGGCCGCGGTGACCCTTTCGCAGTGCTGCGCAATGCCGAAGCGGTGCCGCGCATCGGCCATTGCGCGCTCGGCAAGCACCGCCGCCCGGCACGGATCGCGCGCGAGTTCGGCAGACGCCCGCGCCAGCGCCCCGACATCGTCGGGCGGTACGAGCACGCCCAGCGTGTCGCGCAGCGCCTCGATATTGCCGCCCGAGCGTGCGGCGACGACGGGCGTTCCCACCAGCATCGCTTCGACCAAGGTGCGCCCGAACGGCTCGGCAACCGCCGGTACGACCAGCTGGTCGCACGCCGCCATCCAGAAGACTCCCGGATCGCGATAACCCATCAGCTTTACGACGTCGCAAGTGCCCGTGGCGGCGATGCGCGCCTGCACTGCGGCGTGCATCTCCGGGCGACGCGCCTCACCGAACATCACGCCAAGCACCTGGCGGTCGAGCATCTGCCGCAGCCGGGCGACGAGATCGACGAAGACCAGGGGCCGCTTCCGCTCGACAAAGGCCCCGAAGAAGCCGAGCACAAGGGCATCGGGGCCGATCCCCAGTTCCTGCCCGATCGCGGCGCGCGCTTCGCGTCGATCGACCGTCAGGCTGGTGTCGAACGGACTGTAGACGACCTCGGCCTTTCCGGCGGCGGACCACATGCCGCGCGACGGCAATGCGAATTCCGACACGCACAGTACGCGATCGGCCAGGATCGGCGCCGCAAGCCGCAAGCCCAAAGCGCGCGGATCGCCGCGATTGTGCCAGATCAGCGGCACCCGTGCCAGCCGCGCCGCCACCCCCCAGTCCGCGCTCGTGCGCCCGTCATTGACATGCACGATGTCGATTTCGCGCGCGCGCAGCAGCGCCGCGCGATGGCGAACGCCGCCGAATGTCCGGGCATATTTGCGTACGCTGAAGGCTTCGCCGGGGACGAACTGCTCGGCATTGCGCACGGGATCCGGGATCTGTCGGTACGCGCCGAACAGGGTGGCGATGCGTCCGTCCGGTGTCTCCGGCACGATGATCGGCTCGTACCGCTCCGGATCGAGCGCGGCCAGCAGACCGAGCACCGAGATGTGGCTGCCGCCGATCGCATCGCCGGAAAACGGAAAGCACACCTTGATCCGCTCTTTGTGCTGCGCCACCGGCCGTCCCCTGCTCAATAGGGCGTCCCGCCGAAACGCCGGCGCGCGAGCTCGTCGAGAAACTGGTCGAGGTTCGCGACTCCGTTCGCGTCGCCGTCGGCCCAGGCATCGAACCGCGTCGGATCAGCGCGGTGCGCCACCTCCCAAGTGTCGTCCATGCCGTCGCGATCGGCGTCGGGATACGGCGTGCCGGCTGCCGGAACGTCGATCACGCCCGGCTGCTGGATGATCCGGCCGCTCCGCGCCCGCACGTCGGACACCATCGCCACGTCGAGCGCATCGCGCGGGAAGGCGCCGGCATTCTGCAGCACCGAATCATAGCCGGCCTTGGCCGGTTTCGCGGTCACGGTGCCGGGACAGTTGGGCGTCGGATATTCGACCGCGGGTATCAACGGCGAGACATATACGAAATTGCCGATGAAGCTGTTGTCCCAGAGATAGACGCGCGCCGCGCCGCGCGACCCGACGATGTTGCGCGCGATGCCGACGGCGTTCCGCCCCGTGTTCGGCCCCGCGACGAACGTGTTGCCGATCAGGGAGACGGGTGCTCCGCCGAAGCTCTCCCAGATTTCGGCGAATTCGGACTGTGCATTGTACAGGACGTTGTTGACGATCTCGACGCAGGAGTTGGGCGGGAAGTTCAAATCCGGGTTGCGGTCGCCATTGTGGGCGCACAGATTGCCGATGAAGCTGAGGTGCTGCGGGCCTTGCGGGTCGCTTGCCAGCAAGGCGCATTTGTCGTGGCGCGGGATGCCCTGCGCGAAGATCGAGTTGCTGATCGTGATGCGATCGTTGTCGGCATAGCCGTTGACCAGCTCGTCGCGCGCCCAGCTGGCGCTCACATGGTCGAGGATCACATTCTCGCTATCCTCGATCGTGAACGAATCTTCGGATCCCCGGCTGCCGCCGATCCGGTCGTTGCGAACGCGAATGTCGCGGATCACGATGTCGTGCGTGCCTTTGATCAGGATCGGCGTACGTCCGAGCGGGCCCCCGCCATGCGCGATCGTGATGCCGCCGCCGGGCGCCGTCTGGCCGGCGATCGTCAGGAACGGATTCTGGATGATCGGCCGCGACGTGGTGAAGCGGATCACGCCGCTCACCCGGAACACGCATGTCCGTGGACCGACGGCATCGATACAGGCGCGCAGGCTCCCCGGGCCGGCATTGGCCAAGGTCGTGACCGCAAGGACGGCGCCGCCGCGCCCGCCCCTGCTGGCCGCGCCATAGCCGATCGCACCGGGAAAGGCGGGCTGGCCCGCGACGGGTTGCGGCCGCGGCGGCGCCGACGCGCCGCTCGCCTGCGCGCACCCTGCCAGCACCGCAATCGCGACGAGCGCCGTCAGCAGCGCTCCGCCACCGGCCGCAACGCGCCGTCGCGGACAAGCGGGGCCCGCAGGGGGTAGCCATAGCGGCGCAGCAACACCGCGCATGCCAGGGTGAACAGGATCTGCCGCGAGCGCGGCATTTCGGTTTTCCACGACTCATCCTCTCTAACTGTGATCGATCGCTGCATCCTGTGCCGGCTGCCGGCGACCTGATGCTGCGGCGTGAAGGTCACGGGCCCCGCCGCCCCGGCCGGAGCAGGCGCTGCATTCAGCCGCGTCACGATCGCCTGGATGATCGCGCCGGGGTCGGCGACGAAGTCCTCGTAGCGGACGCGCATCGCATGCGACGGCCCGAGCCGCCGGCACAGCCGCTCGGTCGCCAGGTTGATCATCGCCCAGCGCGCGGCGGTGTAGAGAACGGGTTTGGGCTTCAGGTCGCGCTGCACCCCGTGCTCGACTTGCCGCGCATGCCGCTTCATCAGCGACCAGGCGACCCCTCTGCCGTCGCGCACGAGATGGACGACGAACAGCTCGACGCCAGCCAGTCCGGCCAGGGCAAAACCCCGTCCGGGCAGTTTGGAGGAATCGACCAGCACGGCTCGTCCCGTCACCTTTGCCATGCTGTGGAACAGGCGCACGGTGCGCTCCGCATGCTCGGCGCGGCTGCGGCCGCCGAACCGGCGATAGCGACCGACCAATCCCTCGGTGCGTTCCTGCATCCGTCGATAGTCGCGGAGGAACTCCGCAACCGCGCCGTCCTGCCACCCGGCAACGATCGGTTGCCACGTCGGACAGTCCGGCACCGGCGCGCCACAGGCGCAATATTCCCCGTTCGGCCACACATGCCGCGCCAGCGTCGTCACCTCCCCGGCCCCCATGATGCCGGGCTGCGTGCCGAGCGCGATATCGAGCAAGGTCGAGCCGCTGCGCCCATATCCCGCGATGTAGATCAGCCTGATCGGGGCAGGGCTCGGCGCGGCGCGTTCGTCCATCGGCACGCGCGCAGGATGCGCCGTATGAGCGGAGCGCGAGAGGGTCGCCATCGATTCAAAGTCCCGATAATCGCAAGGCGGCACGATAAGCGCGCGATCGACCGCCGCAATTTCGAATCGGTATCGTTGGATGGCGATTCCGGATGATCCGCCGCGCGCGCCCGCCAGTCTCGGCACGACGCGCGCGAACGCGCTTGCGACTAGCCCCTAAGAGACCGCCATTCGCTCCGATGCGTCGTTGCCCCATGCCGGCGACGGCGCCATGCGTCATCGGCCGTGCACCGGAACGGGGGTTTGCCATGTCTGCCATCGCCATTGGTCGTTTCGAGCGCGTCACGCGCGCACGGGCCCGCGCCGACGCGCGCGACCGGCGCGCGGCGGTGCCGCGGTGGCGACGCCTGGCGCAGCGTCTTCTGGTCGTCGCGGTGTTCTTCAGCGGATGGAGTCTGCTCCGCGTCGGCCAGATCAACCTGACGCTCTCCGATCTTGCCATTCTCGCCAGTTTCAGCCTGTTCGCCTTGCAGGGGCAATTGTCGCTGCGCCCGTTCGGTCCGCTCACGCCCTATTGGATTCTCGGCCTGACGCTGATGCTGGGCGGGCTCTTCGTGAGCTCGATCATCAATGGCGATCCCTTGCGCTGGCTCAACATCGCGTCGCAATATCTGGTCGCCTTCTTGCTCGTCCCGATCCTGCTGATGCAGCAGGACGACCGTACCGCACGGAGCCTCTCGCTCGCCTTCCTGTCGGGAACGACGCTTTCGGAAATCATCGGGATCGCCGCGTCGCTCCTGCTGACCTATCACGACACGCTGCGCTGGCTCGGCGACGGCTTCATCACCGGGAACAACCGGCTGGGCGCCATGGCGGGGCAGCCGAACCCCAATGGCGCAATGGTCGCCTTCTCCTTTCCCATGCTGATCTATACGCTTCGCCGCGGCGCGATCCCGTGGTGGGTCGGTCTTTCCTGCGGGCTCGTATTGACGTGGGGCCTGATGCTGAGCGCCTCTTTCACGGGCTTCTTCGCGTCGGTGATGGCGGTGCTGGCGACCCTGACGCTGATGGGAGCGCGCTACATGATCCGCCTCGGGATGGTCGGCCTGGTCGCCGCGGGCCTGTTCGTCGCGAGCGGATCGCCGCTCCCCAAGGCGTTCCAGACGCGCGTCGGCGCAGCCGTCGAGGCGGGGGACATTCAGGAAGCGGGCACCTTCGTCAATCGCTCCGACTTGATCCGCGAAGCGTGGGGCATGGCGGAGCACAACAGTGTGATCGGGCTCGGCGCGGACCGCTATCGCGACATCAGCGCCTATGACAATCCGGTGCATGATTTGTATCTGCTGGTCTGGAACGAAGGCGGCTGCGTCGCCTTTGTCGGCCTCGTCACGCTGCTGTTGCTACTGCTGGTGCTCGCCGCCGCCGGCCTGCGCCGCAATCGCGACGCGGCGGCCATGGCGGTGGCGGTCGCGACGGTGTTCCTGATCTACACCGTTTCCTATCCCCATATGTATTCGCGCATGTGGACCGTCCCGGTTCTCGTGGCGCTGAGCGTGATCTATGCGCGCCGCTTTGGAGCGGTCGCGCCCAGAGCGTGACGGCGCCGACCGGTCGGGAAATCGCATGGCGCGGATGATGATCATCCCTTTGCGCCATCGAATATGACAGTCGGTCGTGGCAAAATGCAGCCGTTCCGACCTTATGACTGAGGACAGCTCATGGCGTTAACGATTTCGGGCAGCCGGATAAACGTCCTGCCGGGCGAACCCGGTTTCAGCGTCTTCGGCAATGTATGCGCCTATTTCAGGCTGGGCGCGCAGGACGACAGCGAATGCTGGCTCGAGGGGCAGATCGTCGGCCCGTTGCGGGAATTCGTCTTCACCGGCCGGCTGTACGCCCCCGACCAAGGCCCGACGATCCGCCTCAATCGGTTCCCCAGGGGACCGTTGCCGACGGATTGGCGCGTCGTCCAGCAGCATGCGGGCGAGGGCTGGGAGCTGCTCGATCCGGATGGCGTCGTGGTCTTCGGCTTTGCCGTCGACGATCAGCGCATCTGTCGCGTCACGGTCGATCTTTTCCGGTCGGACGGCGCGCGCATGGCGCGCGGCGGGCGCGAAGGCCTGTATGCCGACGTACCCGTGGTGGTGAGCCATGGCGGCATCACGCTCGTCGGGTGCGGCCAGCGCCCGCCTTTGGATTATGCGGTCGACCTGCCGCGCCATTTCACCGCCATGGCCCAGAACGACGGCGCTGCGGCCCTCTAACTGTCGTCTCGCCCGTTCGCGAGGTCGAGCATCGTGGCGAGACCGGTGGCCAGCGGCATCGGCGCATAGCCGAGTGCGCGTGCGCGCGTGATGTCGAGCGCGGGGAAGCCATGATCGCCGCCGGCACTGGAGAGCGGTTCGATCAGGATCGGCGTGCCGGTCATCCGGGCGAGGATCGCGGCGACCGTCGCGAGCGTCGTCCGTTCGCCACTGCCGACGTTGATCGTCTCGGACAAGCGCCGCGCAAGGCATGACGTCATCAGCGCCGCCACGTCGTCGACATGGACGAGATCGGCGCCGAACCGGCCCGCATCGGCAACGCGGATCGGGTCGCCCAGGCGCGCGGCTTGCGCCATCGCACCGACCGCACCCATCGCCTGCCCCGGCCCGTAGACCGATCCGAGCCGCAGCGTGGTCAGGGACAGCCCGGCCCGGCAACAGACGTCGGTCGCGTAGATTTCCTGCAGGATTTTCGATCCGAGATAGAAGCGCCGGCTGTGCGGGAAAAGCGCCGCGCCTTCGTTCGGCGATGCTGCGCCCGGCGCATACGCATTGGCGCTCGACGTCTGGATGACATGATCCACGCCCTGTCGCGCCGCCAGGTCGATCAGACTCGCGGTGCCCAGCGCATTGGTCCACAAGCACCGCTCGGCTTCCTCGATAGCGTCGTGCCGCGCTGGAATATAGCCGGCCAGGTGAACGAGCGTCCGGCACCCGGCCAGTGCATCCGGGTCGAGGCCCGGCGCGTCCAGATCGAACGGAACCCATTCGTCGCGCGGATCGACCGGCGGACGGCGCCCGAGCTGCCGGATGCGAACGTCCGCCGCGCGCGCATGCGACGCAAACGACCGTCCGATGAACCCCGATCCCCCGGTCAGCGCGATGGTCTCGCCCCCCGCCATCACGTCACCGTTTCGACTTGCTCCTGCTCGACCACCATCTCCTGGAGATAGCGCAGGACGGTGGCGCGACGGATCTTGGGCTGAACGATCGGCGTGCCGAGGAGCAGCCAGCGCATGCACATCTCGACCTCGTTGAACCCGACCAGAGCGCGCATCGGCGTCGTTCCCGAGAATCGGGCGTTGATCTCGAACACGCGTGGCTTGCCGTTGCGATCGACGCGGAACTGGAAGTTTGCCGGACCATAAGGCTGGAGCGCGAAGGCGTATTTCTGCACCATCGCGTTGAGCGCGTCGTAACAATCGGCAAAAGCGCGATAGGTGTTCCCGTCGCGCAGATCGCGGCGCATCACGATCGAGGCCTTGACCGCACCGTCGAATACGAGCGCGCTTGCCGTATATTCCCGCTCGTCGGTGCCGATGCATTCCTGGACGATCAGGCGCTGGCGGTTCTCGAGCGCGGCAGTGAGCTCGACCATGTTGCGCACGATCGACACGCCGACCGACCGCGCTCCGGTCCGTGGTTTCACGATCAGCGGGAAGCCGACGGTATCGATCAGGTCGCTGATCGCCGCAACGTCCTCGGACTTTGCCGACGCCGGCGGATCGAGCCCTGCTGCCAGCAGGAAGCGATAGGTTTCGAACTTGTCGTCGGCGATCGCGATGACTTCGGGATCGCTGACCAGGATACGGGTCCTGAAGGTGGATTCCAGCCGAACGCGATGCTGCGCGAAATAGCCGAGCTCGACATCGGTGCCGACGAGCACCGCATCCGGTTGTTCCCGGGCGAGCATCGTGTCGATCGCATCGCCAAAGGCCGGATAATCGGCCATCGGCAATTGATAGGCGCTGTCCGCCCAATACAGCCCGCAGGACAGAGCGTTGGGATCGGCGGCGACGATCGTGCAGTCGAGCGACGACTGGCGGAGCGATTTGATGATGCCCTGGCCCAGGACGGCGCCGGCTCCGGTGACCAGGATCTTCATGCGAAAAATCCACAAAGCCGGTCCTGCGTCGCCGATGTCATCGACGTGGCACGGATCGCGGCGATATGCGCAGCACTATCGAAGGGAATATCGCGCGGCGATACCGTCACCGTCTGATCGTCGACCTCGATCATCGCCCATTGCGGGGTGCGCGCGCGATCGTCTCTGGGCTGCCCGAGCGCGCCCAGCGTGTAGACCGATCCATGGCGCGTATCGAAGCGCCGCGCGCGATGCGTATGGCCGAATATGCCGACCCCGAAGCCACGTTTCGCCAGCGCTTTCGCCGCATCCTCCGCCTTTTCCACGCTATCGATATAGCGCCAGTCATTCGCGCCATAGGGATTGGCGTGCGCCGCGAGAAGCGGGCCGAAGCTCCATTCCTGGTGCCATGCGAACACTTCCATCGCGCCGTCCGGGATCGCGGCCGCGGTCCAGGCGATCGTCTCGCGCAGCCAGTCGGGCAGCGTCGCCAGATAGGCATCTTTGGGCTCCCGATAGAGCGCGTCGTGATTGCCCAGCAGGAGGACCGCATCCTCCCGGGACATGGCGTCGTGGACGAGATCGAGCGTTTCGCAGGGCGACACGCCGTAGGTCAGCAGGTCGCCGAGGATCAACAGCGTGTCGAATCCCTCCTGCCGCGCGGCTTCGAGCGCCAGGACGAGGGTCGAACTCATCGCATGGATGTCGGTCATGGCTGCTATTCTCAAGCGCGTGTTCCTTCTCCTGGAGGCACCGCGGCCGGACGCCGTATCGACCGCTCCGCGCCGGACGCCGCCGCGCCGTCGGTGGGCGGACTGCGACCGCGCCCACCGGCCTGGAGCGTGGCGTAAAGCGAAAGGTGCTCCTGCGTGCAGGACTCGATCGAAAAGCGATCGGCGCTCCGCAGCGATTCGCGCGACAGGGCCGCATAGGCGACGCTGTCTTCGATCATCGCAGCCAGCGCCTCCGCGATCGCGGCAGGGTCGGAGGGCGGCACCAGAGTGCCGTTCACCCCCGACGTCACCATTTCGCGATTGCCCGCAACGTCGGTGGCGACGATCGGCAAGCCACTCATCGTCGCCTCGATCATGGCGATCGGCAAACCTTCCCAGAGCGAGGTGTTGACGAAGATATCGGCCTTGCGCATCAGCGCATCGACGTCGCTGCGGGCGCCGAGCAATGCGACGACATCGCCCGCTCCCTCGCGATCGACAAAGGCGCGAAGCTCTCCCAGCATCGGGCCGGCGCCCGCGATGCTGACGTGCGCGCGGCGGCCGCGCGGCGCCAGTTGCGTCGCGAGCACGCGGGCGGCGCGCACCAGCGTCTCGTAATCCTTTTGCCGCGAAACGGTGCCGACCGCGAGGATGGCGGGGTTTGCCGCCGGCGCGTCGCGCGGCGTCGCAGCCCGAAAACGCGTGCTCGCGGCGTTCAGGATCTTGCGGATCGGCCGACGCGCGTTCCGCCGGATCTGCGCCGCGCATGCGTCGCTGATCGCGACATAGGCGTCGACCACGAAATCGGTCACGCGAAAGCCCCAGGCGGGAAATGGCAGGCGGCTGTTGTGGTGCGTCAGCACGACCGGCGTCCTGAGCCGCGCGAGCGCGATGATCGGCAAGGCGCGCACCGTGTGGGCGTGGATGACATCGGGCCGAAAGGCCGTCACGGCGCGGCGCAGCGCGACGGCGCCGCCCAGCCAATCGTTGCGATTCTGCAGCGCGAGCGACCGCGTCCGCACGCCGCAGACGCGCATGCGCGCCATCATCTCCTGCTCGGTCTGACGGGAGTTCCCGACCGTTGCCGCATCGCTGAGCGCGAGGACCAGGGCGGCATGCCCCGCCACGGTGAATCGCTCGGCGAGATTGCCGACCAGCACCTCGGCTCCGCCGGAGGTGAAGGAGGTGATGATCGAGCAGATCCGCATCGTCAGCCGCGTGCCGCCGCCGGTTGTCGGTCGGCATCGAGATCGACCCCCGTCAGGGCCAGCAGCCGGCGTGCGGCGGGCGTCAGCTCGGCCTGGCAACGCGCGAGGATGGCGGCGGCGTCGTCGGCGTCGAGCCAGTCGGAAAAGGCCTTGGCCTTCCCGCTGCGCATGCGCAGGCTCTGATCGTCCTTCCGGTCGTAAGCGTGACCGGGAATGCCCTGGGACCGCTCCAGCGAGCGCATCTGATCGAACCGGGCGGCGTCGATCGCGCGCGAAAGCGCAGCCGGATCGATCTCGACCTGCAGAAAGCGCAGGATCGTGTCGACCACCGCATGCGGCTGCGCGAGCAGATGTTCGTAGCTGACGAGCAGATGCGGCCGGCCGTCCAGCCCTTGCGCCCAGCCATTCAGGAACTGAACGAGGCTTGGCACGCCATATTTGGGAGCGTCGAGAAATGCCGTGATGTCGCCTGCGAAGAGCCCCTTGTGGCGCGTGGCGTGAAAATAGGCGGATACGATCACGTCGCGTGGATCGCGCACGAGAAAGACGACCGGCCGATCCCGGAAAAGCGCCTGCCGATAGGCAAGGTGGCTGACCAGTACGAACGGCAGCCGTGCCGACCGACCGACGAAAGCGCCGATCCCGCGGACCGGATCGCGGTCGAAATTGGGCAATATTCGAAACATGCTGGTCAGATCGGGCTGGAAACCGAGCCGTCCGACCTCGACGAAATAGCAGGACAGAAGATAGCGAAGCCAGGTGCGCCCGCTTTTGGGATAGGACACCAGGAACGCGTCGGCGCGACGCGCGGCTTCGCGAAGCGGCCGGTCGCTCCTCAGGCGGCCGCGCAGGACGCGCAGCATGTGCGTGACGGGCGATGATTTCACCGGCGGGCTCATGACTCAAGGACGTCGGTGACGACCTTCTGCCACTGGGCGAGCACGGTTTCGGGCGCGAAACTGCGCATGCTGTCGATGGCGCGTGCGCCAAGCGCGTCGCGCAGCGGCGCGTCGCGGCACAATGCAACGATCGTCTCGCCCAGGGCGTCGACGTCGCCATTGGGTACTAACACGCCGGTCCGGCCATCTTCGATCATCTCGCCGGGTCCCCACGGGCAATCGAACGCAATGACCGGCAGTCCCGCCGCCATCGCTTCGCCGACGACGAGGCCCCACCCCTCGAAGCGCGACGACAGCACGAAAATATCCGAGCGCCCGATCCATTCACCGGGGTGCGCCGTCACGCCGGGCAGACTAACTCGCTCGCCCATTTCGAGCCGCGCAATCTGGGCAACCAGCGCCTCGCGTTCCAGGCCTTCTCCCCAAATCACGAGATGCCAGTCGGGAATCGCCGGCGCGACGCGCGCGAACGCATCGACGAGCAGATCGAAACCCTTTTGCGGGACAAGGCGCCCCACTGCGCCGATCGTCCTGCCGTCCGATTGCCGCACGACCGCGCCGGCGGTGGACGGGATCGTCGCCGGGTTGGGGATGACCCAGCCACGCAACGGCGCCTTTTCGGTCAGAAAGCGCATTGCGCCATGGGTCATGGTGACGAGGCCCGCCGCGCGCGGGTAGGTCCAGCGGCGCAGCAGGTTCCAGACCGGGCCGACGGTTTGCAGCTCGGGATTGTTGCGCTCGGACACGATGATCGGGATGTGCAGCGCACGCGCGGCGACGATCGCCAGAACGTTCGTGCGCGTGAGGAAACTGACGACGATGTCGGGGCGGAGGATCTCGAGCGCGTTGCGCAACAGGCGCAGGCGAGTCCGCACCGCCATGACCGCGCCGAGCGGGCCGCGGCGCTGCGCCTTCATGCCGAGCGGTATGATCCGGACAGCAGGATCGTGCGCATAATAAGGCCGCGCCGCGGGATGCTCGAAAGCCAGCACGGTGATGGTCCAGCCCAGGCTGGCGAAATGGTTGCACAACTGGCTGACGACATGTTCCGAACCGCCCGCGCCGAGCCCCTGCAGAACGAATGCGAGATGCGGGCCGGGCCGCGCGGCCGCTACCGCGGCAGTGTTTGCGGCGTGCGGCGGTGTCGCGGAGCGGTCGGGCGCAACCCGGTCTTCGGGCTGGGCGGCGGACCGGGCCTTTGCCGTGCGGGCCATGTCAATAATGCCCCTTGAGGTCGATGCCGATGCGGAGCCTGGAATATTCGGAAAGCGGCGCCGTGCTGTCGCGAGTCGCATAGCGCACGAGCAGCCCCACCTCGGTCCGGCGGTTGATGGCATAGTCCGCCTCGAAGATCGCGCCGTAGATCGTGTCGGTCAGCGACGTGCCGTAATAGCGGCTGCGGCGGTAGACCAAGCTCGTCTGCCACCGGAAATTGTGCAGGACCTCCTGCTGCACGCCGATGCGAATGCGCTGATCCTGGCGCGATTGCGCGCCGGTCTGAAATGTCGCGACGTCGCCGACGAACCCATCGAGGGTGAGCGCGGCCCGGGCCCAGGGCGAGAAGACCAGCGCGGCCTGTACCGAAAGACCATTGCGTCCCGCGCGCTGGGGAGCGTCGGGGCGGAACCGGTAGATTCCGGCGCCGACCTCGCCGTGCAGCGCCCCGCCGGGATCGAGCGAGATCCCGAGCCGTCCGCCATAGGTATGGGCGTCCCCCTGCGCTTCCTCGCCCGATGGCGCGACGACGAAGTCGCGGTTGGTGACGAATCCCTCGACGAATGTGTTCACCACGGGGCCAAGCCGGTAACTTGTCCGGCCGACCAGAGAGAAAGTGTTGAGGTTGCGATTGCGGTCGATCGCCGCCGTATATCGCGATGCCGCGGCCGTGCCGCGCAGGCTGAATCCGAGGCGAGGGCCTTGCTTGGCATAGCTGAGATCGGCGTCGATGATGTCGAGCTGCCGCGGGCCGGTGGTCCGGGTGGTGAGCCCTTCCGGTTCGCCGCGATCCTCGATGACATGTTGCCAGCCGCTCACCAAGGCGACCGTGTCGGTGCTCGACGGCATCCAGGCGATCGTCGTGTGGACGTTTCCGCCCGCCGCATCCTCGCTCCGATGGCCCACGAACTTGCGGATGTCGCCCTCGGCGATCCCCGAGAACTGCACGCGACCCGGTGTCGGCAGGACCGCGACATAGGGACGGAAAAGCAGCTTTTCATCGTCGACCGGGTTCGTGGCCTGCGCATAGATGTTGCTGTCATATTCGAAGCGTATGGCGCCGCCGATCTGCACGGGGGCGCCGCCGATCGTCAGCGACGTTGGCAGGAACAGGCTTTCCGGCACCTCGAGCAGGGGGGCGGCCGGCGGCAGATCCTGTGCGGCAGCGGTCCCGGCAAACCCCGGCGCCAGCAGCGCCAGCAGCGCGATCCGGCGGATCAAAACCATTTCTCCATGATGCGGACCGTGTCGCCGGGCTGGATCATGTCGGCTTCGCGCGCGCGTCCGCGCACGGGTCTGCCATCGACCAGCCGCGTGATCGCCACGTCGCGCTGCTTGGCGCGAAACGTATAGCCGCCGGCGGCGGATATCGCGGCGAGCACCGACATGCCCGCCCGATATTGATATTCGCCCGGCGTCTTGACTTCGCCCAGCACGTAGAACGGGCGCAGGTGGACCGGCTGGATACCGACCGTCGGATTTTTCAACAGCTCGCGACGGGTCAGCTGATCGGCGATGCTGCGCTGCAATTCGGGAACCGTCCGCCCGCTCGCCGCTACATCGCCGAGGATCGGGAAGGACAATTGCCCCTGGTCGTTGACGACATAGGTCGAGTTCATCGCGTCGGTCGGCGCCAGGCCGGGCACCACGACGCGGACCTCGTCGCCCGGCCCGAGGCGATAGGCCGCGACCGGCGCGGGCGGCAACTGCTCCAGGCTGGACAGGCCTGGCGAACAGGCGGTCAAGGTCGCCGCCGTCACGCCAACGAGGATTGTCGGGAAAGCCAGTTTGATCATCGGAGACTCGCCATGAAGGATGCCGAAAATGTACGCTGAATCCGGCGGCGACGGCGGGCAATTTCGGCTCGCTCCAGGGCGAAAACGGACGACCCGGCGTAGCGCTTTAGAGCCGGGGCGTTCAGGCCACGCGGCGCTCGGCGGTGACCCAATGATCGAGACGGCGGCCGAGGATGGCGGAGAGATGGCCGATGTCGGCCCGGTAATAATCGATCAGCCGTTGGCGCAGATCGGGCGTGAGCGGGGGATAGGCGATCTCGCGCGCGAACATGCGGCGAATGCCTTCGAACGCGACCGAGCCGCGCAGCGGTCGCACCGCGCGTTTCATCGGCGAGAAGGCCGATCGCATCGCCAGTGGCAGAAAATGTTCCGCGCTGTTGTTGCGCGGCCGCGTGCCGACCTGCGTGGAAAAGTGGTACGGCGCGCCGATATGACGGCACACCGACGCGACCGTATCGGAGGGTCTGGAGAGGACATCCTCGAACAGCAGGATTTCGATTTGCCGGGCATCGAAATGTTGCAGCCATCGCGCAAGATGACGCGCATACAGGCCGTCGAGCAGGAAGCGCGGCTGGTCGCTCTCGCGTCCATCGAGATACGCCTCGGGACCGTCGGTCACCGTGCCGCGGCGAAACAGCATCTTATAATCGGAATAGGCCCGGTCGATCGGGTTGCGCAGTTGCAAAACCAGGCGTGCGTCGGGAAGCGTTCTGGCCAGACGCTCCGCCGCAAGCGGATGCGCGAAATAATCGGCCGATTTCTCTCCCACGATCTGCCCGGGTTTTGCCCGAGCGAACATGTCGCGATAGAAATCCAGCCCCTGGTCGTACTCCTTGCTGAAAAAATGCGGCTCGGGTCCGGGCAGGAAGATCGTCGGATTGTCCTGGAGCTGGTCGTGGATCCAGGTGGTCGCCCCCTTGACCGCACCAATGACGACGAATGTGGGCAGACCGGTCTTCATCGCACCGGCGAAGGACGGATCGATCATAGCGATAGCTCCTCTTGCACATCGACGTCGGCAAACGCGGCCGCCGTGGCGTCGGCCAGGCGCAGCATGTCCTGGTCGTCGAGCAGCGGATCGACGGGATATGCGATCGTGCGACGGCCGAGATCATCGGCGACGGGCAGGGCAGCGGCCCCGCGCGCGACATGCGGGCCGAAAGCCGCCTCGCGGGACATGTTGGCGCACGATCCGCTTCCGATCGGCAGGCCAGCCCGGCTGAGATGGTCGATGACCGACGTCGCGAGCCGGTCGGTGCCCGGGCCGCGATCGGCGACCGTCATGTAGAGCCGATAGAAGGCATGTCCGACGTGCGCCGGGACGTGCAGCGGGTCGAACCGCCCGTCTTCGGCCAGCAGCGCGATCAGCGTTGCCGCGTTGCGACGCCGCGCAGCAAGCGCATCGGGCAGCCTGGCGAGCTGGATCCGGCCGATCGCGGCCTGCATTTCGGTCAGGCGCATGTTGGTGCCGAAACTGTCGTGCACATAGCGAAAGCCGCCGCCGGACGCCGGCATGCGCATCTTGTCGGGATTTTTGCCATGATCCTTGAAGGCCCAGGCGGTCCGCCAATGCTCGGCATCGCGCAACAACAGCATGCCGCCCTCGCCGCCGGTCGAGATGATCTTGTCGGTACAAAAGGAAAAGGCCGCCGCCGCGCCGAACGAACCGACCGGGCGCCCCTTATAGGTCGCGCCATGCGCCTGGGCACAGTCCTCGATAAGCCACAGGCCCGTCGACCGGACGAGCGCGAGCAGGCCATCCATGTCGCAGGGATATCCGGCCAGATGCACGCAGAGGATCGCGCGCGTGCGGCTGGTGACCAGCGCCCGCGCCGACGCGACGTCGATCGTCTGGCTCGCCGTGTCGATGTCGCAGAAGACCGGCGACGCACCCACGGCGACGACGCTCGCCGCAGTGGCGAAGAAGCTTCGCGCGGGCACGATCACTTCGTCGCCGCTGCCGATGCCCAGGGCCCGCATGGCGAGTTCCAACGCCACCGTACCGTTCGCGACCGCGATCGCGTGGGGCATCTGGCAAAAGCTCGCGAATTCGGCCTCGAACAAGCGGGTCTGCTCGCCATGGACGAGCGCATTGACCCGGCCGCTGCGGAGCACCGCCGCCACCGCGGCGATTTCGTCGGCGTCATATTGCGGCCAGCGCAGGTGCGCATGATCGAGCGGACTGAGCCTGTCGTCGCGGCTCGGCATGCGCGCGATTGCAGGATCTGCGCAGGTGGGTGGGTCGAACGTCGAATGGTCCATCGGATGGATACCCCTGGAAGGAGGTGAGTCCTAGGCGGTCGGGTCGGCCAGACCGCCGCGCGATCGCGGCCGGCCAGCGGGCGGGAGCCTGGTGGCGGTTTCGGCGGAAAGGCGGCGCAGCATCTCGGCCCAGCGTGAATTTGCCGAGGTTGCGACCATCTCGTGCGTCACGCGCATGACCTCCTCGCCATCGCCTTGCGCAATCAGCCGGGCGAGTTCGCCGAAGCAGGTCACCAGGATTTCGAGCGGGATGGGCGACGGCATGGCTTCGAAAATGCCCGGTATGGCGCTTTCGATCTTGGATTCGGTGGTGTCGAACAGCTCTTCGTACAGCTTCTCGCCGGGGCGAAGCCCGATGAAGCGGATCGGCACATCGATATCGGGCCGCAGCCCCGCCATCCGGATGACGCGGCGGGCGATATCGACGATCTTCACGGGCTCGCCCATGTCGAGGACGAAGATCGTGCCGCGATCGAAATCGGTTTCGAGCGCGCGTGCGCTGCTCTGCAGGATCAGCAGGACGGCTTCTTCCACGGTCATGAAGAATCGCTCGATATCGGGATGCGTCACGGTGAGCGGCTGACCGCTGGCGATCTGGCGCTGGAAAAGCGGGATCAGCGAGCCGCTGGAGCCCAGCACATTGCCGAACCGGACCGTGATGAAACGCGGGCTTTCCGGATCGCAGCTGCCGATCAGGTCGAGGGCTTGGCAATACAATTCACCCAGACGTTTGGAGGCGCCCATCAGGCCGATCGGATTGACCGCCTTGTCGGTCGAGATCTGGATCATCGCGCGCGCTTCGAACTCGCACACCGCGTCGGCGACGTTGCGGGTGCCGAGCACGTTGGTATGGACGCCCGCGCACGGATTGGCCTCGACCATCGGCACATGCTTCAGCGCGGCGGCGTGGAACACGAGTTCGGGCCGGCGACGTTCGAAGACCTGCCAGAGCGAGGACCGTTGCCGGATCGAACAGAGTTCGGCGTGGAATCGAACGCCGGGGAAGCGCTCCCGCACTTCCATTTCGATCGCATACAGATTGTATTCGGCGTGATCCAGCAAGACGATTTCGGCCGGATTGTAGTGCGCGAGCTGGCGCACCAATTCGCTGCCGATCGTCCCGCCCGCTCCGGTCACCATGATGCGCGCGCCGGCGACCACACGCTGGACATAGCTGTGCGTTATGCTGATCTCCGGCCGGCCGAGCAGTTCGCCGAGCGGCATCATCTCGATGTCGAATGCGTGGCGGTTGGACGTCGCGCGAGTCCATGGGCTGCTGAAACGGCCGATGACGAGCTTCTGCTCTTCGGCCAGGGTGGCAAGCTTGAGCATCTGGCGACGGTCGAGTCGCTCGCTGCCGTCCTGCACGACGATGCTGACCGGCCGGCGGCCGAGCATATCGAGCCGCGTGACGATCGCCGCCAGCATGTCGGGCGATCCCAATACCGGTATGCCGCCGACGGTAAGCCGCCGTTCCCGCCCGTCGAAGGTCAGGACGCCGACGATCTCGAGCCCCTTATGCGCATCGGTCGGGATCAACTCGACCATGACCCGCACCCAGTCGAGTTCGCCCAGCAGCAGAATGCGCTGAACCGGCCCCTCGCTTCTGCGCGCCCGCGCGGAGCGCATTTGCTGGCGGAGCTCGCGTCGCATCAGGCGGATCGACAGCATCGCAAAGAGCATCAGCCCGGCATGCACGATCAGGAAGATCGCAAGCTCGGTCGTGTGGACCTTTTGCGGGAGGATGAATTTCGCGGTGATCAGCCAGACGAGCGACGAGCTGGCGAGCAGGCTCGCGCCCAACAGCATGATGTCGGTCATCGAAACGAAGCGCCAGCTGCGCCGGTAGGTGCCGATCGCGAAGAGGAACAGGATCGTGGCGCCGGCAAAGGCCATGGCGAACCAGAAATCGTTCAGGCTTTGCAGGGTCCGCGTACCGGGCAACAGCGCCCGGGTCAGTCGCAGCGTCGCGACGATGGCGATGGCATCGAGCGAAAGCACGACCGCGAGCCGCGCCGCCCAGAACTGCGCCGGACTGTAGCGCGCAAGCCGTCGCGCCGCGGCGTGCAGCGGCGCCGTCGCGGCCAGCCACCATCCGCCATCGCGAATGACCGCTTCGCCGCCTTCCCCGGCCGGACCGTTGTTCGGCATCGTGCCCTCCACCTCGCTGCGTCACGACCCCGACCGCCACTTTTCGTGGGGACTGGCGTGATTGCAGAGACGTACAGACGTTGCCGCACCGAAAATATTACCAGAACAGCTACTATCCCTTATCCCGCCAGATGGCGCCGCTGCGACGTGGCACGCCATAAGACGTAGTTTCGGATCGGCTGGAATTGCCGTGACGGCGGCGCGCAGCGGCCAATACGGAGTATCTACCTATGCGTGCCGTTACATCTGCCGCGCTTCGCTAGACTTCGTCGGCACAGCAGTGAAACGGGGGCGCGCGCACCACAATGAAAGTCGTCATTCTTTCAAGCCTGTCCTGGTCGCTGCTGAACTTTCGCGGGCCGCTGATCGCGAAAATGGTAGCGAACGGACACGAGGTGATCGCCTGCGCTCCGGATTTCGAGCCCGACGTGGTCGCCGCGCTCCGGCAGATGGGCGCGCACTTTCGCCGCACGCCGATGGCACGCGCGGGAACGAACCCCCTTCGCGACCTGTCGACGCTGCTGATGTACATGCGGTTGTTGCTGCGGGAACGGCCCGATCTGGTCGTCGCCTATACGCAAAAGCCGATCATCTATGGCGGCATCGCGGCGCGATGGACGACGCGGGCGCGCCTGTTCCCGATCATGAGCGGGCTCGGCTATGTCTTCAGCGTCGCGTCGCACCACCGCCATCTGCTCAGACTCGTGGTGTCGCGCCTCTATCGGCTGGCAATCGCAAAGGCCGAATGCGTGTTCGTCTTCAATGGCGACGATCGACGCGAAATGCTGGAGAGCAACATTCTCGATGCGCGACAGCGCGTGCTGCAGGTGCCGGGCTCCGGCGTCGATACGAACCATTTCCGCGAACAGCCGCTGCCCGAAGGGCCCGCGACTTTTCTGATGATCGGCCGGCTGATGCGCGACAAGGGTGTCGGGGAATATGTCGCGGCAGCGCAGATCGTCCGACAAACGGTGCCCGACGCGCGCTTTTTGCTGCTCACGCGGCCCGAGACGGAAAATCCGACCGGCTATACCGCCGCCGAGCTCGAGGCCTGGCGCGCCGCGGGAACGATCGAATTCATCCCCGAGACGCGCGATGTTCGCCCGCATCTCGCGCGCGCGCACGTCTTCGTGCTGCCATCCTATTATCGCGAAGGTTTGCCGCGCACGATCCTCGAGGCCCTGGCGACGGGTCGTCCGGTGATCACGACCGACATGCCGGGATGCCGAGAGCCGATCCGCCCGGGCGTCAACGGGTCGCTCGTGCCGCCGCAAGATGCGCCGGCGCTCGCACGCGCGATGCTGGCCATGGTGGCGGATCGCGCGGCGCTGGCGGCGATGAGCCGCGCCGCGCGCCACACCGCCGTCTCCGGATATGACGTGGCGCACGTCAACGCCCTGCTGCTCGACGTGATGGCGCTCGGTCCGGTGCCGTCGCCGACGCCCGCGCGCCCGCGCGCGATCGACGGCCTGACACGCGAAACGGCATGACCGGAGCGCTGCGGCCATCCGCGCTGCTGGCGATCGGCGCGTTGGTGATAACGGGTCCCGTGATGCTGATCATCGGGGCTGTGCTGTTGATCACGCAAGGGTCGCCGATCGTGTTTCGGCAGATCAGGAGCGGTCACAACCAAACGACGTTCACGATCGTGAAGTTCAGGACGATGCGCGATCTGCGCGATACCCAGGGTGTCGCATTGCCGGATGCCGTTCGCACGACGCGAGTGGGGCGATTCCTGCGCCGTTCGCGGCTGGACGAGTTGCCCGAGCTCTTCAACATTTTCTGCGGCGAGATGAACTTCGTCGGCCCGCGTCCTTTGCTGCCCGGCACCGTCGCAGCGATGGGCGATGACGGACGGCTTCGCGGAACGGTGCGCCCCGGTCTGACGGGCCTGGCGCAAGTCAATGGCAACACCTTGCTTTCGACTCGCGAGAAGCTCGATTTCGATCTGCGGTACGTGCGGGAACGAAGCCTGGGCCTGGACGCGCGGATCATCGTGCGAACGCTTTTTGTACTGATCAATGGCGAAAAAAGGAGCGACCATGGCGACGCGGCGCGCAATTCTGATCGGAGCGGTTGAAAGCACGCGCATCGCGTTCGAGGCGCTCCAGCGCAGCCCCGACTGGGTCGTCGCCGCGGTCGTCACGCTCGACGAGGGCCTGGCGGCGCGGCATTCCGATTTCCAGCCGCTCGGCCCGATCGCGGCAGTGGCGTCGTGCGCGGTCATTGCGGTCGACAATATCAATCACGATGCGGCACTGGCGGCGGTCGGTGCGATCGACGCGGACTGCGTCTTCGTGATCGGCTGGTCGCAAATCGTCGGCGCGCGCTTCCTCGATCTGTGGAAGGATCGGGTCGTCGGGTACCATCCGGCGGCGCTACCACGCATGCGGGGACGCGCGGCGATCCCGTGGACGATCCTGTCGGGCGACCCGATTACCGCCGGCACGCTGTTCTGGGTCGATCGCGGCACCGACACGGGCGCGATACTGGATCAACATTTCTTCCATGTCGCGCCCGACGAAACCGCCGCTACTTTGTACGAGAAACACATGGCAGCCCTGGCGATCATGCTCGACCGGTCCCTGCCGATGCTGGCCGGCGGACATGCGCCACGCCTCCCGCAGGACGAGGCCTGCGCCACCTGGGCGGCGCGGAGAACCTCGGGAGACGGGCGGATCGACTGGACTCAGTCCGCCGCGACTATCCTGCGCCTCGTCCGAGCGGCCGGCCGGCCTTATCCCGGCGCCTGGACGCGCCTCAACGGCAGCGCGATGCACATCTGGTCGGCGCGCGCGACCGCGATCGGAGCGCAGCATTGGGGGCGTGCGGGTCAGGTGATCGATCTGAGCGGCGGCCATGTTTGCGTGCTGTGCGGCGACGGACACGCGCTGCTCGTCACCGAAACGACGGGGCTCGATCGCGCCCCACGCCTGCACGCTGTCCTTGGAGAGTGAAGATGCGGATGATCCTGGATGCACGCCGGATCGCGGTGGTGGCGCCTCATGCCGATGACGAGGTGCTGGGATGTGGCGGGACGATGGCCCGCGCCGTTGCGAGCGGCGCGGAGGTCCATGTCGTGATCGTCACCCGCGGGCAGGCGCCACAATTCGACGAGGCGCTCGTTCGGACGATCCGGTCGGAGACGCTTTTGGCGCACCGGAGCCTGGGCGTCACGCAAACCCACTTTCTGGATTTCCCCGCCGCGGCGCTCGACCAGGTTCGTCGCGCAGATCTCAACGCAGCGCTGGGCACAACCCTGGCCAGTATCGACCCCGACCTGTTGTTCGTCCCCTTTGTGGGGGATATCCATCTCGATCATCAGATCGTCTTCAACGCAGCACTCGTTTACGCCCGGCCGCGCGGCGGTGGCCCCCGTTCGGTCCTCGCTTATGAAACGCTGTCGGAAACCAACTGGCTCGCGCCGGGGATAACCCCCGGATTCCTGCCGAACGTCTTCATCGACATTTCGGAAACGATCGACGCCAAGCTGGCCGCGTTCCGTGCCTTCCAGACGCAAGTAAAACCGAGCCCCGACGAACGCTCGATCGACGTGATCCGCGCACTTGCAACCGTACGGGGCGCAGCCGTTTATCACGATGCGGCGGAGGCCTTCGCCGCCGTGCGTTTGATCGTCTGATCGCGGAGCCCGGATTTCCCGCCGATCGGTAAGCTCGCTTCGACTCACCCTGCGACTCGGGCAGGTCGTCGCCCTGAAAATACCTCTTTACGCTTACGTGTTTCCTGCAAATCCCTAACCACAATGGATACAATTTCGATCAATGTCGCAAATATCCAACGCGGAAAAACAGAGTATGCCGATGTTAACAAGGGACAATTCAATTACGACTCAGCAACGATGTGGTATCCCAAAGATGCAGTTGGCTTATATGAATTTTCTGTTAGTTTTCGGTAAGACCCGAAAATATATATAAAAATTATAAGAAGATAGGGTCGGGGCGCGTACCGTGTACAATAGGGAGCATGTAAATGTCGTATCGCATTAACGTTTCTCTTATCTGTCGCAACTCGATCGTTCGCGAGGGGCTCAGCCGGATCCTGTCTGAACGCGATTTTCGCGTGACGCAGTTTTCCAGCCTCGCATCCACCCTGCCGCCTGTGGCGACGGACTTTGAGAACGAAGGGGCCACCCTGTTATTGATCGATAACGGATCCGAGGAGTGCGATGCTGGCAATTTGTCGGCGTTGCGCGCGCAATTTCCCGGATCGCACGTGGTGCTATTGTCCGATCATTTCGATCTGAAGGTGATGCTTCAGGCGTTTCAGCTCGGAATCCGCGCCTATATTGTCAAGGAGATATCCTGCGACCGCCTGGCCGGAACGCTTCGGCTGGTGGCGATGGGCGAGCGTGTCCTGCCGCCGCAACTGGCCGACGAGTTGCAGTCGCGGCCCGGGCTGATCGCTGCGGCGGAAGTCGAACTTTCGGCCGGGACTGCGCGTCTTTCGATGCGCGAGAGCGAAATCCTGCGGTGGCTGATCATGGGGTGCCCCAACAAGGTCATCTCCCGCCAGATGGATATCAGCGAGGCGACCGTGAAGGTTCACGTCAAGGCGATCCTGCGCAAGCTCAGCGTGAAGAACCGGACGCAAGCGGCGATCTGGGCGGCGAACAATGGCATGCGCGGACGCAGTTTCGACGTCGAGCCGGAACTCGACACGAGCATTCCGCATCCGGCACAGATTGCGGCATCCGCGCTCGTTGAACACGCGTCCTACTAGACCGCCAGACCCGCACGCAGGAATACACGCATGTCGCAACACGTCGGCGGGCGTGCCGTCCGGAGTATGACCCGTGTCCTACGCGCACGTGGCATGCTGCCGGGCGGCACGCGCACGCGGCTGACCGCGGTCGGTCATTTGCTGTCCGGAAATTTCCTGAACGCAGCGATCATGCTGATCAGCGTGGCGATAGCGGCGCGGTCGCTTGGCCCGGCGACATATGGCGTCATGGTGCTGGTCCTGTCGTACAATCGGGTCGTCGAGCGCATCCTGCGGTTCGAATCCTGGCAGCCGGTGATCCGTTTCGCCGTCCTGGAAGACGATCGCGACGCCGGGCTCAGGATGCAGCGCCTGTTCGCCTATGGCCTGATGCTCGACGTCGGCGCCGCCAGCGTCGCCGCCGTGTCGGCGACAGGGCTGGCGCTCGCGTTCGGCCATTGGTTCGGCCTTAAACCTCTCCATCTGGAGCTGATCGCGATCTATTCGATCGCGACGCTGTTCAACGTCGCCGGCGTCCCGACCGCGGCGCTTCGCCTGTCGGGGCAGTTCAAGATGCTGGCCTATGCGCAGCTCGCCGCCAACGTGTTCCGCATCGCCTTTGCTTTTCTGTGCCAGATGGCCGGCGGCGGCGTCGTCGCGTTCATGGTCGCCTGGACCGCCGCGCAAGTGCTGGGGTCCGTGATCGTCTTCTGGGTCGGATTTCGCGCGGTCCGGAGCATGGGCGTGCCCAACCCGATCCGCGCGCCGCTCGCCCATCTGCGGCGCGACTTTCCCGGCTTTTTCGGGTTCGCCTGTTCGACCAACCTGTCGCTGACATTGCGCGTGATCACGACGGAAGCGGATTCGCTGTTCGTCGGCGCCGTGTCGGGGACATCGGCGGCGGCCGTCTATTTCCTGGCGAAACGCATCGCGAAAGTCGCGGTGCAGGTCGGCGCGCAGGTGCAGGCGGTCGTCTACCCCGACGTCGCGCGGATGTGGGCCAAGGGACATGTGCAGGCGTTCCGCTCGGCGACCTTGCAGGTCCAGGTCGCGCTCGCCGGCGTCGGCATCGCGACGCTCGCGGGCGCGTACGTCTTCGGGCCGTTGTTGATCAGGGTCGGGCCCGGGGCGGCCTATCAAGCGACCTACGTCCTGCTCATGACGCAGCTCGTCGCCGTCATGCTGATGCTGCACGCGGCTCCGTCACGGTCCGCGATGCTGGCGATGAACAAATCCTGGCAGGTGCTGGGGATATCCGCGATCGGTACACTGCTGTTCGTGATCGTCGCCGGCTATGCGATTCCGCGATACGGCCCGATCGGCGGCAATATCGCGCATATCGTGCTCGGCGTCGTCACCGCCGGCCTCCTCGATATCGGCTGGCTGCGGAAATCGCAGGAGAGATTGACGGCGCAGCAACACGGCGGCTGAAGCCGTGTGCCGTTGTTCCGTTTGATCTAGCAGCTCTCGTCCAGCGCATCGAGGAAGGCGATGATGCGGTCGGCCGCCGCTTCGGCGGACATTTGCGTCGTGTCGATGACCACCTCGGCCGAATCCGGCACCTCGTACGGCGAGCCGATACCCGTGAAATTGGCGAGCTCGCCGGCCCGCGCGCGCGCGTACAACCCCTTCGTATCGCGCCGTTCCGCGACGCCGAGCGGCGTCTTGATGTAGATTTCGACGAAAGTACCCGGTGGCAGCATGCGACGGACCATCTCGCGCTCGGCGCGGAACGGCGAGATCAGCGCGGTCAACACGATAAGCCCGGCCTCGGCGAGGATCCGCGAGACTTCGCCGACACGTCGAATGTTCTCGACCCGGTCGACATCGGTAAAGCCGAGGTCGCGGCTCAGCCCGTGCCGGATATTGTCGCCATCGAGCAGGTAACTGTGCCTGCCGCGCGCCAGGAGCTTGCGCTCGACGATGTTGGCGACCGTCGATTTCCCGGCACCGGACAGACCCGTGAACCACAGCACGCGCGGCGTCTGGCCCTTCTGCAGGGCGTGTGCCTGCGGCGTGACGTCGACCGATTGCCACGGAATGTTCTGATTGCGCCGCAGCGCGAAGCGGATCATCCCCGCGCCGACCGTTTCGTTGCTCGCCCGGTCGATCAGGATGAAGCTGCCGAGATGCGGGTTTGTGGCATAGTCCGTATACGGAATGAAGCGGTCCACGGAGATGTTGCAGACGCTGATCGCATTGAGCTCGAGCGTCTTGGCCGCGGTATGGGCAAGCGTGTTGACGTCGATGCGAAACTTCAGGTCGGTGATGGTGGCGCTTGCCGTCCGCGCGCCCATCGCGAGGATATAGGGGCGTTGCGGTAACATCGGTTGCGTGCCCAGCCATACCAGATCGACCTCGAACTGATCGGCCACCGCGAGCGGCGCGCCGGCTGCGGCGACGACATCCCCGCGCGAACAATCGACGTCGTCGGTCAGGACCAGCGTGACGGCCTCGCCAGCCCCCGCGATGGGAAGGTCACCGTCCATCGTGGCAATGCGCGCGACGCTGGTTTCGACGCCCGACGGCACGATGCGGACCAGGTCTCCCGGTGCGATTCGCCCGCTGGAGATCGTCCCGGCAAACCCGCGAAAACCGCGCTCGGCGCGGCTGACCCACTGAACCTGCATCGCAAAGGCGGCGGACGCGTCATAGCGCGTCGGCGGCTCGGCCTGGTCGAGCGCCTGCAACAGGGTCGACCCCGAATACCACGGCATCGCCGGGCTGGGCTGCGCGATATTCTCGCCCGTCACCGCTGCGATCGGGATCGCCGTGATGGCGGAGATCCCGATCGCGTGCGCGACGGCCGCATAGTCGCGCGCAATGGCGTCGAACACGGATTGGTCATAGCCGACCAGGTCCATCTTGTTCACCGCCAGCACGACGTTCCTGATTCCGACCAGATGGACCAGATAGGTGTGCCGACGGGTCTGGGTCAGCACCCCTTTGCGCGCGTCGATCAGAACCACGGCGAGATCGGCGGTCGATGCGCCCGTGATCATGTTGCGCGTATATTGCTCGTGCCCCGGCGTATCCGCGACGATGAACTTGCGATGCCCGTTGTCGAAAAAGCGGTAGGCGACATCGATCGTGATGCCCTGTTCGCGTTCGGCCGAAAGGCCATCGACCAACGATGCGAAATCGAGATGTCCCGCCGATTCCAGGAGGTCGCGCTGATCGTCGCAAAGCGCCTTGGCGTCGAACAGCAAGCGCCCGATCAAGGTGGACTTTCCATCGTCGACCGAACCGCAGGTGATGAAGCGCAACAGCGAATAGTCGTCGGCTTCCGCCGTCGATCCGTGTGCACGCGGCGCGGATTCATCCGGCAGTGCGGCTGTGGCCATCAGAAATATCCCTCCTGCTTCTTCTGCTCCATGCTCGCGCTCTGCTCGAGATCGATCATCCGGCCGCTCCGTTCGGACGTGCGCGCGACCAGCGTTTCGGCGATGATCGCATCGAGATCGGCCGCATCGCTTTCGACGGCGCCGGTCAGCGGATAGCAGCCGAGCGTCCGAAAGCGGATGCGGCGATGGACCGCCTGCTCGCCGCGTTCGAACCGAAAGCGGTCGTCATCGACCATGATGATCGTGCCGTCGCGAATGACGGTCGGGCGCAGCGCGGCGAAATATAACGCCGGTATGGGAATGGACTCGCGTTTTATGTAGCGCCAGACATCGAGCTCGGTCCAATTCGACAAGGGGAATACCCGGATCGATTCACCGACATTCTTGCGACTGTTGTAATTCTGCCAAAGCTCCGGACGCTGTTGCTTCGGGTCCCAATGATGTTTCGCGTTTCGAAAGGAAAATACGCGTTCTTTCGCGCGGCTTTTCTCTTCGTCGCGTCGCGCGCCGCCCAGTGCGATGTCGAAGCCGAAGCGGCCGAGCGCCTGCTTCAAGCCCTCGGTCTTCCACATGTCGGTATGCTGGGTGCCGTGATCGAACGGATTGATGCCCAGGGCTTCGGCTTCGGGGTTGCGATGGATGCGCAGGTCGACATCCGGCGCAGCACCGACCGCGTCGCGCAGCGCGTACATCCCCTGAAACTTCCACGTGGTATCGACGTGAAGGAGCGGGAACGGCAAAGCCGCAGGATAGAAGGCCTTGCGCGCGAGATGCAGCATCACGGCCGAATCCTTGCCGATACTGTACAGCAGCACCGGTCGCCCCCCGGCGGCGGCGACCTCTCGCATGATGTGGATGCTCTCGGCCTCGAGGCGATCGAGATGCGTTTGCCGTTTGACCGCCGGTGGCGCGGTCGCCGCGACGCCGGGTGACATCGAGTGCAGCGTCATTCAGTCTTCCTCGTCTTTGGCTTGCAGGAAATCGGCTACGATCTGCGTCCGGTTGGACGCGCCGTTGCGGGCCATGATCTTGCGAATATGCACTTTGACCGTGCTCTCGCTGATGCGCAGTCGCTGGGCGATGATCTTGTTGCTCAAACCCGTAACCAACAGCTGGAGGACATCCTGCTGGCGTCGCGTGAGCACTTTGCGTCGCGACGGGTGCGACAGGAGCTGGATTTTCGACGCAACGCGCGATGTCTCGATCTGGGCGAGGGCTTGCAGATGCGCCATAAGGTTTCGCGGATAGACGCTGAAATCGCTCATCAGGAGCAGGATGGCGCAGCGAACAGTCTCGAGATTGGCGTCGGGGGTCAGCAATCCCTGCGATCCGGCGGCGATCAGCTGCGCCAGATCCTGTTCGCCGGACACTTCTCCGATCACCAGCTTTCGTGCGCCCGGCCAGCGCTTGCGCGCATCCGCCAGCTCCTGGAGAAGCTGTCCATCGGCGAAGATCGGTCTGGCCGTCTGGAAGAGGATGAGATCCAGATCGGACGCGATCGGCGGATCGTCGACGTCGGGCGACGCGGTGACCTCCAGCCCTTTGGCGCTTTGCAGGCCGGCCAGCGTGCATTCCCGGTCGAAGTCGCGCGGATCGACGATCAGAACGCGTATCGGGGGCGTGTCGTCCTCGGACTGATGCGTTTCCCCGGCAAAACCGTTGGATGCGGTGCCGATCATCAAACGGCCATGCGGCGGTTGACGCGACGGTTGACGAAGCGGGACCGCAGCGAGAAGCGCCGTTGCCCGGCCGGCTCGTCGGAATAATAAGACGATGCGCCCATGTAGAACTGGACCGCGTCGCCATAGCCCCGTCGTGCATGGGCGGCATAATCGACCTGATTGAACACCGCGCCGGACACGTCGTTCTGGACGAGCTGCATTGCGGCGCGCAACTGCTCCACCGTCGTCACGCCCCACCGAACGACGATCAGCGTCGAGTCCGCGATGCCCGAGAGAACGCGCGCATCCCTGACCGCGAGGATGGCCGGCGCGTTGATGACGATCAGATCGAAACTCTCGCGCAGTTCGTCGAGCAGCCTGTCGACCTGCCGCCCCTGGATGAGCGCCGCCGCGGGATTGTGGATCGCTTCCCGCGTACTGAGAACGACGGGGAGATGCGGTTCGCCGCCGCCGTTCAGGGCAGTGTCGTCGCACGGCAGCAACCGTCGCACCTCGCCGCCCGTTTTCAGCATCTCCAGCAAATCCGGGGCGCCCGAATTTGCCTGAATCGACCGCAGGACGCTCGGGCCCGGCCGGCGCAGATCGAGATCCACGATGATCGTCCGCCGGCCCATCGCCGCGGCGGCGGCGCCGATCGTGAGTGCCACGCTCGATTTGCCATCGCCCGGCAGCGGCGACGTGACGAGGATGCTTTGCGCCACGCCGGCGGACCGTTGCTCGAATATCTCGCTGGCGAGGTTTCGCGCCACTTCGGAAAAAAGCGACTGGGGTTCGACGACGACGGGGTTGTCCTCCAGCGTCGTCCCGATCGCCTTGGTCATGCGGGGCAGCATCGCCAGCGTGCGCAGCCCGAACAGCCGGTTGAGCTGCTCTCCGCTGCGCAGCCGATTGTCCAGCATCTCGATCCCGAACACCGCCAGCAAGGACAGCATCGACGACCCGACGAATGCGGCGAGCGTGAATTTCACGGGTGCCGGCGAGACCGGCTTGATCGGCGGGCTGGCGGCCGACACCATCGACGAGTTGACGCCCGTCGTCTCGGGTTCGGACTGGACGGTCTTGGCGCGCTGCGCCGTCACCAGATACGCCTGCCGCGCGACATCGGCGCGACGATCGAGCAATGCGAGATCGACGATGTTCGCATTGTTCCGGAACGTGGTCTGGGTGATTGCGCCAAGTTGGCCCTGCAGGCGCCCGGCGCGCGCGGCCGCTGCCGCCGCTTCGCCGCCGGCTAGCTTTTGCTCGCGGCCGGCATCCGCGGCGTTGCGGGCCGCCTGGTTCGTTCTCACCGCAGTCCGCTCGCGCTCGAGATCGGCGCCCACTTGTGAAACCTGCGCCTCGAGCGCGCGCATTTCGGGATGCTGCGCGCCGGTGGTCACCGACAGTTGCGAGCGTTGTCGCACGAGATCGTCATATTGGTGTTGCAGCTGTTCGAGCACCGGCGACGTCGCCCCTTGCACGGTGCGGAGCCGCGACGCCGCGTCGATGCTGGCGGACCGCTCGGCGGTCGCGGCGTTCAGGGCGGCCGCGGACGCTTCCTCGACGGCGACGCGGTTCATCTGGAGATAATCCTCGGCGCCGCCCGCACCGATCGGCATCCGGTGGACGCGGCGAAAATCGGCTGCGGTGCGCTCGGCCTTTTCGACCTCCCCGCCGAGCCGGGCGGTTTCCAGCGCGAGCGCGCGACCAAGACCGTTGCGCCATGCTTGCCGCCGTTGCGCGCGCATCTTCTGCAGGGTCTCGACGTATCGATTGGCGATGCGGGCGGCGAGGTCGGCGCTGCCCGTCTGCACGATGATGTCGATGAAATCGGAATCGTTGGCGGTGACGACGCGCGTCTGGGCCATCAACTGGGTGGTGGCTTGCGGCGCCGTCAGCACCCGCCCATTATTGAAGACGCGGTTGTGCAGGAGATCGAGGTCCAGCATGACCTGCTCCGCCAGAGCCTGCGAGCGATAGATGCGCGCCTCGTTCTCGACGCGCTGCTGATTGCGGGCGGCATCGGCCTGGTTGGAGCCGGTGGCGTCGTTCAGCTCGACCTGCACGGTGGTAGTCGCTTCATATTGATCGGGCAACCATAGCTCGAGCGCCAGGACCGCAAGGGTACAGAGCCCGACGACGCCGCAGATCAATTTCAGGTGCCGGCGGATCACCATCCAGATCTGGCGGGCGGACATATTGTCCATGCCGGACAGCGCATCGGCCTGCCGGCGTTCGAGGCCGCGCGGCACCGCGTCGAGCGTGGCGAGCTGAGCCGCAACCATACTCCATACTCCTTACCGGGCGCGGCCGAGGGCCGGCCGTGACGACAGCGCGCTTGTGCCTGGTAAATGTGCGGGGTGTCGTGCCGGTGCGCAAACGCCCATTCGGGCATTTTGCGGCGCATTATAGCTAACTCTTGCGGTCGTCGGCCGCGCCGCTCGATCGCGCTACTCCGCAGTAGTCATTTCCTATCGATCGCTTTTGCTCGATTTACGCTTGCATGACGGAAAGAATCGCCTTCGACGCCGGGGAGCCGGGCTACGGCTGCCTTGCGACGTCCGGCGCCGACGGCAATCCGGCATGAGCGGCGTCCTGGCAGCGCTGCGACGACACTTCCGCTGGGTGGCGATCTTCAGCGCGCTGGCGAACGTCCTCTACCTCGCGCCTACCCTCTACATGCTGCAGGTCTATGATCGCGTGGTGCCGACGCGCGGCGATCTGACGCTGGGCTTTCTGACGCTGGTCCTCCTGTTCGCGCTCGCCACTTTGTCGCTGCTGGAATTGGTGCGTTCGCGCCTCCTCGTGCGCGCGAGCATCCGGCTCGATCGCCACCTGGCGGGCGCGCTGATCGCCGCGACGCTCGCGCGACCGAACGGCATCGCCGGACGGACGAGCCGACAGCCGATCCGCGAGGGCGATCTGCTGCGGCAAACGCTGACGGGGCCGGCGATCTTTGCGCTGTTCGACGCGCCATGGTCGCCGGTCTACATCGCGGTCTGCATCTGCATTCACCCCACGATCGGCGCGCTGGCCGTGGCCGGCAGCAGCGCCATTCTCGCGGTCGCATGGTATGGCGACCGCACGACCCGGCAACCGCTGACGCGCGCGAATATCGCCGCCAATCGCTCCTATGCCAGTCAGGAACAGTCGATCGCGGGAGCCGAGACGATCCGCGCGCTGGGCATGCAGGATGCGCGCGTGCGCCTGCATCTTGCCGAGCGCGAAGAGATGCTGGCCTATCAGGCGCAGGCGAGCTTTGCGGCCGGACGGCAAACCGCGATCAGCCGGTTCTTGCGCAACATGCTCCAGTCGGGGGCGCTGGGTCTCGGCGCATTGCTTGCGATCGATGGCAAGATATCGGCCGGGGCCATCTCCGCGTCGTCGTTTCTGCTCGGGCGCGCGGTCGCGCCGATCGATCAGATCGTCGCCAACTGGCGCAGCATCGTCCAAGCCCGCGCGGCCTATGCGGAAATCGCGCAATGGCTCGACGCGACACCGCGCCATCGCCCGGCGATTCACCTGCCGCGCCCGGCAGGCAGGGTCGATATCGAACAGGCTGGCGTCTTCGATCGCGCCAGTGATCGCGCCATCCTTTCGAATCTCTCGTTCGCGATCGCGGCCGGCGAAATGGTCGCGATCACCGGGGCGAGCGGTGCGGGCAAGTCGGCGGTGGCGCGGCTCGTCGCCGGTGCGATTGCGTGCGACGTCGGGCGCGTCCGGATCGACGGTGCCGAACGCGCGCAATGGGACGACGACGCGCTTGCGGCGCATATCGGCTATCTGCCGCAGAAGGTGACGCTGTTTGCGGGCACCATTCGCGACAATATCGCGCGATTTTCCGCGGCCGGCGTGGACGAGGACATCGACGCGAGCGTGATTGCGGCGGCGCGCGATTGCGGCGTCCACGGCATGATCCTCCGGCTGCCGGCGGGCTATGACACGGTATTGGGCGCGGACGGGGCGGGGCTTTCCATGGGGCAGGCGCAACGGATCGCGCTGGCGCGCGCGCTATTTCGCGAGCCGTCGATCCTGATCCTGGACGAACCCAACGCGCATCTCGATGCCGACGGAGCGGCGCAGCTGATGCACGCACTGGTGCGCGCCAAGGCGCGCGGCGCGGCCATTCTGCTGACCGCGCACCGCGCGGGCGTTCTCGCGCCCGCCGATCGCATCATGGTGCTCGCCGGCGGCCGGATTCAGGCGATCGGCCCGCGCGAGGAGATGTTGAAGACACTGACGCGTCCTCACCAGGACGCCGCACGCCGCCAAGTTGTGGTGGAGCGGACAGGATGATGCACGCGCAGACTGCTCCTCGCGCGCTCGTCTCGGGCCGCTCCGCCGCTTTCCCGGCGGCCGGCATCAGCGACGATCCCATCGCCGAGATCCGCGCAGGGTTGCTGATCGCCGTCGCATTCTTCGTCGTGTTCCTCGGCTGGGCCGCATTTGCCCGCCTCGATGCCGCAGCGTTCGGGGTCGGGCGAACGATCGTCGCGGGCCAACGCCAGTCGGTACAGCATCGCGACGGCGGGATCGTCGGCGCGATCTTCGTGAAAGAGGGGCAAAGTGTACGCCGCGGCGATGTGCTCATCAGGCTTGCCGCACCGGCGGTCGCCGCCCAGGAGCGCGTCCTTGCATCGCAAGCGATCTGGCTGATCGCCCAGCGCGCACGCCTGCGGGCCGAACAGGCCGGCAACCCGACGATCGCGACGCCACCCGAATTCGCGGTGCTCGACGCGGCGGACCGGGCCGAGGCGCTGGCGGCGCTGCGATCGCAACAGGCGCAGCAGGCCGCGCGGGGCGCGCTGCTGCATACCCAGGAAAGCGTGGCCCGTCGGGAAGGCGATCAGGCGGGGCATCAGGCGGACGGATATCAACAGCAAGTGGTCGCGATCAACGAACAGGAGCGGCTGCTGACCGACGAGCTCGACAGCCTGCGCGGCGTTGCCGAAAAGGGCTTCGTTAGCATGACCCGGATCCGTGCGCTCGAACGCGCGAGGGCCGATCTGGTCGGCCAGCGCGGACGGCTGCGCGCGTCGCAGGCCTCCTCGACGAGCATCGTCGGCGAATCGCGCCTCAAGGCGATCGAAGCCGGCCAGACGCTGCAGGAGAAGGTCGCGTCCGAATTGCGCGATGTCGAAACGCTGCTGGCCGATGCGATGCCCAAATGGAGCGCGGCGCAGGACGAAGTGGCGCGCACCGAAATCCGCGCGCCGGTCAGTGGCACGGTGGTCGGGCTGTCGGTGTTCACGGTCGGTGGAGTCATTGCGGCGGGTCAGAAGCTGATGGACATCGTGCCGCGCGATGCCGGGCTGGTGGTGGAGGCGCGCTTCGCCCCCAACGATGTCGATGATCTGGTCGTCGGACAGGATGCCGAAACGCGCTTTGCGGGGCTGTCCGACCGCAGCCTTCCGATCATTCGCGGTCGCCTGAGCCGGCTGTCGGCGGACAGTTTCAGCGATGAAAAGTCCGGCGCGTCCTATTTCATCGGTGAAGTGCAGATCGGCGCCGATCAGGTCGCGTTGCTTCGACGTCGGCGCGGAGCCTCGTTCGAGCTGAAACCCGGCATGCCCGTCGAGGTGATCGTTCCGCTACGCCGGCGGACCGCGCTGCAGTATCTGTTCGAGCCGCTCGCCGATGCCGCCTGGCGATCGTTTCGCGAGCATTGATCCGGATTCGCCCGCGCGGACCGACGAAGCGCATACCAATGGGCCCTTCGGTTTATCCCGATGCCCCGCCCTCCCATCGGTCAAAAGCGCTATTCTGGCGCGAAGGTGAGCGGTGGTTTCGCGCGTAGGCACCGCTGCTTCGCCGACGCGCGCGGTCCGTTGATTGCGCGTCACGAGCGATGCGGGGACCGACCATGGCGGATTATTACAACATACTGGGCAGTTCGACCGTCAACGGCACGAGCGGACGCGACCTGTTCTACGCCTTCACCAAGGACCCCAATTTCGATCATCTCCGTCCCGACGCGACGCTGGCCCAGCTCAGTTGGGCCAGCGCGATCCTGACGAGCGGCGGCACTGCGTACCAGATCACCGCACCCAATGTGCAGATCTCGACCGACCTGCTGAACGGCGGCGACGGGACCGACATCATCTACGCGTCCGACGCGGCGGATGCGCTGTTCTACAACAATGGCGCGATCGCCGGCGGCTTTGGCGGGTTCAGCAATATCGAACAATTCTGGATGGGCGACGGCGACGATATCATCGATCTGACCGCGCACGGCATCGGCGGCATCGATTACATCAAGGCCGCAGCGATCCACGGCCAGGGCGGCAACGACATCATCATCGGCGGCGCCGGCAAGGATATATTGGAGGGCGATGCCGGCAACGACATCATCTTCGGCTGGCGTGGCAGCGACACCATTTCCGGCGGCACTGGCGACGATCTGCTGTACGGCGACGATCTCGGCTTCAACGGCATATCGGGCGACGACACGATCGATGGCGGCCCCGGCAACGACATATTGTATGGCGGCCGCGGCAGCGACAAGATGACCGGGGGCGACGACAATGACACGCTCTACGGTCAGGCCGGCGGGGACAATCTGTCGGGCGGCTCGGGCGATGACCTGCTCTACGGGGACGATGCCGACACTTCGAGCAACGATACGCTCAACGGCGATGCCGGGAGCGACCGGCTCTACGGCGGCGGCGGTGACGACGAGCTCTACGGCGGCTCGGGCACCGACTATCTCGATGGCGGCGCCGGCAATGATTACATGCACGGCGGTGCGGGCAACGACACGATCGTCGCCGGCGCGGGTAACGACATCATCGACGGCAGCGCCGATGTCGATACGGTGGTGTTCGCCGGTAACCGTGCGGACTATCTCATCGCGCTGCAGGCCGACGGCAGCTTCACCGCGACCGACACGCGCGCGGGCTCGCCCGAAGGGATCAAGACGATCCGTAATGTCGAGTTTTTCGCCTTTGCGGACACGACCGTCGCCTCGACCTTGCTCAACTATCTGCCCGTCATCACCTCGAACGGTGGCGGAGCGGCGGCCCTGATCGACATCGACGAGAACCAGCGCTCGGTCACCACCGTCACCGCGACCGATCCCGATACGAACCAGACGTTGCTCTATGCGATCGTGGCGGGCGCGGATGCGGCGCTGTTCGCGATCGATGCGGTGACCGGCGCGTTGAGCTTCGTGACGGCGCCCAATTTCGAAAGCCCCGCCGACGCCGATGGCGACAATGTCTATCAGGTCGTGGTGGCGGTCAACGACGGTAATGGTGGCGTCGATACGCAGGACCTGACCGTCACCGTCCATGACGTGCCGGATGGCGTCGCCCCGGTCATCACGTCGAATGGCGGCGGGGCCAGCGCCGCAATCACGATCGATGAGAATCTGGCCGCGGTCACCACCGTGAGCGCGACCGACACGGATGGCCCGGCGACCGCCTATGCCGTCATCGGCGGCGCCGACGCCGCGCTGTTCGCGATCGACCCGGCGACCGGCGCACTCACCTTCAAGACGGCGCCCGATTTCGAAAATCCCGCGGACGCCAATCACGACAATGTCTATGACGTGATCGTCCAGGCCAGCGACGGCGTGAACGTCGATCGCCAGACGCTGGCCGTGACCGTCGGCAATCTGAACGACAACGCTCCCATGCTTACCTCGTTCGGCGGCGCGGCGGCGGTTGCGCTGACCGTCGACGAGAATGCGGTCGCCGCCGCCACGATCCGGGCGAGCGATGCCGATGGCGATGCGCTCACCTACGCCATCACCGGCGGCGCCGATGCGGCGCTCTTCGCGGTCGATGCCGCAAGCGGTCAGCTCACCTTTCTGGCCCCGCCCGATTATGAGATGCCGGGAGACAGCGACCATGACCGCATCTACCAGGTCGTGGTGAGCGCCGGCGACGGCGCGAACAGCGTCGCGCAGACGCTGGCGATCAGCATCGCGAACCTGAACGACAACGCGCCGATCATCAGCTCGAACGGCGGCGGGGCGAGCGCCGCGCTCGGCGTGGCGGAGAATAGCACGGCGGTCACCACCGTGACGGCAACCGACGCGGATGCGACGACGCCCCTATATGCGATCGCGGGCGGGGCCGACGCCGCGCTGTTCACCATCGATCCGCGGACGGGTGCGCTGGCCTTCATCACCGCGCCCGATTTCGAGCATCCGCTCGATGCCGATGGCAACGGCATCTACCAGGTATCGGTGCAGGCCACCGACGGTATCAACAGCGACGATCAGATGCTGTCGATCACCGTCACCGACGTGAACGAGATTGGCCGGACGATCACCGGGTCGTCGGGCAACAACACGATCACTGCGACGACGACGGTCGCCGCCTATCAGACCACTGCATTGAACGACACGATCTATGCGCTTGCGGGCAACGACATCATCGATGGCGGCGCCGGCGCGGATTACATGGATGGCGGGGCAGGCAACGACACATTCTATGTCGACACCTGGTCGGATGACGGCTTTGCCGGGAATGACGACCAGGTCGTCGAACTGGCCGGGGGCGGCACCGATTCGGTGTTCGCTTCGGTCAGCTACCGGCTCGCCGATCAGGTGGAAAATCTAACGCTGACCGGCACCGGCGCGATCAACGGCTACGGCAATGATCTGGCGAACGTCGTCACCGGCAACGATGCCGCCAACCGGATCGAGGGCGGCCTCGGTGCCGACACGCTCTACGGCCTGGGCGGCGCGGACACGCTCGACGGGGGCGACGGCAACGACAAGCTTTACGGCGGCGGCGGTGACGACACGCTGATCGGCGGGGTCGGTGACGATACGCTCGATGGCGGCGCCGGTGTCGACACATTGACCGGCGGCGACGGCAATGACAGCTATTACGTCGACGATCCGGCGGATCGCGTCGTCGAACTGGCCGGCGCCGGTACGGGCGACCAGATCTTTTCTGCGGTCAGCTACACCCCCCCCGCCGAAGTCGAGAAACTGACGCTCACCGGCACCGATGCGATCGACGGGCGCGGCAACGAGCTTGCCAACGCGATCGCAGGAAATGGTGCGAACAATACGCTATGGGGGGGCGCCGGTAACGACACGCTGTCGGGCAATGCCGGTGACGATCGCCTGTACGGCGAGGACGGGCTCGACACGCTCGACGGCGGCGCGGGCAACGACCGGATCGACGGCGGACTGGGGGGCGACACCCTGCTCGGCAAAGCGGGCAACGACACGCTCATCGGCGGCGCCGGCAAGGATACGCTGACCGGCGGTACGGAGGCCGATACCTTCGTGTTCGGTTTCGGCGACACGACCTTGAACAGCGCCAGCTACGATCGGATCACCGACTTCAAGGCAAGCGAGGGCGACGTCATCGATCTCGATTTCGTCAACGGCGCGCTGGCGTCGGCCGACTTCTCGTCGGCGGCAATCGCAACCAACAGTTTCACCGATGCGCTCGCGGCCGCCAAGCTGACGGCGAGTCCCGGCCACGTCACCTTCGTCGCCGGTACCACCGACGGCTGGCTCTTCTGGGACGGCAATGGCGATGGTGTGTTCGATCAGTCGGTTCAGCTGGTCGGCGTGAACATGACGAGCGCGGTCGACCCGTTCCACATCGTGTAATGGACGTCGCGATCACGCTGCGAAGGCGCGGTCCTCGGGTTGCAGGCCGCACTGCGTGCGACGGCGACAGCAGCTCGTCGTCTCGGGTACGGCTCTCCCGCATCGCCTCGATGAACGCCCGCACCGCCGGCATCGCGGCGCGGCCGGCGTCGTAGAGGGGCTCACCGGCATTGCCGTCGGCAATCGGTTCGCAGCATCTGATCGGCGCGACGCGAATCAGTTCGGAAGCAGGCGTTTCAGATCGTCCGCGCATTTCGACAGCGCCTCGGCGATGTGCGCGGCGGCGTCCTCGCCGAACGAGGCCACCATCCGTGTCTCCACCGCACGCACCGCGCGGTGCGCGTCGGCCAGTCGCGCGCGCCCCAGTGCGGTGAGGTCGCTGCGCAGGATGCGACCATGATCGGGGTCGGCACGCCGCTCCAGCAGGCCGTCCCGCTCCAGATTGGCCAACACGCCCTGCATCGTCTGCGCCGTGACGAACGCGGCCCGCGCCAGCCGCGCATTGGACAGGCCCGGCTCGGCCTCGACCGCCGACAGCACCGCATATTGCGGCATCGTCATGCCCGGCGCCCGGAGCGCATTGTCCATCGCCATGCGCAGCGCATGCTGCGCGCGCTTGAGTGCATAGCCCAACCGCTTCGCCACCGCCGGCGGCATATCCGTGCTTGTAATATAAGGCTCCTTACATATATAAGGCGCCTTATATCATTCCCGCAGCGCATTGGCAAATTTGGAAAGGCTCTTCATGGCGACCCTCGACCCTTCGGCAGGCTATCTCGTCCTCATCAACACCTTCACCGTCGAGCCCGACAAGGCCGACGATCTGCTGGCGGTCCTGTCCCACGCCACGGAAGCCCGGATCCGGCATGTCCCGGGGTTCGTCTCCGCCAACCTCCACCTCAGCGCCGACCGGCGGCACGTCGCGAATTACGCGCAGTGGCGCAGCCAGGCCGATCTCGATGCGATGCTGGCGGATCCCGCGTCGCGCGCGCACATGCAGGCCGCGGCGGCGATCGCGACGTCCTTCTCGCCGATCTGTTATGCGTTGCGCGAAGTGCATGAGGCGGGCCACCCGCAATGACCCGCTACTGGGTGGGCGTGGCGAGCCGCGACCATGTTCGCATCGCCGTGAGCGGCCGCTTCTGCCAGTTGAACCACGGTCGGGAGGCGCCGCTGCGCCGGCTGAGCGCGGGCGACCGGATCGTCTATTATTCCGCCCGGGACCGGAGGCAGGATGGCGATCCGGTCCAGGCGTTCACGGCGATCGGCGAGGTCCTCGACACGGAGGTGTATACGGTGACCGTCTCCGACACCTTCCGGCCCTATCGCCGGGACGTCCGGTATTTCGACGCGAGCGACGCGCCGATCAGGCCACTGTTGCCCGATCTCTCCTTTGCCGGCGCCAATACCGGCTGGGGCCTGATCCTTCGCCGGGGAAGCTTCGAGATCGGCGCGACCGACTATCACATCGTCGCCCGGGCGATGCAGGTCGAGGAGCGCCGCGGAGCGTCGTGACAGCCACCGCTGCGCCGGCCTGACAGGGGAATGACACCGATGGCCGCAGTGCGCTAAGCAGCAGCATGAGCGACCCCACCGACGAGCAGATGACCAAGGCCGGGGCGGCGTTCGACGCCTTCACCCGCCGCCACAAACTGGCCGACGTCAGTGGCCTGGAACGGCCGCTCAACGAACTCGACAAGCAGGTGCTGCAGTTCATCGCCGACCATCCCGGATGCGGCCCGTCGGACGTCGCGCGCTTCCTGTCGGTGCCCAGCACGACGATCTCGTCCGCGACCGATCGGCTGGTCAAGCGCGCGCTGCTCGAGCGCGACCGGATCGAAGGCGATCGTCGGGCGATCGCGCTGCGCCTGTCCGCTCAGGGGCAAGCGACGGTGGCGGCGCTGCACGACGTCCATCAGGGACTCCTGCGGATGATGCTGCAGCGGCTCTCGGCGGGCGAGCGCGAGCAGTTCATCACGCTGATAACGAAGATCGTATATGGCGATGATTGAATAGTACGTAATTCGTATTATCTTGATGCAAAGCGGTCGCCGACGGCGTCCGGCATCGGGAGGATTTCATGCGCACGAAGGACGACGACACGAGGGCCGCCGCGCGGCCCGGGCAGACCGTAATCGTCACCGGAGGCAATTCCGGCCTGGGCTATGGCTGCGCGAGCGCCTTGCTCGCGGCGTCGCCGCCGTGGCACGTGATCATCGCCTGCCGCGATCCGGGGCGCGCGCGGACGGCGGTGGAAACGCTGCGCAGATCCGCGCCGCGGGGGGCGAAAATCGAGACGATGGCGCTCGATCTGGCGTCGCTGGCCTCGGTGCGGTCTTTCGCGTCGGCGCTGGGGGAGCGGTTGAAGGCGGCGGACCTACCACCCTTGCACGGTCTCGTCTGCAATGCCGCCGTGCAGGGCGCGCGGACGCTCACCGCCGATGGCTTCGAATCGACCTTCGGCGTGAGCCATCTCGGCCATTACCTGCTCGTCACGCTGCTGGTGCCGTTGATGGCGGCGCCGGCGCGGATTGCCGTCGTCGCCAGCGGCGTCCACGATCCCGTCGAGCTGGCCAAGGTGCCCGCCGGCATGGCCGTCCCGGTGCCGGCGTGGAACAGCCCGATGGCGCTCGCAAAGGGCGAGCTCGGTCCGGAGGCGGCAAAGGATGACGCAGCTGCGGATCGCGGCCGCCGATACGCGACCACCAAGCTTGCGAACGTCTATTTCACCTATGCGCTGGCGCGCCGGCTGCCCGACGGCATCACCGTCAACGCGTTCGATCCGGGATTGATGCCGGGGACCGGGCTTGCCCGCGAATATCCGGCGGTCGTCCGGTTTGCGTGGCACAGCATCCTGCCGAGGGTGATCCCGCTGCTGCGCCTGGTCCTGCTGAAGAACATCCACACGCCGGAGGAATCCGGCGCGGCGCTGGCGCGGCTGATCACCGATCCCGCGCTGGCCCCCACCAGCGGGCGCTATTTCGAAGGACTGCGCGAAATCCGGTCGTCGGTGGAGTCCTACGACGAGGACCGGGCGGAGGAGCTGTGGCGCGACAGCGCCACCCTGATCGCGGTCGAACCGCTTCTATAGGAGCGACGCGAGTGTTGCGCTTGCGCAACAGACACTTCACGTCGCATTTCGTCGTCAAATCGTCACGGAAACGTAACGATGCCGTCACCGGGTCAGCCTAGCGCCACGAGCGGGCGGGCTTCGCCGCGGGGATGACACAGACGATGACCGACATTTCGCACCGCCACCCACGCGGTCGCCGTACATGTGCCGTGCTGCTGGCCTCGGTCGCGCTCGTCGCCTTCGCGCCCGCCGCGCACGCACAGGCGACCGACGGCAGCGCGTCTCCCGAAATCCAGGACGGCGCGGATATCGTGGTGGTCGGGAGCGGTCAGACGCGCTCGGTCTCGACGCTGCTGCCGTCGAACCTCGACACGCTGCCGCCCGGCACCAGCCTGCAAAAGGCGCTGAACTTTCTGCCCGGCGTCAGCGCGCAGTCGATCGACGCGCTCGGCGTCAACGAACAGTCGATGTCGCTGCAGGTGCGCGGCTTCAGCACTACGCATCTCGGCTATACGCTCGACGGCATGCCGCTCGGCGACGGCGCGTATAACAATTACAACGGCCTCACCATCAACCGCGCGCTGATCTCGGAGAATCTCGGCAGCGCCGATCTCGCGACCGGTATCGCCGGCCTCGGCATTCCCTCGACCAGCAATCTTGGCGGCGCGGTGATGTACACCAGCAGCGATCCGCACAAGACGCCGGGCCTGCAGATCTCGCAGACCGTTGGCAGCGCGGACGGGCTGCGCACCTTCGTCCGTGTCGATTCGGGCGAGCGTGGTGGCCTGTTGCTGTACCTTTCCGGCCAGTACACGCGGCAGGATCTGTTCGTGAACCAGGCGGCCGACAACACCTCCACCGGGCGCCAGTTCAACGGCAAGCTGGTCTATCGCTTCGATGGCGGCAAGATCACCGCGTTCGGCGACCTGTCGCGTACCAACCAGGCCGACGATGCCTATCTGTCGAAGGAAATCTACGGCCGCCGCGGTCCGGATCTCGGTGGCATTTCACCGGACTGGTCGACCTATCTCAGCCGTGCCGCCTGCACCGTGACGACCACGCCGATCAAGTGCGCGCCCTCGACCCTGCCCGAGAAGATCGGCGACGTCAGCTACACCAACGGCCAGATCCTGCGGAACGACGACCTGTTCTATGTCTCGGGCGAGTATAGCATCACCAAGGCGCTGAGCGTGCGCGGGCAAGTGTACCACCATGAAGACGCCGGTGCCGGCAACAACTTCATCACCGGCCTTTCCAACCAGGGCACCGTCACGACCGCCGACGATCTGCCGGTGCAGATCCGCGACACGCGCTACACGATCAACCGCACCGGCGGGCTCGGCAGCGCGCAATGGAACGTCGGCTTCAACACGTTCGAGGCGGGCTTCTGGATCGAGAACAACACCAGCAGCGCGTCGCGCTACATCCGCCCCGATGTTACCGGCCCGATCGACCTGGGGCAGTTCCTCGACGGCCAGCCGGCGACCGCGCAATGGGTGCAGCAGACCAAGTGGAAGACCCGGCAGTTCTACGTGCAGGATACGGTCAAGCTGTTCCAGGACGCGCTGAGCGTCGATTTCGGCTTCAAGGGCACCTATTCGCGCTCGGACGCCCAGGCGCTCCCCGGGATCGCCAAGGCGGCCCCGCCGACATCGACCCAGTTCGCGACCGGCTCGCTGACGGCCAAGGACTATTTCCTGCCGGAAGTGGGCGTCCACTGGCAAATCGCGCGCGGGCACGAACTGTTCGCCAGCTATGCCGAGAACATGGCGATGTTCCAGGGCGGCTTCAAACTCGGGCCGCAATCGGTGACGCAGGCGATCTGGGACGTGCAGGGCAGCACTTTGGTGCCCGAGACCTCGAAGAGCGTCGAGGGCGGCTATCGTTATGTCAGCCGCCATCTGCAGCTTTCGCTGACCGGCTATTACGTGAAATTCGACAACCGCCTGTTGCAGTACAATCCCTGCCCGACGGCGCAGCAGCAGAATCCGGGCTGCGGCAATTCCTTCCACAATGCCGGCAGCGTCACCAGCAAGGGCGTCGAACTCGGCGTGCTGGTGAAGCCGCTGCCGTGGGTGACGTGGTACAATGCGGCGTCGTACAACGCATCGACCTACGACCAGGATCTCAATTTCTGCACCACCACCTGCGTGCTCTATGCCACCGCCGGCAAGCAGCAGGTGGATACGCCGAAGCAGCTGTATTCGAGCGTGCTGAGCGTGAAGCAGGGCGGCTTCTCCGCGTCGCTGCAGGGCAAATATACCGGCCGGCGCTATTACACCTACACCAACGACCAGAGCTTCGGGGGCTATACGACGTTCGACCTCGGGCTCGGCTACGATTTCGGCGTGGTTGGCCCGCTGAAGCGCGCCAAGCTGTCGCTGAACGTCACCAACCTGACCGACAAGCGCTACGCAGCGAATTTCGACAATAGCGTGTTCGCGCCGAGCGACCCGACCGGTGCCATTCTGGTGTTCCATTCTTCGGCACCGCGGCAGGTCTTCGGGACGGTCAGCGCGGCGTTCTGAGCGCCCGCCGCGTTATGCCGGATGCACGGGATAGGCCGGCAGCAAGGTTTGCCTTTCGGCGGCGACGAGCGCGACGAGCCAATCCGTGAAGGCGCGGATCGCGGTGAAATGCGCCGTGTCCTGGTGGGTCACCAGCCAGAACGACCGCGTGATGGTCAGCTCGGGCAGGATCGCCACGAGGGTGGGATCGGCATCGCCGATGAAACAGGGGAGCACCCCGACCCCCGCTGCGCTCGCGATCATCCGCGCTTGCGCGTTGATGCTCGAGGATCGCAAGCTCGGCCGCAGCGCGCCGGGAATCTCGTCGAGATAGCGCAATTCGGGCGCGTAGAGGATGTCGGGGACATAGCCGATCATCCGTCGCGTCTGCAGGTCGGCGCTGGTGCGGATGGCACCCCCGACTCGCAGATAGTCGCGCGACGCATAGAGCCGCAGCGCATAATCGGTGAGCTTGCGGGTGCGCAGCGGGCCGCGCCGCGGGCGCGCGAGCAGGACGGCGACGTCGGTTTCGCGGCGCGTGGGGTTGAGAAACCCGCTATTGGCGACGAGATCGACGGTGAGCCTGGGGTGCCGGTCGGCGAGGTCGCCGAGGTGGCGACTGACGAACCAGGTGCCGAAGCCTTCCGCCACGCTCACGCGAACGGTGGCCTCGACATCGGGCTCGCTTTCCTGCGCGCCGGGGCCGGCGGCGATCGCCGCCATTGCCGTCGCGCGGGCCAGCAAATCCTGTCCAGCCGAGGTCAGCACCTGGCCGGTGGCGCTCTGTTCGAACAAGCGATGCCCGAGCGCCTGTTCGAGCCGGCGCAAGCGCCGCCCCACCGTGGTCGCATCGATCCCCAAGGCACTGGCTGCCCGGCCGATTTGCCGCGCGCGTGCGACCTCGAGGAAAATCGGCAGGTCGCTCCAGTCCATCACCTGCAAATATGCAGCTCGAACCTGCATGTCCATCACTTGCTGACAATGCCGGCAGATGCTGTACGGACCAAAATCAGGAGAGATGCCGTGACCACAATCGTGCGCACTATCGACCATCACATCGTCGGCCTGTCGGGCGGCGCCGCGGCGCGGCGCGGCGACGTGTTCGATCCCAATACCGGGCAGGTCCAGGCCACGGTGACGCTCGGCGACCAGGCCGTGCTCGACACTGCGGTCGCCGCGGCGCTCAAGTCGCAGCCGGGCTGGGCCGCGACCAACCCGCAGCGCCGCGCGCGCGTGATGTTCGCCTTCAAGGGGCTGGTGGAGGCGCATATCGACGAGCTCGCGCATCTGCTCTCGTCCGAGCATGGCAAGGTGATCGCCGACTCGAAGGGCGACATTCAGCGCGGGCTGGAAGTGATCGAATTCTGTTGCGGCATCCCGCATGTGCTGAAGGGCGAATTTACCCAGGGCGCCGGCCCCGGCATCGACGTCTATTCGATGCGCCAGCCGCTCGGCATCGGCGCGGGCATCACGCCGTTCAACTTCCCGGCGATGATCCCATTGTGGATGTCGGGCGTCGCGATCGCCACCGGCAACGCGTTCATCCTCAAGCCGTCCGAGCGCGATCCCTCGGTGCCGGTGCGGCTCGCCGAACTGTTCGCCGAGGCGGGGTTGCCCGAGGGCATCCTGCAAGTCGTCCATGGCGACAAGGAAATGGTCGATGCGATCCTCGACCATCCCGATATCGCGGCGGTCAGTTTCGTCGGCTCGTCCGACATCGCGCATTACGTCTACCGGCGCGGCGTCGCGGCTGGCAAGCGCGTCCAGGCGATGGGCGGCGCGAAGAATCACGGCATCGTCATGCCCGATGCCGATCTCGACCAGGTCGTCGCCGATCTCTCCGGCGCGGCGTTCGGCAGCGCGGGCGAGCGCTGCATGGCGCTGCCGGTGGTGGTGCCGGTCGGCGAGAAGACCGCGATCGCACTGCGCGAAAAGCTGATCCCGGCGATCGCCGCGCTGCGGGTCGGCGTCTCGACCGACAATGACGCGCATTACGGCCCTGTGGTGAATGCGGCGCACCGCACGCGAATCGAAAACTGGATCCAGACCGGCGTCGACGAAGGCGCCGAGCTCGTGGTCGACGGCCGCGGCTTCGAACTGCAGGGGCATGAAAAGGGCTTCTTCATCGGCCCGAGCCTGTTCGACCACGTCACGCCGGACATGTCGGCATATAAGGAGGAGATTTTCGGCCCGGTCCTGCAGATCGTCCGCGCCGACGATTTCGAACATGCGCTGCGGCTTCCCAGCGAGCATCAATATGGCAATGGCGTCGCGATCTTCACGCGCAACGGCCACGCCGCGCGAGAATTCGCGGCGCGCGTCAATGTCGGCATGGTCGGCATCAACGTGCCGATCCCGGTGCCGGTCGCGTATCACACCTTCGGTGGTTGGAAGCGCTCGGCATTCGGGGATACCAACCAGCACGGCATGGAAGGCGTGAAGTTCTGGACCAAGGTCAAGACCGTCACGCAACGCTGGCCGGATGGCGGGGTCGGCGATGGTGCCAACGCCTTCGTCATCCCGACGATGGGATGAAGCAGTGAGCGACCAGTTCGACCTGACCGACGATCAGCGCGAGATCCAGGATCTCGCGCGCCGATTCACCGCCGACCGCATCACGCCGCACGCCGCGGAGTGGGACGAGCAGCACATCTTCCCGCGCGACACGATCAAGGCGGCGGCCGAACTCGGCTTCGCGTCGATCTACGTGTCGGAGGAAGCGGGCGGGATCAATCTCGGCCGGCTCGAAGCGGCGTTGATCATGGAGGCGATGGCCTATGGCTGTCCCTCAACCTCGGCGTTCATCAGCATCCACAACATGGCGAGCTGGATGATCGACCGGTTCGGCTCGGCGGCAGTCAAGGACCGCTATCTGCCGAGCCTGGTGACGATGGACCGGATCGCCAGTTATTGTCTGACCGAGCCCGGTTCGGGGTCGGACGCGGCGGCGCTGAAGACCAGGGCGGTGCGCGACGGCGATCATTATGTCGTCACCGGATCGAAGCAGTTCATCTCGGGCGCGGGCGAGAATGAGGTGTACGTCACGATGGTCCGCACCGGGGTCGAAGGGCCCAAGGGCATTTCCTGCCTGGTGATCGAAAAGGACATGCCGGGCGTCAGCTTCGGCGCCAACGAGCGCAAGCTCGGCTGGCATTCGCAGCCGACGCGGCAGGTGACGTTCGACGCCGTGCGCGTGCCCGCCGAGAACCTCGTCGGCGGCGAGGGCGAGGGGTTCCGCATCGCGATGATGGGGCTCGACGGCGGGCGGCTCAACATCGGCGCCTGCTCGCTCGGTGGTGGGCAGCGCTGCCTCGACG
>CAXTEO010000002.1:0-115351 GCA_964243205.1 uncultured Sphingomonas sp.
TCAGGCGGGGCACGTTCTTGATCACGATCGGCTCGCGGAAGATCGTGCCGCCCAGGATGTTGCGGATCGTGCCGTTGGGCGACTTCCACATCTTCTTGAGGCCGAATTCCTCGACGCGCGCTTCGTCCGGGGTGATCGTCGCGCACTTGACGGCGACGCCGTACTTCTGCGTGGCCTTGGCGCTGTCGACCGTGATCTTGTCGTCGGTGGCGTCGCGGCTCATAATGCCGAGATCGTAATATTCCAGGTCCACGTCGAGGTACGGGAGGATCAGGCGCTCGCGGATCCACTGCCAGATGATCCGCGTCATCTCGTCGCCATCGATTTCCACGATGGGCGTCTTTACCTTGATCTTCGCCATTTTGCTCTTCCTGAAGGGGGAGGTTTGCACGAGCGTCTAGGAGCAAGGGCGGCGGCGATCAACCCGCTAGCGGCGGGCGCTGCGCGAGGGGTGCGGGTTGTCGATTGTCGTGGGGCGGGGCGTGCGGTAGAGATTGGCGCATGATCCCAGACGCGCAAACCAACACGCCCCCCGAAGCCATCAAGTGGCGCGTGCCCGATCTGCATCCGGAAGGGCGCAAATATGTCGCGATCGCGGCCGCGATCGTGGTGCTGGCCTGGGTGTTCGTGCCGATCCTCACCTGGCCGCTGATCGGGCTGACCCTGTGGGTCGCCTTGTTCTTCCGCGATCCGGTCCGAGTCACGCCGAGCGGGGAGGGGCTGATCGTTTCGCCCGCCGACGGCCTCGTCTCGATGATCGCGCGCGTTCCCGTGCCGCGCGAACTCGCCGGGCCCAACGGCCTCGGCGATGCGCCGTTGATCCGCGTGTCGGTGTTCATGTCGGTGTTCGACGTGCACATCAACCGCACGCCGATCGCCGGGACGGTGAAGCAAGTCGTCTATATCTCGGGCAAGTTCGTCAATGCCGAGCTCGACAAAGCGAGCGAGGACAATGAGCGTCAGCATATCGTCGTCGAGGGGCGCGACGGGCGTCGCATCGGCTTCACCCAGATCGCCGGTTTGCTCGCGCGGCGGATCGTGCCGTTCGTCAAGCCGGGGGACATGATCGCCGCCGGGCAGCGCATCGGGCTGATCCGCTTCGGCAGCCGGCTCGACGTGTTCCTGCCCGACGATTGCGCGTGCCAGGTCGTGCTCGGTCAGCGCAGCGTCGCGGGCGAAACGATCCTCGGACGCGTCGGCGGCACCGTGGCGAGCGGGATCGCGCAGTGAATCAGCGCGTGGTTTTTGTATCCGTCTTGCATTGCCCATCCAACGCTTTCCCCGTTTCACACGCGCCCTCCACCGTTCGCCTTCAGCTTGCCGAAGGGCAGTTCCTCGCTGGGCGATCGGCCCGCATGTTGCGGACGCTTCTTCAGGCTCAGCCCGAACGGGCGAGGGGTAGTGCCGCCACTTCCGGATTGGCGAGCGCAGCCGCATGAGGTCCCCCTCCCGCCGTATGCCGACCCGCGGGCTGCCGCTCCGCGCGGTCGCGCCCAACGCCGTCACGGCGCTGGCCTTGTGTTCCGGGCTCACCGGAATCCGCTTCGCGATTTCCGAACAATGGGAAACCGCGGTGCTGATGGTGATGATCGCCAGCGTCCTCGACGGGATCGACGGCCGGATCGCGCGGATGGTGCGCGGCGAGAGCCGTTTCGGCGCCGAACTGGATTCGCTGTCCGATGCCATTTCGTTCGGCGTGTCGCCCGCGCTGATCCTGTATCTGTGGTCGCTCAAGGAGGTCCCGCGCGTCGGCTGGCTCGTCGCCCTGGTGTTCGCGGTGTTCTGCGCGTTGCGACTGGCACGCTTCAACGCCGGCATCGACGTGGTCGAACAGCCGCATAAATCGGCCGGCTTCCTTACCGGCGCTCCGTCGCCCGTCGGGGCGGGGCTGGCGATGCTGCCGCTCTATCTGTGGTTCTGGACCGGAATGGACATCTGGCGCTCGCCGTTGATCGTCGGCCCGTGGGTTGCGCTGATGGCGGTCCTGATGGTGTCGAGCGTCGCGACGTTCAGCTGGTCGTCGCTCAAGCTGCGCAACAATATCCGTTTCGAAGCGATCGCCGTGGTGGTGCTGCTCGGCGCGGCGTTGATCTCCGCGCCATGGCATACGCTGACATTCCTGTGCGTCGCCTATCTGGCGACGGTGCCGTTCAGCGTCGTCGCTTATGCGCGGATCAAGCGGCTTCGCGCAGCTTCGGCCGGGCTGCCACCGTCACCGTCCGCACCCGCACCCGCGCCCGAATCCGCGATTCGCTGACGATCCACGCGTTTCTGCCGGCCATCGGGTCGACGCCGTCGCGCAACATCGCGACGATCCGCGGCAAAGCGGGTGCCAGGGTCAGCCAGAACACGGCGATGCTCGCTGCGAGCGCACTTGCGAAAACCAGAAAACCGACAACAGCCACCGCTCATCTCCTATGCAACACGACGAGTCACGAAACCGCAACCCGTGTCCGAGCTTTAAGGTTCCCCCGTTCCGCTCACGAACCCCGTATGTTCCATCTACGTTCCATATGTCAAGCCGCCGAGGCGCTTGATTTCCGGCGTGGGCTCGGCTAACGGACGCGCCTTCACACCGCATGGGAAGCACATATTGCCGGTGTCCGCCCCGAGGTTACACCTCGGGATCCGCGGATTACTCGCTTCCCAGAGGCACAACCGGAAAGGAATCTTCTTATGGCGGCACCAGTCGTCTCCATGCAGCAATTGCTCGAAACGGGCGCGCATTTCGGACACCAGACGCATCGCTGGAACCCGAAGATGAAGCCTTATATCTTTGGCGACCGCAATGGCGTCCACATTCTCGATCTGTCGCAGACCGTGCCCTTGTTCGCACGCGCGCTCGAATTCGTCGCGGCCTCGACCGCCGGCGGCGGCAAGGTCCTGTTCGTCGGCACCAAGCGCCAGGCACAGGAAGCCGTTGCCGATGCAGCGCGCCGTTCGGGCCAGCATTTCGTCAACCATCGCTGGCTGGGCGGCATGCTCACCAACTGGAAGACCATTTCGGGTTCGATCAAGCGTCTCAAGACGCTCGAAGAGCAGCTTTCCGGCGACACGGTCGGCCTCACCAAGAAGGAAGTGCTTCAGCTAACGCGCGAGCGCGACAAGCTTGAGCTTTCGCTCGGCGGCATTCGCGACATGGGTGGCATTCCCGACGTTATGTTCGTGATCGACGCGAACAAGGAAGAGCTGGCGATCAAGGAAGCCAACACGCTCGGCATCCCGGTCGTCGCGATCCTCGATTCGAACGTCTCGCCCGACGGCATCGCCTTCCCGGTTCCGGCGAACGATGACGCCAGCCGTGCGATCCGCCTGTATTGCGAAGCAATCGCGATCGCCGCGACGCGTGGTGGCAACGAGCAGCTGGCGCGCCGTCAGGACATCGGTTCGATGGAAGCGCCGCCCGCCGAGGAAGCGCTGACCGTGACGCCGGAAGCAGCACCTGCCGCCGAGATTACGCCGGCATCGGACGCCGCTCTGCAGGCCGAAATGGTCGCCGAGGCCGAGCGCCAGATCGACGCGTAAGCGTCACCGAACTGACCTATGGGCGGGGTAGGGCTTCGGCCCCGCTCCGCCTATATTTGTATCTGACAGACTAAAGAGGACCCAGGACATGGCTGAAGTCACTGCAGCAGCGGTTAAGGATCTGCGCGAGAAGAGCGGCGCGGGCATGATGGATTGCAAGAAGGCGCTGACCGAAGCCGCCGGCGACATGACCGTGGCAATGGATTGGCTGCGCGCGAAGGGCCTGGCTGCCGCCGCGAAGAAGTCGAGCCGCACCGCGGCGGAAGGCCTGATCGGCGTCGAAGTCAACGGCACCAAGGGGGCTGCGGTCGAAGTCAATTCGGAGACCGATTTCGTCGCCAAGAACGACCAGTTCCAGACCTTCGTGCGGGACGTGACCGCCGTTGCGCTCGCGCTGGGCGACGATCTTGAGACGATCAAAAAGGCGTCGATCGGCGAAAAGACCGTCGAGGATACGCTGACCAGCAACATCGCGACGATCGGCGAGAACCAGAATCTGCGTCGCGCCAAGCGCCTCGAAGTGACCGCCGGCGCGATCGTGCCGTACGTCCACAATGCGCAGGCGCCGGGCCTCGGCAAAATCGGCGTGCTGGTCGCGCTCGAGAGCGAAGCCGGTGAGGACGTGCTGCTGCCGCTCGGCAAGCAGATCGCGATGCACATTGCTGCGGCCTTCCCGCTGGCGCTCAACGAAGATGGCCTCGACCCCGAGATCGTCGCGCGCGAGCGCGCGATCGCGACCGAAAAGGCGGCCGAGAGCGGCAAGCCGGCCGACATCATCGCCAAGATGGTCGATGGTGCGATCGCGAAATATTGCAAGGAAAACGCGCTCGTCAGCCAGCTGCTGGTGATGGACGGCAAGACCAAGATCTCGGACGTCGTCGCCAATGCCGCCAAGGCAGCCGGCAAGGCGATCGAGTTGAAGGGCTATGTCCGCTTCCAGCTCGGCGAGGGCATCGAGAAGGAAACGAGCGACTTCGCCGCCGAAGTCGCTGCCGCTTCGGGCGTGCCGCAGGCACCGCAGACCGAGCCGACCGCGTAAGCGATTCGGTTTCGCTTTCGCGGGCGTGACGGAAACGGGCAGGGGCCGCGCCACATGGTGCGGCCCTTGTTGTGTCGGGCGCGCTTCCCATCCCCCAAAGCGCTTCCCCGGCGAAGGCCGGCGGCCGGTAGCGCAGCAGGCGTTTGCGGCGGTGTGCTTCGTTACATCCACCTTCGCTCCTGGGCCCCGGCCTTCGCCGGGGAAGCGATTGTGGCTGGGATCGGGGCGCGAGCCCTAAACCCCGGCCCCCACATCCGCGCCCAACCGCCCGCTCTGCACGGTTTCCGCGCTTCCAATCGCCCGGCGCCCCCGATAAGGTCCGCGCCGCACCGCCCGCTGGGCGCCTACGCCCTTTGCAGTCTGGATTACCGTGACGATCGCCCACAAACGTATCCTGTTGAAATTGTCGGGCGAAGTCCTGATGGGCTCGAGCGGCCTGTCGATCGATCCCGACGTCATCGCGCGCGTCGCGGCCGAAATCGCCGACGTGAAGCACCAGGGCTATGAGCTCTGCGTCGTCGTCGGCGGTGGCAACATCTTCCGTGGCATTTCGGGCGCGGCACGCGGCATGGACCGCGCGACCGGCGATTATATGGGCATGCTCGCGACGGTGATGAACGCGCTCGCCGTCCAGAACGCGCTTGAGCAGATCGGCGTCGAGACTCGCGTCCAGTCCGCCATCCCGATGTCGTCGGTGTGCGAACCCTTCATCCGCCGCCGCGCCGAGCGCCACCTTGAAAAGGGCCGGATCGTGATCTTCGCCGCCGGCGTCGGCAGCCCGTTCTTCACCACCGACAGCGGCGCTGCTTTGCGCGCCGCCGAGATGAAGTGCGACGCACTGTTCAAGGGCACGTCGGTCGACGGCGTCTATGATGCCGACCCCAAGCTCGTCCCCACCGCCAAGCGCTACGACACCGTCAGCTACGGCCAGGTGCTCGCGCAGGATCTCAAGGTAATGGACGCTAGCGCCATCGCTTTGTGTCGCGACAACAATATCCCGATCGTCGTCTTCAACATCCGCGAATCGGGCAATCTCGCCGCGGTTCTGCGCGGTGAGGGCGTATCGACGGTCGTCCAGAAAACAGCAGGAGAATAATCATGGCAGCCTATGACAAGGCCGACCTCGAGCGCCGCATGGCGGGCTCCGTCGAAGCATTGAAGGGTGATCTCAGCGGCCTGCGCACCGGTCGCGCCTCGACGTCGCTGCTCGATCCGGTGACGGTCGAAGTGTATGGCGCGCAAATGCCGCTCAATCAGGTCGCGACCGTCTCGGTGCCCGAGCCGCGGATGATCTCGGTGCAGGTGTGGGACAAGGCGAACGTCGGCCCCTGCGACAAGGCGATCCGTTCGGCTGGCCTCGGCCTCAACCCGATCGTCGATGGCACCACGCTGCGCTTGCCGATCCCCGATCTGACCGAGGAGCGCCGCAAGGAGCTCGCCAAGCTCGCCGGCAAATATGCCGAGGACGCGCGCATCGCCGCGCGCAACGTGCGCCGCGATGGCATGGACTCGCTCAAGGTCGACGAGAAGAAGGGCCTGTTCGGCGAGGACGATCGCAAGAAGCTCGAGACCGAAGTCCAGAAGCTGACCGACAAGACGATCGCCGATATCGATGCTGCCGCATCCGCCAAGGAAAAGGAAATCCTGGGCAAGTGAGGCCGTTTGCCGCCCGTGCTGCCGATCCGGTGACGGTGACGGGGGACAGTATCGTCCCGCGTCACGTCGCGATCATCATGGATGGCAATGGCCGCTGGGCGAAGAAGCGGCATCTGCCGCGCTTCGCCGGGCACCAGAAGGGCGTCGAGGCGGTCCGTCGCGTCGCGCGCGCGGCGCGCGCGATGGGGATCGAGGCGCTGACACTCTACGCTTTCTCCAGCGAGAATTGGCGTAGGCCGGAGGAAGAGGTCAGCGACTTGATGGGTCTGCTGCGCGTCTTCATCCGCAGCGACCTCGACGAGATGGTGCGCGACAATGTGCGCTTGCGCATCATCGGCGATTATCGCCGCTTCACGCCCGATCTGGTCGAACTGATCGACAATGCGATCGCGCGCACCTCGGTCAATACCGGCCCGCTGCTGGTGATCGCGCTCAATTACGGCGCGCAGGCCGAGATCGTCGACGTCGCGCGTCGCATGGCCGAACGCGCCGCCGCGGGCACGCTCGACCCGGCGACGATCGACGCCGCGATGTTCGAGGGCGAGCTCGAGACGCGAGATCTGCCGCCGCTCGATCTGCTGATCCGGACCTCGGGCGAAGTGCGGCTGTCGAACTTCCTGCTCTGGCAGGCGGCCTATGCGGAACTCCTGTTCGTCGACACGCTCTGGCCCGAATTCGATGCCGAGACGCTAGCCGAAGCGATCGCGACCTTCGGGCAACGGCAGCGGCGGTTCGGAGGCCTGTGACGGCCGCTCCCGCTACGGGTATGTCCAACCTGACGCTGCGCATTCTCTCCGGCGTGGTGTTGATCAGCGTTGCGCTGGCCGCCGTGGTGCTGGGCGGCATTCCGTTCTGGCTGCTCTGCGTCGTGCTGGGCGTGCTGATGATGGGCGAATGGGCCGATCTGCAGAAGGCCCCGCCACAGACCAAGCGGCTTGCGCAATATGCGCTGTCGGTGCCGCTGGCGATCATGATGCCGATGATCGGGGCGGGGGCGGGGTTCCTCACGCTCGGGCTGCTGGTCGGTGCGGCCTTCTTCGTCGTCATCGTGACTCGGTTGCCGGGTCTGGCACGCGGCATCTTCTATGTCGGCCTGCCGATCATGGCGTTGCTGGTGATTCGGCGGCAGCAGGAGGGCGTAGTGTTCGCGCTCTGGGCGCTGGCTTTGGTCTGGGCGTGCGACATCGGCGCCTATGCGGCGGGCCGCCTGATCGGCGGACCGAAGATCGCGCCTGGGATCAGCCCCAACAAGACATGGGCCGGGCTGATCGGTGGCATGGTGGCCGCCAGCCTGTTCGCCGCCTTCATGCATCTCGAATATGGTCTGCCGCTGCGCCTGACGCTGGCGACACCTTTGCTTGCGGTGCTGGCGCAAATGGGCGATTTCTACGAAAGCTGGCTCAAGCGCCAAGCCGGGGTCAAGGATAGCGGCACGTTGTTGCCCGGCCATGGCGGCGTGCTCGACCGGCTCGACGGCCTCGTGCCCGTCGCTCCCGTGGCGGCGCTGCTGATCCTGTTACCGAAAGTGTATTGGTGGTGAAGACGATCACGATTCTCGGCGCGACCGGCTCGATCGGCACGTCGACGCTCGATCTGATCGAGCGCGAGCCCGATCGGTTCGAAGTCCTCGCGCTCACCGCCAATGGCGATGTCGCCCGGCTCGCCGCTGCGGCGATTCGCACCAGGGCCAAGCTCGCCGTGGTCGCAGACGAAAGTTGCCTGCCCGAACTGCGCGCGGCGCTCGCCGGCAGCAATGTCGGCTGCGCGGGCGGCCGCGCCGCGATCCTAGAAGCCGCCAGCCTCGGCGCCGACATTACGATGGGTGCGATCGTCGGCTGCATCGGGCTCGAACCGGTGATGGCGGCGATCGCCGGCGGCAAGACCGTGATCCTCGCCAACAAGGAGCCGCTTGTCTCGGCCGGCGAGATCGTGCTGGCCGCGGCCGCCAGATCGGGCGCGACGCTGCTCCCGGCCGATTCGGAGCATAATGCGATCTTCCAGTGTTTCGACGCAGCCCGTCCCGAGCGCGTGCGCCGGATCATCCTGACGTGCAGCGGTGGTCCGTTCCGCAACTGGACGATCGAGCAGATGCGCGGCGTCACACCCGAGCAGGCCGTCGCGCATCCCAATTGGTCGATGGGCGCCAAAATCTCGGTCGACTCGGCCACTTTGTTCAACAAGGGGCTCGAGCTGATCGAGGCCGCGCGCCTCTTCCCGGTGCCGCACGATGCGATCGAGATCGTCATCCATCCGCAATCGGTGATCCACTCGCTGGTCGATTATGTCGACGGCTCGGTGCTTGCGCAGATGGGCCCGCCCGACATGCGCGTGCCGATCGCCTCATGCCTCGCCTGGCCCGACCGGATGGCGACGCCGATGGCGCCGCTCGACCTCGTCGCTATCGGCAAGCTCGACTTCGAAGCGCCCGATTCCGTGCGTTTCCCGGCGCTGCGCCTGACGCGCGAAGCGCTCGACGCCGGTGGCGCGCGCCCGGCGATCCTCAATGCCGCCAACGAGATCGCGGTCGCGGCTTTTCTCGCGCGCGAGATCGGCTTCCTCGAAATTGCCGCAATCGTCGGCGATACGCTGTCGGGTTACGATCCGGCCGCGCCGGGCACGTTGCAAGACGTGCTCGCGGTCGATGCCGAAGCGCGCAACATGGCGCGCCGGCAGATCGAGTCGCGCAATGCGGCGTCGAGAGGGGTGCATGTGAAGGATATCCTGGTTTGAGCCACTCCCCCGGCCTGTTGCTATCCCTTCTGGCTTTCGCGCTCGTCATCGGGCCACTCGTCTTCCTGCACGAAATGGGACATTATCTGGCCGGCCGCATCTTTGGCGTGAAGGTCGACGCTTTCTCGATCGGTTTCGGCCACGAACTGTTCGGCTGGACCGACCGGCTCGGCACGCGCTGGAAGGTCAGCGTGCTGCCGCTCGGCGGCTATGTGAAGTTCGCCGGCGACCTCAATGCGGCGAGCGCGCCCGATCCCGCCTGGCTCGAACTGCCGCCCGCGGAACGCGCGAAGACGTTGCAGGCGCGCCCGGTGTGGCAGCGCGCGATCGTCGTCGCCGCCGGTCCGGTCACGAACTTCATCATCGCGATCCTCATCCTCGCCGGCATTGCGATGACCTACGGCGTCGATCGGACGCCATCGGTCGTCGGCATGGTCAGCCCGGGCAGCGCCGCCGCCGCGATCGGGCTGCAGAGCGGCGACCGAATCACCACGCTCGGCGGCCGTTCGATCACCACCTTCAACGATGTGGCGCAATTTGCCGTGCTGCGGCCGGGCGAGCATGTCATCGTCGGCTTCACGCATCAGGGCGTCGCGGTCGAACGCGCAGCGGTGCTCGGCACGGCGACCGAGCGCGATCGCTTCGGCAACGAATATAAAAAGGGCCTGCTCGGCATCGGTCCCACCGCACCGGTGGCGCAGCCCGTCGGTTTGCTCGAAGCGCCGGTCGAAGGCGTCGTGATGACCGGCAAGATCCTGCGCAGCACGCTCGACGGGCTGGGCCAGATCATCACCGGGCGGCGCTCGGTCGATGAGCTTGGCGGGCCGTTGCGGATCGCCAAGGTGTCGGGCGAGCAGCTTTCGCTCGGCTGGCTCGACTTGATCTTCCTGATCGCGGGCGTGTCGATTAATCTCGGATTCATCAACTTGTTGCCAGTCCCTCTCCTGGATGGCGGACATCTGCTCTTTTATGCGATCGAGGCGATCCGGCGCAGGCCGGTTACTCCCGCGATCCAGGAATGGGCTTTCCGCGGCGGGTTGGTGGCGATTCTGGCGCTGATGGTGATGGTCACGTTCAACGACCTCGGCGCTTTCGGCCTGTGGAAGTCGCTGACGGGTTGATCGGTCGACGCAGGTAAGGCAGGGCGGGCCGACGATTTTTCGGCCACGCGGAATTTTCTCCGATTTGGGGTGGGATGTGACAGCGATCAAGGTTTCCAATTTCGGCGCGAAGCACGGGCGGCGTGCCGCCACCGTGTTGCTCGCCGGCACGATGCTCGCGGGTGTGCCGCTGGCTGCGTCCGCGCAATCGACCGGTCAGCCCGCTGCTGCCCAGCCGGCCGCGGCACAGGCGGCGCCGGTTGCCGTCGCGCCAGCCGTTTCGCGGACGATCAAGTCGATTCGAGTCGAAGGGTCGCAGCGGCTCGAGCCCGAGACGGTGCTGTCGTACACCAAGCTGCGCACCGGTCAGGCCTATACCAACGAGACGCTCGATCAGGCGATCAAGGATCTCTACGCCAGCGACCTGTTCGCTGACGTGTTCATCGCCGGTGCCGACACGGGCGAGATCGTGCTCAAGGTGCGCGAGAACCCGGTGATCAACCGCGTGATCTTCGAGGGCAACAAGCGCCTCAAGGAAGACAAGATTAAGAAGGAGGTGAAACTCGCCCCCCGCCAGATCTTCACGCGCACCGCGGTCCGCCAGGACGTCGCGCGCATCGTCGAGCTGTATCGCCGCCAGGGCCGCTTCGCCGCCGTGGTCGAGCCCAAGATGGTGTCGCTCGACCAGAATCGCGTCGACGTGATCTTCGAGGTTTCGGAAGGCCCCAAGTCCAAGGTCCGCCAGATCAACATCCTCGGCAACGAGGTGTTCTCGGACAGCAAGCTGCGCGAGCAGATGGCGACCAAGCAGGCGCGCCTCACCACGCTGCTGAGCTCGAACACCAGCTATGATCAGGATCGCCTGGCGTACGACCAGCAGAAGTTGCGCCAGTTCTATCTGACCGAAGGCTATGCCGACTTCCGCGTGACCTCGGCGGTGGCCGAGCTGACGCCGGACAAGAAGGACTTCATCATCACCTACGTGGTGGAGGAGGGCAAGCGCTACAAGTTCGGCGACGTGACCGTCGACAGCGACATTCGCGACTTCGACAATAAGAAGCTCGCCGCCAATCTCGGCATCAACAAGGGCGACTGGTACAACGCCAAGAAGGTCGAGACCTCGGTCGATTCGCTCAGCGAGGCGGCCGGCCTGTTCGGCTATGCCTTCACCGACGTGAGCCCCGACTTCCAGCGCGACAAGGACACGCTGACGATGGGGATCAATTTCCACATCGCCGAGGCCAAGCGCACCTATGTCGAGCGCGTCGACATCAACGGCAACACGCAGACGCAGGACAAGGTGATCCGCCGCGAGATCCGCTTGTCGGAGGGCGATGCGTTCAACAGCTTCCAGGTCAAGCGCTCGCAGGATCGCATCAACTCATTGGGCTTCTTCCAGGACAAGTTCGAGATCAAGCAGTCGCAGGGCTCCGCGCCCGACCGCGTCGTGCTGACCGCGAACCTCGAGGAAAAATCGACCGGCGAGCTGTCGCTGTCGGCGGGCTATTCGAGCCTCGAGCAGTTCATCATCCAGGCCTCGATCCGCCAGCGTAACTTCCGCGGCAAGGGCCAGGAATTGCGCGCGAGCGTCAATTATTCGACCTATTCGAAGTCGGTCGAACTGGGCTTCACCGAGCCGTATCTGTTCAACAAGAACATTGCGGTCGGCGGCGACATTTTCCGGCGCGACTACAATGCGTTCAACTATGTCGGCGACCAGCGCCAGACGACCTATACGCAGGTGTCGACCGGCTTCCAGATCCGCGCGGGCGTGCCGTTGACCGAATATTGGCAGCTCGCCGGACGGTACGGCCTTAGTTACGATCAGGTCGGGCTCGACCGGTCGACTTATTATACCGACTCGAACAATGACGGCATTCTCGGCAATTCTGCTGCCGACAAGTGCAACCCGATCACCGCCGGGCGCTATCTGTGCGACGCGATCGGCAATCGCTGGACATCGTCGGTCGGCTATTCGTTGATCTATGACAGCCTCAACAGCCGCTTGCGCCCGAGCGCGGGGCATCGCTTCATCTTCAGCCAGGATTTTGCCGGGCTCGGCGGCGACGTGAAATATATCCGCACCAAGTTCGAAGGGTCCAAATACGCCAATCTGGGCAGCGGCTTCATCGCTTCGGCCAATCTCGAGGGCGGCTATATCAAGTCGCTCGAGACGAGCCGCGGCGCAGGGATCGACAATGTCCGCATCACCGATCGCTTCTATCTCGGCGAACCCGATTTCCGCGGCTTCGACATCCGTGGTGTCGGGCCGCGCGTCCAGCGCCAGAGCTACTCGACCGATGCGTCTGGCATCCAGACGCTGGTCACCGATCGCAAGAACCTGCTCGCGGACGACGCGCTTGGCGGTCGCGCTTATTATCTCGGCAAGATCGAAGTCGAGATTCCGCTTGGCGCGGGTGCGCGTGAACTCGGCCTGCGGCCGTCGATCTACGTCCAGGCCGGTGCGCTGTTCGGCTTGACCTCGCCGGTCATCAACGAGACAACCTTCCCGACACTGGTCGATCCGGTGACCGGTCGGACCACGGTGCAACCGTTGATCTCGAGCGTGTTCGCAACCAACGGCCAGCCATATTACACCGTGCCCACGACCGACGCCACTGCGCCGGGCAGCCTGACTACGTGTAAGGTCGGGTATTCGGCGACGATCGGCGGCACCTGCGTTGGCACGTCGACCAACGTCGCTTACACGACCTCGACCGCACCGTATAAGGAAGTCTATGGCGGCGACTCGCCCCGGCCGCGTATTTCGGTCGGTGCCGGCGTCAACTGGAACTCGCCATTCGGCCCGCTCCGCATCGATCTTGCCTATGCCCTGCTCAAGGACAAGGCCGACGATTCCAAACTCATCACTTTCAACGTAGGGACACAGTTCTAATGAAGACGTACCAGAAGCTCATGCTGAGCTGCGCGACCGTTCTGCCGGCACTCGCGATGGCCAATTCGGCTTATGCCCAGGCCAATGGCGTGGCGATCTCCGATCCCGAGACGGTGATCCTGACCGCCAAGGCGCTCGATGCCGCCAACCAGTCGATCGGCACGACCTACAAGGCACAGCTCGACCAGGCGAGCGCGCGCCAGGCGCAGCTGCAGACCGAGATGACGACGCTCGGCGCGCCGCTCGACACCAACCACGACAAGCGCCTGTCGGACGACGAAATCGCCGCTGCGCAGGCGGCCAAGAGCCCGATTCTTGCCAAGATGGAAGCTGCCCAGAAGGCCGCCCAGGCCGATTCGGCGCGTCTCAGCCAGCCCGCGACGCGGGCCCAGGCCTATGCGATCGAGCAGATCTCGCAGAAATATTCGGCTGCTGTGAAGACCGTCGTCGACTCGCGCAAGATCAGCCTGCTGCTCTCAGCCGGCTCGGTGCAGTACAATGCGCCGGCCGTCGACGTCACCGACGCGATCAAGGCTGCGCTCGACGCCGCCACGCCGACCGTGCCGATCACGCCGCCCGCCGGCTGGCAGCCGAGCCAGCAGACGGTGCAGCTGCAGCAGCAATTCCAGCAGCTCGTCTATCTCTCGGCGCTTCGCCGCGCTCAGGCGCAGCAGGCAGGCGCGCCCGCAGCACCGGCGGCCGGCACCAAGGCCCCGACGGGCCGCTGAGCGCCACGTGAGCGATAGCGAAAACCGGGGCCCGCTTGGCCCGCTCGATATCGGGCGGGTCATGGCGGCGCTGCCGCACCGTTACCCGATGCTGCTGGTCGATCGTGTCGAGGAATTGATCCTCGACCGGTCGATCACGGCGATCAAGGCGGTGACGATCAACGAGCAGTTCTTCCAGGGGCATTTCCCGGGGCGCCCGATCATGCCCGGCGTGCTGATCGTCGAGGCGATGGCGCAGGCGGCGGGGATTCTCGCGGTCGAGTCGCTAGGCCTGGCGGGCTCGGGCAAGCTCGTCTATTTCATGGCGATCGACGGGGCGAAGTTCCGCAAGCCGGTCGAGCCGGGCGTATTGCTCAAGCTCGAGGTCGAATTCGTCCAGAAGCGTTCGAGCGTGTGCAAGTTCGCAGGGCGCGCGACGATCGACGGACAGCTCGCGGCCGAAGCCAATTTCACCGCGATGATCGCCGACCCGCCAAAGGCGTAGCATGGATGCGCTGACCTGGTTCGGCCTGGTCGCGGTGTCGGCGATGCTCGTCTGCTATGCCCTGGAGCGCCGCGCGCACTGGTGGGTACTCGGCTTTGCCGGCGCCTGCCTGCTCGGCTCTGCTTATGGTTTCCTGCAGGGCGCCTGGCCGTTCGGCGCGGTCGAGGGGGTATGGTCGGTGATCGCGCTGCGTCGCTGGCTGGCGCTGCGCCGGACATGAATTTGCAACTGCCGCCGCGCTCTGCTACGGGCCGCGGCTTCGCTGCTGGTCGGTAACCAGCGGCTCACCGGAGATTTGACGTGAAGCAAGGCATTCATCCCGATTATCACACCATCACGGTGCAGATGACCGACGGCACGCAGTTCCAGACGCGCAGCACCTGGGGCAAGGAAGGCGATCTGATGACGCTCGACATCGATCCGCTGGCGCATCCGGCCTGGACCGGCGGGCGCGGCACGATGCTCGATGCAGGCGGCCAGGTCGCGCGCTTCAACAAGCGTTTCGGCGGCATGTCGGCGATCGGCAAGAAGTAAGCTTTTGGCGAAGGCGCCCCCGGGCGCCCTTCGCCGCGACGCCGGCTCGCCCCCGCAACGGGGGCGGGCCGGTTTTGCGTTCAGGCCAATCCGCGCGCCGCCATCATCGCTAACCGCGCGTTAACGATACAGGCATAGGCTCTCCTTCTCGCGATGAGCGCGGAGAGGAATGCCGATGATCGCCGCCGAATTCGAACCCGCCTTTCCGAGCGAGCGCCGCCGGAGCAAGCGTGCGCCGATTTCGCTCGACGCCAAGCTGGGCCGCGGGGGGCTAGATCGTGCCTTGTGCAAGGTGACCAACGTGTCGCTGCACGGCGCCAGACTCCACACCTATTCGCCGATGAACAAGGGGGCGATGATCTGGCTGACGCTGCCGCAGATCGGGCAGGTCATCGCGACGATCATCTGGGCCGACGATTATGAGGCCGGGTGCCAGTTTCGCGAACCGCTCGACGATCTGGCGTTCGCCACGCTGATGCGGAAAACCGCGGCGTTCGCTTAAGGCCCGTCGTTGCGCTTCAGGCTTTCGGCCATGCGCGCCAATTGCTCGGGTGTCGCGGCGTGCTGGTGCTGCGCCTTCCACTGGGCATAAGGCATGCCATAGACGAGCTCGCGGCCCTGCTCCCTGGTGAGCGCGCCGCCGGAGGCTTCCGCGGTCCAGTCGCCCAGGCAGTTGCGGCAAAAGCCCGCCAGACCCATCAGGTCGACATTTTCGGCGTCGGAGCGATGCCGCAGATGCCGGACGAGCCGTCGAAACACCGCCGCTGCCGCCTGATCGTTCAAATCTTCGAGTTCCACGAAAGTCCCTTCGTTGCGCACGTCCTGATATCGTGGCGATGGCCCCGCAATCAATGGACGCAGCGCCTGCGCTTCGCCCAACCTGTTGCTCTCTTCGCCGGACCGGGCCATGCCGGGGGCCTCGATCACCGGAGTCTTCACGATGCGCGCGCTGTTCCGTTGGGTCATGGTCTGTGTCGCGCTGCTCGTCGCGGCGCCGAGCCTCGCGCGCGGTCCTCTGGTGCTGGCCGCGGCCAGCCTGCAGGAATCGATGAATGCCGCGGCCGATGCCTGGGCTGCGCGCCATCACGAGCGCCCGGTCATCTCGTTCGGTGGCTCGTCCGCGCTCGCGCGCCAGATCGAGGCGGGGGCGCCGGCCGATCTCTTCGTATCGGCGGACCAGGATTGGATGGACGAACTGGCGCGCAGCGGGGCGATCGTCGCGGCGAGCCGGACGACTTTTCTCGGCAATCGCCTGGTGCTCATCGCGCCGGCTGCGGCTGCCGGGCCGGTGGTGATCAAGCGCGGCGTGGCGCTGGCGGCGTTGCTGGGCGATGGGCGCCTCGCGATGGCCGATGCGGCGGTGCCGGCGGGCAAATATGGGCAGCAGGCGCTCACCGCGCTCGGTATCTGGAGTGCGGTCGGCCCCAAGGTGGCGCGCGCTGATAATGTCCGTGCGGCGCTTGCTTTGGTCGAACGTGGCGCTGCGCCGTATGGCATCGTCTACGCGACCGACGCGTTTGCGTCCAAGACGGTCAAGATCGTCGGCGTGTTTCCCGAATCGAGCCATCCGCCGATCCGCTACCCGGTCGCATTGCTCAAGCGCGCGCCGAACGCGGCGGCGGCCGAGCAATTCCGGCGCTTTCTGGTTTCGAGCGCGGGCAAGGCGATCTTCCGCCGCTACGGCTTCGTGGCGCGCTGAGCGGACCGGGCGATGACGCTCGACCTGTGGACGATCGTCTGGCTGTCGCTCAAGGTCAGCATCGTGGCGGTGCTGGTGACGCTTCCGATCGCGTTCGGCCTGGCGCTGTTGCTCGCCCGCGGACGTTTCCCGGGCAAATTCCTGCTCGACGGGATCGTCCATTTGCCGCTGGTCCTGCCACCCGTTGTGACGGGTTGGTTGCTGCTGCTGGCCTTCGCGCCGCACGGGCCGTTCGGTGCGCCGCTGGCGGCGCTGGGGGTGTCGTTGCTGTTCCGTTGGACCGGCGCGGCGGTGGCGGCTGGGATCATGGCGCTGCCGCTGATGGTGCGCGCGATGCGCCTGTCGATCGAGGCGGTCGATCATCGCCTGGAGGGCGCCGCGCGCACGCTCGGCGCGTCGCGCGGGCGCGTGTTGCGGACGATCACGATTCCGCTGGCGCTGCCGGGCATCGCGGCGGGCGCGGTGCTGGGCTTCGCCCGCTCGCTCGGCGAATTTGGCGCGACGATCACTTTCGTGTCGAACATCCCGGGCGAGACGCAGACCTTGCCGATCGCGATCTATTCGGCGCTGCAGGTGCCGGGCGGGGATGCGCTCGTCGCGCGCCTCGCCTTGATCTCGATGCTGCTGTCGCTCGGAGCGTTGCTCGTGTCCGAATGGCTGAGCCGGCGAGGCGGGGCGCGCCATGTCTTTTGACGTCGACGTGCGACATCGTTTCGTTTCGGGCACCGAAGTCGCCGTGGCGTTCCGGAGCGACGCCGGCCTGACCGCGCTGTTCGGCCCGTCGGGGGCGGGAAAGTCGAGCGTGCTTGCTATGATCGCCGGTCTGCTCGAACCCGATGTCGGGCACGTCCGCGTGGCGGGGCGAATGCTGTTCGACCGCGATGTGGATATCCCGGTGGAACGGCGGCGTTGCGGCTATATCTTCCAGGATGCGCGGCTCTTCCCGCATTACCGGGTGCGGGCGAACTTGCTCTACGGTGCTTCCCGCGCGGCTGGCGGCGGCATGGCGCTCGACGACGTCACCGCGTTTCTCGGCATCGACGGGTTGCTCGATCGCTGGCCGCGAACGCTGTCGGGCGGGGAAGCGCAGCGCGTCGCGATCGGGCGGGCGCTGCTTTCCGGGCCGGCCTTCCTGCTGATGGACGAACCGCTCGCCGGGCTCGACCGGGCGCGGCGCGGCGAGATCATGACGCTGATCGAGCGCGTGCGCGACGAACTCGCTTTGCCGATCCTGTACGTCAGCCACGACCGCGGCGAAGTCGACCGGCTGGCGGCGACAATCGTTGAGATCGGCTGACCTTCAGTCGGTGACGATCCGCACCGGCACCGATTTGGCCGCCGGCACATGGCTCTCCTCGGCATGGTGCTCGACCGGCATCAGCACGTTGCACTCGGGATAATAGGCGCCGAGGCATCCGCGCGGGATGCTGTACGGCGTGACGATCAGCCCGTCGCGGCGGCGCGCGATGCCGTCACCGGCGTCGCTTTCCAGCGCGACGATCTGTCCGTCGGCGAGGCCGGCCTGGGCGATGTCGGCTGCGTGCATGAACAGCACGTCGCGCGTGCCTTTCACGCCGCGAAAGCGATCGTGATAGCCGTAGATGGTCGTGTTGAACTGGTCGTTCGACCGCAACGTCATCAAGCGGAAGCGTCCGTCCGCATCGTCGAAGCCGGTCGCCGACAGGCCGGCCGGCACCAGGAATTCGGCTTTGCCGCTCTTGGTCAGCCAGATTCGCTCGCTGGCCTTGTTGCCCTTCCAATAGCCGCCCGGTTCGAAGAGATGCGTATTGAAGTCTGGGAAGACCTGAGGATAAGTCTGTTCGATCGCGTCGCGGATCAGCGCATAGTCGCCGACCCACGCGTCCCAATCGACCTTCGGGTTAGGCGGCAGGATCTGTTTGGCGAGCGCGCCGACGATCGCCGGTTCGGATAGCAGGTGGTCGCTCGCCGGGGTCGCCTTGCCGCGCGAGGCGTGGATGCAACTGGTCGAATCCTCGACCGTCACGACTTGCGGTCCGCTCGCCTGCACGTCGGTTTCGATCCGGCCGAGGCAGGGCAGGAGATAGGTCGCCTTGCCGGGAAACAGGTGGTTGCGGTTGAGCTTGGTGGCGATCTGGACCGACAGCTCGAGGTTGGGCCAGGCCGCTTCCATCGCCGCGGTCTCGGGCACGGCGCGCAGGAAGTTGCCACCGAGTGCGACGAACGCCTTGACCGAGCCGTCGATCACGCCGCGGCAGCTCTCGACCGTGTCGAGGCCTTTCTCGCGTGGCGCGGTGAAGCCGTACTGCGCTTCGAGCCGGTCGACCGGCACAAGCTCGGTCTTCTCGGTGATCCCGACGGTGCGCTGGCCCTGCACGTTGGAATGGCCGCGCACGGGAGTCGGCCCGGCGCCGGGCTTGCCGATATTGCCGCGCAGCAGCAGCAGATTGACGACCATGCGGACATTCTCGACGCCCTTGACGTGCTGCGTCAGGCCCATGCCGTAGATCGCCATCACGGCCTTGGCTTTGGCATAGAGTTTGGCGGATTCCTCGAGCTCGGCCTTGGGCAGGCCGCACTCCGCCACGATCGCGTCCCACGACGCCGCGCGCACGCTGGCGACGAACGGCTCGAAACCGTGCGTGTGCGCTTCGATGAAGGCGGTATCGAGCACCGGCGGCTTGCCCGCGGCGAGCGCGGCATCGTGCCATTCGACGAGGAACTTGGCGATGCCCATCATCGCCGCGATATCGCCGCCGGCCTTCACCTGGTGATATTGCGTCGAGATATTGGTCTCGCCCAGCGTCGCCATCTCGAACGGGTTCTGCGGATCGGTGAAGCGTTCGAGCCCGCGTTCGCGCAATGGGTTGAAGGTGACGATCTCGACCCCGCGCTTGCGGCAAGCGCGCAAATCGTGGAGCATGCGTGGCGCGTTCGAGCCGACATTCTGGCCGAAGAAGAAGATCATGTCGCACTGCTCGAAGTCCGCGAGCCGCGTGGTGCCGACCGGCACGCCGATCGCGGCCTTGAGCCCGACCGAGGTCGATTCGTGGCACATGTTCGAACTGTCGGGCAGGTTCTGATTGCCGTACATCCGCGCCATCAGCCCGTACATGTACGACGCCTCCAGGCTGGTACGGCCCGAGGAATAGAAGACCACCGACTTGGGATCCATCGGCCGCAGCGCGACGCCGATCCCGGCAAACGCCTCGTCCCACGAGCAGGCGACGTATTTGTCGGTCGCCGCGTCATAGCGGAGCGGGTGGGTTAGGCGGCCATGCTGTTCGAGGTCGTAATCGCGCCAGCCGCGCAACTCGGTGAGCGTGTGCTGCGCGAAGAATTCGGGCGTGGTGCGGTAGCTGGTCAGTTCCCATGCCGTCGCCTTGGCGCCTTCCTCGCAAAATTCAGCCGGGTGAAGGTGCGCCGGCTTGGGCCAGGCACAGCTGACGCACTGGAATCCGTCGGGCTTGTTCTGCCGCACCAGTTCGCGCAGCGCCTCGGGCCGGATTCGTTCGCGCGGCAGGATCTCGGCGAGCGAGCGGACCGATCCCCAACCACCGGCCGGGCCCTTGAACGGCTTGATCTCCGGCGCGTCCGACTTTTGCTTTGCCATTGTCATTCCCGCCCACGGACCACATCAGGACAGCCCTTGTACGGGGAACGATGGCGCAGACAATTGGTTCAGCGCGATCCAGATAGAAGGGGCCGCCCCCGATCGTGCAGTTGGCGCGCGGTGGCGATCGGTTAGGACGATATGATGACCGCTGCTTTCGTGACGCACGCGTTCGACCAGATCCGCGCTGACGGCATGCGCTCGCCGCTGCTGCGCGCGGTGGCGGTCGAGCGGCCGATCGCGATCGAGTTCAACGGCATCGGTTATGCGGTGATGATGGCCTCGCCGGGCGATCTGGAGGATTTCGCGACCGGCTTCGCACTGAGCGAGCGGCTGATCGCCGCCGCGACATCCGTGCTCGCGGTCGACGTGCATTCGCGCGCGGACGGGGACGTGGTGCGCGTCGCGCTGGCCGCGGAATGTGCGCCCGGCTTGCTCGAACGCGTTCGTCACCGGGTTGCGGAATCGTCGTGCGGGATGTGCGGGATCGAAAATCTCGAACAGGCGCTGCGACCGCTGTCGCGGATCGACGCCGTCAGCACCGCCGACGGCGCCGCGCTGTTCCGCGCTTTACGGGATCTGCGCGCGCAGCAGCCACTCAACCGCGCGACCGGTGCGGTTCATGCCGCGGCATTGTGCGCAGCGGACGGGACGGTGCTGCTCGTGCGCGAGGATGTCGGGCGGCACAATGCGTTCGACAAATTGATCGGCGCGATGGCGCGTGAGGGTCGGGACTGGGATGGGGGTTTTGCCTTGCTGTCGTCGCGCTGCTCGTATGAACTGGTCGAGAAAGCGGCGCTCGCCAATTGCCCGTTGCTGGTGACGATCTCGGCCGCGACCGATCTCGCGCTGGCGCGCGCGGCAGCGTGCGGGTTGCGGATCGTCATGCTGGCGCGGAGCGATGCGGTGCTGGCCGTGGCCAGCGGCGGCGGATGAAGCTGCTCGGCGCGATCCTCGCGGGTGGACAGGCGATTCGCTTCGGTCGCGACAAGGCGCTGGCGCTGCTCGACGACCGAACGTTGATCGCCCACGCTGCCGCGGCACTGCGGCATGCCACTCCGGACGTGATCGTCTGCGGGCGCGAGCGCGCGCCTGATGGCATTCCGGCGATCGCTGACTGGCCCACGCATGGTCTGGGGCCGCTCGGTGGCCTGTGCGCCGCCTTGCGCTACGCCGCCGAGCACGGATATGCCGCGGTGCTGTCGATCGGGTGCGACACGCCCACGCTGCCGGGGGCGCTGATCGACCAGCTGATCGCCGGGCCGGGCGCACGCTTCCTGCGGCAAGCGCCGATCATCGGATATTGGCCGGTCGATCTGGCGGGATCCCTGGCCGAGCATCTCGGACAGGGGCGGGACCGCGCGGTGTATCGCTGGGCGGCAAGCGTGGGCGCGGCTGCGATCGATGCGGGCGGCGACCTGCCCAATATCAACCATGTCGACGATCTGGCCCGGCTGGCGAGGCAGCGGCCGGACTGATCGTCATTGATGCGCGCGCAGCGTCACGCCGATCACGCGCGGGTCGCTCGGCGTGCCCAGGATCAGCCCGGAATTGCCGGCCTGGATCGTGAGGTTCTGGATGTAGTTCGCATTGAACACGTTGCGTACGAACACCGCAATCTCGAGGCCCGACCGGCTACGCAGCCTGAGGCTGGCATTGGTGACGTTATAGCCGTCGATCAATGTGTATTTCGACAGGCTCGGGTCGCCATAATAGCGCGTACGCCAGCTCGAATCGGCATGCAGGATCAGCGCCGCCGCACCGACCGGCAGGGTGTAATCGCCGCCGATCGTGGTCGACCATTTCGGCAGGCCGGCAAGCGGGCGCCCGGTGAGATTGCACGCCTGCGTCCCGCTGGTGAGCAGTTCGAGCGGGCAGGGGCCGGCCGGATAGTCCGAATAGTCGCCGTGCGCATAAGCGACGTTGCCGCGCAGCTGGAAATTGCGCAGCACGTTGGCGGTGACGTCGGCCTCGAAGCCCTTCACCGTGACCTTGGGGATGTTCGACAGATAGCCGCGCAAGGCGACCGTCTGCGAGCTGTCGACGATGGTCGCCTGGAAATCGCGGACATCGGTGTAATAGCCGGCCAGGTTGACGATCAGCCGCCGGTCTAACAGCGCCGCCTTGATGCCGCCCTCATAGGTCTGGTTGAGTTCGGGACGGATCACCGCGGTCGACAGCACGGGCAGGTTGGTGGCGCCGAGCGGCAGGCCCGACAGATTGATCCCGCCCGATTTGAAGCCGCGCGCATAGCCGCCATAGGCCATGATGGCGTCGGTGATCTGCCACGCGAGGTTGGCGCGGCCCGACAGATTGCTCTCGCTGTCATGCGCACTGTAACTTTGCCCGCGCAGCACGCCGAGCTGGGCGTTGATCAGCGCCGTGTTGGTGATCCCGGCCGGGCCGCCAAAGGTGAAGGTGGAATAGTCGCCGTCCTTGACCTCATAGGTATAGCGCAGGCCGCCCGTGAGCGTGACGCGCGGCAGGATCTTGTAGTTGAGCTCGGCAAAGGCGGCGTAGCTTTCTTCCTTCAGCCGCGTATGGCCGTCGGTGCCATAGCCGTCGAGCAGGTTGGACGGGACCGCGACGGCGGCGGCGCCGGTCCCGGTGCTCGTCCCGATCAGATAGCGTGCGGCGGCGGGACCGTAGATGCTGATCGGCTCGCCGGAGATCTTCTGGTCGAAGAAATACAGGCCGGCGACATAGCCGAGCCGGTGCTCGCCATTCGAGGCGAGGCGGATTTCCTGGCTGTACTGGTCCTGGCGCGAGGGAATGTGCTGGGTGATCTGCACCGGGATGCCGGTATAATCGCGGTCGTTCGCCGCGTCCCAGTTCCAGAAGCGCCAAGCGCTGACCGAAGTCAGCGTCGCGAAGCCGAGGTTCCAGTCGGCGATCGCCGATACGCCGCCTTCATTGGTGCTGACGCCGAGCTGCGCGTCGATATCGGTCTTGCGGTCGTACGGATCGGTGCTCGCCGGCGCATAGCCGAATTGCGCGGCGAGGCCGGCCGGGCCGGCATATTGTCGCGTGGCCGAGCGCAGCGGGCTGACATCGGCCGCGCGCAGATACACCTGCGTGCAGCATTCGCTCTGGAAATTGGTGAAGTCGGCGGTCAGGCGCAGCTTGAAGTCGGCGTTCGGCACGAACAGCAATTGCCCGCGTACCGCCTGGTTGCCGATGCCGTTTTCCTTGGCGCCGGTGCGGACATTGTCGATCACGCCGTCGCGCCGCGTGGTGAGGCCCGAGATGCGGAAGGCGACGGTGTCGCCGATCAGCGCGCCCGAGGCAGACGCCTTGGCCTGGACAAAATTATAGCTGCCGACCGAAAGCTCCTCGTCCGCCTCGGGCGTGAAGGTCGGCGCCTTGGTGACGATGCTGATCGCGCCCGCGGTGGTGTTCTTGCCGAACAAAGTGCCTTGCGGCCCGCGCAGCACTTCGATCCGTTCGATGTCGGAAAAATCGAACGCCGCGGTGGCGGGGCGGGCGTGATAGACCTGATCGACATAGAAGCCGACGCCGGGCTCGAGCCCGTCATTGGCCTGGCTCACCGCGACGACGCTGCTGCCGAGGCCGCGGATCGTGAAGGCGGTGTTGCGCGGATTGGCCGAACTGTAGTTGAGCGCGGGCACGAGCAGGCTGAGCTGGCTGGTGTTGACGGTATAGGATCGGTCGATCAGCGCGCTGCCCACCACCGACACGGCGAGCGGGACCTTTTCCAGGTCTTCGTCGCGGCGGCGCGCGGTGACGACGATGTCGCCAGCGAGGTCGGTCGCCGCGGCCCCGGCCGGTGCAGCGGCCGACGGCGCATCGCCTTTGGCGAGCGCGGTGCTGGGCAGGCACGCGAGCAAGGCGAGCAGCGAAACGCCCGCGGCTGATATCGATATGCGCATATACTTTTCCCAACGCGCCGTCGGTATTCCGCATCGGCAATTACCGTTGCATATCAACGCTTACCCGCGCGCGTGCAATGCCCTGACCATACCGGCCGCGATCGACAGCGCAATTTCCGCCGCTCCCAGCGCCGCGATGTCGACCCCGGCCGGTCCCTCGATCCGTGCGAGGTCATCGGCGGAAAATCCTTCGGCCGCCAGCCGCGCGAGCCGCGCGGCGTGGCTGCGGCGCGAGCCCAAGGCCGCGACATAGCCGGTCGGCGCGAGCAATGCGGCGATCAGCGCTGGGTCGTCGATCTTCGGATCATGGCTCAGCGTAATCACCGCGGTCGACGGCCCCGGTCGATGCGCGGCGACCGCTTCGTCGGGCCAGCGATCGTCGAGCGCGACGCCGGGGAAGCGTTCCGCGGTCAGGAAGCGACCGCGCGGATCGATCACCGTGGCGCGCACGCCGAGCGTCTCGGCGATCCGCGCGAGCGATTGCGCGATCTGCACCGCGCCGACGATCAGCAGCTGGCGCGGCGCGGCATAGGCGTTGGCGAACCCATCCGCGAGCGGCGCCAGGCCGCTGTGCCCGGTCGCCAGGTCGGTATGCACCGTTAACCCGCGTCCATCGGCTTGCGCAGCCTCGATCGCGTCGAACAGCGCCGGCGGAAAGCCGGCATCGCCAACTGGCTGCACCAGCACCTCGATCGTCCCGCCACACGGAAGCCCGACCTCCCAGGCCGAGCCGTCCGCGACGCCGTAACGGCGCCGCTCGGGCCGGCCGCTGGCGATCACCTCTGCCGCCAGCGCCAGCACGTCGCCCTCGACGCACCCGCCCGACACCGATCCTTCCATCCGGCCATCGGCATGGATCAGCATGTGGCTGCCGCGCGGCCGCGGCGCCGAGCCCCAGGTCGAAATGACGGTGGCGATCGCCATCGGCGCGCCTTCCCATTGCCGGAAAGCGGCGAGCGCTTTGTCGTTATCGGCCATGGATCACGCCACCGCGGGCAAATGCGCCAAATGCTTGTCGAGCGTCACCGGATAATCGCGCACGCGCACGCCGGTGGCGTTGTACACCGCATTGGCGATCGCCGCGCCGACGCCGCACAGACCGAGCTCGCCGACGCCCTTGGCCTTCATCGGCGAGGACATTTCGTCGACCTCGTCGAGGAATATCACGTCCTGGTGCGGAATGTCGGCATGCACGGGTACTTCATAGCCGGCGAGGTCATGATTGACGAAGAAGCCGAAGCGCGTGTCGACCGCGAGTTCCTCCATCAGCGCCGCGCCGGCGCCCATCGTCATTGCGCCGATCACCTGGCTGCGCGCGGTGATCGGGTTGAGGATCCGCCCGGCGGCGCATACTGCGAGCATGCGGCGGATGCGGATCTCGCCGGTCAGTTGGTGCACCGCCACCTCGACGAAGTGCCCGGCGAAGGTCGATTGCACGAAACGCTTGGCGAGATCGCCATATTCGATCCCGTCCTCGACCACGAGCCCGGCCTCGCCCGCCGCCTCGCCCAGCTTCACGCTGCGATTGCCCGCGCGCACCTTGCCGTCGGCAAAAGTCACATCGGCCGAATTGAAACCGAGTTTCTGTGCGACCGCCTCGCGCAACTTGACGCAGGCTGCGTAGACGCCCGAAGTCGAGTTGTTCGCGCCCCATTGCCCGCCCGAACCGGCCGAGGCGGGAAAGCTCGAATCGCCGAGCCGCACGACCACCGCATCGAGATCGACGCCCATCATCTCGGCCGCGGTCTGCGCGAGGATGGTATAAGTGCCGGTGCCGATATCGGTCATGTCGGTCGAGACCGTGATCACGCCCTTCTTGTCGAGCGCGACGCGCGCGGCGGATTTCATCAGCAGATTGCCGCGGAAGCCCGCGCCCATGCCCATGCCGATCAGCCATTGCCCGTCGCGGACCTGGCTCGGCTTGGCACTGCGCTTGTCCCAGCCGAATTGCGCGGCGCCGCGTTCGAGGCACTGGATGAACTGGCGATGCGAATAGCGCCGCTCGGGCTTTTCGGGATCGACCTGGGTATCGTTGGCGACGCGGAAGGCGACCGGATCCATGCCGAGCTTCTCGGCCATTTCGTCCATCGCGATTTCGAGCGCCATCAGCCCGGGCGCCTCGCCCGGCGCGCGCATCGCATTGCCTTCGGGAAGGTCGAGCACGGCGAGCCGCATCGAGGTGAGGCGGTTGGCGCCGGCGTACATCAGCCTGGTCTGGCCCACCGCCGTCTCGGGCCCGCCGCCGGGCAGATCGCCCGAACCGCTTTCATGCGCGATTGCGGTAATCTTGCCGTCGCGGTTGGCGCCGATCCGGATGCGCTGGATCGTCGCCGGGCGATGGGTGGTGTTGTTGAACATCATCGGCCGCGTCAGCGTGACCTTGACCGGCCGGCCCGCCGCCTTGGCGCCGAGCGCCGCCAGGATCGCATCGGTGCGGATGAACAGCTTCCCGCCGAAGCCACCGCCGATATAAGGCGAGATCAGCCGGACATTGTCCTTCGGGATGCCGAGCGTCTTGGCGACATCGCCCTTGCTCCACGCGATCATCTGGTTCGAGGTCCAGAGCGTGAGCTTGTCGCCCTCCCACTTGGCCAGCGTGGCATGCGGCTCCATCATCGCATGGCTGTGGTCGGGGGTGGTGTAGGTGGCGTCGAGCGTCACCGGCGCGGCGTCGAATGCGCTTGCGAAATCCCCGATCCGGGTGACGGGCGGCTTGCCCTTGTCGCCATGGAGCGGCGCGCCCTTGAGCTCGGCCGCGAGATCGAAGCGCCCCTTTTCCCGCGCATAATCGACCTGCACGAGTGCGGCGGCGGCGCGCGCCTGCTCGAACGTCTCGGCCACGACCAAGGCGACCGCCTGGTGATAATGTTCGATCTCGGGCCCGCCGAGCAACTTGGCGGTGTTGAAATCGCCCTTGGCGAGCGGGCCGGCAGTGTCCGCGGTGACGATCGCGAGCACGCCGGGCGCGGCCTTGGCGGCGGCGAGATCGATCCGGTTTATCCTGCCCTTGGCGATCGCCGCGCCGACGACATAGCCATAGGCCGGATCGGCGATGACGTCATGCCGTTCATAGGCATAAGGCGCGGTGCCGGTGGTCTTGAACTTTCCGTCGATGCGGTCGTGCGGCTTGCCGACGACCTTCAGCTGGTCGATCGGGTTGGGGCCGGCGGGAGTATCGAACTTCATGCTGTCTGGCCCTTCGCTTCGATCAGGACCGCGGCAAGCGTGCGCTCGACCAGCGTGACCTTGAAGGCATTGTCGTGCTTGGGCCTGGCGCCGGCGAGCAAGCGTGTCGTCACCGCATGCGCACCGCGCGGCAGTTCGGCCTCGGCCGCTTCGACGCGCCACGGCTTCGGCGCGATCCCGCCGACCGCGACGCGGCCGCTGCCGTCGCGCTGCACCACTGCCGCCACCGACACGAGCGCGAAGGCGTAGGACGCGCGGTCGCGCACTTTGTGATAGAGGTGCGTGCCGCCGATCGGTCGGGGCAGGGTGACCGCGGTGATCAGCTCGCCGGGCGCGAGCGCGGTTTCGATTTGCGGCGTGGTCCCCGGCAATTTGTGGAAGTCCGTGATCGCGATCGCGCGCGCGCTGCCGTCGGCGCGCACCGTCTCGACCGTCGCGTCGAGCAGCCGCATCGCCACTGCCATGTCGCCGGGATAGGTGGCGATGCAGGCGTCGCTGGTGCCGATCACGCCGAGCGGACGGCTGTAGCCGCCGATCGCCGCGCAACCCGAGCCGGGCTTGCGCTTGTTGCATGGCTGGTTGGTGTCGTAGAAATAAGGGCAGCGCGTGCGCTGCAGCAGATTGCCCGCGGTGGTCGCCTTGTTGCGCAACTGGCCGCTGGCACCGGCGACGATCGCGCGGCTGAGCACGCCATAATCGCGTCGTACGCGCGCATCCGCCGCGAGATCGGTATTGCGTACCAGCGCGCCGATCCGCAGCCCGCCCTCCTTGGTTTCCTCGATCCGGTCGAGCTTGAGGTCCTGCACGTCGATCAGATGCGCGGGTGTCTCGATCTGCAGCTTCATCAAATCGAGCAAATTGGTGCCGCCGGCGATGAACTTGGCGCCGGGCGTGCGCGCGACCGCGGCTGCGGCCTCGGCGGGCGAGTGGGCGCGGGTATAAGTGAACGGCTTCATGCCTTCTCCCCCGCATATTCGGTCATCGCTTCGAGGATGTTCGAATAAGCGCCGCAGCGGCAGATATTGCCGCTCATCCGTTCGCGCAGCTCGTCGTTCGTCACCTGCGGCCGTTCGGTCAGGCTGGCGGTGGCGTGGCTCGGCACGCCGGCCTTGATCTCGGCCAGCACAGCGACCGCCGAGCAGATCTGCCCGGGCGTGCAATAGCCGCACTGATAGCCGTCATGCCTGACGAACGCCGCCTGCATCGGATGCAGATGCTCGGGCGTGCCGAGCCCCTCGATCGTGGTGATCGAATCGCCCTCATGCATCACCGCGAGGCTGAGGCACGAATTGATTCGCTTGCCGTCGACGATCACCGTGCAAGCGCCGCACTGGCCGTGATCGCAGCCCTTCTTGGTGCCGGTCAGATGGAGATGCTCGCGCAACGCGTCGAGCAGTGTCGTGCGCGTGTCGAGCGCGAGGCTTTGCTTCTTGCCGTTGACGGTGAAGCCGACCTCCATCGTCGATGTCGGCTCGTTCGGGCGTGTCACGGGCGCAGCGTCGGCGGGAAGCGCCGCAAGGCCGGCCGTCGCGACGCCCCCGGCGAGTACGCCGCGTCGCGACACATGGGTGGATCCGGCGCTTTGCAAGATGGAACGTCCTTCACGACTGGAGCGCGGGCCGGCGCACGGTATCCGCGCGGGACGGCCCGCTATGGGGCAATTGGGGGATTGAACGCACGACTTGGTCCTTCGGTCGCACGAAACCTGCCACACGCCTGCCGAATGCACCATGCTTTTGGGAGCGATCGACAGGGAGGATCATTTCCCGCATCTGCTGTCGGTCAGCGTTCGGCCAACGCGTCGCGATTGCGGGTCCGCACTTCCCATTTGCAGCGTTCGCCGAAACCGGGGCGAGTCGCGATGTCGAGCAGGCCCGGCGGGGGTTGGATCGAACACGGCAATGCCGGCAGATAAATGTCCCGACCACACCAGGCGCACGCATTCGCGCCTTTGCCGGATGGCGGCGTTGCCCACGGAAAGGCGGTAGTCTCCGATGTTCCGGTCGCGTCGCTGTCGTCCATCTCGCATCCTCTCGCCATCCGGCCTGTTGTCGGCCAGTCGCGATTCAACGCACGAGGAAGCGATTGGTGCTGTGCCTCGCTTCGAATATGCGAGGTCGGGGGAGCCCGCCGCTTCCGAGGACGGGTGGGTCCTCCGAAGCGGCAAGAGGCAATGCCGATCAGCCGGCGGCGACGAGGTCGTGCTTGAGTTGGCTGATCTGGCCGTGACCGCGCCTGACCACGCCATAGCAGCGATCGATGATCGCCTGTGTCTGCGGCGACACTGCGGTATCGTGCATCGCGCGCTCGAACTCTTCTTTCAGATAATCCTCGCCGCGCTCGATTTCCTTGACGATCGCAGTGTCTCCGCCGCCGAGGATGCGGCGCAAATCCTCGAAGCGGCGATGCAGCGTGCCGGCGGCCGAGCCGAAGTCGCTCGGCGTCCCGCCCAGGCTCCGGCTATGGTCCTGCAACGTGGCGACGACGTCGCGCCGTTCGCCCAGGATCGTCCGGAACAACGCGGCATAGCCCGTATCCACGGCGTGATCGGCCGCCTGGTCATAGCCCTTGATGCTGTCGATCGTGGTCACGATCAGGTCGTCGAGTTTCGAGACGTCGGTGTTGTCGGACATGTTTCCGTTCCCTTGTTCGGCGGCGTGATTGCGACCCACGCCGCGTTGTGATGGCCTGCAGCGTAAACCGGTCGGGCGGGCAGGCGTTCCGGGCGCGACGAATTCTGATGGTAAAGGCAAGGTTACCGTCCGGCGCTGATCGCACGCGCGCGGGTCGCCGGGGCTTGCCGTGCGACGGCTCGGCGTGGCACGCGCCATGGCGATGAACCCGTCGTGCCGTCCCTGACCAGAACGAGGCAGCTTCCGCTTATGACATCGACCGACGCGACCCTGGACGATCTCGGCTGGAGGGCATTCTTCAGCGACCAGGTCGCGCCCGAGGAAGCGCGAAGCTGCCATCCGGCGCGCGTGATGGCGGTGCATCGCGGCAAGATCGCGATCGCGGGGCCGGGCGCACCGCCGTTCGTCGCGCCCTATATCGCGGGCGCCGAGCCCGAGGACGATCATCCGACGGTCGGCGACTGGCTGCTGATCGACACTGCAACGCTAGAGCCTGTCCGGGTGCTCGCGCGGATGAACCTGTTCAAGCGGCGCGCGCCGGGCAACCAGCGGCAGGACCAGATGATCGCCGCCAATGTCGACACGTTGTTCATCGTCGCCTCGTGTAACCAGGATTTCAGCGTCGCGCGGATCGAGCGCTATCTGGTGCTCGCGCGCGACATCGGGGTGCCGCCGGTGGTCGTGCTGACCAAGACCGATCTGACCGATACGCCAGAAACCTTCGCCGCGGCGGCACGCGCGATCGAGCCGGGGTTGCGTGTCGAACTGATCAACGGTCGCGATCCCGCCAGCGTCGCGCGGCTCGCCGCGTGGTGCGGGCCGGGGCAGACCGTCGCCTTGCTCGGCTCGTCGGGGGTCGGGAAGTCGACTTTGGTCAACACGCTGCGCGGCTCGGACAGCATCGCCACGCAGGCGATCCGCGCTGGCGACGCGACCGGACGCCACACCACGACGGTGCGCGAAATGCATCGCCTCGCTGGCGGCGGGTGGCTGCTCGATACGCCCGGGATGCGCGAATTGCAGTTGTCAGACGCCGCGGCGGGGATCGCCGAAGTGTTCGACGATTTCGCGCTGGTCGCGCAGGACTGCCGCTTCTCGGACTGCGCGCACGGCGCCGAACCCGGCTGCGCGGTGCGTGCGGCGATTGCGGCTGGGACGCTGACGGCGGAGCGATTCGATCGCTGGCGCAAACTGGCGGCGGAGGAGAGCGCCAATGCCACGCGCCTCGCGACGCGGCGGCCGCGTTAGACTTTCGAGGCCAGGCGGATTTTTCATCCTCCGCGTCCGACTTGCGCCGATATGCCCCTGAGGCAATCCAGGAAGGTCTGTTGCACGCGGGTGGGGAACCAGTCGCGGCGCGAGATCGCGCCGATCGTGCGCATCGTGTCCGGCACGCACGACGCGATCCGGACGAGCGTGCCCGCCTCGATCTCCGCGCTGACCTGGTCAGTCGACAGGAGCGTGAGGAAGTCGCTCCGCACCAGCAGCCCGCGGATGAGCGCGACCGAGCCGCACTGGATCGGCGCGTCGGGGCGCGGCTTGCCTGATCGGTCGAACATCTTCTGCCAGCGGTCGAGCAGCCCGGACGCACGCCGCGCGACGATCCACGGATAGGCCGCCAGCTCCTCGAAACCCGCCGCCGTGCCGGCCAGCGGATGCCCGGCCCGTCCGATGATCGTCAGGCGATCGTCGAACAACGGCTCCTGCAGCAGGTCCGCACCGGGATGATCGCGCAGCGCGCCGATCAGGATGTCGATCCGGCCGCTGCGCAGCAACTCGACCAGTTCGAAATACGAGCCCTCGACCACGTCGACGCGCACGTCGGGCCGCTCGCGCAACAGGTCCGCGAGGGTTGCCGGCAGCAGCAGCGAGCGCGACAGCGCCATCGCCCCGAGCGAAAGATAGCCGCCACGATCGGTCGTCTCCTCGAGCCCCGCGGCGAGTTCGGCCACGCCCATCATGAAGCCGCGCGCGAGCTTCGACCCCGCGCGGGTGAGCTCGACGCCGCGGCCGCGCTGCTCGACCAGCGGCGTGTCCGACAAGGTCTCCACGTCGCGCACCGCGCGGTGCAGCGACGGGATCGATATGCCGGCATTTTCGGCGGCGCGGGAAAAGCTGCCCGCTTCCGACAGCGCGATCAGCCCGCGCACATGGGCCGTTGTGAGATAGGCTTCCAAGCGATCGGCGGCTTGCGTCTTCGCGGTGGCGCGACAGGCCTTGCCGAAGTTGCGCATCGCGCGACGGATCCGCTGCAGGATGCGTTTCCCGTCGGCGGTGGCGACGACGCCGGTGGCGGTGCGATGAAAGAGCGACGCGCCGAATGCCTTTTCGAGCCGCGCCAGGGCCTGGGTCAGCGCCGGTTGCGAGATCGACGCGGCGCGCGCCGCCGCGCTGAGGCTGCCTGTGTCCGCGATGGCGAGCACCATCCGCAGATGCCGCAAGTTGAGGTCGTAGGGCGTCATGACCTTACTTTAGCATCAGCTTATGGCATTCCGATAAAGGAATTTGTGGCGGTCACCGCGTGGCCGTAGCGTGAGCGACAATAAAACGTGAAAGTTTTTTGGAGGGATGCCGGCATGTCGAGTCGATCGACCAACGCGCAGCAGCACGGCGTAGAAGCTCCGACGCGTCACCGCGCGCTGCTGGACTGGGTCAACGACATCGCCGCGCAGGCGTTGCCGCAGCGAATCCACTGGTGCGACGGCTCGGACGCCGAGGCACAGGCGCTGGCGGCGGAAGCGGTCGAGGCGGGGACGCTCGTCCCGCTCAATCCGGCGCTGCGCCCCAATTCCTTTTATGCGCGCTCCGACCCGCGCGACGTGGCGCGCGTCGAAAGCCGCACGTTCATTTGCTCGGATTCGCAGAACGATGCCGGCCCGACCAACAATTGGGCGCAGCCCGACGAGATGCGCGCCCGGCTCGACCAGCTGTTCGCGGGCTGCATGCAGGGCCGCACCCTGTACGTCGTGCCGTTCTGCATGGGGCCGCTCGGTTCCGACAAGAGCCTGATCGGCGTCGAGATCACCGACAGCCCCTATGTCGTGCTTTCCATGCGGGTTATGACCCGGATCGGCACGCCAGTGCTCGATCTACTCGGCGAGGAGGGTTTCTTCATTCGCTGCGTCCACTCGGTCGGCATGCCGCTCGCCGAGGGCGTGGCCGACGTGGCGTGGCCCTGCAACGAAGAGAAATGGATCGTCCATTTCCCCGAAACGCGCGAAATCTGGTCGTACGGCTCGGGCTATGGCGGCAATGCCCTGCTCGGCAAGAAGTGCGTCGCGTTGCGCATCGCCAGCGTGATGGCACGCGACGAGGGCTGGCTCGCCGAGCATATGCTGATCCTCAAGCTGACCGACCCGAAGGGCGCGAGCCACTATATCGCGGCGGCGTTCCCGAGCGCGTGCGGCAAGACCAACCTCGCCATGCTCGAGCCGAGCCTCGCCGGCTGGACCGCCGAGACGGTCGGCGACGACATTGCCTGGATGCGCTTCGGCAAGGATGGGCGACTGTACGCGATCAACCCGGAGGCCGGCTTCTTCGGCGTCGCGCCCGGGACCGGGCCGAGCACCAATCGCAACGCGATCGCAACGCTGACCGAGAATTGCATCTTCACCAACACCGCATTGACCGCCGATGGCGATGTGTGGTGGGAAGGGCTGACCAAGATTCCGCCCGAGGGCCTGACCGACTGGACCGGCGCGCCGTATGATCCGGCGAGCGGCAAGCCGGCGGCGCATCCCAACGCCCGCTTCGCCGTTCCCGCGGCGCAATGCCCGAGCATCGCGCCCGAATGGGATTCGCCCGATGGCGTGCCGATTTCGGCGATCCTTTTCGGCGGCCGTCGCGCGACCGCGGTGCCGCTCGTGACCGAGGCGTATGATTGGGAGCATGGCGTGTACCTGGCCGCCAACATCGCGTCGGAAGGCACCGCGGCCGCCGAAAATGCGGTCGGCGAATTGCGCCGCGACCCGTTCGCGATGCTGCCGTTCTGCGGCTATCACATCGCCGATTATTTCAACCATTGGCTGCGGATCGGCGCGGCGGCGCAGTCCGATGCGTCGGTGCTGCCCAAGATCTTCCTGGTGAACTGGTTCCGCAAGGACAAGACCGGCAAATTCCTGTGGCCCGGCTTCGGCGACAATGCGCGTGCGCTGAAATGGATCGTCGAGCGGATCGACGGCGCTTCGGCGGCGACGGCGACTGAGATCGGCCTGTTGCCGCGCGCCGGCGCGCTCGACTTGAGCGGTCTGTCGCTGGACGCGGAACAGACGCACGACTTGCTGAGCGTCGATACGGCGGTCTGGATCGACGAGGCGAAACGCAACCGGCACTATCTCGAAAGCTTCGGCGACCGCTGCCCGCCGGCATTGCTACGCCAGCAGGACGCGCTCGAAGCGCGGCTTGCCGCGGTCGCCGAGACGGTCCGCCAGGACGCGCTGACCGCGGCCGGGTGAAGCGCCCCCTATGCGGCGTCGGTCGACGCCGCATAGGCCTGGATCAGATCGAACAGATAGTCACGCTCGGCGTACAGGCCCTCTACCGACTTCCGCTCGTTGAGGCCGTGGACGCCGTTGCCGTCCGGGTCGGAGAACCGCCCCGGCACGCCGTACGTCGGAATGCCGGCCGCGGTGAGAAAACGGCCGTCGGTCGCGCCGGTCGTCATCGCCGGCAACATCGGCACGCCCGGAAAATGCTTGGCGGCGATCGCGCGTGCGGTGCCGTAGACGAGCGGCGTGAGCGGCGGGGCGGGCGGCGTCGGGCTGATCTCGCCGACCGGCGTCACACTGACCGTCGAATCTCCGATCGCCTTGACCAATTGCGCGCGGACGTTGGCGATCGGGTCGCCCGGGAACATCCGGCAATTGATATTGGCGCCGGCGCGCTGCGCCAGCGCGTTGTTGGCGTGGCCGCCGTCGAGCCGCGTCGCGACGCAGGTGGTGCGGAGCATCGAATGGTAGGTCGGGTCCTGCGACACGATCGCGTTGGCGGCGGCGTCGTGCGGATCGGCCATCAGCCGCGTCATCGCCGCGCCCATCGTGCCGCCGGTCAGCTTGGCGGTCTCGCGGAAGTAAGCGCGCGTCGTGTCGCTCAGCTGGATCGGAAAGTCGTAACGGCCGATCGCCACCAACGCCTGCGCGACGCTGGTGATGGCATTGTCGGGGCGCGGGCGGCTGCTATGGCCGCCGGGGTTGGTCGCCTCGATGCGGAAATCCTGATAGACCTTCTCGCCCGCCTGGATCCCCAGCGACACCTTCCTGCCGCTCGCGTCGCGGATGCCGACACTGCCCTCGTTGAGTGCGAAGGCGGCGTCGATCCAGTCCTTATGCTCGGTCGCGAGCCAGTGCGCGCCATTGAACGCGCCGTCGGATTCCTCGCCACAGGTCAGCGCGAGCTTCAACGGCCGGTGTAGCTTGGTGCCCGCCTGGCGAAGGCGAATCATCGTATCGGTGAAGGTCGCGGCCTGCGCCTTGTCGTCGGACGCGCCGCGCGCATAGAACCAGCCATTCTCCTCGACCAGCACGAACGGATCGCGCACCCAATCGGCGCGCTTCGCCTCGACCACGTCGATATGCGCGAGCAGCAGGATCGCGCGTGCTTTGGGATCGGTGCCGGGCAGCACGGCGACGAGACCGCCTTCCTTGGGATGGTCGGGAACGCTGAACAGCCGCATTTCGCTGTCCTTGAAACCCGCTTGCTTGAGCCGCGCAGCCATCCGCTCGGCCGCCAGCGTACAGCTTCCGGCGGACAGCGTCGTATTGGTCTCGACCAGTTCCTTGTAGAGTCCGCGGAAGGTCTGCTGGTCAGGGCGAGCCTGTGCCTGCGCCGTCGCCGCCGTACAGGCCGCGGCCAATGCCATCACCGCCAGAAACGCTCGCATCGTCTTTCCCCCTCATTCGCCAGGCGGCGATCATAGAGCGGGGCGATGCCAAAAGCATAGCGACGCGATCAGGCGGGCTGCGCATTCACCGCATGCGCAGCGAGAATCGCCGGCAACAGACCCGGAAAACGTTGCTCGACTTCACCGCAGCGCGACGTGTTGCGCACTTCGACCCCATATCGCTCCGATCGGATCAGCCCTGCCTCGCGCAACACCTTGAAATGCTGCGACAAGGATGATTTCGGGATTACGCGGTCCCCGAGCGCGGCGAGTGCCGAACAGGCCTGTCCGCAGTCTCCGCCGGCAATCTCGACGAAGATCGCCGCGCGCGCCGGATCGGACAAAGCGTGGAGGATCGCTTCGAGCCGGATGTCCTCGACGGACGGATGAAGCAGCGGTCGCATAATTATTATCTAGCGGGCCTTGACCCGAAGTTCAACAGTTCCAACTTCCCGAACTATGGGAGTATGGCATCGATCCGGTGACCCGACCATCTGAACGGGAATTTGAGTCATGTCGAAGCTCACGGGTAAAGTCGCGGTCGTCACGGGCGCATCGAAGGGTATCGGCGCGGCCATCGCCAAGGCATTCGCCGCCGAAGGCGCGGCGGTCGTCGTCAATTACGCATCGAGCAAGGATGGGGCGGAGGCGGTCGTCACCGCCATCACCGCGGCCGGCGGCAAGGCGGTGGCGGTGCAGGCCGATGTCTCGAAGGCCGAGCAGGCGACGGCGCTGATCGAAGCCGCGGTCGCCAAATTCGGCCGGCTCGACGTGCTGGTCAACAATTCGGGCGTCTACGAATTCGCGCCGATCGAGGCCGTGACCGAAGAGCAGTATCGCCGTATGTTCGACGTTAACGTGCTGGGCGTCCTGTTGACCACGCAGGCGGCCTCCAAGCATCTCGGCGAGGGCGCGAGCGTGATCAACATCTCCTCCGCCGTCACCAGCCTGCTGCCGCCGCAATCGGCGGTCTATACCGGCAGCAAGGGGGCAGTGGATGCCATTACCGGCGTGCTCGCCGGCGAACTCGGCCCGCGCAAGATCCGAGTCAATGCGATCAGCCCCGGCATCGTGGAGACCGAGGGGACGCACACCGCGGGATTCGTCGGGTCGGAGTTCGAGAACGGCATCGTCGCGCAGACTCCGCTCGGCCGCACGGGACAGCCGCAGGACATCGCCGCGGTCGCGGTATTCCTCGCGTCCGACGATGCGGGCTGGCTGACGGGCGAGAAGCTGACCGCGAGCGGCGGGCTGCGCTGAGCGAAGACGGCGTGCTTCCGACACGGGAGCACGCCGGATCTTGCTAGACCAGCGGCACCGGCGGTGCCGGGCGCGACAGCGCGCTGCCGCAGGACGCGATCAGCACCGCGCCGATCGCGACCCATTGCATCAGGCCGAGCCGCTCGCCGAGGATCGCGAAGGCGGCGAGTGCGCCAATCGCGGGTTCGAGGCTGAGCCCGACGCCGAACACCTGGCTCGGCATGCGTTTGAGCGCGAACATCTCGAGCGAATAGGGGATTGCGCTGCACAGCACAGCGACCACCAGTCCGGCCGCCAGGACGCTCGGCGCGCGCAAGGCCGCGCCGGCGCTCGCGATGCCGACCGGCACCGCGACCGCGCTGGCGAAGAGCAGACCGAGGCACACCACCTGGCCTTCGGGCAGCACTTCGCTCGCGCGCTTGCCGGTCACGATATACAGCGCCCAGAACAAGGCGGCGAGCAAGGCGAACGCCACGCCGGTCAAACTGATCGGGTGGCCAGCGGCACCCGGCAGCACGAGCAGCGCGATGCCGAACGCGGCGATCGCGATCCACACGAAATCGAGCCGTCGCGCCGAGAACCAGATCGCGACCCCCAGCGGCCCGAGAAATTCGATCGCGATCGCCACGCCGAGCGGCAGCGTGCGCAGCGCCTGGTAGAAACTGAGGTTCATGCACCCGAGCACCACGCCGTAGCGCGCCGCCGCCGCCCAGCCCGCGCGCGTGACGTGCCAGCGCCATGGCCGCTGGAGCATTACCAGCAAAGCCGCCGACAGGCCTAGCCGGAGCGCCGTTACCCCGGCGGCGCCGGCGACCGGAAACAGGCCCTTGGCGTAGGACGTGCCGACGCAGAGCGAGACCATCGAGGCGATCAGCGCCGCGAGCGCCGCGGGGGTTCTGGACATGAGCGGGGCCGTAGCGGGATCGCCGCGCGTCCGCCAGTCGTCAGGCTGCGCGTCGCCCGGCCGCGATTCGGGCAGGGGCTATGTCACGCTCAAGCGACCGATCGCATTGCCCATGACGATCTGCCCGGCAACGCTGATGGAATAGCGCCACAGCTCTTCATCGGGGTCGCTCAGCGCCAGCCGAAGCATCTTGCCGAGCGGCCCGTCGCCGATCTTCTCGCGCTCGGCACGGTCGATCTCGTCCGGCCATTCCGCGCGAGACCGGAACAGTTCGGCCGGATCGGAAAGCGATACTGGGCGAACGGTCTCGGAAATCGCAGTCGTCCTCTGATCGTGCAATCCTTGAGGGATCGCCGGTTCGGCGGGATTACGCAAGTCGTCGTGATCGCGTCGAAACGCGCGGGATCGAGCGCAAGGGATTGGCGGAGGCGTCGCTCTTCGGTACGGTCGCGCGCCAGAGGAGCCTTGCCATCCGTCAAATTGCCGCACTGCCGTATCGTACCGATGGAACCAAGGCCGATCTACCCGTCCGCGTGTTGTTGGTCACGTCGCGCGAAAGCAAGCGCTGGGTGATTCCCAAGGGAAATCCGATGGCGGGCATGTCGGCGCACACCGCCGCGGCGATGGAGGCCGAGGAGGAAGCCGGCGTCAGCGGCCTAGTCTGCCCGACCCCCTTGGGATCGTATCGCTATCGCAAGCGCAAGACTAACGGCGCATCCTTGATGCTCGACGTCGATGTATTCCCACTGGCGGTGACGCGCGAGCTCGATACGTGGAAAGAACAGTCGCAGCGCGAGCGGCGCTGGTTCTCGCTTCCCGATGCGGCGCAGGCGGTCGACGAAAGCGACTTGCGCGATCTCATCCGGTCCTTTGGTCCGGCCGAATTCAAAACCGCCGCACAGCGTAACGGCGTGCTGGCGTCCGTAGCCAAAAACACGAAAGCCCGTCCGATGTTCGCATGGTTCCAACGCCTTCTGCCACGCACGGGCAATTTCTTCGAATTGTTCGAAGCGCATGCGGTCGCGATCGGGGCCGGCGCCGACGCGGTCTCGCGGCTGCTGCAGGACGGAACCGGCGCTGCAGCCGACCACATCCGCGAGGTGATCGAGCGCGAGCACGATGCCGACGACATCAACCGCGAGATGCTGCTCACGGTGCGACGCACGTTTCTGACCCCGTTCGATCGTGGCGCGATCACCAGCCTGATCGGCGCGATGGACGATTCGATCGACGAGATGCAGGCCGCAGTGCAGGCGATCGACCTGTACGAAGTGCGGAGCTTCACGCAGGAAATGAAGGATATGGCGGCGATTATCGTCGACGCCGCGCGGCTCACCGCCGAGGCGATGCCGCTGCTGCGCGACGTCGGGCGCAACGGCGCGCGGCTGCATGAACTGACCGAGCGGATGGTGCGGATGGAAAGCCAGGCCGACGAGATCCACACCAACGGCGTCAAGCGCGCGTTCAAGGAGATGGGGGCGACCGATACGCTCGGCTTCATCGTCTCGCGCGAGGTCTACAAGCATCTCGAGCGAATCGTCGATGCGTTCGAGCAAGTCGCGAACGAAATCGACGGCATCGTCATCGACCACGCCTGAGCGGACAGACCGATGCATTCCCTCGCTTTGCCGCTGCTGATCGGCCTCATCGCCGTCGCGCTGGCGTTCGATTTCCTCAACGGCCTGCACGATGCGGCCAATTCGATCGCGACCGTCGTCTCGACGCGGTTGCTCAAGCCGGTCCACGCGGTGCTGTTCGCCGGGTTCTTCAATTTCGCGGCCTATTTCCTGACGATTACCTTTCCCGCGTTGCACGCCGTCGCCTCGACCATCGGGCAGGGGCTGATCGCGAAGGAACTGATCACCCCGGCGGTCGTGTTCGGCGCATTGGTCGGCGCGATGTTCTGGAACGTCGTGACGTGGCTCAAGGGGATTCCCTCGTCGTCGAGCCATGCGCTGGTCGGCGGCATGATCGGGTCGGGCGTGGCGCATGCCGGCTTTACCGGCGTGCAGTGGAGCGGGCTCGACAAGACGCTGATCGCGATCGTGCTGTCGCCGGTGCTGGGGATGATCCTGTCGATGCTGATCATGCTGGTGTCGAGCTGGCTGTTCCGCAGCGCCAGCAATCGCGGCGCGGAGCGCTCTTTCCGCGTGCTGCACCTGATCTCGTCGGGCACCTATTCGCTCAGCCACGGCCTCAACGACGCGCAGAAGACGATGGGCATCATCACCGTATTGCTGTTCTCGACCGGCTATCTGCACGGCGCGTTCGAAGTGCCGCACTGGGTGGCAATCAGTTGCTACATCGCGATGGGGCTCGGCACGCTGACCGGCGGGTGGAAGATCATCGAGACGATGGGGTCGCGCATCACCAAATTGTCGCAGCACCAGGGGTTCAGCGCATCGCTCGGCGGATCGATCATGGTGTTCGCCGCCTCGCTGCTCGGCATTCCGGTGTCGACAACCCATACGATAACCGGCTGCATCATCGGTGCGGGCGTAGCGCGGCGCGCCTCGGCGGTGCGGTGGGGCGTCGCTCAGAACGTGCTGGTCGCTTGGATCATCACGATCCCCGCCTCGGCGATCGTCGGCGCCGCTTTCTACATGCTGACCACCCTCGTCTAGCCGACCTGCGCTTGTATGGCTTCGCGTACGATGCTCAAACGGCGGGCGTTGCGAAAGAGCTGGCACGGGCGAGCCTGGCAATGGTGGAGATACCGATGAAGCGTGTTGCCCTTCTCACGACGTGCGTCGCCGCGCTGGCCACGCCGGCGCTTGCGGCGGAAAACCCGTTCGCACGGCAAAGCACGCTGCCGTTTCAGGCGCCGCCGTTCGACACGATCACCGACGCCGACTATCAGCCCGGCTTCGACCAGGGCATGGCCGAGCAGATCGCCGAGATCCGCAAGATCGCCGACGATCCCGCGCCGCCGACGTTCGATTCAGTGATCGTCGCGATGGAGCGATCGGGCGCGATGCTGCGCCGCGTTTCGGCGGCATTCGGCGCGGTCAACCAGGCCGACACCAACCCGGCGCGCCAGGCGGTGCAGAAAGCCGAAGCGACCAAGCTCGCTGCGCACGCCGATGCGATCTATCTCGACCCCGCTTTGTTCGCGCGCGTGCACCAGCTCTATCAGGCCCGCGCGACGCTGCGGCTCGATCCGGACCAGTTGCAGGCGCTGACGATCATCCATCTGCGCTTCGTCCGCGCCGGCGCACAGCTGTCGCCCGCCGATAAAGCGAAGCTGCGCGATCTCAACGTGCAGCTCTCCACGCTGCAGACCGCGTTCGTCCAGAAATTGCTGATCGGCACCAAGGCCGGCGCGCTGGTGGTGGATGATCCCGCGAAGCTCGACGGGTTGGGCGAGGGCGGTATCGCCGCCGCGGCGCAGGCGGCCAAGCAGCGCGGGCTCGACGGCAAATGGGTGTTGCCGCTGCAGAACACCACGCAACAGCCCGCGCTGCAGTCGCTCACCGACCGTGCGACGCGCGAGCATTTGTTCCAGCTGAGCTGGACGCGCAGCGAGAAAGGCGACGCCGACGACACGCGCGACATCGCCGCGAGCATCGCGCAGCTCCGCGCGCAAAAGGCCGCCTTGCTCGGCTATCCCGACTGGGCGAGCTATGTGCTCGAGGATCAGATGGCCAAGACGCCGCAGACCGCCGAGGCGTTCATGGCGAAATTGATCCCGGCGACGACTGCGCAGCAGCACAAGGAAGCCGCCGAGATCGATGCGGTGATCAAGCAGCAGGGTGGCGCTTTCACGGTCAGGCCGTGGGATTGGGACCATTATGCCGAGCAGGTCCGCAAGGCGAAGTTCGACCTCGATGAGAGTGCGGTGAAGCCGTATTTCGAGATCGACGCGGTGCTGCAGAAGGGCGTGTTCTATGCCGCCAATCAGCTTTACGGCGTGAGCTTCAAGGAGCGCCACGACATTCCGGTCTACAATCCGGACGTGCGCGTGTTCGAGGTGTTCGATCGCGACGGCAAGCATCTCGCGCTTTTCTATTGCGACTATTTCAAGCGCGACAACAAGCAGGGCGGGGCGTGGAACAGCAGCTTCGTCAACCAATCGGGGCTGCTCGGCACCAGCCCGGTAATATACAACGTCGCCAATCTGCCCAAGCCGGCGCCGGGCCAGCCGGCCTTGATCAGCTTCGACGACGTGACGACGATGTTCCACGAATTCGGCCATGCGCTGCACGGCTTTTTCGGCCAGCTCGCTTACCCGTCGCTCGGCGCCTCGGCGCGCGACTTCGTCGAGTTTCCCTCGCAATTCAACGAACATTGGGCGCTCGATCCCAAGGTGTTCGCGCATTATGCGGTGCATTACAGGACCGGCGCGCCGATGCCGGCGGATCTGGTCGGCAAGATCAAGCAGGCCGCGAAGTTCAACCAAGGCTATGCGCTCGGTGAGCTGATCGCCGCGGCCGAGCTCGACATGCAATGGCACGCGCTGCCCGCATCGGCCCCCAAGCAGGACGTCGATACGTTCGAAGCGACTGCGCTGGCCAAAACCGGGCTCGATGTCGCGCATGTCCCGCCGCGCTATCGCACCAGCTATTTCCAGCATATCTGGTCGGGTGGCTATGCCGCCGGTTATTATGGCTATCTGTGGACGCAGATGCTGGAGAATGACGCTTTTGCGTGGTTCACCGCGCATGGCGGGCTGACGCGCGCCAATGGCGACCGTTTCCGCGCGCTGGTCCTGTCGCGCGGCCACGCTGCGGATTACGGCACGATCTTCCGCAGTTTCTACGGCAAGGATCCCGATATCGGACCGATGCTGCAGGATCGCGGGCTGGCACCGCCGGCGAAGTGATCCCGACCCGGATCGCTTCGATCCTGCTTCCCCTGGAGACGAAATGATGTTCGACGATAGCGTAGCGATTGTCACGGGCGGCGAATCCGGCATCGGCGCGGCGTGCGCCAAGGCGCTCGGCGATGCCGGCGCGCGGGTCGTGATCACCTATTACAAGGACGCGGCTGCAGCGCAGCGCGTCTGCGACGCGATCGGCGCGGGCCGCGCGATCGCCGTACAGACCGATGTCGGCGACGAGGCGGCGGTCGCGGCGCTGTTCGATGCGGCGGAGAAAGCCTTCGGCACGGTCGGCCTGCTGGTCAATTCGGCCGGCCTGAACATGAGCGGCATCTTCCTGGTCGACATGGAACTGACGCAGTTCGACCGCGTCGTCCGATCCGATCTCTACGGGCCGTTCCTCACCTGCCGTGCGCTCGCGCGGCGGCTCGAGGCCAAGGGCGCGAAAGGGCGGATCGTCAACATCTCCTCGATCCACGAGCGCGCGCCGCGCCCGGGCGGGGTCGATTACGATGCCGCCAAGGGTGGCCTCGCGCAATTGACCGCGACGCTCGCGCTCGAGCTCGCGCCGAAGGGAATCGCAGTCAACGGTGTCGCGCCCGGCATGATCCTGACGCCGATGAACCAGAGCGCGCTCGACAATGCCGCCGAGTTGAAGACCAAGGAAGCCGCGATCCCGTGGGGCCGCGCCGGCCGACCCGAGGAGGTCGCGGCTCTGGTCACCTTCCTGCTGTCGCCGGCGGCGGAGTATATCACCGGCACGACCGTCACGATCGACGGCGCGCTGTCGCTCACCGTGGCGCAAGGCGCGTGAGCGTGTCGGTCGATTTCAATGTCGAGCAGATCGACCCGCTCGCGATGGTCGGCAACGAGGCGGTGTCGCGGCGGGATCTGATGAGCCCCTATGTCTGGGCGCTGGACGATGGCAGCTACGCCATGCTGGTTCGCGCCGTGCCGCGCCCGGGCGAGACGGGCGACACCGGGACGATCTGGTATGCCACCAGCACCGATGGCCTCCGCTTCACCGCGACCGACCGGCCGGTGCTGTCGCCGGGCCCTGGACCCGACGATATCGGCGGATGCGAGGACCCGACTCCCGTCTTCCGCGCCGATGGCAGCGTGGTGATCTATTATACCGGCGTCGATGCGTCGCGCACGCATGGCGAGATGCTGTACGCGGTCGGCCCGTCGATCGACCGGCTCGAAAAGCAGGGCGTCGCGATGCAGAACACACCGTCGCAGGGCAATATCAAGGAAGCGACGGTCGATCGCACCAAGAGCGGCGGCTGGCGCATGTTCTACGAGTTTGCGCGGCACGAGGCCTCATTGGTCGGGCTCGCGATCAGCGATGGGGTCGCGGGGCCGTGGCACGACGAACGTGACCCGTTCGTGCCGCGGGTCGACAGCTGGGACAGCTGGCACCTCTCGACCGGGCCGCTCCTGACGACCGACAAGGACCGGCCGGTGATGTTCTACAACGGCGCAACGCACGATGCGCGCTGGCGGATCGGCTGGATCGCGTTCGACGCGGAGTATGACAAAGTCGTCGGGCGCTGCGTCGAGCCCCTCATCACGCCGCCACCCTCGCTCGAGCGGACCGCCACCGACATCGCGTTCGCGGCGTCGGTGGTCGTCGTTGGCGATCAGATATGGCTCTATTATTCGCTGGCCGACACTCACCTTTACCGCGCGATCATCCGGCAGAGCTAGGGTCGATCTCTTTCAAATGCGGTTCCCCCCGTTCGGGCTGAGCTCGTCGAAGCCCTGCCCTTATACCGCACGCGGCGCGCAAGAGGAGGGGAGCCCTTCGACAGGCTCGGGGCGAACGGAGGTTTGATTCACCCTCGATGAAATGATTCGAGGCGTCGCCGTCACGCGTCGGAATAATAGTCCTTGGCGAACGGCTCGCCTGCGAAGGCGCGCTTGGCGGTCCAGGGTTGGGCGGGGTCGGTCCAGTACGGCGCATCGGCCGGCAGGCCCAGCGCCAGCAGGCTTTCGGCGACGAGGTACATGCTGCCGGCGTTCGAATACCAGTCGCCCAGCGCGGGCTGGTGGCCGGTGAAGCCGATCGTGAGATAGCCGTTCGCGTCGAAATTGCCGGGGAAGCGGAACACCGCCTTTTGCGCGGCGAGGGTCGCGGCGCGGACCTGGCCCGGCGGGAGCGACTTGGCCAAACGGCCGCGCAACGCCAGCAGCCCGAGCGGCTGGAATATTGCGGTACGATAGGTCAGCGAGCGGCCGATCGGCGGGTAGCTGCCGTCGGGGCCGACCATCCGCTCGAGATTCTCGCCGAAGCGCTGCATCCTTCTATAGGCCTGATCGAGCAGATCCTTGGTCGCGAGGCTGTTGAACTTCGCGCCGGTGGCGACAAGGATCTCGAGAATTTCGACCAGCATCGGATGGATCACGTACGATCCGTAGAAATCGAAGTGAAAATGCGGGCCGTCACCGTACCAGCCGTCGCCGACATACCATTCGTTGACCTTGCGGATCGCCAGATCGACTCGCACCGGGTCCCATTGCTCGCCGATCGACAGCAGGAAGGCCTCGTTCATTGCGGCGAACAGCAGCCAGTTGGTATAAGGCGGCGAGACGTCGCGCAGGCCCTTGATCACGCCGACGATGCGCTGTTTGGTCCGTGCGTCGAGCGGGTCCCAGAGCTGCTTCGGCGCGCGCATGAAGGCGTTGGTGAAATAGGCCGAATCGACCAGAGCCTGCGCCTGGCCCTTCCACAGCAGGCAGTCGGGGCTATGGGGATCGACCGAATGCGCGTAGCTCGCCACCGCTTGCCGGCGCAGCGTCTCGCGCAATCGTCCCTCCGGCGTCGCGTCGACCGGCAGCGCGAGCCACGGCGCGATCCCCGCGATCAGCCGGCCGAAACATTCGAGATAGGCGACGTCCGGATCGCGCCCGTCCCAGGTCGGGCTGAGTTCGGGTTTGAAGCGGGCGTGCAACTGGCCCTCGGACATCGGGCCGAGCACCGGTTTCGCCATCCGGGCGAGCAGATCGACCATATAGCCGCGGTCGGACGGGGCGGCGTGCGGGCGTGGTTCGGCTTCGACGCGCGCGCCGCGTGCTGCGTCCGCGACGAAGCCGGATGCGAGCGCCGCCGCCATGAAATCGCGTCTTTTCATCGTGTCTTTCCTTGCGGGCGATCGGTCGGCACGCGGAAGTCCGCGTCGGTCGTCGCGACGTAGCGGTCCCAGTCGGCGCGCGTGCGGAAGCCGCCGACGCCCTTGCTCCATGCCGAGCCCGAATAATAAACGAACGGCTTGCCCGGCATCACCTTGAGCAGCACGAGATAATCGTCGAAATCGTTGCGCACGTCGACGATCATCGTCGGGTCGACCTTGAGCGCTATGCCCATCCGGCCATGCTCCCCATCCTCGCCGCTCCAGAAGGACAGGATGCCGTGCGCGCGATCGACCGTCAGCGCGCCTTCGCTCGTACCGACGGTGTGCCGCCCGATGCCGATGCCGACCATCAGCGGACCTGCTTTGTCGGAGGAGAGGGTCGAGATCATCCGCGTGAATTGCGTGCCGAGCGGCAGCGTGAAGCGGCGCGTCTCCCACACGCGGCGGTCGGTCTCGACTGGCCACGGCGCGTACGACACTTCGAAATCGGCGACGTCGGGGCCGTTCCTGAGGATGCGGTAGGTCGTGTAGTTGCGCGAGGTCCACAGCTTGTTGTCGTGCCAGATGCCCAGGCCGCCCGCGCCGCGGCCAGTGCCGACATTGTAGAAATCGAGCCCCTCGCCATGATAGGAATGCTGGTCGCCGCTGCGCAACTGGCGATCGGTGAAACGCCACGCGACGTTCTTGCCCCATGAATCTATGCCGGAACCCGAGGGCGGCTCGGCCGCCTCGAGCGCATGGCCGTAGATGCGGTGCGCGGTGCGGTCGTTCTCCCACAGCAGATCGTCATAGCGATAGTCGGCGAGCAGCACGGTCGCGCGTGCTTCCCGGTCGGGCGGGGGCGGCAGCGGCGTGCTGACCGGCGGCATCTTCGGCGGCGATGCTTCCTGCGCGACGGCGGCACCGGCAAGCAGCAGCAGCGCGCCGGCGAGAATAAGGCGGGCGCTCACTGGATCACCTCCGTGGCGCCGGTCGCCGAGGCGGCGCGCGCCAGCGTCGGGGTCGTCCCTGCACCGCTGAACGGGCTCAGCCGGAAGCCGAAGCTGCGCGCTGCCGGCGCGATCCGATATTGCGGGAGCGGGCGTCCGCTCTGGTCCCATTGCGTGTCGCCGCCGATACCGGCCTGGGCTGCGTCGATCATCAGTGAAACCTCATCATGCGGAACGATATCCGAGCTGCGTCGCGTGCCCGGCGCGCGGTGCGACAGATCGTCATAGGGAAACGCCAGGGCATTCATCGACAGCGGGGCGTCGCCCTGCACGCGCAAGCCGCCAGCGGCGTGATCGGAAAGCTCCATCCAGCGCACGTCGACCTTGTTGCCGGTTTCCTGCGGGCGCATGTAATCGTGATTCTGTTCGGCGATCGCCCCGCGCCACAGGCCGAGCGGTGCGCCCGTCTTGCGATCCTGATAGCTTTCGTGCGGCCCGCGGCCATACCATTCGAGCGTGTCGAAGCTGCTCGGCATGGTAAAAGCCATGCCCAAGCGGAGCAGGTCGGGCAGGTCGCTGCGCAGCGGGGTGAAGCTGCCTTCGACCGTGACCGAGCCGTCCGCCGCCATCGCATACTGCGTGACGAACCGGGCGACGTCCTTGCCGACGCGGTAGCGCACCGTGACTTCCGCCCCGCTCGCGCTACGATGTGGCTCAACCGCCTCGACGATGCGGTCGGTCGACGCGGTCTTCCACACGGCGTGGGTCCTTTCGACGCCGATCCCGACATCGTTGTCTGTGAGCGCGCGGTAGAAATCGGGCGCGCCGCCGCGCAGCAGCGTCCGGCCGTTCGCGGCGTAGCGGAGAAGCAGGCCGGTGGTGCGGTCGACGATGAGTTCGGCACCGCCCGCGCGCAGCGCGATCGCATTCCCTTCGCGCGCGAGCGCGACCGTGCCGGTCGGCGCCGCTTTCGCGATCACGGGCCCGGCGCCGAGCGGGAATTGTTCCCACCCGATCAGCGCGCCTGCCGCCACGGCCGGCGTCGTCGCATCCCTGGCGCGCGCGAACACCGTCACCAGATATTCGGCGCCGGTTTTGCGCGCGATCGGCGGCAACGACAGCGCGACGTCTTCGTGGCCATGCGCCGGCGTGGCCAGCGAAGGGATCGCGCCATGGGCGACGACGACACCATCCTCCAGCACTTGCCAGCCGAGATCGAGCCCCGCGAGGCTGGCGAAGTCGTAATGGTTGGCGACGCCGAGCTGCCCGGTGGCGGCATCGAAGCGGTCGAACTGGATCGGCGCATAGACCTTGCGCAGCTCGAACAATTGCGGGTTGGGCGTCCGGTCGGATTGCAGCACGCCGTCGCCGAATTCAAGTTCGCCGCCAGGATTGGGGCCGTATTCCCCGCCCATGCCCCAATAGCGTCGGCCATCCTTGGTGGTGCGATACATCGACTGGTCGACCCAGTCCCAGACGAAGCCGCCCTGCAATTTGTCGGGATGGGCATAGATCGCATCCCAATATTCCTTCAGGTCGCCGCCCGAATTGCCCATCATGTGGGAATATTCGCACAGGATCAGCGGCTGGCGGAACGACCAGTTGGTCGCGTAATCGACCAGTTTGGCGGCGGTGTCGTACATCGGCGCGTAAATGTCGGCAAAGTCGTTGGGGTGGTGCTCGAACCGCCCGTCCCACGTCCCCCAGCCGAGATAGCTGACCAGCCGATCGGGGTCGCGCTGCTTGGCCGCCGCCGCCGCGGCGACGAAGTTCGGCCCGATCCCCGCCTCGTTGCCGAGCGACCAGAAGATGACGGAAGGATGGTTCTTGTCGCGCTCGATCATGTTGACGACGCGCGAGACATGCGCCGCCGTCCACGCCGGATCGAAGCCGATCTGATACGTCCCGCGCGATTCCGGATGCTTGTTCGACCAGTCCATATAGCCGTGGCTCTCGATATTCGCCTCGTCCATCACATAGAGGCCATAGCGGTCGGCGAGCTCGTACAGCCGCGGGTCGTTGGGGTAATGCGATGTGCGGATCGCGTTGATGTTGTTGCGCTTCATCAGCTGGACATCGCGCTCCATCGATTCGAGCGAGATGACGTGGAAGGTCTCGGGGTCGTGTTCGTGGCGGTTGACGCCGCGGATCGTGATCGGCTGGCCGTTAACGGTGACAAGGCCGTTCCTGATCGCGACCGTGCGGAAGCCGATCCGGCTGTAGGTCGATTGGACGACCGCGCCCTTCGCGTCGTAGAGCTCGACCAGCAGCATGTAGAGATTGGGGGTCTCGGCGGTCCACCGGCGCACGTTCGGGATCGTCGTCGCGATCGCCAGCGTGCGCTCGGCCGCGCCGGCGGCGACCGCAGCCGATTTCTCGGCTACGACGCGGTCGCCATCGAGCAGCACGATCTTGGCGGACATCGCCTTGCCCGGCGTTACCGCCAGATCGACCGCCAGTTTCCCGTCGCGATAGCGATCGTCGAGCCCGGCATGGACGAAGAAATCGCGGATCCGCGTGCGCGGCGCCGCCATCAGGAACACTTCGCGCTCGATCCCCGAGACCCGCCAGAAATCCTGATCTTCCAGATAGCTCCCGTCGGACCAGCGATACACCTGGATCGCGATCGTGTTGTGGCCGGGCTTGAGGTAGCGGCTCACATCGAATTCCGAGGGCAGCTTGCTGTCCTCCGAATAGCCCACCTTGGCGCCGTTGACCCACACGTAATAGGCCGAGCCCGCCGCGCCGATGTGGAGGATCACGTCGCTGCCCGACCAGCCCGCCGGCACATCGACATCGCGGCGATACGACCCGACCGGGTCGGTCGCGTGCGGGATCAGCGGGCGGTTGGCGGGGAAGGGGTAGGTGATGTTGAAATAGCGTGGCTGGTCGAACCCTTCCGCCTGCCAGTCGGCCGGGACCTTGATCTGCTTCCACCGCGACACGTCGTATCCGGGCTTTTCGAACCCCACCGGAAGCTGGTCGGCGTTCGGCGACAGCGCGAACGACCATTGTCCGCTCAGCAGCAGGAAGCGGTCGGATTTGGTGCGGTGCCCGGCGATCGCCTTGGCGCGGCTCTCGAACGGGAAGCCGGTGGCGCGCGCCGGCTCCTTGTTGATCGCGAATACCGCCGGGTTTTCCCAATCGGGCCGTTCGGAGGAGACTTGCGGCTGGATCGGCACGGCCGGAGCCGCCTGCGCGCGAACGATGGCCGGCGACACGCATGCTGCGCCAGCCAGCAAAAGGGGGAATGCCGAACGCACGATGACGCCTCTCCGTTGACCGTAGCGCTCCGCGCTCTTCGATGTTAGCAGTTATGCTACAACTGCAAAATTCGTATGACAAGCAGCGTGACTCGCGTTTTTCGGGAGTGCTGCAGGGGAGATGCCGGTGGCACGAAATTCAGCATCTTTGACCGATGGCCTGTTCGCCAAGCTGGAAGAGCGGATCCGCAGCGGCGCGATGCCGCCGGGATCGCGTTTTCCGACCCAGCTCGAAATTTCGGCGGCGGAGAATGTCAGCCGCACCGTCGTGCGCGAGGCCGTCGCGCGGCTGTCGGCGCAAGGGCTCACCACGTCGCGCCAGGGATCGGGCGTGTTCGTTGCCGCGACCGCGCAATATCGCGCCTTTCAGGTGACTCGCGACGAGATGAGCGAGCTCACCGACGTGATAAAATTGCTCGAGATGCGGCTCGCGCTCGAGACCGAGATGGCGGCGCTCGCGGCGGCGCGCCGGACGAGCGCGGACATCGGCGCGATCCGCGATGCGCTCAAGCGGATGGAGGACGTGAGCGAAGATCCCGAGGCGGCGGCGCGTGCCGACAGCGGCTTTCATCTGTCGATCGCGCGCGCGACGCAGAATCATTATTACGAGCGGCTGATCGAGTTTCTCGGGCTTCGGCTGGTGCCGCCGCGCAACCTGTACCTGCGCGACCAGTCGGAGGAAGCGCACCGCGCCTATGCCGCCAAGGTGCATGCCGAGCATGAGGCGATCCTCGACGCGATCGTGCGGATGGATTCCGCGCGCGCGCGCGAGGCGGCGCGCCATCACATGCAGGAGAGCCTCAGCCGCCATTCGCAGTTGAGCGAGACGACCAGTCTGCGCCCGCGGCCGGAAGGCGCGGCGACCGATTGACGGTGGCGATAATGTTGTACTACAAGTCCCGAGATCCAGGCGTCAGACCCTGGGACTGGCGGGAGGTTGAGTGACCTGGGTGCGTGCAACGAGAAGCTCGGGCGTTCGGTCCTGCAACCTGCGGCCATCCTTGCGCGACGATCGGCGGCGATCACGATGAGCGCCGTCGGCGAAACCTCGATCGCCGACGCCGCGCGGCGGGCCGGCTCGTATCGCTGGGTGATTTGCGGCCTACTCTTCGCCGCAACCGCGATCAACTATGTCGACCGGCAGATGATCGGCGTGCTCAAGCCGATGCTGCAGGCCGATCTCGGCTGGCGCGAGAGCCAATATGCCGACATCGTCTTCTGGTTCCAGGCGGCCTATGCAATCGGCTTCCTCGCGGTCGGGCGGATGATCGACGTCGCCGGCGCGCGTGTCGGCTATGCGATCGCCTTCACCTTCTGGACGCTGGCGCACGTCGCGCACGGCTTCGTCTACGGCATCACGCAATTCGCCATGGCGCGCTTCGCACTCGGCCTAGGTGAATCCGGCAATTTCCCCGCGGGCCTGAAGGCCGTCGCCGAATGGTTTCCGCAGCGCGAGCGCGCCCTCGCGGTCGGCATCTTCAATGCCGGCGCCAATGTCGGCGCGATCGTCACGCCGTTGCTCGTGCCGGCGATCGCGCTCCGTTACGGCTGGCGCGCGGCGTTCGTCGCGACCGGCGCGTTCAGCGTGATCTGGCTGGTCGCATGGCTGGCGATCTACCGCCGCCCCGACGAGCATGCGCGCGTCTCCGCCGCCGAACTCGCTTTGATCCAGAGCGACCCGGCGCCGCCGAGTGCGCCGCTGCCATGGCGCGCGCTCTTCGGGATCCGTGCGACCTGGGCCTATGCCGTGCCGAAACTCCTCACCGATCCGATCTGGTGGATATTCCTGTTCTGGCTGCCGGACTTTCTCGGCAAGCGCTACGGACTCGATCTCAAGAGTTTCGGGCCGCCGCTGATCGTGATCTACCTGATGTCGGACCTCGGCAGCGTCGCGGGCGGCTGGGCCTCGTCGCGGATGATCCGCGCGGGCGTCGGCGTCAACGCCGCGCGGAAATGGACGATGCTCGCCTGTGCGGTGGTGATCCTGCCGATCGTGACGGTGCAATATATCGATTCGCTGTGGACCGCAGTGTTGCTGATCGGCCTCGCGACCGCCGGGCACCAGGCGTTCTCCGCCAATTTGCTGACCTTGCCGTCCGACCTGTTCCCGCGCTCTGCGGTCGGGTCGGTCGTCGGTATCGGCGGCACGGCGGGGGCGATCGGCGGGATGCTGATCGCCAAGTTCGTCGGCTATGTGCTCGATCTGTCGGGCAGCTATGCGCCGATCTTCGCGGTGGCGGGCGCTGCCTATTTCCTCGCGCTGGCCGCCTTGCATATCCTCAGTCCCCGTCTGGCCCGGGTCGATCCCGGCGCCGTGGTTCTTCCGGAAGGTTCGATATGATCTTGCGTTTCGCAGCGTTGCTCGCCGCCGCTTCCGCCGTGTCGACGCCGTTGATGGCGGCACCTGCTCTCGCCGAAGCGCCACGCGCGCAGGAAGCGATTGCGCAGGCGACGCGGCTTGCGCAGTGGCAGCTCGCCCATATGGCCGACGCCAGCCACGTCTCGCGCGTCACGACCGAGACTCGCAACCCGCGCGCCTGGGAGCAAGCGGTGTTCTGGGTCGGCATGACCGCACTGGCCGATGCCGGAGCGCCGCCGGCGATCGGCCAGGCAGTGCTGGCGATGGGCCGCGCCAATGGCTGGACGCCGGCCGCGCGGACCTATCACGCCGACGATCTGGTGATCACCCAGTCCTATCTGTGGGCCGCGCGACACGGGGCAGGCCCGGTGGCCGTAGCGCCGACACGGCAGCGCTTCGACACGATCCTCGCCAATCCACCGCGCGTCGGGCTCGCTTTCTATCAGCCGCCGTCGGGCTATGACGGCACCGAATGCCTGCAGCGGTGGTGCTGGTGCGACGCGCTGTTCATGGCGCCGCCGGCGATGATCGAACTGTCGCGCCAGACCGGCGACCGGCGCTATCGCGATTATGCGTTGCACGAATTCTTGGCGACGACCGACTTCCTGTTCGATCCGGCCGCGCACCTTTATTATCGCGACAGCCGCTTCTTCGAGCGGCGCGACGAGCGCCAGCGCAAGCAATTCTGGAGCCGTGGCAATGGCTGGGTGTTCGCGGCGATGGCGCGGATCATTCCGCTGCTGCCCAAGGGCGATGCCGATCGCGTGCGGATGGAGCGACTGTTCGTCGAGATGGCGGCCACGCTCAAGGGCTTGCAGAAGCCCGACGGCTATTGGGCGCCCTCGCTGCTCGCGCCCGAGGAGTCGCCGCCCGAATCGAGCGGCACCGGTTTTTACACCTATGGCATGGCCTGGGGGATCAAGGCGGGTTTGCTCGACCGGCGCGGCTATGAGCCGGTAATGCGCAGGGGCTGGGACGCGCTGGTGCGCAGCGTCCAGCCCGACGGCCGGCTCGGCTGGGTCCAGCAAGTCAGCGACCGGCCCGAGCGAGTCGCGGCCGACGACACCCAATTCTACGGCGTCGGCGCCTTCCTTCTCGCGGCGACCGCGGTCGCCGAGCTCGACCGCGCGCCGTCCAAGCGCTGACCTTCCGGAGATTTTTGTGTTCGAAAAGACCTATTACGCCACGCATCCCGACATGATGGCGTGCGCGTCGAACGAGGATCTGCGCGACCGCTACCGCGTCGGCGGGCTGTTCCGCAGCGGCGAGATCGTACTGACCTATTCGCATGGCGAGCGCTTCATCATCGGCGGGGCGGTTCCGGGCGCGGGCACGCTCGCGCTGCCGCGGCAGACCGAGCCGGCAAGCGCCGCCGGGCATCCCCTGCTCGAGCGGCGCGAACTCGGCATCGTCAATATCGGCGGGCCGGGCGTGGTGCGTGTGGATGGAGAGCTGATCGAGCTCGGGCGGCTCGAGGCGCTGTACGTCCCGATGGGATCGGTCGACGTAGTCTTTGCCGGCGAGGACGCCCGCTATTACCTGCTGAGCGTCCCCGCGCACCGCGCTTTCCCGCTGCGCAAGCTGGCGATGGGCGATGTCGAGCCGCTGTCGCGCGGCAGTCTGGAGGAATCGAACGACCGGACGATCTACCAGCTGCTGCTGCCGCACACGTGCGGCAGCGCGTCGCTCTGCCTCGGCATGACCTTGCTCAAGCCGGGCAGCGTGTGGAACACGATGCCGCCGCACATCCATGAGCGGCGCAGCGAGATTTACCTCTACTTCGACCTGGAGCCCGACGACCGCGTGTTCCATTACATGGGGCAGGCGGATGCGCTGCGGCATATCGTGCTGGCCAATGAGGAAGCGGTGATCTCGCCGCCCTGGTCAGTGCATATGGGCGCGGGGACGCGCGCTTACGGCTTCATCTGGGCGATGGCCGGGGAAAATCTCGACTATAACGACATGAACGTGCTGGATATCTGCCAGCTGCGGTGAGGCGGGCGAGCGCCTGCCGCGCGTCACCCCCGCGATCGGGACGAACGATCCGGACGCCGAAAAACCGGGCGGCCATCGGCGCGCCCGGTTTCTCGATACGTCGCTCAGAACGTATAGTTCGCCCGCACCCCGGCATAGCGGCGGAAATCGCGCGGCAGGTTGCTCTGCGTCGCCAGCACGCCGCCCTGGTTACCCGCGGAATTGTTGGCGTTGAAGAAATACTGCTTGTCGAACACGTTGTTGACGAACCCGACCAGTTCCCATTTGCGCCCGGCATCGCGCACGCCGAGCGACAGATTGAGGATGCCATAGCCCTTCTGCACCGTCTCGGGATCGCTATTGATCCCGAAGTTGAACTGGCTCTGATAGTTGTACGCCGCCTGCGCGACGCCATCGAGCGTGTCGGTCAGGCGCGGGGTATAGTCGGCGCTGACCGACAGTTTCCACTCGGGCGCCTGTGCCGGGCGGAAGCCGGCGAGGTTCTGGCGTGCCGGCGTGCCGACGCAGCCCTGCGCCGCCGTCTGGAGCGGATAGCATTGCGCGAGCGGGAAGGAGAGGATCTTGGCATCGTCATAGGTCACGCCGCCGCTCAGGTTGAGGGCGTGGCTGAAGCGCACACCGCCTTCGACCTCGACCCCGCGCGTGCGCAGCTTGCCGACATTGGCGAGACGGAAGTTGATCGTGCCGTCGGGCAGCGTCTCGATCCCCTGCGCCTGGAAATTGTTGAAGGTGGTGGTGAACAGGGTAACGTTGAGCGTCACCTTGCGATCGAGGAATTGCGACTTCACGCCGAGCTGCCAATCCTTCGACGTCTCCGGCGCCACCGGTCCCGTCTGCTGCCGCACCAGGTTGAAGCCGGTGCCGATGTCATACGCCTGGCCCTTGTGCCCGGTGGCGAAGGTCCCGAACGCCATCACGTCCTTGCCGAGCCGCTGCTGGATGCCGGCCTTGTAGGTCTGGTAATTCTCCGAATTGTTGCCGGCGAACTTCGCATTGCCGTTCGCATAATCGAGGAAGGTGTAGTCGATCTTGCCATGCCCGGCGCGGACCCCGCCGATCAGCGAGGTGCCGTCGATGATCTCATATTCGGCCTGGCCGAAGGCGGCATATTGCTTGTTGCCGTTGGTCGCATACCAGCGCGCGATCGAGAAGAATGGCCCGCGAGTGAAATCGCGTGTGAGGTTGAGGTTCGAATAGAACAGACCGAGCGTGTAGCGCAGCCGGCTCTTGCCCTGCGATACCAGCCGCAGTTCCTGCGAGAAGGCATGCGTATTGAACGTCCCGAACTGGCGATTGTCGAGCGCGGCGATCGCGGATTCGTCCTGGTCGAGAATGTCGAACTGCTTGAAATGATCCCAGGCGGTGATCGAGACGAGCGAACCGAAGCCGAGGTCGAGCGCGGCGCGCAGCGACTGCGAGAAATCGGTGTAATCGGTGCCCGAATCGATGTTGTTGACGACGTTAGTGTTGTCGTCGTTAAAGGTCACGCCGGGGGCGAACACCGCGGGGGTGTAGGCCGCGACGCCGCGCAGCCGGGCGTTGGGCGATACGTGGACAAACGGCCGGCCGATCGTGGTGTGGCCGTCGATATAGCCGATCTGCGCGGTGACGTTGAGCGTCGGCGTCGGGTTCCACACCAGCTTGCCGCGCGTCGACAGCGTCTCGAAGCCGTTGACCATGTCGCCGTTGAACAGGTTGCGGACGTTGCCGGCGAAATTGTCGTAATTGACGCTGGCGCGGAAGCCGAGCGTGTCGGTCAGCGGGCCCGACAAAGCGGCGTTGCCGCTATATTCGCGGTCGGTCGTGAGCAGCGTGCCGATGCGGCCGGTGAGGTGCGCGCTCGGGCCCTGCGTGACGATGTTGAGCAGGCCGGCCGAAGCCGAACGCCCGTACAAGGTGCTTTGCGGGCCGCGCAGCACTTCGATCCGCTCGATGTCGGAGAGGTCGGCGAAGGCGCGTGCGAGGAATTGCACCGGCACGTCGTCGATCTGCACCGCCACGCTCGGCTCGACGCTCGGCGAGAAAGCGAAGGTGCCGATTCCGCGGATCGAGACCGAGGCGTTGACCGGTTGTTCGGCCGGACGGATGATCAGCGACGGCGCCGCCTTGGTGAGATCGGAGAATTGGCGGACGCCTTGCGCCTGCAACGCCTCGCCGGTCAGCACCTGTACTGCCAGCGGTACGTCCTGCACGCGCTCGGCGCGCTTCTGCGCGGTGACGATGATGTCGGTGGCGCCGGCATCCTGCGGCGTGCCTTGCTCGCTTAGCGCCGCGGTGGCGGGGGTGGCGGCGTCGGACTGGGGCGCGGCCTGCGCAAAGGCGGCGCCGCTTGCGCCGACGGCCATGCCGCACGCCAGTATGCGCCCGAGTGCGGTTGTCGTGAACAAGCTCATGTCTTTCCCCTCTCAATTGTCGGTGTTTGCCCGATTGAGGGGTGGCGTATCAGCCGAACGCGAGACGTGCAAGGCTTGTAGTACAAATTATCACAATTCGGGGTTCGGCCGAGCGAAAGCTACAAATTATCGTCAAATTTGTCGCCAAATCTCACGCGAAGCGCGGCGCGTCCTGTCATCGCATGTAGAGCAACGAGTCCGCGGCGGCGTAGCGGCGCTGGTCGGTGAATGCGCTTTCGGCGGTCTCGACGTCGATGATCTGTCGCCGGATCCTGGCCGGATCGCGCGATGCGCGCGGCCAGGCCGGCAGGCTCGCGCCATTGGGATTGCCGGTCTTGATGAAATTGGCGAAATAGCCGTTCATCGTCGCCGAGACCGTCCGGTCGTCCGTGGTCCAGGCGTAAAGCGGATTGGCGTCGAGATTGCCGAGCGCATATTCGATTTCGGCGCTGTGCACCGCGCCCCAGGGCAGCGGATTGGCCGAGGTATCGGCCAGTGCGCGCGGGCGGACGCGCGTGTAGGCGTAATAATAAGTCGGCGCCCCGGTCCGGCGGTGCAGATCGAACCATTTCCACGTCGGCAATGCCAGAAAGTCGTCGCTCGCCACCGCCGTCGCGGCGGGCAGGACGTCGGCATCGGTCTTCGCCGGATAGAGCGCAAAGATGGCGTCCGCTTTGTCGCCCAGCGTGCGCGCCAGCCCGAGCCGATAATTGGCCAATGTCGGCGCGCCGGGCCCGAACACCGCCGAGCCCGGCGCCTCCTGCGAATTCGAGCCGACCAGCAGCGGCACGTGCGCGGCCTTGCCGCTGGCGAAAGTCGCCGCGGGCGCCTCGGTCAGGAAATATCCATCGATCACCGCGGCGAACGGCATGTCATGATTATTGCCCTGTGCTTCGAGCAACGTTTCCGCCGGCAGCGCGCGCAGCGCGGCGAGCGTCGGCGCGCCGATCTTCTGCGCGAACGCCGCGCCTTTCTGCTCGAGCTCGGCAAGCGGGGGCGGGGACAGTTTCTGCATCATCGCGCCGCTCTCGCCGATCGCGCCGGCGATGGCACCGCGCGACAGCGGCGACGCCATCAGCGCGCTGACCGCCATCGATCCCGCCGATTCGCCGCCGATCGTGACATGATCGGGGTCGCCACCGAAGGCGGCGATGTTGCGCTTGACCCAGCCGAGCGCCGCGACCTGATCGAGCAGCCCGTAATTGCCCGAAGCACGATGCGGCGAACTCGCGGTCAATTCGGGATGCGAAAAGAAGCCGAACACGCCGAGCCGGTAATTCACCGTGACCACGACGATCCCGCGCCGGGCCAGAGCGGCGCCGTCATAGCGCTTCTCGGAGCTGTCGCCTGCCATGAAGCCGCCGCCATAGACGTAGAGCAGGACCGGCGCCTTGCGCCTGGACGTGCGATCCAGCTTCGCCGGCGTCCAGACGTTGAGGTAAAGACAATCCTCGCTCGTTCCCGGCGAGCGGAACATCATGTCGGAGAACAGCGGCTGCTGCATGCAGCGCGGGGCGAAAGCGGTCGCGGCGCGAACGCCCGACCAGGGCGCCACCGGCTGCGGCTCGCGCCAGCGCAACGCAGCCAGCGGCGGGGCGGCGAATGGTATGCCGCGGAAGATGCCGATGGCGGATCCGCCGGTGTCGACGACGCCCTCGACCCTGCCGTCGTCGGTCGTCACGATCGGTCCCGTTTGGGCCTGCGCTGGGGTTCCGAGTGGGGCCGCGGCGCACGCCAGTGCCAGCCATAGTGCCGATCGCATCGCCTCGCCCCTTTTATCCAACCTGTCGAAATACGGTGTTTGCGATGTTAATACGGCTGTCAATGACGGCCAACAGCGACAGCTTCCCGTCAGCTTCCTCTGCCACATACCGGACAACGAAAAACGGCAAATGGAGAGATATATGAAGCGTGCAATGACGATGGCCGCCCTGGCGGTTTCGATGGGTTTCGCGGGCACCGCGGCGATGGCTGATGCCCCGGCCAAGAACTGGACGGCGCCCGCCACCAGGATCTACGCGCAGGCGCTGTCCGATGCCACGATGAAGGCGCATCCCGATCTGCTCAGCGTGACCATCCATGGTGTCCCGCCAGGCATGACCGACACCTACACGATGTTCGCCGGCTCCTATCCCGATCGTATCGGCAATCCCGACGATCCCGACGATATCGACGTGTCCAAGAAGGGCATCACGATCGTCGATCCGCGCTGGCACCGTACCAAGGACACCGCGCCGAAATTCGTCGTGCTGATGCCGATGCGCGATGCCAAGGGCGATAATATCGGGCTCGTCGTCTACGCCTTCAAAGTCCCGGTCGCGGGCAACAGGTACGAGCGTACGCTCTATACCAAGGCGCTCGACCTGCGCGATGCGCTGGCCAGGAAAATCCCGAGCTACGAAGCGCTGTTCGCGGCCGCAAAGTAAGCGACGCCTGACCGCCCGCCCGGCACTCCGGGCGGGCGGTCAGCGCGCGAGCGCGGCGCGCCAGCGCCGGAGGACATAGGCGCGAGTGAGCTGATCGCGATCGACCAGCAGCGCCGGTCCCACGCGGATCGCGCGCAGCGGCGCGCCCGCCGGGTGGAGCTGCGGCGGCCCGGGAACGTCGCTGCGCACCGGCGGCATGTCCTGCTCCGCCAGCCGCGCCTGGCCCCGCCGCGACAACAGGAAATCGAGGAACAGCCGCGCTGCGTCGGGATGCCGCGCCGCCGCCGGGATCACCGCGATGCGCGACATTACCAGCGTGTAGTCGCGCGGCATGACCAGCCCGAGATCGCGGTTGCGCGTGATCTCCGCGAGCGCATACGACCCCACGATATTGTAGCCGATCGCCGAGTTTCCTGCGGCGACGTCGCGCAACACGCCCTCCGCGCTGGCGAAGACGTGTGCGCTATCGAGCTTCATCGCGCGGATCAGCCGCCAGGCGTCGTGCGTCGCCTGCTGGTCTTGCGACAGATAAAGGTAACCGACCGCCGACCGCGGAAGATCGTAGGTCGCCACCTTGCCGGCCAGCGACGAGCCTGGGCTCTCCAGCGCCTTGGTCAGCGCGCTATGGTCGCGCGGGACCGCCGCGTCGGCGATCAGGGTGCGATTGTAGACGAACACGATCGGCTCGGCGGTGGTGCCCCATGCCTGGTCCTTCCAATTGCCCCAGGGAGGCAAGGCACTCCGTTCGGGCGAGACATAGGGTTGGGTATAGCCGTCATTGACGAGCTTGATCTGCAGATCCATCGCCGAGGACCACAGGAAGTCGGCGGTCCGCGCGCCGCTGCGCGCGCCGGCGACGAAGCGCTCGTACAGGGTGCTGCCCGACAGTTCGACATAGCTGACGCGGACGCCCGGATAGAGGCGGCGGAAATCGTTCAGCAAGTCGCGCGACTTGTCGCGATCGATCGCCGACCAGATCACCAGGTCGCGCCCCGCCGTCGCTTGCTCGATCGTCTTGGCGTAAGCCGCGGGATAGCCCGGCGGAACGGGTGTCGCCGGGCCGTTGCACGCGCCGCACGCCAGCACGGCCGCACTCGCCACCGCCCCGCGCCCCAGCCGCAATGTCCACCTCCCGTCACTTCGCGTTGCCGGCGCTGTTCACAGCCCGGTTTCTGGCTGTATGAACGTGCATGCAATTGATGGCAAAGCCTTGGCACGCATTCTTCTAGTCGAGGACGATCCCTCGCTCGCGCGCGGACTCAGCGCCACGCTCAAGGCGGTCGGCCATTCGGTCGATACCGCCGAGGATGGCGAAACCGGGCTGATGCTCGCGCGCGACGAGCCGTATGCGCTGATCACGCTCGATATCGGCCTGCCCGACATGTCGGGCTTCGACGTGCTGCGCCAGCTGCGCCGCGAGGGGCTGAAGACGCCGGTGCTGATGCTCACCGCGCGCGACGCGATCGAGGACCGCGTCGCCGGGCTCGATCTCGGCGCCGACGATTATCTGCTCAAACCCTTCGAGCCGAGCGAGCTGGAAGCGCGGATCCGCGCTTTGCTGCGGCGTTCGCAGGGCGAGGCGTCGCCGACCATCACCGTCGGGGATCTCACCGTCGATGCGGCGCGTGCCTCGGCGATGGTCGGCGCGCGCGAACTCAATTTGCGCCGGCGTGAATGGGCGGTGCTCGACCGGCTGATCGCGCGCGTCGGCAAGGTCGTGTCGAAGGAGCGGCTGACCGCCGAGGTATTCGGCTATGACGATCCGGTCGCGCCCAATGCGATCGAAGTCTATGTCGCACGGCTGCGGCGCAAGCTGGAGCCCGATGGCCCCGAAATCCGCACGATTCGCGGCCTTGGATATATGCTCGTCGCGAAATGAGGCGCGTCGCCCACCTGGTCAGCGGGACGGGCTCGCTCACTTCGCGATTGCTGCGCGGCATGGTGTTGCCGATGATCGGGCTGGCGCTGCTGCTCGGGCTCGGCGGCGCGATCGTCATCACGCGCTCGGTCGAAACGGTCAACGACCGCATCCTCGCCGCCGCGTCGCGCGCGATCGCCGATACGCTGACGATGGAGGACGGGCAAATCACGCTCAACCTTTCGCCCGCGATCTTCGGCATGCTCGAGGACAATGCGCGCGACAATGTCTATTACAGCGTGCGGCGCGGCGGGCGGGCGATCACCGGCTATGCCGACTTGCCCGACATCGCGCCGGGGGGCCTGCGCGACCTGGAAGTGGTGTTCGGCAGCGCGCGCTATCACGGCCATGACGTGCGGATCGTCGCCGAGGGGCGCCGCCTGTCGGGTCTCGCCGGACCGTTGGTCGTCTCGGTGGCCGAGACGACCGATGCGCGCGTACGCACCAGCTACCGCATGCTGTGGGGGCTGGCCTCGCTCGAAGCCTTGCTGATCGGGGTGGCGGCGGTGCTGCTGCCGCTGGCGGTGCGCTGGGGAATCCGGCCGCTGCATCATCTGAGCGCCGAGATGGACCGGCGCGTCACCGCCGATTTCACCCCGCTGCCGAGCGACGAGGTGCCGCGCGAATTGCGCGATCTGGTGCGCGCGTTCAACGATCTGCTCGGGCGGCTCGACGCGACGTTGCAGGGCATGCGCCGCTTCACCGCCGACGCCTCGCACCAGATGCGCACGCCCCTGTCGATCCTGCGCACGCATATCGGGCTGCTGCGCGGCGCCGATCTGACCAGCGCCGATGCGCAGACGTCGATCGCCGATATCGATGCCGCGAGCGACCGGCTGCAGCAATTGCTGGTGCAATTGCTCGCTTTGGCGCGCGCCGACAGCGCCGCGACCGCGGCCGTCGAGCTGGTGCCGACCGATCTCAACGAAATCGCCGCCGCCATCGCCGCCGAACACGTGCCCGATGCGCTGAGCGCGGGGATCGACCTGCATTTCGAACGTGGCCCCCGCACGATCCGCGTCGCCACCCAGCCGACCCTGGCGGGCGAATTGCTGTCCAACCTGATCGACAATGCGGTGCGCTATAACCGGCCCGGCGGCACGGTGACCGTGTCGGTCGAGCGCAGCGCCAAGGGGCTCCATCTGGTGGTCGAGGATGACGGGCCGGGGATATTGCCCGAGGATCGCGAGCGCGTCCTCACGCGTTTCACGCGGCTTGCCCGTGACGCGGCGCTCGGCGGGACCGGGCTCGGCCTGCCGATCGCGCAGGCACTCGCGACCGCGATCGGCGCGCGGCTGACGCTCGACACGGCGGGTTCGGGGCAGGGATTGCGGGTGTGCGTCAGCTTTCCGCGCACGGCTGCGCGCGCGCCGACAGAATCGTGAAAGCTTGGCGCGCTAGCGTCGCTCGCGAGTAGAGCCGGGCGCGTGTGTGCCCCGCCATCGGGAGGATGATACAATGCGCAAGATTCTGGGTATGACCGCGCTCGCTTTGGTGCTGGCAGGATGCCACGGCACCGACGCGACCACCAACACCGCCACCGACAATATTTCCGTCGTCGATAACGATTCGACCGACGCGACCGCGTTCAAGATCGACAAGCTGCCGCTGCCCGGCGAGGGCCGCGGCGATTATGTCACGGTCGATCCGGTCGCGCGCCGGCTGTACGTCACGCACACCAGCCAGGTGCACATCCTCGACCTGGATTCGTTGAAAGTCCTCGCGACCGTGGGCGGGCTCGACGGCGCGCACGGGGTGGCCCTCGATGCCGCCGGCCACGGTTTCGTGTCGGACGGCAACACCAATTCGGTCAAGGAATTCGATCCCGCGACCGGCAAGATCACCAAGTCGATCGCGGTCGGCAAGAAGCCCGACAGCATCCTGTTCGACCCCGCCTCGGGCAAGATCTTCGCCTTCAACGGCGATTCGGAGGACGTCAGCGCGATCGATCCCGCGACCGGCACCGTCGTCGCGACGATCAAGCTGCCCAACGGCCCCGAATTCTCGCAGGCCGACGGCAAGGGCAAGGTCTTCGCCAACATGGAGGAAGGCAATGACATTGCCGAAATCGACTCCAAGACACTCAAGCTGGTGCGCACCATCCCGCTCACCGGGTGCGAGGGGCCGGCGCCGCTCGCCTTCGATGCGACCAACCGCCGTCTGTTCAGCGGCTGCGGCAACAAGGTGATGGTCGTCACCGACGCTGACAGCGGCAAGGTCGTGGCGAGCGTGCCGGTCGGCGGCGATCCCGATGGGATCATCTATGATGCCGACAAGAAGCGCATCGTCGTCGCCAATCGCGACAAGATCTGGACGATCGTCACGCAGAACGGCGCCGACAGCTATGCGGTCGAGCAGAATTTGCCGATCGACGAATACGCCAAGACTGTCGGGGTCGATCCCAAGACGCATCGCATCTTCTCCTCGACCGCCGATCTGGTCTGGCCGGCGGCGGTGCCGGGCAAGAAGCATCTGCCCGATGCCAAGCCGGGCACGTTCCGCCTGCTGGTCGTTTCCGAAAAGTAAGTTTGGGCACGGGCGGCGCATCGACGCCGCCCGGCCTTTGAGGGGAGTGAGACGATGGCCGATCGCGATGCCGTACAGCCGCTGTTGGAAGAAGATCGCCCGAACTGGTGGTGGCGCATCATGGATATGCGGATCGGCATCGTGCCGGTGCCGGTGTTCGTCGTCATCCTCGGCCTGATCGCGGCCTATGTCGCGCTCGGCAAGGTCCCGGCCGACCTGACCACCAACATTCTGATCCTTAGCGTCGGCGGCTTCGCCTGCGCCGAGATCGGCAAGCATATCCCGGGCCTGAAGCGCATCGGCGCGGCGGCGATCCTCGCGACCTTCGTGCCGTCTTTCCTGGTCTATACCGGGCTGATCCCCGAGCCGCTCAAGGACTCGATCGACAGCTTCACCGAGCAAAGCAATTTCCTGTATCTCTTCATCGGTTCGATTATCGTCGGATCGATCCTCGGCATGGACCGGCGGATGCTGATCGGCGGTTTTGTCAAGATCCTCGCGCCGATCCTCGCCGGCTCGGTCGCGGCGGCGGCGGTCGGCACCGCGGTCGGCACGGCGCTCGGGCTGGGGCTCAAGCATACCGTGTTCATGGTCGTGCTGCCGGTGATGGCGGGCGGCGTGGGGGAGGGCGCGATCCCGCTGTCGATCGGCTATGGCACGCTGTCGGGCCAGAAACAGGGCGACCTGCTTGCCGAAATTCTTCCGGCGGTGATGTTCGGCAGCCTGGTCGCGATCCTGCTGGCCGGCGGTCTCAACCTGCTCGGCAAGAAACGTCCGCATCTGACCGGCGAAGGCCAGCTCCAGCCGGGCGAGCACGACGTGCCGCTGACCGGCGCCGAGGCGCCGCGCTTCATGCCCGATCTGCTGACGATCGGCGGCGCGCTGGTGATGGCGATGACGCTCTATGTAATCGGCGCGCTGGTACAAAAGCTGACCGGCTTTCCGGGGCCGGTGACGATGCTGTTCCTCACCGTCATCCTCAAGCTCGGCCGATTGGTTTCGCCGCGGCTCGAGCAAGGTGCGTACCGCAACTATCAATTCTTCGCGAGCGTGGTGACCTATCCCCTGCTGTTCGCGATCGGCGTCGCGAAGACGCCGTGGGAGAAACTGATAAGCGCGTTCAATGCGCCGACGATCCTCACTATCGTCGCCACCGTGGTGACGCTCGTCACCACCGGTTTCTTCGTCGGGCGGCTGGTCAATATTCATCCGGTCGAGGCGGGGATCATCTCGGCATGCCGCGCGAGCCAGGGCGGCACCGGCGACGTCGCGATCCTCGGCGCGTCGAACCGGATGGTGCTGATGCCCTTCGCGCAAGTCGCGACGCGGATCGGCGGCGCGATCACGGTGACGCTCGCGCTCGCGCTGTTCGCGCAGTTCGGGCACTGATCCCCCCGCCACATTGGCGAAATGTATAGTCCCGGCATGGCCGCCCCAATCCGGCGGGGCGCTATGCTGCCGACAGAGAGGGGGCCGCGGTGCTCAAGCTGCTGATAGCCGAAGACGATGTCGAGACGCGCGACTATCTCCAGCGGGGGTTGCGCGAGCTTGGCCATGCCGTGTCGGTCGCCGGCGACGGGCGCGACATCCTGTTCCTCGCGACCAGCGAGACGTATGACGCGATCGTGCTCGATCGCATGCTGCCGGGGCTCGACGGCATGACGATCCTGCGCTCGATCCGCTCGGCCGGGGTCACTACGCCCGTGCTGATGTTGACCGCGCTGGCGCGCGTCGAGGACCGCGTCGAAGGGCTCGAGGCAGGCGCCGACGATTATCTGGTAAAGCCGTTCGCCTTCACCGAATTGACCGCGCGGCTGAACGCGCTATCGCGCCGTCCGACCGCGGTCGCGCAGGAAACCGTGTTGCGTTCGGGCAATGTCGAGCTCGACCGGCTGCGGCGCGAAGTGCGGCGCTGCGGGCAGCGCGTCGAGCTCCAGCCGCGCGAATTCGCCTTGCTCGAGGAGTTGATGGTCAATGCCGGACGCGTCGTGACGCGCACGATGCTGCTCGAGCGCGTGTGGGATTTCCACTTCGACCCCAAGACCAATATCGTCGAGACGCATATGAGCCGGCTCCGCTCGAAATTGAACGCCGGCCATGCGAGCGACCCGATCCAGACAGTGCGTGGCGCGGGCTATCTGTTCGACGGCGACGCCTGACATGCCATCCTCGACGGCTTCGCGCTTCGCCGCTTTCTATTCGCTGGCCTTCACGCTGTTGATCGTCGCGCTGGGCGCGGCGATGTATTGGGCGATCCGCAACGAGTTGCGCTACGATCTCGACCAGCGCGTCGTGACCGAGCGTGGCGCGGTACTGCGCGAAGCGGCTTTGGTGGGCCTGCCGCGGGTGATCGCCGACCGCGCGCGCAGCGAGGCTGGCGACATGCGCTATGCCTTGCTCGATGCCGCGGGGCACCAGCGGGTCGGGCGCGCCGTCGCGGCGATGCCCGCCCCCGGTTGGTCGCGCGTCGACTTCCTCAAGAATGACGGCGGGCTCGACGATACCCGCGTGTTCGCGTCGCGCACCGCCGATGGCGGAATGCTGCTGGTCGGCGCCGATCCCGAAGCGATCGAGGAACTGGACGAGCGCATGATTCCGCTGTTCGCGGTGGCGTTCGGGCTGGTCGCGGCGATCGGCGTCGGCGGCGCGTTCCTGCTGAGCGCGGCGCTCGGCGGGCGGCTCGCCGCGATCAACCGTACCGCCCACGCGATCATCGGCGGCGCGCTCGACCAGCGCGTGCCACGCGATGACAGTGGCGACGAGTTCGACCGGCTGGCGCAGACGCTCAACACGATGCTCGATCGCATCGCCGGCCTGCTCGACAATCTGCGCCAGGTGTCGGGCGACGTCGCGCACGATTTGCGCACCCCGATCGCGCGGCTGCGCCAGAAGCTCGAGTTGACGCTTGCGGCGAACGGCAGCGAGGCCGAACTGCGCGCTGCGATGCGCCACGCCACGACGCAGCTCGACGAAATCCTCGAACTGTTCGCGGCGATCCTCAGCATTTCCGAAATCGAAGGCGCGCCGACGCGCGTCACGCGGCTCGACCTGAGCGCGCTGATCACCGACATCGCCGACAGCTATCAGCCCTCGGCGGAGGATGCCGGGCGCGTGCTCCACCGCACGATCGCGCCGGATATCGAAATTGAGGGCAATCGCGAACTGGTCGCGCAGCTCGTCGTCAATTTGCTCGACAATGCGCTCAGCCACACTCCGGCCGGTGGCGACATCGCGATCGAACTGGTCGATGGCGCGCCGATCACGCTGGTGGTGAGCGACCGCGGCCCCGGTATCCCCGCCGATCAGCGCGCGCATGTGCTCGGACGTTTCACTCGGCTCGAACGCAGCCGTACCACGCCGGGGCACGGCCTCGGTCTCAGCCTCGTCGCGGCGATCGCCAAGGCGCATGGCGGCACGGTCCGGCTCGACGACAATCACCCAGGAGTAAAAGCGATGGTCACCCTCGCCCGGAGGCCGGCATGATCCGGCCTGTGGTATCGATCCTGCTCGCCGGCAGTCTGCTGTCGGGCTGCGCGAGCTATCATGCTGCACCGCTCGGCACCGCGTCGAACGTGCTCGCCGCGCCCGATCCGGCGATCCTGTCGGCCGATGCCGCCAAGCTCGACCGGCCGTTCCTCACGCCGCAGCCGATCGACCTGACCCAGCCGCTCACGCCGAACGCGCTGGCGGTGATCGCGGTGCTGGAAAACCCCGATCTCAAGGCGCAGCGACTCAAGGCCAGCGTCACCGACGCGCAGGCTTTCTCGGCGCGGCTGCTGCCCGATCCGACCTTCCAGGGCAGCTTCGACAAATTGCTGAGCGGATCGGACGAGTTCAACGGTTTCGGCGGGCAGATCGGGTTCGATCTCAACCAGCTGCGCATGAGCCGCGTCACGCGGCAATCGGGCGCGGCGGCGAAGCAGCAGGTGCGGCTCGATCTCGCCTGGGCCGAATGGCAGGCGGCGGGGCAGGCGCGGTTGCAGGGCGTGCGCGTGCTTGCCTTGACCGCGCAGCTGGAGATCGCGCGGGCGAGCGCGGCGCAGGCCGACCGCCTGTTCGCGGCCACTGGCCACGCGACCGGTCGCGGCGATCTGGCGGGCGCCGACCTCGACGCGCGGCGCCAGACGTTGCTCGACATCACCGACAAGGTGCGCGTCGCCGAACAGGCGCTGACCACCGCGCGCGGTGAGCTCAACAAGGTGCTCGGCCTGCCGCCCGAGACCGTGCTGCGGCTCGCCCCGCCGGCCGAGCCGGCGATCGCGCCCGACAGCGCGAAGCTGGTCGCGCAGGCGATCGACCGCCGGCTCGACTTGCAGGCGCTCCGCGCTGGCTATGGCGTGGCCGAGGCCGAGCTGCACAAGGCGGTGCTCGACCAGTTCCCGACACTGTCGCTGACCATGGCCTATGCGCGCGACACCGCGGACAATCGCACGCTCGGGCCGCAGGTCGGGTTCAGCCTGCCGCTGTGGAATCGCAATCGCGGCGGGATCGCGATCGCCAAGGCGACGCGCGAACAGGTCCATGCCGAATATGACGCGCGGCTGTTCCAGACGCGTGCCGATATCGATGCGGCAGTTGCCGGTCTCGTCACGGTGCGCCGCCAGAAGGCCGAACTGACCGCGCAACTGCCGCAGCTCGAAAAGTTCGCCGAAGCCACCGCACGCGCGGCGCGGCGCGGCGATCTCGCGCCCGCCACCGCCGACACCGCCGCGCAAAGCCTGCGCGACCGCCGCCTGACGCTGCTGCAACTCGACCAGCAGATCGCCGAACAGACCATCGCGCTCGAACTCCTCTCGGGCGGCCCCAGCGAAGGATGGACCCAATGAAGACGCTTCCGCTCCTCTCCCTCGTCCTCCTGCTCGCCGCCTGTGGCGGCAAGGCCGAGCCCGATGCCGCAGCCGAGGGGGAGGCCAAGGCCAAGCCGACCGCGCAGGTCCGCACCGCACTGGCCGCGCTCGGGTCTTCGAGCGACGACGTCACCGTCTATGGCGTAACCGAGGCCGGCCCTGGCGGGGAACGCTCGGTCATCGCGCCGGCCGAGGCGGTGATCGCGTCGGTCAGCGCGCCGACCGGCACGTCGGTCGGCGCCGGCCAGACGATCGTGCTGCTGCGCCCGAGCCGCACGACGCAGCTCGACATCGCCAAGGCGACGACCGAAGCCACCACCGCGGAGGCCGCTTATGCGCGCGCGCAACGCTTGCGCGCCGACGGTCTGGTCAGCGACGCCGAGGTGGAGACCGCGCGCTCCGCCGCCACCACGGCGCGCGTGACGCGCGCCAATCTCGGCATGGCGGGCGGCGGCATTGCCTTGCGCGCGCCGACCGCCGGTACGGTGCAGGCGCTGACCGCCAAGCCGGGCGACCAGGTCGCCGCCGGCGCGACGGTTGCGACGGTCGCCGCGCGCGGCGATCTGCGGGCGAAGTTCGGCATCGATCCCGCGCTCGCGCAGCGCATCCATCCCGGGCAGACGGTGCGGATCGACACGGTCGGCGGCGGCGCGCCTACGAACGTGCAAGTGGTCGGCGTCGATCCGCAGGTCGATTCCACCACGCGGCTCGCCTCGGTGTTCGTCCGCATCCCCGCCGAGCTTCACCTCGGCGCGGGTGAATCGTTGCGCGCGACAGTGTCGGTCGGCGCCAGCGCAACCGGCATCACCATTCCCTATGCCGCGCTGCTCGACGATGGCGGCCACAGCTATGTCTTCGTCGTCAGGAACGGCGTCGCCAGGACGCAGGACGTTTCGCCCGGCAATTCCTCGGGCGACCGCATCCAGATCCTGAAAGGCCTCAACCCCGGCGACAAGGTCGTCACCGAGGGCGGCACCGCGATCGAGGACGGCATGAAGGTCAACGAAGGGGCGGCGAAGTGAGGGAGCTGCTCACCCGCCACCGCCGCTCGATCTGGCTGAGCGTCTTCCTCGTCACTTTGGCCGGGCTGGTCGCCGCGACGCGGCTGCCAGTCACGTTGTTCCCGCATATCGATTATCCGCGCGTCGTCGTCTCGATCGACGCGGGCGAGCGCGATGCGACGCAGATGGCGGCCGACATCACGCGCCCCGCCGAGATCGCGCTGCGCGCCATTCCCGGCGTGACGCAGATCCGCTCGACCACCAGCCGCGGCTCGGCCGAAGTGGCGCTGAGCTTCGACTGGGGCGACGACATGGTCGCCGCCACGCTCGCCACGCAGGGCGCGCTCGCCACGATCGCGCCCGATCTGCCGACCGGCACGCGCTTCAGCGTGCGCCGCTCCGATCCGACCATCTTCCCGGTGCTCGGCATCTCGCTCACCTCGTCGAAGCGCGATGGCGTGGCGCTCGAACAGCTCGCCCAGTTGAAGCTGCGGCCGATCCTGTCGACGGTGCCCGGCGTGGCGGGGGTCGACGTGCTCGGCGGCTCGACCCCGGAGATCGCGGTCGATGTCGATCCGGCGCGGATGCAGGCGCTCGGCCTCACCATCACCGACGTCTCGACCGCTCTGTCGGGCGCCAACAGCGTCGCCGCGGTCGGCAAGATCGAGGATCGTCACCGGCTGTACCTCGCTTTGGTCGAGAACCGCGTCACCAGCGAAGCCGATATCGCCGCAATCCCGATCAAGGCGGGCAGCGCGGCGGGTGCCGGCATCGCCACGCTCGGCCAGATCGCCACCGTCCGCCGCACCCCGGCGCCGGCCTGGACCAAGGTCACCTCGAACGGCACCGACGCAGTGCTGGTCAACATCCGCCAGACGCCGACCGCCGATGCGGTCAGCCTGGTCAGCCAAGTCGATGATCGCCTAAAGGCGGCCGGGCTGCCCGACGACGTCAAGGTCAGCTTCTTCTACGACCAGTCGGAACTGGTCACCGGCGCCGCGACCTCGGTGCGCGACGCGATCCTGCTCGGCGCGGTGCTGGCGGGGGTCGTGCTCTTCCTGTTCCTGCGCAGCTGGCGGCTGATGGTGATCACCGCGGCGCTGCTGCCGGCGGTGCTCGCGGCGACGTGCCTCGCGCTCTACGCGCTGCACATGAGCTTCAACATGATGACGCTCGGCGGCATGGCGGCGGCGGTCGGCCTGGTGGTCGACGATGCCGTGGTGATGCTCGAACATCTCATGCGGCGCTTGCAGGAAGCCAAGCATGCGGGTTCCGAACGCCCGTCGATGCTGGCGGCGGCGCGCGAGATGGCGAAACCCCTGTTCGGCTCGACCACCGCGACGATCGTGGTGTTCCTGCCGCTCGCCTTCATCAGCGGGGTGACCGGCGGTTTCTTCAAGGCGCTGGCGGTGACGATGACCGCGGCGCTGGTCGTGTCGTTGCTTTACGCGCGCTATGTGCTGCCGATCATCGCCGATCGCTGGTTGACCGAAAAGGATGCCGAGGCGGCGGAAAAGGCCGACAAGTTCACCGGCGCGATGGCGACGCGCTACGCCAGGGGCGCGTCGCGCGCCTTCGCCCGGCCCGGTCTGTTCGCCGCGATCGGCGCGGTGCTGCTGATCGTCGCGGGCGGCTTCGCCTGGACCAACCTCCAGTCTGGCTTCATGCCGGTGATGGACGAGGGTGGTTTCATCCTCGACTATAAGGCGAAGTCGGGTGCTGCGCTCAGCGATACCGATCATCTGCTGCGCCAGATCGAGAAGATCATCCAGGAAACGCCCGAAGTGACGAGCTATTCGCGCCGCACCGGCGTGCAGCTCGGCGGCGGGCTGACCGAGGCCGATGAAGGCGATTTCTTCATCCGCCTGAAATCGGGATCGCGCCGCCCGATCGACGAAGTGATGGCCGAAATCCGCGAGAAGGTCGCCGCCACTGTGCCCGGGCTCGAGATCGAGACCGCGCAGCTGATGGAGGATTTGATCGGCGATCTCACCGCCGTGCCGCAGCCGATCGAAGTCAAACTGTTCGGCGACGACCAGGTCCAGCTCGCCGACGCGGCCAAGAAGGTGGCGGCGTCGATCGGCAAGATCGACGGGATCGTCGAGGTGGTGGACGGGCTGCGCGTTGCGGGCGATGCGATCATCATCAAGGTCGATCGTGCGGCCGCATCGCTCGCCGGGCTAGACCCCGATGCGGTCGCCAAGCAGGTCGAGGCGCAGGTCGGCGGCACCGTCGCCACGCAGATCCTGTCGGGCGAGCAGGTGATCGACGTGCGCGTGCGGCTCCCGCAGGAACTGCGCCAGCGTGCCGATGCGCTGAACGCGCTCAGGCTGCGCGCGGCGGACGGTCGGGCGGTGGCGCTGAGCGCGATCGCCAAGGTCAGCATCGCCGCGGGCCAGCGCCAGATCAGCCGCGAGGATCTCGCGCCGTTCATCCCGGTGACGGCGCGCCTCGAGGGCAAGGATCTCGGCTCGGGGATCAAGGACGTGCAGCAGGCGGTCGCCGACCTGCATCTGCCCTCGACGATCCGCGTCGATTATGGCGGCCTCTACCAGCAGCAGAAGCAGTCGTTCAGCGATCTCACCACGGTGTTCGTTGCCGCGCTGCTGCTCTCGGCGCTGCTGCTGACGCTGCTGTACGAGACCTGGGCGTTCACGCTCGCGGTGATCGGCACGGTGCTGCTGTCGACCGCGGCGGTGTTCCTCGGCCTGTGGGTGACGGGCACCGAGCTCGACATCTCCGCGCTGATGGGGCTGACGATGGTGGTGGGGATGATCACCGAGCTGGCGATCTTCTACCTCGCCGAGCTAGTGCCCGATGCCGCGGTCACCGCGGAGAGCCTGCTCGAAGCGGGCAAGGCGCGGTTGCGGCCGATCGTGATGTCGGCGCTGATCGCGATCCTGACGCTGCTGCCGCTGGCGCTGGGGATCGGGCGCGGCTCGGGGCTGCAGAAGCCGCTGGCGACGGCGATCATCTTCGGGCTCGCGATCGGCGCGCCGCTGGTGCTGACGATCCTGCCGACCTTCGTGCTGGTGCTGACGCGCCGGCGCGGGGGCGGGGCGGGGGTGCCGGTGGCGGCGTGATCGCCTGAAACAAAAGCGCTTCCCCGGCGAAGGCCGGGGCCCAGTCGCGAAGGTTGCTGAAGAGAGGGCGGGGCTAACCAACTGGCCGCCCTCGACTGGGCCCCGGCCTTCGCCGGGGAAGGAAAGAGAAACAGAAAGGGCTCGCCGCGGTGTCGCGACGAGCCCTTTTTTGCTACCGGCTTCGGCGCTTATTGCGCGTCGAGCTTCGCCAATTGCGCCTGCGCCACTTCCGGCGTCAGCGGCAGATACTTCCCGTCCGCCTGCACCGCCGCCTGGCCTTCGCGGCTGAGCACGTAGCGCAGGAACTCCTTCTCCTTCGGCGCGATCGGCTTGCCCTTTTCGCGCTTGAGATAATAATAGACGTCGCGCAGCAGCGGGTAGCTGCGGTCCTGCACCGTCTCCAGTGTCAGCGGCACTGCCGGCCCGCCGTCCTTCGACAGCGCCAGCGCCTTGGTGCCGGGTTCGAGGAACGGGATGCCCGTATAGGCGATGCCGTACGGATCCTTGGCCAGCGCATCCATGATCAGCTCGCCGCCTGCAGTCAGCGAGCCGTCTTTCTTCAGCCCGGCGACGTTGGAGAAAGCGCGCAGATTCTCGTTCCACTTGGACGAGCCCTTGAGCACCTTCTTGTCGATCTCGTCCTGGAAATGGTATTTGGCGTTATAGCCGTAGAGGTGGATCGGCTTGTTTGCCCATTTGCCCTTGAGCCCGAGCTGGCCCCACGTCCGGATGTTCTTGTCGGCGCCGCGCGCCCAGTCGGTGCGCCACGTCAGGCCGTCCCAGCCGCCGTCGCGCTGCGAGCCGAAGATGCCGTCGAGCTGCGCCATGCTGAGCTTGGCGAGCGGGTTGTCCTTGTTGACGTACACGCCCAGCGCGAAGGTCCAGCCGCGGACATTGTAGCTGCCCGTCGCCATGACGATCTCGACGATGTCGGTCGTGCTGGTGCCGTCCTCGCCGCCGCCGGCGCCTTCGCGCTCGAAGCCCTTGAGCTCGTCCCACAGCGCCTGGCGCCCCATCGGCGCGAGATCGGCGACGCCCGCGATCAGGCCGGGAATGGCGACCGCCGAGGAGGAGAGCGTGTCGCTGAAGGTGACGTCGGGCTGATATTTCTTGAAGCCCGCTTCCCATACGTCGGAGAGGCCGGAATCGGCGAGGTAATTATTGCCCCATTGGCGGATCACGCCGTGGACCTTCTCGCGCGGCGCATAGGGGGCGAGGCCCGACAGGTCGAACTTGGGTTCGTAGAATTTCTTGACCTTGCGCGCCTTGGTGCCGATCGCGCGCGCCTTGGACAGAGCGTCGGCGTCGCGCGTCGGCGCTTGCTGCGCGAAGACCGGGGTGGCGAGCGAAAGCCCGGCCAGAAACACTATCGTACGCATTCTATCCTCCGTCGCTGCCGGTCGAGGCCGTTCCGACCGCAGCGATTTCCGCGCGCTGCTGCGCGGCCAGTGCTGCCGTCATCGGCAGATACTTTCCGTCGCGCATGATCGCCGCCTGGCCCTGCCGGCTGACGACGAAACGCAGATATTCGGCGATCAGCGGGTCGAGCTTCTCGCCGGGCTTGCGGTTGGCGTAATAATAGACGTCTCGCACCAGCGGATAGGAGCGGTCCTGCACGCTCTCCAGGCTTGCCGCGACGAACGGCCCGGCGGCGGTCTTGCCGAGCGGGAGCGTCTTCACGCCGGGCTTCCGGCCGTAGAGCGCACCGGTATAGGTGATCGCATAGGGATCGTTCGCGACGGCATCGGTCAGCTGGTCGCCGGCCGACCAGAGCTTGCCGAAATCGCCGGGCTTCGCGCGCACCGCATTGCTGTACTCGATCAGCCCCTTGTTCCATTTGAACCCGCCGCCCATCACCTTCTCGGCGAAATCGCGCGGGAAATGGTAGTTGAGGTTATAGGCATAGACATGGATCGGCTTGTCGGCCCAGTCCCCCTTCAGCCCGAGTTGGCCCCAGGTGCGGATGTTGCGCTCGGGCCCACGCTTCGCACTCGCATTCCAGCTGTTGCGGTCCCACCCGCCGTCGCGCTGCGCGCCGAAGATGCCGTCGAGCTGCGCGAGCGTCAGCGTCTTGAGCGGGTTGCTGGCATTGACGAACGGCACCAGCGCGAAGGTCCAGCCGGCGACGTCGTACGATCCGGTCGCCATCGTGATTTCGACCGGCAGCGTGCCGAACACGCGCTGATAGGCCTGCAATTCATCCCAGGTCGGGCGGCGGCCCATCGGGGCGAGGTCGGCGCGGTGGGTGTAGAGCCCGGCCATCGCGATGAAGGTGCTCGAAAGGTTGTTCTCGAAGCGCACGCCTGGCTGATATTTGCGGAATTCGGCTTCGAGATACCCCTCGAGCGGGCTGTCGGCGAGATAGTTGGAGCCCCATTGGCGGATCGTACCGGTAAGCTGCCGGCTCGGGCGATATCCGGGCAGGCTCGAGAGATCGAACCCCTTGGTATAGGCCTGGCGGTAGCCCTTGGTCTTGAGCCCGTCGGCGCGCGCCTTTTGCAGGTCGAGCGAATTCTGCGATCCGTCCTGCGCCAGCGCGGGGGCGGTCAGCAGCAGCGCCAAGATGGCGGCGGCGCGGATCATTGCTCCACCGCGTCGAGCTTGGCGAGTTCGGCGCGGGCGACCGCCGCGGTGAGGGGCAGGTATTTCCCGTCCTGCATCACCGCCTGCTGCCCCTCGCGGCTGACGACGAAACGCAGGAATTCGAGCGTCTTCGTGTCGGGCACGCCCTTGGAGTCGACATCGACATAAGCGTAGATCCGGTCGAACAGCGGGTAGCTGCGGTCCTGGATCGTCTCGAGCGTGTAGGGCACGAACGGCCCCTTGGCGGTCTGCGCCAGCGGCAGGATCTTCTGCGTCGATTGCGTCGCGCCGCGGTTGAGGTCGGTGGTCGGCGCGGCGACGATGCCGATGCCGTACAGATCGGCGGCGAGATCCTCGTTCATCCCGCGCGACAATTTGCCGTCGGCGGTGACGTAATTGGCGTACATCCGCATATGCTCGTTCCACTTGTCGCTCGCCTTGAGCACGCGGTCGGAGAGTTCGGTCGCCTGATGGTAGCGCAGGTTGAGGCCATAGACGGTGATCGGCTTGTCCGCCCAGGCGCCGGTCAGCCCGAGCTGCCCCCAGGTGCGAATGTTGCTTTCGGGCCCGCGCGCATTGCCCGGGCGCCAGCTCGTGCCCTCCCAGCCGCCCGAGCGCTCGGCGCCGAAGATGCCGTCAAGCTGCTCCATCGTGATCTGCTTGAGCGGATTGTCCTTGTTGACGATCACGCCATACGCCGGCTGCCAGCCCGGCACGTCGTACGAGCCCGTCGCGATGTCGATCTCGAGCGGGTCGCGGTCCTTGTAGCGCTCGAACAATTGCAGCTCGCTGAAGGTGACCTTGCGCCCGATGCCGACGTCGCTGACGCCGAACACCAGGCTCGGCACCGCCGCCGACGTGGTCTTCATATTCCATTCGAAGGTCACGCCGGGATGGATTTTCCGAAAAGCATCCTCCCACAGCCCGCCGAGCATGCCGTCGGTGATATAGTTCGAGCCCCACAGCCGGATCTTGCCCGTCACCTTATGCTTCGGCGCATAAGCCGGCAGGCCCGACAGATCGAACACCTTGGTATAGGCGACCGTACGGCCGCGCTTGGTCATCATCGCCGCGCGCGCGCCCTGCATGGCGAGGCCCTCGGTCGACTCGCCCTTGCCGGTGCCTTCGCCCTTGGGCTGATGCTGGGCGAGCGCCGGGCCGGCGAGCAGGGTAAGGCCGAGGAGCGCGAGGAGGGGTTTCACTTCGATTTCTCCACTTTGGGCGCGACGACCTGCGCGATCACGGCATCGAGCTTCGCACGCTCGGCCGCGGCGACCGTCGGGGTGAGCGGGAGCCACTTGCCGTCGCGCTGGACGATCTCCTGCCCGTCGCGGCTGAGCACGAAGCGCAGGAACTCTTTGAGCCTGGGGTCGAGCGGCTGGCCGGGCAATTGATCGGCATAGGCATAGGATTCGAGCACCAGCGGATAGCTGCGATCCTGCACCGTGGTCAGCGTGGGCAGCACGAATGGAGCGGCCGCGTCGGTCGCGATCGGCACCAGCCGCGTGCCGGGTCGTGCGAAACCGGCCGAGGCGAAGGTGATCGCGCAAGCGTCGCGCGCCACCGCCGCGGCGCGGTCGGCGCTCGGCACGGTGCGCGATTTGTCGGGCTTGAGCGCGAGCGGGATTTCGCGTGCGCTGTCGTTCCACATATTGCCGCCGACGAGCACCTTGCGCTCGAACACCGACATCAGATGATATTTGAGCGGCGGGACATAGACGTGGATCGGCTGCGCCGCGCAGACGCCGGTCACGCCGAGCTGCCCCCAGCGGCGGATATTCTCGTCCGCGCCACGCCCGGCTTGGCGGCGCCAGGTGGTGCCGACCCAGCCGCCGCGGCGCGGGCCGCCGAAGATGCCGTCGAGCTGGCGGATCGTCAGGCCCTTGATCGGATTGGCGGCGTTGACCAGGATCGCCAGCGCCGGGTTCCAGCCGGGCACGTCGAACGCGCCGGTCGCGACCTGGAACTCGCGTGGGGACCGGTTGAACTTCAGCTGAAAGTCGAGCACTTCGCCGGCGAAATAGCTCGTCCATTTGCGCCCGAGCGACAGATCGACCTTGCCGTCGATCAGGTCGCCATCGGCGAGCGCGAAGTCCACGCCCGGCTGTTTCGCCTTGAACGCGGCGATCAGCGCCTGGCCCATGCTGCTGGCGAACATCTGTCCGCTCGCCGGCATGCGGATCGTGCCCGACACCTGCGCGGCGGGCGTGTAAGCGGGGAGGGCGGACAGGTCGAAGCGCGGCGCGTAATAGCTGCGCCTGGCATCGACCTTGCCGGTTTCGTCGGGCGATTCCCCGTCCCATTTCTTGGGGGCGAGCATGTCGGTCTGCAGCCCCAATTCGCGCGGATCGACGCGCGGGCCGATCGTGTCGAGCTTGGCGATCATCGCGCGCGATCGTGCCGCCGGGATCGGGATCCATTTGCCGTCGCGCTGGATCGCGTCCTGTCCTTCGCGGCTGAGCATGAAGGTGAGGAATTCCTTGATCACCGGATCGAGCGGCTTGCCCGGCGCGAGCCGTGCCTCGGCCCATTCCTCGATGAACAGCGGATAGGCGCGCGTGCGCAGCGACGGCAGCGAGATCGGCACGAACGGCCCCTTGGCGGTCGCGCCGAGCGGCACCGCGCGCACGCCGGGGATGTTCGAGCCCATGTCGCTGAACACGATGCCGTACGGATCGGCCGCCATGTCCTTCACCATCTCGACCGAGGACGTGTAGCGCGTGCCGTCGGCGTTCATCTCATGGCTGTATTCACGCGTATTCTCGTTCCACACGTCGCCGCCGCCGAACACCTTGCGCTCGAAGCCGAGCTGGATGTTGTATTTGAGCGGCCGCCCGTAGATGTGGATCGGCTTGTCGGCCCACACGCCCTTCAGCCCGAGCTGGCCCCAGGTGCGCAGATTCTTCTCCGGGCCGCGCGCGGAGGTCGCGTCCCAGCGCGTGCCCTTCCACCCGCCGGTGTGCGCTCCGCCGAAAATGCCGTCGAGCTGCGCGACCGAGAGATGCGCGATCGGATTGTCCTTGTGGACGAAGATCACGAAGCCCGGGCTCCAGCCGGGCACGTCGTACGATCCGGTCGCCCAGTCGATCTCGAACATGCGCTGCCCGACCGACCGCTCATATTCCGACGCGGCGCGCAGCCGGTCGGAGATGCGCGGGCCGGTCTCGATATCGACCTTGCCCGAGGCGATCGTGCCATGCTGGCTGATTACCAGTGTCACGCCGGGCTGGAAGCGCGCGAAATCCCTGACCCATTGGTCCATGATCAGCCCGTCATGCAGATACAGGCCCGAGACGCGCAGCGTGCCCGACACCTGCTGTTTCGGCACATAAGCGGGCAAATCGGCGAGCGGCGACAGATCGGTGTAGAAGCGCTTGTGCGCCCGCGCATCGGTGCGGGCATTATGCTCGCCGCGGATGACGATGTTCTCGAGCATGCCGTCGCCGAGCCGGTCGTGGATCTGCTGATAGGTCTCCTTGGTCGGGCTTTTGTCGTCCTGCGCGCTGGCGCCCACGGCGAGGACCAGCGCGGCGGTGCCGAGCGCGAGGCGGAGCTTCATCGGGATTTCTCCAGTTTGGCGATCTGGCGCGCGGCCTCGGGCGCCAGGATCGGCAGATAGCCGCCGCCGTCGCTCAGCACCGCCTGCTGGCCTTCACGGCTCAGCACGTAGCGCAGGAATTCGGTCAGTTTCGGGTCGGCGGGCTTGCCGGGCTGCTTGTCGAGGAAGATCGTGATGATGCGGGCCAGTGGATAGCTGCGGTCCATCACGTGGCGCTCGGTCGGGAAGACCGCCGGCTTGGCACCCTCCGACACCGCGATCAGCTTGACGCCCGGATCGCTGTAGAGCGCGCCGGCATAGCCGATCGCATCGGGGTCATCGGCCATCGCCTTGACCATCGCCGCGCCGCCATCGGCCTCGCCGGTGGTGCCGGGCGCGTCGGCGAATTCGCGGATCGCCGGGTTCCACCGGCTGCCGCCGAGGAAGACGCGCTCCTGCATATATTCGGCAAAGCCGCGCGCGATCGGCAGGCCATAGAGGTGGACCGGGCGCGTCGCCCAGGCGCCGGTCGCGCCGAGATCGCCCCAGGTCGCGACCGCCTTGCCGCCGCGCCGCCGCGTCTGGCTGTAGAGCGCGTCGAGCTGGGTGAGCGAGATCGCGCGCACCGGATTGTCCTTATGGACGAAGATGGTGATCGCATAGCCGCGGTTGCGCGTGGCGAAGCTGCCGGTCAGCACGTCGATCCCGGTCGGCGCATAGCCCTTCACTTCGCGGAACGCGGCGATCTCGGGCGCCCAGATCTCGCGGCCCATCAGCGCGAGGTCGGCGGTGCCGGTATAAAGCCCGCCCATCGCCGCGGCGGTGCCCTTGAGATCGGTCTTGAAGGTGACGCCGGGCTGATAGCGGCGGAAACCGTCCTCCCATTTGCCGGTCAGCGCCTCGATGAAATCGGCGCGTTTGCCGTACGCACCGTGCCCGGCGATCGTGATCGTGCCCGACACTTTCGCGTGCGGGACATAGGACGGTGGCAGGTCGGGCGCCGGGTCGGCGGCGGCAGGCATCGCAATGCAGGCGAGCGCGGCGAGGAGCAGGGGACGGATCATTGCGTGGCGTCCAGCAGGCCGCGCTGGCGCGCCGCTTCGGCGGGCGGAAGCGGGAAGTAAGCGCCGTCGGCGGCGAGGATCGCCTGGCCCTCGGGCGACAGCAGGAAGGTGGCGAAGGCGCGCGTCGCGGGCGCGACCGGCGCGCCTTTGGCGTGCGCGACGACGATCTTCACGACGCGCAGCAGGGGATAGCGGCGTGCCTGGATATCGGCGGCGGCGGGGATAACCGCCGCGCCAGTCGTGTCGGCGATCGCGACGAGTCGGACGCCGGGCCGTGCCGCGGCGACGGGTGCGAAGGTGATCCCGTCCGGATCGGCCGCCACTGCCGCCAGCGCGGCGCGCGCATCCGGTTCGGCGCGGTAGGTCGCGCGCCATTTGCGGCTGTCGTGCAGCGCGCTGCGGCGGAAGAACAAAGCGTCGGTGCTTTCGACATCCACGCCATAAGCGTGGATCGGCCGTGCGGTCGGGCCACCGACTTCGCTCCACCCCGAGGCCGCATGGTCGGCGCCGAAGATCGCGCCGAGCTGCGCGAGATCGAGTTTCGCCACCGGATTGGCGACGTTGACGAAGATGCCGAGCTGGTCGGACGGCCGTGCTTTCGTGATGCCGCCCGTCGCGATCTCGAGCGCGAGCGGCGGCTGGAGCATCGCCCATTCATAGGCCATGCGCTCCATCGGCTCGCGCAGTTCGCGCGCCATGAACGCCACGTCCGCCGTGCCGGTATAGATTCCGGCCAGCGTCGATTCCGGCCCGTGCAACGAATCGGCGAAGCGCTGTCCGGGATGCGACTGGCGGAAGCCCGCCTCCAGCCGCCCGATCAGTCGACCGTCGGCCCGGCTTCCGCTGATGCGGATCGCCTTGTCCTGCGCCGCCGCCGGGGCGACGCAGGACAAAGCGGCGAGCACGAGGAGGAGCGAGCGCATGCGCGCGCCTCAGTTGTCGAGCTTCTTACGCTGCTCGGTCAGCGTGGCCGCGTCGAGCGGGTAATAATAGCCGACCTTGGCGATGATCTCCTGCCCCTCGCGGCTCAGCACGAAGCGCATGAACTCACGCACCTTGGGGTCGAGCGGCTGGCCCGGCGCCTTGTTGACGTAGAAATAGCCGTCGCGGATCATCGGATAGGTGCGGTTGGCGACATTCTCCGGGGTGAAGGGGATGATCGCACCGCCCTTGTGCCACGAAAGCGGCAGGATCTTGAGGTTGGGATAGTCCTTGGCATGCATCAGCGCGGCGATGCCGATGCCGTATTTGTCCTTCGACAGGATTTCGAGCGGCCGCGCCGCCTTGACCGCGTCGCCCTCGGGGCCTTCGGCCGCCATCTTGTCCTCGACATATTCCATGAAGTTGGGATTCCACTTGTGCGACCAGTGGAACCAGTGCCGCTCGATCGCCTGCTGGAAGCCGGGCGCGGAATAGCCGTAGGTCTTGATCTCCTGGCCCTTGTACGCGCCGGTGAGGCCGACCTGATCCCAGACGCGGATGTTGCTCGCCTTGGTCTTGGCATAGGCCGCGGTGAACAGGATGTTGTTATGCTCGAGATCCCAGCCGCCCGACCGCTCCGAGCCGAAGATGTTCTGCAATTCGTCGACCGAGATGCTCTTGAGCGGATTGTCCTTGTTGACGACGATCACCCAGGCGAACAGCGACCCGCGGCGCTCATAGCCGCCGGTCGAGACCGAAATCTCGGTCGGCAGATAGCCCATCGAGTTGAGAAACGGCATCTGGTCGGTCAGCTTGCCGTCGTCGCCCGACGGCGCGACGTCGGAAATGCCGGTGTACAGGCCGGCGATCGCGCCTTCCGACGAGGTCGCATTGCTCCAGGTGATGCGCAGATCGGGATAATATTGCTGGAAGCCGCGCGCGAGATATTCGACCGAATTCTTGAGCTCGCTGCCATAGATGCGCAGCGTGCCGGTCAGCTTGGTCACCGGTTTGTAATTGGGCAGCTTGGGCAGCTCGGGCGCGGGCAGCTCGACATAGCGCGCCTTGGTGACCGTGCCCGATCCCTTGGCGGCGACATCCGCGCCGACCTGCGACCCGCGCGCGAAGGCGGTGGGGTCGCGATATTCGGTGAGCAACCACGATGCGTCGGCACCGCCCGGCTTATCGTGATACAATGTGTAGCGCATCACCGTCTTGCTGCCGCGCTGCTTCTCGAGCAGCGGCTTGATCGTCTGCGCGGCGTCGGCGCTGGCCTTGCCGGGCAGGCTGGTGATGGTGAACACCGAATAATTGCTGTCGCGCGGCAGCACCTCGGCGTGGATCACGGTGTCGACCGGATGCACTTCGACCGAGGCCGGGAGCTTGGCACGCTGCGACCCGGCCCAGCGCTGGTAATCGGCATCGCTCGGGAAATCGAGCTCGACCAAAGTGTCGAACGCCGCACCGTCGCGCTGGTTCTGCTCGAGCCAGATCGCATCGGCGATCGCACCGGTCTCGCGCCACGTCGCGACGGTCGCGCCGAGATCGGCCGGCAGCGCGGTGCCCGGCGCCACCTTGAGGATGACATGTGCGGGGTCGGCGAGTGCGGGGGTCGCACACAGCAGCCCGACGGTGGTCAGCAACAGGGCGCGGCGCGAGGGGAAAGCGAACGGCAAATGGATCACGGGGCAGTATCCTCTCTCTTAATCTTTTATCGTCCGTCGCGCTTCTGTCAGTCGAGCTTGGCGCGTTCGGCGTCGACCATGGCGGCCGGTAAGGGTAGGTAGCCTGCTTGGCTGACAAGAAGCTGTCCTTGCGCGCTCAGGATGAAGCGCATGAATTCCCTGAGCTTCGGGTCGAGCGCGGTGCCGGGCTTGCGATCGAAATAGACATAGATGCTGCGCACCAGCGGATAGCTGCGGTCCTGGAAGCTGGCGTTGCTCGGCATCACCGGCTTGCCCCCGCCGCGCGGCGCGAGCGCGAGCAGCTTGATGCCGGGAATGCCCTTCGCCTGGCTCATCGTCGACCAGGCGATGCCGTAGCGATTGGCGGCGAGTTCCTTGCCGAGCATCCATTTCGCGCCGAGCCGCTGCTCGCCACGGTCGATCGCCGCGATCTGCTTGCTGCCGGTCTCGACATAGCCGCGGTAATTGGGGTTCCATTTGTCGGTGTTGCCGAGCACGTGGAGCTGGAAGAATCGCGTCGTCCCCGACGGGCCATGGCCATAGGTCTGGATCGGCTGATCCTTCCACGCGCCCTTCAGGCCGAGCTGCCCCCAGCTGCGGATGTCCTTGTCGGGCCCGCGTGCGCCAACCGGAGTCCAGACGAACCCGTCGAGCGTGCCGTTGCGCTCGGAGCCGAAGATGCCGTCGAGCTGGTCGATCGACAGGCTGGTCAGCGGATTGTCCTGATGGACGAACACCACGGGACCGTTCGACTTGCCCTCGACGTCGAACGCGCCCGAGGCGATCGTCACTGAGGACGCGGCATATTGATGCGTCTCCCAGAAACTGAGCGCCTCGGTGATCGCCGGCTCGCCGCCGTCGAAGCCGAGATCGGCCTGATGCGTGACGAGCCCGGGAAAGGCCGCGTCGCTGGTCGGCAGCACGTCCTTGAAGGTGACGCCCGGCTGGAACGTGGCGAACGCCGCCTCCCAATCGGCGAGCAAAGTGGCGAGATGCGCATGGCCCAGCCCGAAGCCATAGTCGCGGATCTCGCCCGACACCTGTTGTTGCGGCGTATAGGTCGGAAGCGCTCGATCCTGCGCCGCCGCCGCGGTTGCCGTCAAAGACAGCCCGGCAAGCGCTGCGAACGCTCCCTTCCGCATCAGAACTTCACCCGGCCGGTCAGTGTGAGATAACGCGGCTGTCCGGGCGAGATCTGGATGCGACCGGTGGCGCCGGCGCTCTCGTAATATTTCTTGTTGAGAATGTTGCCGACCTTCAGATTGAGCGAATACCCGCCGCGGGTGTAATACAGCCCGGTATCGACCACGACATAAGCGGGCAGGTCGAGCAGTTTCACATCGGTCGCCGCAGTCGGCAGCAAGCCGGCGCGATCACCGGTATATACCACGCCGGCGCCGATCCCGAGCCCGTTCGGCAGATCGTAGCGCGTCCACAGATTGGCGGCGTTGGGCGCGACGTTGGGCAGCTTCTGCCCGATCTGGAACGGCAATTTGTCGCTGGTCAGGATCTTGGCGTCGATATGGCTGTAGCCGAACACCACCTGCCAGCGCTTGAGCGGCGTGGCATTGCCCTCGAACTCGAAGCCGCGTGAACGGCCTTTGCCGGTCTGGAACGAGCAGGTGCCGAAGGTGCAGGGATTCTGCGTGATCTGCCCGTCCTGGTCGATCTGATAGACCGCGGCGGTCATCGACAATTTGCCGTCGAGCAGATTCTCGGTCTTCACCCCGATCTCATATTGCTTGGCGGTGATCGGGTGGAGCGTGCCGGGATTGCCGTTTCCGTCGAGTGCCGACGGGTCGGCCGGCACATAGGATTCGGCATAGCTGCCGTAGAAGGTGAGGTGATGCGTCGGCTCGATCAATATGCCCGCGCTCGGCAGGACGGTGCGCTTGTCGGTGCGCTTGAGCGTGACGTCGGGCTGGTTGCGAATGTCCGGAGAAACGTCGGCGGTCTCGGAGAAATTGCGCAGGCCGATGTCGACTTTCAGCCACGGCAGCAATGTCACGAGATCGGAGAAATAGATGCCGTAGCTATGCTGCTTGGTGATCTTGTTGGTGAGCAGGCTAGCCTGTCCGGTCAGTTGCGGATTGAGCGCCGGCAGCGCATCCACGGTCGGATAGGCGCCATAGACTGCCGAGGGATTGTAGAGCGGGATGTCGAGGCAGACGCCACCGACAGGGCAGAGGCCGGTGGTTGCGTTCCGCACGCTCGAATTGAAGAATTTGCTGCGGTTTTCCTGGACCTGATCGGCACCGATGTTGAATCCGAGCAGCAATTGGTGGTCGAAGACGAAATGGGCGCGCCCGCTGATATTGGCGTCGCCATAGGCATAGTCGCGGCTGGTCTGCAGCGAGCGGACCCGGCGCTGGATGCGTTGGACGCCCTGCACCGTGATGAAGCCGGTCGGGCTGGTGTCGTTCTGGTCGCTGGTATAGCCGACATGGCGGAAGCTCCCGCTGAACTTCCAGCTGCCGCCGAAGCTGTGCGTCAGGAACACGCTTTGCGAAAAGCCGGTCTCCGAACGGAAATCGCTCGGTTGCTGATAGACCGTGGTGATCGGCGCGACGAGGTTGATGTCATAGATGTTGCCGTTCGCCGGTGCGGCGATGCCGGTGTCGAAATGCTCCTTGACGTTGCGATATTCGAGCTGGCCGATCAGCGTGGTGTGCGACCCGATCGCGAGCGAGAAGCTCGGCGAGATGAATTGCTGCTTCTGTCCGGCATAATCGCGATAGCCGTCATTGTCGCCGACCTGCGCGACGAAGCGCACGCGCAGCTTGCCGTCCTTGTCGACCGGACCGGTGATGTCCATGTCGCCGGTCACGCCATTGTGATCGAACGCGCCACGGACCGGGGCGGCGAAGGTGTTGAAGCGCAGCGAGGCCGAGGCCTCGAAATGGTCGAGCGGCTTCTTGGTGATGAGGTTGACGAAACCGCCCGGCTGGATCTGGCCGTAGAGCACCGACATCGGCCCCTTGACCAGTTCGATATGGTCGATGCCGATCGTCGGCGGCGAGCCGTAGCGGCCGGTGAGGCCGGGCAGTCCGTCGACCATGATCGTGTTGCGATCGTCGCCGCTGCCCTTGAAGCCGCGCAGGGTGATGTCATAGCCGGTGTTGCCCGACTTCTTCACGCCGTTCATGTAATTGTAGAGGTCGGCCACGTTGGTCGTCTCGAGCGACTTGACGAACGCGCTCGAATAGCTCGCCACCGAGAATGGCGTGTCGAGCACGCGGATGTCCTGCTTCATCGCGCTCTTGGCGCCGGTATCGACGAAGCGCCCGGTCACGACAATGTCCTGCGCAGTCTTGTCCGCGGTCGTTTCCGTGTCTTGCTCGGGCTGCGCCGCGGGCGGTGCCTCGGCTGGTGCGGCCTGCGCCAGGAGCGCGGTCGGCGCGAATGCCAGCGCGGATGCGAGGGCCAGTTTGCTGATCATGATGTTTCTCCCCAATTTTTTCTTTTGATTTTAGGTGGTCGAGTCAGCCCGTCTACGCCGGCCCGTCGAGTGCCGCGGCGAGCGCCGCCCGGTCGAGATCGTTTTCCCAGCGCGCCACCACGATCGTCGCGACGGCGTGGCCGATGAAGTTGGTCAGGCTGCGGCATTGCTACAGGAAGCGGTCGATCCCGAGGATCAATGCAAGCCCGGCGACCGGGATCGACGGCACGATCGCGAGCGTCGCCGCCAGCGTGATGAAGCCCGCGCCGGTGACCCCGGCCGCACCCTTGGAACTGAGCATCGCCACCGCCAGCAAGGCGGCGATCTGTCCCCAGCCGAGATGGATGTTGCAAGCCTGCGCGACGAACATCGCCGCCAGCGTCATGTAGATGTTGGTCCCGTCGAGATTGAACGAATAACCGGTCGGCACGACCAGCCCGACGACGCTCTTTTCGCACCCCGCTTGCTCCAGTTTGAGCATCAGGCTCGGCAGTGCCGCTTCGGACGAAGAGGTGCCGAACACCAGCAGCAATTCCTCGCGCAGATAGGCCAGCAGGCGCCACAGCGAGAAGCCGTTGGCGCGGGCGACCAGCCCGAGCACGATCAGCACGAACGCCGCCGAGGTGAGGTACAGCGTGGCGACGAGGCCGAGCAGCCCGGCCAGCGTGCCGATGCCGAACTTGCCGATCGTGAACGCCATCGCGCCGAACGCACCGATCGGCGCGGCGCGCATCACGATCGCGACGATGCGGAAGACGAGCAGCGATGCGCGTTCGAGCAAGTCGCGTAGCGGCGCGAGCGGCTCGCCGATGCTCGCCAGCGCGACCCCGGTCAGGATCGCGACGAACAGGACTTGCAGGATGTTGCCGTCGACCAGCGCCGAGCTCATCGTGGTCGGGATGATCGCCAGCAGGAAACCCGTCGCGCTGACGTCATGCGCCTTGCTGACATAATCGGCGATGCCCGAGGCGTCGATCCTGGCCGGGTCGATGTTCATACCTGCGCCCGGCTGGACGATCAGGGCGACCGCGAGGCCGAGCAGCAGCGCCAATGTCGAAAAGGTCAGGAAATAGGCGAACGCCTTGGCGGCGACGCGGCCAAAGCCGGCGAGGTCACGCATGCCGCCGACGCCGGTGGCGATGGTGAGAAAGATCACCGGCGCAATCACCATCTTGACCGCCTTGATGAAGGCGTCGGCGATCGGCTTGAGCGATGCCGCGAAATCGGGCGCGATGACGCCGAGCGCGATCCCGAGCACGATCGCGGCCAGCACCTGTACCGACAGCGAACGGTGTGCCGCAAAGCCCTGACGCGGCTGCTGGGCGACGAGGGTCGCGATAATCTCTCTCCCAATCGGCATCGTCGTCAATGCTCGTGTCTGTTGGCATTCCGCCAATCGTGCGGACTCACTACGATCGATTGCTGACACGAAGCTGTCTCGCCACGACCCCGAAGCGACAGCTTGGCGACAGCGTGTGCGCCTATGGCCCACAAGCATGATCGCCTCGCAGAAGGCGTCGGCCGGAGACCATGATGTCGAGATGTTTCGCTTTTGCCGGCCTCGCGGCCGCGCTCACCGTTCCGCATGCCGCAGCGGCGCGAAGCTATGGCGAGGCGCTGGTGGAAAGCGTTGCGCGGCGGCACCCCGACATCGCCGGCATTGCGGTCACCGCTGCCGATTCGCAAGGCAAGGCGATCGCACTTGCGTGGGGCGGATCGACACGCGGTGCGTCGACCGTAACGCTCCGCAACGGGTTGGGCGACATCGTGGGGACGCTCGCGATAACGTTTCGCCATGGCCACGGCGATGCCGATGCGGTCGCGCGCGAACTGGCGCATCGCATCTACACCGTCGGCGTCCTGTCGGAGCCGGACCCGGTCGCGCCGGACGCGCGCCGCAGCCGGTTGGGGCAGGCGCTGGTCGAGCGGACGATCGACCGCGAGCCGGGCCTCGTGACGCTCGCGCTCCACGTCGCGCTGCCGGGGCGCGACAATCGGATCATCGCGTCCAATTTCGGCCGCATCGGCAAGGCGGCGGACAAGGACGACGCGCATGTCATCGCCGATAGCGCGACGTTGCGCGAAGTCACCAACGCCGGGCGCCGGCTCGCCGTCGAATTGCCGTTGCTGGACCGGACGGGGAAAACCATCGGCGCGCTCAGCACGAGCTATCTGCTCGTCGCCCCGCGCGACAAAGCCGCAGCCTATGCCCAGGCCGTCGCCTTACGGGATTCGCTAGCGCGCCGGATCGCATCGCTCGAATCATTGGTGGAACCCGAGGATATCGCCCCAGCCCCGCGCTAGGAGCGGGATAACCACGCCGTTGTCGCTAGCTTGGCCGATCCTGCAATGCGATACGCAGCGCCGCGGTTTCCCGCGCTCCGACGCCCAGATCGGCGAGATACGCCTCGACCGAGCCGCGGCGTTGCTCGATGCCGTCGAAAGCCGCAGCCAGGTGATGCGCCGACACGCCGAGGAACGCTGCGATCGCGAAATCCGGCGGAGTCTGCCCCAGGACGCGGCAAAGATGGACGCGTGCAGCGTCCAGCGCATCGGGTCGCGCCAGGGCGGCATTGCTCAACGCATATTCAGCGAGGATCGCCGCGCGCGGCACTCCCAGCGCGCTCTGCAGCAAAGCGATCGCCAGGCCGGTCCGGTCCTTGCCCGCGGCGCAATGCACCAGCATGGCGCCGTCGCGGTCCAGCAGCGCGGCGAACATCGCCTGGAAGAGCGCGATGTGCCGCGGCAGGAAGGCGGCATGCGTGTAATAGTCGACGAGATAGGCATCGACGCTGGCGGGCGTCACCACCGCCTGCCGCAGGAAAGCGACGTGCGGCGGCTCGGTCGCGTCGCCGAGATCCGAAGTGAGGATGGTTACACCGGGCGATAATGCGGGGGTCGGCGAGGCGGCCCGTTCGTGCGGACGGCGCAAGTCCAGGATGGTGGCAAGGCCGATCTGCTCGAGCTCGACCAAATCGGCGGCGGTCGCGTTCGCAAGGTGCCCCGAGCGGAACACTCGCCCCGGCGCGATCCCGTTCTCCGCGCGCGCGCCGACGTCGCGCCAATTGGCAATTCCCGTCATCATCAGAAATCGAAGCTCGCGCGCACGAAATATTCACGGCCGTTGGTGCCGATCGCGCCGATCTCGGGATATTGATAGCTGCCACCCTGGCTCAGCGCGCGGTCGACGATTTTGTCGGGATAAGCGTCGCCGGCATTGAGCACGCCCACGCCGAGCGTGAAGCGCTTGGCGACGCGCACTTCGGCGGTGATGTCGAAGGTGGTGGTCGGCGAGAAGACCTGCTCCTGCAGCACCGAAAAGGCCTTGAAGCTGCCGAAGCGAGTCGCATTGACGGAGAGGCCGAAGATGCCGGCATCGAGTTGGGCGGAACCGATGATCTTGTCCTCCGGCTGCGCGGTGGTGAGCAAATCGAGCGTGGTGGTGGCGAGCAGCGGCAGCGTCGGCAGCACGGTATTGGCAGCGATGCGATCGACATGCGTGGTGGCGCGCGCATAGCCGGCGTTGAGCGTGAGGCGGGCATCGCGTGCGATCTTGCCGCGCCAAGTGGCGGAGACTTCGACGCCCTCGGTGGTGGTGTCGAGCGCGTTGGTGAAGAAGCGCGCCTGGCTGGCATTGGTGATATTGGCGGCTTTCAGCACAGCGGTCACCGCAGCACCACTGAGCGTTTCGCTGAGCGCGATGCGGTCCTTGATCGTGATATGGAAATAATCGACCGAAAGCGTGAAGCCGTGACCCGGCGTCAGCACGCCGCCGGCGCCGTAGCTGCGCGATTTCTCGCGGCGCAGCGGCGTCGCGCCGAGCGCCTTGGCGACAGGATCGCTCACCGCGAAGGTGCCGACATTGACGATCTGCGTGCCGCTCTGCTGGCCGGTGACCGTGCTGAAACCGATCTGTTGCAAGGCAGGGGCGCGGAAGCCGGTGCCGGTCGAGCCGCGCAGGCCGAGGAAGCGCGTCACCTTCCACAGGCCGCTGACCTTGTAGGTCAGCGCATCGCCGAAATCGCTGTAATGTTCGTAGCGCAAGGCGCCGTCGAGCGTCAGCGCCTTGACCGGTTTGATCTCGGCATCGAGGAACGCGCTCTCGGCGTTGCGGCCGAGGTGGACCGGGGTGGGCGGGTTGAAGCCCGGGAACCCCTGCGCGCCGCCGCCGAAGAACGAGGCGGCTTCGCCCGAGCGGATGTCGTAATGTTCGTGGCGATGCTCGACGCCGAGCGCGAGATTGGCGCCGGCGAGCAGGTCGAACGGGCGGCTGACGGTGAGGTTGGCGACATTCTGGAAATAGCTCGAGCCGCCGCCGTCGAAGCTGGTCGGGCTCGCCGCGCCGAGCGAGGCATTGGCGGTGTTGAACGCGCGGAACGAAGCGGTGTTGTAGCCGGCGGTGTCGCTCAAATCCCATTTCCACCCTGCGATGCTGCCACGCAGGCCGAGCGTGCCGCCGGCATCGTCGAGCTTCACCTGCACATGCGGCACGAAACCGTTGGGGTAGAGCACCGAGGTGCCCGGCACGCGAAACTGCGGCGAATTGGTCGAGCGGCGATGGTCGTAGACCGCATCGCCGTACAACTCGGCGCCGCCGAAATCGTATTGCGCGTTCACCACGGCGTTGACGTCCATCGAATCGGGATCGCCCGCCTCGGAGGTGACGCGGTTGTAGCGGCTGTCGATCGCGGCGCGGTTGGTGGGCTCGTGCTGACGCACTTCGAGCGTCGCATTGACGGCGCCGTGTTCGCCGAGGCGGAAGCCCTTGTTGAGCGTCGCGATCCGCGCCGCGCCGTCGCCTTGCGAGGTCAGGCCCGATTGCACCGAAACCGATCCGCCGGTGCCGGCCGATTTGAGCACGATGTTGATCACCCCGGCGATCGCGTCCGAGCCATATTGCGCGGCGGCACCGTCGCGCAGCACTTCGATCCGCTCGATCGCGGCGAGCGGGATCGTGGCGAGATCGACCGGCACTGCGCCGCGACCGATCACGTTGTTGAAATTGATCACCGACGATCCGTGCCAGCGCTTGCCGTTGACCAGCACCAGCACCTGATCGGGCGCGAGCCCGCGCAGCGTCGCGGGGCGGGTGTTGGCCGAGGACGGCGCGGTGGCCGAGCGCGGATAGTTGAACGACGGCGCGAGGAACTGCAGCGCATGCGGCAGGTCGCTCATCCCGCGCGATGCGAGATCGGCACCCGAATAGACGTCGACCGGCACCGGCGAGTCGGTCGTGGCGCGCGCGACGCCGCGATTGCCGACGATCACGATGTCGTCGCCGGCGGGAACATTCTGCGCGAATGCGGGGGCGGAAAGGCCGGCGAGAGCGATCAGGGGGAGCGCGTTTTTCATGCAATGGCTTCCAGCTGGAGACGATGCAGGCCGCCTAGCGGGACTTGCGGCGGGCGCGTAACGCGCAGCTTCGCAGCCGCGTTGTGCGTCACGCAACGTCGTGCGCGGCGAGCGCGCGGGTGTAGGGTGCGCGGGCGAACAGCGCCAAGATCAACGCGACAAGCAGCGCGACCGGCGCCGCGATCGCGATCGACAGGCCGACCTTGGACTCGTCGTGCAGCACATGATCGGTGATCAGGGCGACGATCGTCGGCCCGAGGCCGAGGCCGAGCAGATTGACCGCGAGCACGGCAAAAGCGTGCTGCATCCCCCGCATTCGCCGCGGCGTGACTTCCTGCAAGGTCGCCGGGCCGGAGCCGACCGCCAGCACCAGGAAGAAATAGCTCGGGATCAGCAACAGAAAGGCGTGGCTGGCGGTATCGGCCAGCGGCGTCGCCACCGCGAACGGGGTGGCGAGCACGATCCCGGCGATCATCACGCGCAGCCGGCCGTCCTTATGGCCGCGCCGCCGCAACCAGTCGCCGAGCGCACCCGCCGACAGCGTCGCGGCCCCACCGACCAGAATGACGATCAGCCCGAGCGTGCGGCCCGATTCGACCGTGGTCATGCCGAAATGCCGCAGGAAAAAGGTCGGCAGCCACGCCGACATTCCGTTCGACGCGATCGCGACGAAGGCGACCGCGAGATTGACGAGGATCAGCGGTTGCGCGCGCCCGCGAAACCAGGCGAGCACCTCGCGCAAGGGGAGGGCGGGCGGCTCGGTTCCGGTCCGGCGCGGCTCGCGAAGGGTGATCATCCAGAGCGCGATCACCAGGCCGGGCAGGCCGATCAGCACGAACACCAATTGCCAGCCCTGCAACGCGCCGAGCAGCGGCACCGCGACCGGCCCGGTGGGAACGCGCGCGGTGATCTCGGCGCCGACCAGCAAGGCGAGGCCCGAGCCGAGATAGGCGCCGACGCTGTACAGCGCCATCGCCACGCCCTGCCGGCGCGCGCCGAAATAGTCGCCGATCAGCGAATATGCCGAGGGCGTCATCGCCGCCTCGCCGACGCCGACGCCGATCCGGCACAGCAGCAATTGCGCATAGCCGCGCGCGAGCCCGCAGCCTGCGCTCGCGACGCTCCACACCACGATGCAGATGCCGAGCAACCGCGTGCGCCGCGTCGTGTCGATCAGCCGCCCGATCGGCAGGCCGCCCAGCGACAGGAACAAGGCGAAGGACAGGCCCTGCAACAGGCTGATCTGCACGTCGCTGAGGTGGAGGTCACGCTTGATCGGCTGGACCAGCAGGTTGAGGATCTGCCGGTCGAGGAACGCCAGGATATAAGCGAGGATCAGGACGAACAGTGCGTACCAGGCGTAGGCCGGGGTCGCGGCATCGGGATGGTCGAGCGGATCGGCCGTGCGCGGCGGCTCCACCAGGATCGTCATACCGCGTCCCGCGGCGCCGCGCGCAACGCCGCTTCGGCGCCGGGATAGACATGCGCCTGGTCGACCAGATTGTGCCGCACCATGCCCGGCGGGGTAATCAACTCGAACGCGTGCGCGCCTTCGGTGAGGGTGAGCGTCATCATGCCGATGTCCTTGGTGCCGATCGTCTCCTGCAGCGCATTGGGCAGGACGAAGGCGGTGGAGGGGAGCCAGACATGCTCTATCCCATCGACATGACGGTTGCGTGTCTGGTGGGTATGCCCTGCCACCACGAAGCGCAGGTCGAGCGTGGCGAAGCGCGCGAGCAAAGCGGTGCGCGGGGCGAGCGGCACGTAGCGATGGTGCGGATCCGGGTCGGCCGGATCGTCGCGGAACAGCGGTTTGTGCAGGAACAGGCCGATCGGACCGGAGACATCGGCGAGCACGCGGTCGAGCCAGCGATCCTGCACCTCCTCCAGCGCATCGCCGCGGCCGAACACCTGCGCATCGAGCCCGATCAGCGTCCAGCCGGCGCGGTGCAGCACCCAGCGCTCGCTCGAAAAGGCGGCGGTGTAGCGTGCGAGCGTCAGCGAGGTGACCGTGGCGTGGCCGAAATCGCCGGGATTATCGCCGATATCGTGATTGCCGGGCAGGCAATGCAGCGTCCCCGGCCAGTCGGCCAGCGCGGCGCGGGCATAGTCGAGATGCTCGGGCAGCTTCACGCCATCGGCGGTGATGTCGCCGAGATGGATCGTATCGGCGATCCCGTGCGCCGCGACGAAGCGCCGCGCCGCGGCGAGGTTGGCGTCGAACGCTGGCGCGGTCGGCATGAGATGGGTGTCGGAGATGAGGGCGATCTGCATTGCCGTCGCCTGTACGCGCGCGTCGCATCCGCCAATCACGAGGATCGCAACCCGCGTTGCATGCCGCACAACGCCTCCGCGAGAGTCGCGAAACTGGCATGTTGTTCGGCTATCAAGCCGCTATCGTTTTTCTTGGAGATACCCCGCATGCGCCGCCAGGCTCCCCCGCTCGAGGCGACCGAAGCCTTTCTCGCGGCGGCGCGTGCGCCGTCGTTCCGCGCCGCCGCCGACGAGATCGCGCTCAGCCCGTCGGCCTTTTCGCGCCGGATCCAGCTGCTTGAGAGCTTCGTCGGCGCCGCCCTGTTCGATCGCTCGGGGCCGAGCGTCCAGCTGACCGATGCCGGCGCCGACTATTTCGCCGATGTCGCGCCGGCGATGGACTCGATCCGCCGCGCCACGATGCGTATCCGCGACTCGGCGGGAAGCAGGACGTTGCGACTGGTGACGTCGCACTCGTTCGCGGTGAGCTGGCTGGTGCCGCGCCTGCCCGACCTCATCCGCGAACACGGCATCGAGATCGATCTGACGATAGGTCGCGACGCGCAGTCCCTGACCTCGGGCGCGGCCGACCTTGCCATCTGGGGCGGCCACGATGCGGAGGAGACCTTGCCGCGCGAGCGGCTGATCGCGCTGTCGGCGGTGCTGGCCTCGGCGCCGCGGCTCGCCGATGGGCGGTTGCCGCCGGCCTGTCTCGCCGAGGTCGCCGGGCACCGCGTGCTCGCGGCCAAGGCGCCCGAGCATTTCTGGCGCCGCTGGCTGCAGCAAATGGGGCAGGACGATCGCGACTGGCAGGCGGTCACGCGGTTCGAGACGACGCAGCTGACCTATGAAGCGGCGGCGAGCGGGCTCGGCCTCACGCTGGCGATCCCGCTGATTTCCGAACGCTTCGCGCGCGAACGGCGGCTGGTTCCGGCGCTTGGACGCGCGATGCCGATCGGGATCGACTACACGCTGTTCTACGCGACTTCAGACATAGCGCGCCGCGCGCCGGTACGCGCCTTCGTCCGCTGGCTGCACGAGATGATCGCCGGCTCGAGCGATGCCTTCGATTGCTGGGTCGACGCGCCGGCGTTCAAAATCGCGGCGGTCGAGCGTCTTCACTCGCTGCAGCACTGACTCGTCGGCCGGCTTCGCCGCGTCACGCCGTCTCGGGCACCGGAGAAAGCGGATGCCCGAGCTCGAACCAGGCGTTCAGATTGTCCGCCACCATCCGTCCCATCGCCGCCCGCGTATGCTCTGATGCCGAGCCGATGTGCGGAAGCAGCACCACGTTCGCCAAGCTCATCAGATCGTCGGGCACGTTTGGCTCGTCGTCATAGACGTCGAGCCCCGCACCCAGGATCGTACCGGCGTGCAGCGCCGCGATCAGCGCGGTCTGATCGACGACGCTCCCGCGCGCCACGTTGATCAACACGCCCTCGGCGCCGAGGGCCGCCAAAACCTCGGCATCGACGAGGTGCCGCGTCGCTTGTCCGCCCGGCACCACGACGATCAGCACGTCCGAAGCCGCCGCCAGCGCCGCCGGGCTCGCGTGATAGGCGTAGTGCACGTCCGGTTGCAGCGCACGCCCGTGATAGGCGATCGGCACCCCGAAGCTCTCCAGGCGTCGCGCAATCGCCTTGCCGATGCTGCCCAGCCCGATGATGCCCACTCGCCGTCCGCGCAAAGTCGGCGAAAGCGGGAAGGGTGCGGTCGGCCATCGGCCGTCGCGAAGGTAGCGATCGGCTTGCGGGATGCGGCGCAGCGTCGCCAGCACCAGCCCCAGCGTCAGATCGGCGACCTCTTCGTCCAGCACGCCCGGCGTGTTGGTCACCATGACCCTGCGGGCGGCAGCGGCTTTCGCATCGACATTGTCATATCCCACGCCGAAATTGGCGACGATCTCGAGCGCGGGCAGCCGATCGAACCAGCGCGCGTCGATTCGATCCGCCAGCGTGCTCACCGCAAGTCCGCGAATGCGCGCGCCGATGCTCGCCAGGAAGGCGTCCGGATCATCCTGCTCCCAAAGGCGATGCACGACGAAATGCGCATTCAGTGTCGCAGTGACGCTGGAATGCATCGGCGCCGGCATCAGGATTTCAGTTGCTGTCATGTGGCCCGACTAGCACGCCGGGGGGCGACTTGGCACGCGACATCGCTTGCACGCGCGTACGGAGTCGGGGCATGCGGGGCCATGGCTTGTGCGCTATCCCCTTGGGCGATCGCCGTGATTCTCGTCTCCGCGGTGCCGGCAGTGGCGCAGGAGGGGGCCATACCGGTAACCATGAGTTTCGAAGCGGCGTCACAGGCGCTCGGCAAGGGCTCGCGCGGTTTGAGCGCGGCCGATCATGAAACGCGCGCTGCGCAAGCCACGGCGGACTCGCTCAAGGCATTACGGCGGCCGGTGGTGTCGGCCTCGGCGAGCTTCATCGAATATCAAAAGACGCTGTCGATCGATCTGTCGGGCGCCAAGAACGACGTGTCGGGCGCCACCAGCGACTTTCTCGCTGGCCTGCCGGGGCAATTCCCGCCCGGTTTCCAGGAGATCGTCAGCGAAGTCACGCAACGCGTCGGCACCGCCTTGCCGGGACTGTTATCGGCGATTCCCGACACGTTGCGGCTGCAGACACGCGATTCCTCGTTCCGTCCGACCGTCACCGTCGGCATGCCGCTCTACACGGGCGGGGCGATCCCGGCGATCCAGCGCGGCGCGCAGGCCGCGGTCGGCATCGCCGAGGCAAAGCAGGCGCAGGGGCGCGACATCGCACAGCTCAACCTCGTCCGCACCTATTTCGGCCAGCAAGTCGCCGAGCAACTCGTCTTCTCGACTCGCGCGACGCGCGACGGGCTCGACCGGCATCTTGCCGATGCGCGCAAGCTGGAGCGACAAGGCGTGCTGGCGCACGCCCGGGTGCTGGAAGTACAAGTCGCGCGCGACGCCGCCGACCGCGCTTTTCTGCGTGCCGATCTCGAAGCGACCACTACGCGCGACACGCTCGCGCGGTTGCTCGATATGGAAAGCGGCGTTCAACCGAGCACCGCTTTGTTCGTCAACGCCCAGCCATTACCGCCCAAGGCCAGCTTTCTGGCGGGCAGCGACCAGCCGCAAGCCAGAGGGGCGGACGCGGCGCGGTCGGTCGCGGCGGCCGGGGTCGATCTGGCGCGGTCGCGCTATCGGCCGCAAGCCTTCGCGTTCGGCGAGTATAATCTCAACCGCAACGACGCCCTGCCGACCGAGCCCGACTGGATTGCCGGTGTGGCGGTGCGGATGACGTTGCTGTCGAATGTCGATCGCCGCAGGACGCTCGATGCGGCGCACGAGCACGAACGCGCGGCTGCCGACGCCGCAGCCGAAATCCGCAAGACCATCGCGACCGAGACGATCCGCGCCTATGATTTGACCGAAACGGCGCGTCGTACTTTCCTGTCGCTCCACAGCAGTGTCGCCGCTGCCGAGGAAAATCTGCGCGTGCAGGAATTGTCGTTCCGCGAGGGCGAGGCGACCTCTGCGGCGGTGATCGACGCGCAGGCGGCGATCGCGAGCGTGCGCACGCAGCGGATCGCCGCGGCCTATGAATATGATCTCGCGCTGGCGGCATTGCTGGTCGCCAGCCATCAGCTCGACAGTTTCGGCGGCTATCTCGCCCGTGCCGACCATCGATTGGCCCCGTGACGCTATGACCGAGCAATCCCCACCGAACCGCGCGATCCGACTGCTATTCTACGCGGCGCTCGTCGTCGTCGCGATCGTGCTGGCGGTGGGGCTGTGGCTCGCCAGCCGTCCGGCGCCTGAGCAATTGCAGGGCATGGTCGATGCCGACGAAGTCAATGTCGCGACCAAGGCGCTCGCGCGAGTCGACCGGCTGTTCGTCGACGAGGGCGCGCGCGTGCAGGCCGGGCAAGTGCTCGCGCAATTATCGAGCCCGGAGATCGCCGGCGGCCAGGCGCAGGCGGCCGGCGCCTTGCAGAGCGCGCAGGCGGTCCAGTCGGAGACCGACCAGGGCGCGCGCAGCGAGGATGTCGCCAGCCTCAAGGCGGTGTGGCTCGCCGCGCAAGCCGCTGCCGATCTGGCGCAGGTCAGCAGCCGCCGCACGCAAAACCTCTTTGCCGAGGGCGTCGTCGCAGCGCAGCGGCGCGACGAGGCGGTCGCCGCACAGGTCAGCAGTGCGCGCAACGCCGAGGCGGCGCGCCAGCAATATCTGAAGTCGCTCGCCGGTGCGCGGCCGCAGAACAAGGCGGTCGCGGCGGCGCAAGTCGATATCGCGCGCGCCGCGCTGCGCACCGCCACCGCGCTCGGCGGCGAGACGCGCCTCGTGTCGCCGATCGCCGGGGAGGTCTCGCGCAAGCTGGTCCAGCCGGGCGAAGTGGTGAGCCCGATCGTGCCGGCCTATCAAGTCATCGACGTCGATCATCCGTGGGTGTCGATGACGGTGCGCGAAGACCAGTATCGCGGGCTTGCGATCGGCAAGAGGCTGACCGGCGGTGTGCCCGCGCTCGGCAGCACGGCGAGCTTCCGCGTCTACAGCATCGCCCCGCGCGCCGATTTCGCGACGTGGCGCGCGACGCGGCAATCGTCGGGCTATGACGTGCGGTCGTTCGAGGTGCGGCTGCGCCCGACGCAGCGGATCGCCGCCTTGCGGCCGGGCATGAGCGTGTTGTTCGACTGGCCGCAATGAGCGCGTTCGGCCGTGCGCTCTCGGCCGAGCTGGCGCATCTGCGCCGCAGCCGCTGGGACCTGGCGATGCTGACGCTGATGCCGGCGATATTGCTCTTCGTGATGGGCGCGATGCTGTTTGGGGGTGTCGCGCGCGATTTGCCGATCGCCGTGGTCGACCAGGACGACAGCAGCGCGAGCCGCGCGATCCTGCGCGACCTGAATGCGTCGCCCGCGGTGCGGGTGGTGTCGGTCGGCGGCAGCATGGCGGCGGCGCTGACGCTGGCGCGGCGCGAACAGGTCTGGGCGATCGTCGAAATACCGCACGGCGTCGGCAGCGGCCTCGCGCGCGGCACCGCGCCGGCGATCCACATCCTGTACCAGGCGAGCTTCCTGTCGACCGGCACCCAGGCGCTGCGCGGGATCGAAGCGGCGGTCAGCGCGGCGACGACCGATCTGGTCGGCGCAGAGCTGAGCGCGCATGGCCTGCCGACGCCGCGGCTTACCCCGCTCGTCGTGCAGGCGACCGCGCTGTACAACGCCGCGACCAGCTTCGAATGGTATCTGCTCGCTTTGGTCGATCCCGCGGTGCTGCACTTGCTGACCGCCTGCGTCACGGTAATGGCGCTCGGCCGCGAATTGCGCGACCGGTCGCTCGGCGTCTGGGCGCATGCGAGCGGCGGGGCGCTGCCCGCGCTGGCGGGCAAGCTGCTGCCATATGTCGGCGCGATGACCATGTGGGGCGTGATCTGGCTGCTGTATCTCACGCTCGCGCGCGGGTGGCGCGTCGAGGGCAGCATGGCGTTGCTCGTCGGCGGACAGGCGCTGTTCTACGCCGGCACGGCGTGCATCTCGGCGCTGCTGGTCGCGGTGACGCGCGAGACCGCGACCGGCCTTTCGGCGAGTGCGGTCTATGCCGGATCGGCCTTGGCCTTTTCGGGCGCGACGCTGCCGCTCGATGGCGGCAGCGCATTCGCGCGGATCGTAAGCGCGATCCTGCCGCTGACGCATTACCTCGCGCTGCAGATGGGGCAATTCACCGGCGATGCCCCGGCGGCGGCGGTGGCGCCGCTCGCGTGCCTGCTGGCCTATGTGGTCGTCGCCGGCGGCGGCGCGGCCGCGCTGATCGCGCGCAGCGCGCGGAACGCGGCATGAGCTTCCGCGCCGGCTTCGAGGGAACGTGGCGCGCGGTACTCACCTCGCGGACGTTGCTCAGCACGATGCTGCTCGCGGTCGTGCTCTACGCATTCTACTATCCCGCGCCATATGCGCACGAGGCCGCGCAACAACTGCCCGTCATCGTCGTCGATCAGGAGGATAGCGGGCTGACGCGCGAGGTGTCGCGCAATCTGGCGGCGACGCGCGCGGTGCGGATCGTTGATCGCGTGGGCGACATGCGCGCGGCGACGGCGCAGATGCGGCGCGGCGCGGCCGACGGGATCCTGCTGCTCCCGCACGGGCTGACGCGCAGCGTGCTGACCGGCGCGCCGGGCGGCGGCGTCGGCGTGTGGGTCAAGGCGGCCTATCTGCTGCGCGCCAGTGCGATCGGCGATGGGGTGACCGCCGCGATCACCGGCGCGGCCGAGCATCGGATCGGTCCGGCCGCGCGCGCCTTCGGCCTGCGCGCGCCTGTACGGGTGATCCAGGAGCCGCTGTTCAATCCCAGCGCCGGCTATAAGGACTATGTCTTCCCCGCGGTTGCCAGCGTGATCCTGCAGCAGACCTTGTTGTTCGGCGCGGCGACCTTCATCGCCGGTCGACGCGAGCGCGGCGCGAGGCGGATGAGTGCGGCGGAATTCGCCGGCACCTGGGCGGCGATGACGGTGATCGGCATGTTCGCGGCGTTCTTCTATTTCGGCTTCGTCTTCTGGATCCAGGACGTGCCGCGCGGCGGCAACGTGGCCGCGCTGCTGGTGACGGTGCCGCTCTTCGCCGCCGCGGTGGCGGCGCTCGGTCTGTTCCTGGGCACGGTGTTCGATCGGTCCGAGCGGGCAATGGAAGTACTCGTGCCGACGTCGGTGCCGCTCTTCTTTCTCACCGGCTCGGCCTGGCCGCTCGCCCAGATGCCGCGCTGGCTGGCCGGCCTGGCGCATCTGGTGCCGTCGACGCTCGGGGTCCACATCTTCGTCCCGCTCAACCAGATGGGGGCGAGATTGGCCGACGTGGCCGAAAATGTCGGCCTGCTTGCTGCTCTGGCGGCGGTCTATGGCCTGCTCGCCGGGTGGCAGCTGACTCGCGGTGCAGCGAAAGCGCCGATCAGCGCTGCTTCTTCGTCGTAGCGGCGGTGAAATCCGGTTCCTTGTTCGCCACCCAGTCGACGAACTTGCGCACGGCGGGGTTCGCCAGCAAGCCCTCCACATCCATTCCGTAACGCTGCAGTTCGGAATTGGTGAAATTGGCGGTCAGCGTCTGCTGGCAGATCGGGTGCATCGGCACGACATCGCGACCGCCCCGGCTCTTGGGCACGGGGTGGTGCCACACGACGGTCTTGCCGGTCGGCCGGCCACAGAGCCAGCACGGTGGCACCGCTTCGGGCGTCTCGTCGTCGCGATGCGAGTCTTCATAGGGTCCGTGTTTTGAATGCTTGCGCGCCATGGCCCACCTGAATTGCCTGATTGTCGTGCGGCCTTAGCCGGGTGGTCGGCACTTTCACAGCGCCACCGGATCGAGTCTTCCGCAGCGCGGGCGCTCCACGTCAGATTGCGGTCGGTGCCTCTGCTGCGAGGGCGTGGAGCCGTGCGCCGTCGCGCGATGGCGGGGTGCCGAAGAAGCGCGCATATTCGCGGCTGAACTGCGAGGCGCTTTCATAACCGACCGCATATGCGGCCTTGGCCGCCTCCGTGCTGGTGCTTAGCAAACGACGCGCTGCCTGCAGGCGCAACGTCTTTTGATATTGCAGCGGGCTCATCGCGGTCGCGGCCTTGAAATGGCGGTGGAAGGACGGGATGCTCATTCCCGCCAGGTCGGCCAAAGTGGCGACCGGCAATGTCTGGTCGAAATGGCGCCGGATCCAGTCGATCGCGCGGCGGATCTGCGAAAGCCGGCTGTCCTCGCGCCCGATCTGTCGCAGCATCGCGCCATGCCCGCTCTGCAACAGCCGATACAGAATCTCGCGCTCGCGCGCCGGCGCGAGGAAGGGAATATCGGCGGGTGCGTCGAGCAGCGCCAGCAACTGATCCCATGCGTCGAGCAGCGCCGGAGTAACCAACGCGACGCCGAACCCGGCCAAGGGCTGGGCGGGCTGTACCGCCGGCAGATCCGCGATCAGCCCCGACAATATCTCGCGGTCGAGCGCAAGGGCGGCCACGACATAGGGCCGTTCGCTCGACGCCTCTATCACGCAGCCGGTGGCGGGCAGTTCGAGCGAGGCGACGAAGCAGCTCGCCGCATCGTAGCGCAGCAGCCGGTCGCCGATCATCACTTGCTTGGCGCCTTGCAGCACCATGCAGATCATCGGTTCGTACACGGTCATGATCGGCACGCTGCACACGCCGGAAACCCCGAGCGCGACGCGCGGGATCGACGTCTGGAGGCGGATGCCGTCGGTGTGTCGGGCTACGCGGCGGCACAGGCGATCGAGTGTCTCTTGCATGGTGACAAGATCGGGCGGCAGCTACGTCATCGCAAGTCCGCTGATACGATTGGGCAAGCCGTCGATATGATCGGGCACCGCGCGCGACGCTTGCGACGCCATATGGTCGTCGGCGGGCGGTGCGGATCGCCCTCGCGATTTGCCATCAAGGAGATGATCATGACCAACACTTTCGGTGCGACCTCGACGACGGACGAGGTGCTCGCGGGCGTCCAGCTGGCCGGCAAGCGCGTGCTTGTGACGGGTGCATCCGCCGGGCTCGGGGTCGAGACTTGTCGTGCCCTGGTGGCGCACGGCGCAGCGGTGGTCGGTGCGGTGCGCGATCTCGGCAAGGCCGAGCAGGCGACCGCCGGCGTGCGCGCGGCGATCGCCGGTGGCGGCAGCTTCGAGCTCGTCACGCTCGACCTGGCTTCGCTGGCCAGCGTTCGCGCCTGTGCCGATGCGCTCGTCGCGGACGGTCGCCAGTTCGACATCGTCATCGCCAATGCCGGCGTGATGGCGCCGCCGTTCGGCCACACCGCCGACGGCTTCGAAACACAGTTCGGCACCAATCATCTGGGGCATTTCGTGCTGGTAAACCGCATCGCGGCACTAATCCGCGAGGGCGGCCGGCTGGTGAACCTGTCCTCGGCCGGGCACCGCTTCGCCGATGTCGATCTGGACGATCCGAATTTCGAACACGGCGCTTACGATCCGTGGGTCGGCTATGGCCGATCCAAGACCGCGAACATCCTGTTCGCGGTCGAGTTCGACCGCCGTCATAAGGCGCGCGGCGTACGGGCGGCCGCGGTTCATCCCGGCGGCATCCGCACTGAGCTCAGCCGCCATATGAGCCAGGCCGACGAGGAAGCGCTGATCGGCACGATCAACGCCGCGAACGCCGCCGCGGACCTGCCGCCATTTGCGTACAAGACGATCCCGCAGGGAGCGGCGACCTCGGTATGGGCAGCGGCGGTCGCGGCGGCAGATGCCATCGGCGGTCGCTATTGCGAGGATTGTCATGTCGCCGAGATCCAGGACGGCGAGGGCATCCGCGGCGGCGTGCGACCTTATGCGCTGGATGGCGCGCGTGCCCAGGCGTTGTGGGCGAAGAGCGAGGCGCTGACGGGCGAGCGATTCTGACCGCAATACTGTCGATCCGGTTCTGGCGCCGTTCACCGCGATACCCTAGAAAGTCGCTCAAGACGGAACCGTTCGTCGTCCGGACGGTATGGGCTGTCTCGAGGAGACTGAAATGAAGAACACATATGCATTGGCCGCAATGATGGCGCTGGCCGCCGCTCCTGTCGCAATGCCGACCGCTGCGGACGCACGGCATCGTACCTATCACGGCCATAGCAACTACCGCCATCGCTGCGGCGGCGGCAACGGCGCGGTCGGCACGATTGCGGGCGGCGTCGGCGGCGCGCTGATCGGCAACGCGCTCGGCGGGGGCGTTCTCGGCACCGTGGCCGGTGGCGTCGGCGGCGGTCTGCTCGGCCGTCACTTCGACAAGACGCACACGCGCCATCGTCGCGGCTGCTAAACAGGCCTGAGGCCTGGCCCTCTTCCGTCGGGAGAGGGCCAAGTTTGCCGGATCAGCGCTGCGGCACAGTGATTGCAGCGTAACGAACTGCGCGCTAGAACATGACGGGAACACCGATTAGGAGCCGCCATGTCCACGACAGCCGAAAAACGCGCCGCCTTCCGTGATCTGCACGACAGCGGTTTCTTCATCTTACCCAATGCCTGGGACGTCGGCAGCGCGAAGCGCCTGGCCACGCAAGGCTTCAAGGCCATCGCTTCGACCAGCGCGGGCGCGGCCTGGGCGCTCGGCAAGGATGACGGCCAGCTGACCTGCGACGAAGCGGTCGCGCATCTCGCGATGCTGGCGGCGGCGACCGACCTGCCGGTCAATGCGGATTTTGAAAACGGCTTTGCGCACGCGCCCGCGGACGTCGCCGCGAATGCGGTGCGCGCGGCGGCGACCGGTATCGCGGCGCTGTCGATCGAGGATTGGTCGGAAAGCGCACTCTATCCCAAGGCCTTCGCCGCCGACCGCATCGCCGCGGTGCGCGAGGCGCTGGACCCCGACGTCATGCTGGTCGGACGCAGCGAATTCTTTCGTGCGCCGGACATCCCGGCGAGCGAATGGATTGCGCGAGCAGTCGCTTATGGCGCGGCGGGCGCAGACGTCCTGTTCGTGCCATTCATGCTCGACCACGGCGCCGTCGCCGAATTGATCGCCGCAGTGGCGCCCAAGCCGGTCAGCGTGCTGGTCGCCGAATTCGCGACGATTCCCGATTATGCCAGGCTGGGCGCGCGCCGCTGCAGCGTGGGCGGCGCACTCGCCGGCATCGTGTGGGAGGCGTTCGACGCGGCGGCGGCGAGCTTGAAGAGCTTCGAAAGCTGACGGTCACGCGAGGCCGCGATGCCGATCGCGTGCGGCTCGGGCTCGACCCGGAGGGCGCGTCCGGCATCGAGCTCGGGTAGCCGCGATCAGTTGTCGCGTTCGGCGCGTTTGCGATCGGCCTTCTTTGCACGGCTGATTGCAGCCGCGCGCTCGCGTGCCCGCTTTTCCGACGGCTTTTCGTAATGCCGACGGAGCTTCATTTCGCGATACACGCCCTCGCGCTGCAGCTTTTTCTTCAGGGCGCGGAGTGCCTGATCGACATTATTGTCGCGGACGATGATCTGCATATCTGAAAGGCTTTCGAGTGTCGTGACGCTTTGTCGCGAGTCGCTTTATAGTCCAGTGTCGCACAAGCCAAGGTCGGAACGTACTGGCCTTGGCCATTCCTTTGCGCGCGCATCGTCCCGGCCGATTTTGGATTGCGCGCGTGCTGGCGCGGCCGGTCCCGTCTTCATCGCACGCCAAAGGCGCGGAACTTTCGTCCCGCGCCTTCGCATCGTCGCAAGATCGACCTCAGAAGCCGAGGCCGACGCCGCCCGCCGCGCCGCCCTGGCCGCGCGTATTGTAGGTCGCGCCCGCCTTGAACACGATGCGGCCATCGGCAGTCGCCTTGGACGCACCGATCGCGATCGCGCTCTCGCCGCGCCAGGTGCTGACACCCATGCCCACCATGCCCATGCCCGGGCCATAGGCCTGGGGGATGGTCGCCATCGCCATCGCCGCCGCGGTGCCGCCCGAGGCGTCCTTGCGGACCTCGGCGAGATCGTAGCTGATCTGCCCGATCCGGGTATCGGTATAGGTGTTCGAGGTCGAGATGGCGCGGTCGATTCCGGCGCTGAGCTGGCCGACATTGACCGCGTCGGTGGCGGCCGTACCCGCCGCGACGTTGTGCAGCCCCACCGGGGCGGCGCCCGCCGCGCCGAGCGACACCGAAGCGCCGCCGACATCATATTGCACAGAGTTGGCGGCGAGCACCTGGGCGGCGTTGGCCGTGGTCTGCGCCGCCTGCGCGGTCTGCGCTACGCCGAACAATTGCTGCCCGTTGACCGCATCGGTCGACGTGGCGCCGAGCGCCCCGTTCGCCACGTTGGTGATGCGGACCGCTGCACCCGGCGTGCCGCCGACCAGTGTCGCGACATTGGCGCGACTGCCATCGGCGTTGGTGTCGTAGTGGATCGCATTCGCCGAAGCCGCGGCGAGCGCCGCCACCTGGCCGCCATTGACCGCGTCGGTCGAGCCGATCGCGAGCGACCCCGCCGCCACATTGTGCAGCGCGACCGGCGCGGCCGCGTTGGCGCCAACCAGGGTGACGTCGTTGGTGATTACCCCGCCATTCGATGCCGTCGGTGTCCCGGGGTTCGAATATTGCACCGGGCTGATGGTCGAGCCCGCCACGCTGTTGCTGAGGTTGGTGATCGCGGTGGTATTGGCGCTCACTTGCTGGTTGGTCGCGAACAGCTGTGCGCCGTTGACCGCGTCGCTCGACGTCGCGGCGAGCGTACCGGCCGCGACGTTGGTGACGGTCGTACCGGCGGCTCCGCCCAGCGTGACGCTGGCGCGCGTCGCGCTGTCATAGGTGACGCTGGTGGTCGCCACCTGGCCAACCTGGCCGCCGAGGCCGGCGAGCGCATCGCCGACATTGGCATAGGCCGCGCCGTTGATGATGTAGGTCGGCCCGGTCACTGCGCCGGTTACCAGCGAATAACTCGCACCGCCGCCGAGGCTGGTTACGAAGCTCGTCCCCAGCGTGTCCGAGACGCCGCGCAGCTGCGCGACATTGACCGCGTCGGTATCGGTGCTGCCCGCCGCGACGCCGGTGATCTGGCGCTCACCCGTGGCGCGCGGCAGCCCGGTGATCGGGTCGAGATACGCGATGCTCACCCCGACCGCGATTTCGCCGAGCGAGGTCTGGGCCGGGGCGAGGCCGAATGCGGCATAGCCGGTGACGGCCCCGCGTACCGTCGACGACGCGCCGCCGAGCGCGACGCTGTTCTCGAGCGACGCCACCGACCCGGTGCCGATCGCGACCGAGCCGAGGCCCGAGGCGACCGACCCCGTGCCAAGTGCGGTCGATGCGAAGGCGGTCGCGCTGGAGGCCTGGCCCAGCGCAAGGGCGTATTGCGCGCTCGCGGTGGACATCGTCCCGAGCGCGGTCGATGCGAGGCCAGTCGCGGCCGCGCGATTGCCATAGGCCGCGGAACTGTCGCCCACCGCCCTGGTGTCGTTGCCGACCGCCAGCGTATCGACGCCCGACGTCACGATATTGGCGCCGATCGCCAGCGCGCCGTCGCCGATCGCCTGGTTGGCAAAACCGATCGCCAGCGCCTGTACGCCCGTCGCGACGTTGTTGCTGCCGATCGCGATGGTGTTGGCGCCAGTCAGCGTGTTCGCGCTGCCGATCGCCACGGCGCCCAATCCGACCGCGGAATTGTTCTGGCCGATCCCCACCGACGAATCGCCGGTGGCGAAGTTGGTATCGCCCAACGCCACCGCGCCGATTCCGGTCGCCTGATTGTCGCGTCCCAGCGCGACCGCGCCGTCTCCCATCGCGATGTTGGGATCGCCGATCGAGACGGCGCCATCGCCCGATGCGATGTTGGCCGCGCCGATCGCGACGGCCTTGCCCGACATGGTCGTGGCGCCGTCGCCGATCGCGACCGATCCTGCGCTCATCGCGCTTGTGTTGCGGCCGGCGGCGATGCTGCCGTCGGCATTGGCCAGGGCGTTCGGCCCGATCGCGGTCGAATCGCTCCCTACGGCGCGGGAATCGACGGCGACCGAATTGGCGTTGAAATAACGCGTGTCCATGCCGGTCGACGAGCCGGTGATCGACGTTTCGATCGCCGAGACGGCGCCCTGGACCGAAGCATAGGTCGTTCCGCCATAAGCGATGCCCGCCGTCACCTGACCGGTCACCGGGTTGTAGCTTGAGCTGCCGCCGAGGCTGGTGGCGAAGCTGTTGCCGAGCCCGAACAGCTGTGCGCCGTTCACCGCGTCGCTGCTGGTCGCGCCGAGCGCGCCAGCTGCCAGGTTGGTGATGCGTTGCGCCGCACCGCCATGCGAGGCGCTGAACGCCTGCAGGCCGCCGTCATACAGCAGCGCATCGCCCTGCAGCGTCGACACGTTGGTGGTGAGCGTGGCGACCGATCCGCCGAGGTTGGTGATATCGGTGGTGTTGCTCGCCACCGCATCATTGGTCGCGCCGAGTTGTGCGCCGTTGACGGCGTCGGTGCTGCCGGCACCGAGCGCGCCGTCCGAGACGTTGGTGATGCGCTGCGCCACGCCGCCATGGGCCGCATTATACGCCTGGAGCGTGCCGTCATAGAGCAAGGCGTCGCCTTGCAGGCCGGTGACGCTGGTATTGATGGTGGCGAGATTGGTGGTGTTGAGCGTCACCGCGTCGTTGGTCGCCCCGAGCTGTGCGCCGTTGACCGCATCGGTGCTGCCTGCGCCGAGCGCGCCGGCGGCGACGTTGGTGATGCGCTGCGCAGTGCCGCCATGCGTGGCGTCGAAGGCGCCGAGCGTGCCGTTATATTGCAGGGCATCGGTCTGGAGCGCGGTCACGTTGGTGTTGAGCGTGGTGACCGATCCGCCCAGATTGGTGATGTCCGTCGTGTTGGCGGCGACGGCATCGTTGGTCGTGCCGAGCTGTGCGCCGTTGACCGCATCGGTGCTGCCTGCGCCGAGCGTGCCTGCGGCGACGTTGATGATGCGCTGTGCGGTGCCGCCATGCGTGGCGTCGAAGGCGCCGAGCGTGCCGTTATATTGCAGGGCATCGGTCTGGAGCGCGGTCACGTTGGTGTTGAGCGTGGTGACCGATCCGCCCAGATTGGTGATGTCGGTCGTGTTGGCGGCGACGGCATCGTTGGTCGTGCCGAGCTGCGCGCCGTTGACGGCATCGGTGCTGCCTGCGCCGAGCGTGCCCGCGGCGACGTTGGTGATGCGCTGCGCGGTCCCGCCATGGGTGGCATCGAACGCGCCGAGCGTGCCATTATATTGCAGGGCGTCGGTCTGGAGCGCGGTCACGTTGGTGTTGAGCGTGGTGACCGATCCGCCCAGATTGGTGATGTCCGTTGTGTTGGCGGCGACGGCATCATTGGTGGTGCCGAGCTGTGCACCGTTGACGGCATCGGTGCTGCCCGTGCCGAGCGTGCCGGCGGCGACGTTGGTAATGCGCTGTGCGGCTCCGCCCCGAACTGCGTCATAGGCGCCGAGCGTGGTGTTGAAATTGAGCGAGTCGCCGGCCAGCCCGGTCGCCGCCGCGCGCAACTGCGCGACGTTGACCGCGTCGGTATCCTCTGCGCCACCGGCAACGCCGGTCAGGCGGCGGCCGCCGATATTGACCTCGGCCGGGGCCGTGCCGCCGACGAGATAGGCCTGGTTGCCGAGCGTCGCACCGCTGGCGAGCGAATTCTGACCGAGCGCGACGCTGCCGAGCGCGCCGACAGCGGTGACGCTGGCCGAATCGCCGATCGCCACCGCGCCGGTCGCGCCGAGCGCGGTGTTCGCGTCGTCCCCGAACGCGATCGCGTTCGCCGCATTGGCGACGGCGGTGCGGCCGGTGGTGCCGAGCCCGGTGATCTGGTTGCCACCCAAAGCAAGGCCCGCCGGTGTCGCCAGCGTGAAGGAATCCGACTGCGTCACGCATTTCGGGTTGGTGGCGACGTCGATCACGTTGCCATCGACGCCGATGACGTTGAGCGAGATCGGGTCACCCGCCGCCACGCTCGCCAGCGTCTGGGTCAACCCCAGATTGAGCGGCGTGAGGATCCCGCCCAGCAAATTCTGGATCGGCGCAAGCACCGGCACGAGAACCTGACCGGTGATGTCGGTGACCACCGAGCGCGGCAGGCTGACCCCGGTGCAGGCGCTGACGACGGACTGCGCATGTGCCGACGAGACGGGCAGCGCGACGAACGCTGCCGCCGCCACCGTCGCCATAGCATGCGCGCTGACGCCGAGGCCGAGCGATGCGTGCCGAACCCGCTTGGCAGAACCGCGATGAAGGCGCTTTTCAAATCGAGGCGACGATGTCTCATGCCGGATGTGCGATTTCCCAGTGTCAGATGCGCGCATGTCATGCTCCCTGTTGGATAGGGAGAGATTACGGGTTCACCACCAACGGCATTTTAAGGGGAAAATATTCGATTCTTAGCAAATTCCGCATTTTTAAGTCTGCCAAAACAAGCAAAATGCCTGATATTCGTCAGACGTAGACGGAACCATTTCCTAAAGTGTGGAGTGTCCGCGCATCTTCACTGGCCGTCCGTCAGAAAGTACGAACCGGAGATCTTGCGCTTGTGCAGGTCCTCACACGTCTGACGCACCTCTGCGCGACGGGAATCTCGATGGAGTTTGGCAAACTCAGAAACGACCCGCGAAAGTGCAGTCGCCGTTTCGCGCGTCGCCGCGGATCGGCATCCAAGCAAAAGGATAGCGCTCGCTATATTTTGTGATAGGCTGGCGTATCGATACCGTGTTGGGGAGCATGAGTATGAAGCGATACGCGACACTTTGCGCCGGGCTGGCAATGACGTGCGGCCATCCTGCGGCGGCGCAGGTAACGGGCGATACCGGAACCGACACTCGACCGGAAAACGGCCAGCTGCAGGATATCGTCGTCACCGCGCAGCGCCGCGAACAATCGCTCCAGAAGGTGCCGATCAGCGTCACCGCCTTCAACGCCGAAAGCATCGCCGCGCTGAGCGCCGAATCGATCGGCGATCTCGACACTTTCACCCCCGGTTTGACGATCAACGACACGTCGGTGACGCAGCCGAGCTTCACGATCCGGGGCGTACAGACCGACGATTTCGGGATCGGCACCGATCCGTCGGTCGGGATCTTCGTCGACGGCATTTATTCGGGGCGGTCGGGATCGTCGCTGATCTTCTTCAACGACATCAATCGCGTCGAGGTGCTCAAGGGCCCGCAGGGCACCTTGTTCGGGCGCAACACGTCGGGCGGGGCGATTTCGATCATCACCAACCAGCCGAACGCCACGCGCTCGCTGAGCGGGACGATCCAGGTCGGCAATTTCAAGAAGATCCGCGCCGATGCGACGCTCAACGTGCCGCTCACCGACACGCTCTACTTGCGCCTCAACGGCGTCTCCAATTACCGCGAGGGCTACCTCAAGGACGCGCTGACCGGCCGGCGGCGAGAGGGCGAGAACAACAAATCGGGCCGCGCCGCGCTGCGCTGGGCGCCGACCGCCGATACCGATTTCGTCCTCGCCTACGATCATGACGACACCGCCAAGGACGGTCCGTTCGCGATCGGCATCAGCGATTCCGCGCTCAGCACCGATCCGCGCGGACCCTATACCAACGATGCGATCGGCGACCGGGAAACGCGCATCCTCAATGCGGTGTCGCTGACCGCGACGCATCACAGTGGCCCGCTGACCTTCACCAGCATCAGCTCGTTCAAGCAGTTCAAGACGCGCAATCGCGAGGATGAGGACGGCACCTCCGATCCGACGCGCTATTTCGACACCGAGAACCGCGAAAAGAACAGCAGCCTGTACCAGGAATTGCGCGTCGGTTTCGACAACGACCGGCTGAGCGCGATCCTGGGCGGCAGCTATTTCCACGAGCGCGGGCGGCAGACCAGCGCGGTCACCCTGCTGAGCGACTCGGTCGACCGGTTGCTGAACGTGGTCGCCGATTTCCCGGTGTTCACGATCCTCAACACGGTGGGCGGGCTGCCGGTGTTCGGCCAGACCTTCGAGGAGGACATGAACAACCGCGCCGCCAACGATTCCTTCGCGGTGTTCGGGGACGCGACCTACAAGCTTACCGACCGGCTGAGCCTGACCGGAGGCATTCGCTACACGCACGATTTGAAGAAGTTCACCTGGACCAATGGCGGCTTCCTCTCGCCCGGGCTCGACGCGATCACTGCGCCGGGCGCGCTGTATAACGCGATCATCGGCGTCGATGCGTTTCCCAGGGATGCGCCGATCAGCGTCGGCACGTTCCTGCGCCAGCCGTTCATCATCGGGCCCAACGGGCTGATCTTCGATGAGGGCGCGCTGGAGAATGTGCCGTTCACGCGGCGCGCGAGCTTCAACGACGTGTCGCCGCGCTTCGTCGTCCAATATGACCTGACCGACCAGCAGCATCTCTACGCATCGGCGTCGCGTGGTTACAAGGCCGGCGGGTTCAACTCGACCGAGATCAATTCGTTCTTCGCACCGGAAACGGTGTGGAATTTCGAGGGCGGGTTCAAGTCGGAGCTGTTCGACCGGCGCGTCCGGTTCAACCTGTCGGGCTATTATTTCAAGTATAAGAACCGGCAGTCGATCAGCTTGGAGGATACCGGCGGCGCCTTGCCGCAATATATCACGCGCTCCGGGGATTCGCGCGCTTATGGGGTCGATCTCGATACGCAGTTCGTCGTCTCGCCCGATCTGACGATCGGCTTCACCGCCGGCGCGATCGATTCGACCTGGGTGACTCGGATCGAGCAGGGCGTCGACATATCCGGGCAGCCGACCGGCGAACCGAGCTTCCGCGGCGTCGCCAGCGGGCATTACAAACATGATTTCGGTTCGGGGTCGCTGTTTGCGGATGTGAGCTACAGTTATACCTCGCGGCAGCGCACCAATGGCGCGACGCGCGCGATCGATGCGGCGATCGCGCCGTTCGTCGACTTCTCCAAGCTCGGCGGGCTGCGGTCGCCGCGCAACATCATCAACGCGCGGATCGGCTGGCGGCTGCCGGGCGGCCGCGTGTCGGTTTCGGCTTATGCCGAGAATCTGCTCAACAACAAATATTACCGGACGCTCAACACGATTTCGGCCGACATCTTCCAGACGCCGTACGTGCGCGCGGAACGGCCGGGCTTTTATGGCGTCGAACTCGGCTTCAGATTTTGAGGAGAGACAGGATGCGCAGGACATTCTTGGCGCTTGGCAGCGTGATGACGCTGGCGCTGCTTGCCGGCTGCGGCGGGCCGAAGACCGATGCGCAGGGTTTCGCGATCGACCCCGATTTCGAGAAGAGCCTGCAGGCCAGGCTGCTCGACGCAAAGCCGGGCGACGTGGTGACGATCCCGGCGGGCAAATATGCGCTCAGCCGTAGCCTGAGCCTGACCGCCAGCGGCGTCACCGTGAAGGGGGCGGGAATGGACAAGACGATCCTGTCCTTTGCGAAGGCGACATCGGGCGCGGAGGGGATGCTCGTCACCGGCGACGATTTCACGATCGAGGACCTCGCGTTCGAAGATACCAAGGGCGACGCGCTGAAGATCAACGGCACGAAGAATGCCGTGATGCGCCGCGTCCGCGCGTCATGGAGCGGCGGCTCCAAGACGACCAACGGCGCTTACGGCCTGTACCCGGTGCAGGTCACCAACGTGCTGATCGAGGGATCGGTGGTGAAGGGCGCATCGGACGCCGGCATCTATGTCGGGCAATCGAGCAACATCATCGTCCGGAACAATCGCGCCGAGGGCAATGTCGCCGGGATCGAAATCGAGAATTCGAGCCATGCCGACGTCTATGGCAATACCGCGACCGACAATGCCGGCGGCATATTGGTGTTCAACATGCCCAATCTCCCGGTGCCGGGCAGCAAGACGCGGGTCTACAAGAATATGGTCGTCGCCAACAACCACGCCAATTTCGGCGCCAAGGGCAGCGCGGTGAGCTCGGTGCCGGCGGGATCGGGCGTGATCGTCAATTCGAACGATGAGGTCGAGATTTTCGACAATGACGTGAAGGACAACAAGACCGCCAACGTCATCATCTCGAGCTATTATTCGACCGGGTTCGACACCAAGCGCGGCATTGCCGCCGCTTATGATCCATATCCCGAGAACATCTACGTCACCGGCAACCGCTTCTCGGGCGGTGGCGACGATCCCGGCGGCCGCTTCATCCAGATGAAGGCGCTGGCGGGCGGACGGCTGCCCGATGTGCTGTGGGATGGATTCACCAACCCCAAGCTCAAGACCCCCGGGATCTGCGTACAGAACGGCGCCGCCAAACTACTCAATGCCGACGGGCCCGGCAAGTTCGCGCATGCGCGGATCGATCCGTCGGTCGATTGCGCGCCGGCCAGTCGCTTGCCCGAAATCGCATTGCCGGCGGCTATGACCAAGGACAGCGGCAAGCCGTGACGCAGTTGGCGCATGCGGACCCCCATCCCGCACATCGCTTCCCCGGCGAAAGCCGGGGCCCGGGCGTGGAACGCCGGGAAGCTGGCGTGGCGCCCAATGCCATTGACCTTCGCGGCTGGGCCCCGGCCTTCGCCGGGGAAGCGCGATGGGGAAGGGTGCGGGGCAGCGTCCTTGTGCTGGTCATGGCGCTGCTGCTGGCCGCGTGCGGCGGTGCCCCGCGCGTCGTCACGTTCCACGCCGACGACAATCCCGCGAAACTGTCCGACTGGGGGCTGTTCACGCACGCCGACGGGCGGCTTACGCCGCACGCCGGGATGGTTACCTACGAGCTCAATACGCCGCTGTTCAGCGACTATGCGCAGAAGTGGCGGACGATCTGGATGCCCAAGGGCGTCCATGCGACCTACGATCCGGACAAATGGTTCGACTTCCCGGTCGGCACGATCGTCAGCAAGACCTTCTATTACACGACGCCCGCCGCCGCTGCCGTGCCGCAAGCGAGCGGCGCGGTGCTTAAGGTCACCCCCGCCACCTATCAGACCGGCGTGACCGGGCTCGACCTCGGCCATGTCCGGCTGATCGAGACGCGGCTGCTGGTCAGGCGCGCGCGTGGCTGGGTCGCCTTGCCCTATGTCTGGAATGCCGACGGCAGCGACGCGACGCTCGAGCGCACCGGCGCCGACGTGCCGTTGACCTTCGTCGACGGGGCGCGACGCGAGGCGTTCACCTACACAGTGCCCAACCAGAACCAGTGCGCCGGTTGCCACGCCCAGGACTTCCATACCCGCGCGATCACCCCGATCGGGCTCAAGGCGCGCCACCTCGACCGCGCCTTTCCCGGCGAGGGCGGCGAGATCAACCAGCTGCGCCGGCTCGTCGCTCTGGGTTATCTCGCGGGCGTGCCCGGCGCGGCAGCGCCGCACGACGCGAATTGGCAGGACGACACGGCCGGCACGATCGCGCAGGCGCGCGCCTATCTCGATATCAATTGCAGCCATTGCCACAATCAGGTCGGTGCGGCGCGCACCTCGGGGCTGTGGCTCGATGCCGAGACGCTCGACCCGCGCGTGCTCGGCATGTGCAAGCCGCCGGTCGCCGCCGGACGCGGCACGGGGGATCGGCCGTTCGACGTCGTGCCGGGCCATCCCGACCGCTCGATCCTGCCGTATCGGCTGGCGAGTACCGACCCGGGGGTCATGATGCCCGAACTCGGCCGCACGCTGACCCACCGGGAAGGGCTGGCGCTGGTCACGCGCTACATAACGACGCTGAAGGGCGCGTGCGACGAGGATGACGGTCCGAAGGAGGTCGCTGCGCGATGAGCTGGTCGAACTGGTCGGGCAGTGTGCACACCGCCGCCACGGTATTGCGACCGACGAACGAGGCGGCGCTCGGCGCGGCGATCCGCGGTGCGAGCAGCGTGCGGGCGGTCGGTGCGGGGCATTCGTTCATGCCGCTGTGCGAATCCGACGGCGTGATCGTCAGCCTGGAGGATCTGGCCGGCACGCTGACCGTCGCGCCCGACCGAAAGACGGCGCGTATTCCGGCGGGATGGAGCATCAAGCGGCTGACCGCGGCGCTGTTCGACCACGGCCTCGCGCTCGCCAACCAGGGCGACGTCAACCCGCAGTCGCTGGCGGGCGCGATGGCGACCGGCACGCACGGAACCGGGCGCGAGCTCGGCAATCTGTCGACTTTCGCGCGCGGCTTCCGCCTGATCGGCGCCGATGGCGAGGCACGGTGGTGCGATGCCACGACCAACCCCGATCTGTTCGCGGCGCAACGGCTTTCGCTCGGCCTGTTCGGCGTGGCGACCGAAATCGTCGCAGAGGTGGTGCCCGCTTTCCATCTCGCCGAGCGGATCGAGAAGAGGCCGTGGGGCGAGATCCGCGAACGCTATGACGAACTGGTCGCGCAGCAGCGCCATGTCGAATTCTGGTTCTTTCCGCATGCCGACAGCGTGATCCTCAAGACGCTCGAACCGACCGACCCGTGCGACGTTCCGAAATCGACCACGGACATGGAGGAAGCCGCGTTCCGCCGGCTGCTGAACGTCGGCGCGATGGTCCCGGCGCTGGTGCCGACGCTGCAGCGACTGATGATGAGGACCAATATGGAGAGCCGCCGTCGCGGCCCGGCGCACGCGATCTTCCCGTCGGACCGCACGATCCGCTTCGAGGAAATGGAATATGAAATGCCGCGCGCGGTCGGGCTGGACACGCTCGACGAGGTCGTCGGCTGGATCCGCCGCAAGCGGCTACCCGTGTCGTTCCCGTTCGAATTCCGCGTCGTCGCGCCCGACGATATCTGGATGAGCCCGATGAA
>CAXTEO010000003.1:0-84066 GCA_964243205.1 uncultured Sphingomonas sp.
AAAGTATGCTGTATTCGTAAGGGACAATTATGATTCTGTGCTTTTGTAATTGCACGCGGCGATAGGCCCGGTGCGATAACGTTCTGACGTCAGCGTGCCCCAGGCTCGACAGGGCTCGCTGGCTCCAGCTGGATCGAGCGGGGGGAATATCATGCGAAGGTTTTGGTCCATTGCGGTGGCTATGATCGCTGCCTTTTTCATCGTGTCGGCGAGTCCGGCGATGGCGCAGGCCACGCGAACCTGGGTCTCGGGAGTCGGTGACGACGCCAATCCGTGCTCGCGCACGGCACCGTGCAAGACCTTCGCCGGCGCGATCGCGAAGACCGCGGCGGGCGGCGAGATCGACGTGCTCGATCCCGGCGGGTTCGGCACGGTGACGATCACCAAGTCGATCACGATCCGCGCGCAAGGCGCGATCGGCAGCGTGCTGGCCAGCGGCACCGTAGGAATCATCGTCAATGCCGGGGTGAACGACAAGGTCGAGCTCGACGGGCTCGATATCAATGGCATAGCCAATTCCGCGAGCCCTGGCATTTCGGGCATCCGCATTCTTTCGGCGCGCGATGTCATCATCACCAATACGGCGATCCGGAACTTCGCCACCTTCGGTATCCAGGTCAACGCGACGCCGCAGGTGCGCGTGACGATCGACCATTCCACGATCATGAACAACGGCACGGGAATCAGCGTTACGCCGGCATCGACCGCAACCAACAGTATCAAGGTCAGCAACACGGTGTTGCCGGTCAGCACGATCGCCGCGATCAGTCTGATCGGGCCGCTGGCCAAGGGCTATATCGCGAATACGATCATAACCGGCACGCCCAAGGCGCTCGACCTGCAAACCGGCGCGGTGCTGAACTCGTACGGCAACAACGTTCTCGACAGCGGCACCACCGATGCGCCTACGCCCAGCCCGTTACAGTGACGGCTGTTCGCGTCGCGGTCATCGGCGGGATGGCGTAGGTCGATCGGCTCGGCGTGCGAGTGAAATGGAATGACACTGGCTGCAGGACCGCTCAATCCTTGGTCGGAACCCTGACCACCAGCGGAATGAGCAGCACCGCGGCTGCGCCGGCAAAAGCGGCGCCGTGGCGGATCTGTTCGCCCGCGGTGTCGCTCACCGTCACGAATGCTGCGAGCCATTTCGGATCGGTCGCCGTAGCCCAGAGCAGGAACGACACTCCCGCCGCGGCGATCGCTAGAACGCGCGCGCCCTGATCGCCGGTGCCGGCACCATACGCCACCCAGCGCAATACTCCCAGGACTGCGAGCGAAACCAGCACGACAACCGCATTGGCCCCTGAATACAGCGCCACGCCAGTGCCATAGAGCGCCAGTCCCTCCGCCGGAAACAGGTTGGTCAGTTTCTGATAATAGTTCGCCCCCTCCGGTTCGGGCGGTGCATCCTGCGCGGCCGCCCCGAATGCGATGTCGCGCGGTGCGACGATGCGCGCCGGCGACGCGGCGGTGCCGAGCCGCAAGGCGCCAGCGAAACCGGCGAACGGGCCGGCGGCCTTGGTGACTGCGGCGAGTGCGGCAGCGGCGTTGCGCACGCCTGCAACGAGCGCGGCACGATGCTGTTGCGGCACCGCTGCTTCCACCAGGGCCGCAGCCTGATCGCTGGCGATGCGCGCGGCATCATATCGCGGGGAGGCCGCACCGTCCGCCGGCCGCGCGGCAAAGCCGTGGATCGCATTCGCGATCTCGAGCCGGAGCGGCTCGAACAAGCCCATCCGCTCGTCGCCGAAAGCGAGGTCGCGCGTCTTGTCGCGCAAGGCTGCGTGCAGCTGTTCGGCCGAAATGCTCGTTTCCAATATCGTCGACATCACAATACCCCCCAGCTTGCAAAGGCTTCCGCAGCGAGTTTCAGCGCCGAAAGCAGCCGCTGTTCGTTCAGCTTGGCGATGCGGCGGCGCATTTCGGGCGTGTAGTTACCGTTCAGCGCATCGACCAATGCCGCATGCACCGCCACGAACTCGTCGAGCACCGTGTTCAGCGCGGCTTGTTTCGCCGGCAGGCCGGCCTCGTCGGCGAGGGCGGCGTTGATCCGCTCGATGAAGCTGCGACGCTGGTCGAAGGTCGATCCCGGCAACTGCTTTTCCTGCTCGTACACGCGCAACAGGCTGTTGGTCTGCGTCGCGAGATCGGTCCCCTGGACGATGCCGTGCCACACTGCGAGTTGCTCGCGCAGCTGCGGCACGATCGCCATCACTTGCGGCCCGCGCTGTACGACCAGCCGTCGGACGTCGGCGGTCTTGCGCGCCTCCTTGACGAGATCGGCGACGAATTGCAGCAGCGCGATCGCGCTCGTCGCCTGTTTTGACTTGAGATCGGGAAGGGTCGGCAGCTTGGCGCCGGTCACGCCCTCGGCCAGCGTCTTGGCGGAACTGGCCTTGGCGGCGATCGCCTCCAATTCCTTCTGCACATCGGCATTGGGTTCGGCCACGATCTTGGCAAGCGCGCCCTGATAGTCGGCAATGGCGCCGATCAGCGCGAGCGTCGGCTTGATCGCGTCTTCGGGAAGCGGCGCCACTGAGACGGCAGCGACGTCATAGCCGGGCCGAGGCAGGAAACCGCCGGCGGGCGCCGGACGTGCGCAAAGTGGCGGCGGCGGCTTGCGCGAGTCGAACTGCGCATTGGGCACATAGATGTACACGGTGTCCGACCCCGGGCTGCACGAGGCGTCGCTGGCGATCAGCGCGGCATTGGCGGCGACTCGCGCGGCGCGCGCACGCGCGATCGCGGCGTTGGATTGGTCGACCACCGCGGTCGCCGCGCTGCTTACCGTGCCCGCCATTTCGAGCCGCAGCGCATTGGCGGCGCATCCGCCCAGCGCCGCGATCAGCGCGATCCCTGCAAGGCCATGCCGTCTTCTCATCTTCTGCTCCTCGTTCGAAGGACGTTCCGTCGCGGCCGGATCGGCGGGACGGTGCGGTTCACGTCAGTCGCCATCCGCCAAAAGCATGGCGTGGGTCTGCGGCGGCCACTGCCAGCCCGGTGGCGGACTCGAACTGCTGTGGCGAAACCAGCGTCAGTGTCAGCGTTTCGACCTCGACGCCGCCGCGCGGCAACGCGCTGCGCACGGCGACCCGCAACGCGCAGCGTGGCGCGGTGCGACGGATCGCGGCGAAGGCGTCGCCGCTCCGGAACCCTGGAAGCACGATCAGGCTTGCCGGCGCCCGTTCGGCAACGCGCGTCGCGCGCATTCCATCCGCCGGCGCGACCGCCAGGCTGGTCCGACTGGCCTGCGGGGCGGGCAGACATGCGAGCCACAGCCCTTCGTCCGCCGGCAGCGGCACCATCACGCCGTCGCCCGACGCTGCGCAGGGCAAGCCGCCGAGACTCTGCGGTGCGGTGGCGAAGCGACCCGATGCGGGCGCGAGGTAGCGCTGGAAGGAGAGACTCGCGCCGCTTGCCAGCAATACGGCATGGCGCTCGATCCGGTGGAGCATGGCTGCCGCTGTCATCAGGCGTCCTGCAGCGCACCGAACAATTCCTTGACGGCCGCGGCGGGCAATTTCAGGCTCGCGGCGCGTTGCCGTACGAGCCGCCGGTCGGCGCGCGACCCCAGGTGGAGCGATGCCATGCCCGCCGGCGCGCTCGCATGCGGGCCGATCGACGCCGCCACCGCCGCTGGCAGGATCGCCTCGAGCGGTGCCGCGCGATCGGGAATCTCGACCGTCGCGGCATAATCGCGCACCACTTCGCTCCGGGTGCGCGTGCCGAGCGTCGCCTCGACCAAAGTCGACATCGCGGTGCGCTGCATCTCGGGGTCGATCGACCAGACCAGGAAGGGCGGAAACGCCGTCTGCGCGACGAGCCGGCGAAAGTTCGCCACGCCGAGCAGATAGGGTTGCGAATAGCTCGCCTCGCTCAACAACTGCCAGCTCCGCGTCAGCATCGGCACCGCGCGCACCTGCGTCCGCCGACGCAGCGCCGTGTCGGTGCAGCGTAGCGACAGGGCCTCGACGTCGGGATGTTCGGTGCCGACCAGCGCGCGCAGCCGCGTCACGGCCTGGTCGAACAACGCGGGATCGAACGTCTGCCCGGTCTCCTGCCCGAGCAGCAGCAAGTGACCGCCGAGGATCCCGGCCATCGGGTTGCAGAATTTGCGCAGCAGCAGGTCCTCGAGTTCGCTGCTCAGGATCGACCGCTCGTCGGCCAGCGCGGTCCGCGCCATCTCGACCAGGTTGCGCACGTCTTCCGGACACGGTCTGTCGTTGCGCGATATCTGCACCGAGATGCGCGGGCGAAAATCCACTTTGCCGTCCGATCCGATCCGCCGCAGCACATAGGTGTCGAGCGACCAGCCGTCGGGTACGATCAGGCTCTGCTCGACCGGCGTTCCGTCATCGAGCACGAGCCGGAGGAAATAGCTGCCCGGCGTCACGGCGGCGGCATGGATTGCGAACGGCGCCTCCGCATCCTCCCGGTGGATTTCGCCCTGTTCGAGCGCGAACACCGTATCGCCCGCGGCATCGACCACGGTCAGACCCTGCCACGGCGCGCTCGCCTCCGCCACACCATCCAGCGTCCGCACCGATCGCGCCATCAGCGTGATGCTCGAGGATTGCGCGGCGGGGGCGTCGCTGCGGGCGTCGGCGGCGACCTTGACGAATGCCGCGGCCGCCTCGACCGAGGCCGTCGGCGCGGCGACCGCGCCGGCGATCGGTGCCACCGTGACCGAGGCCGAAACCGCGATTTCGTCGGCCAGCTGGCCGCGGTCGCGGTCGAGCAGCAACACCGTGTCCTCCACCGTCCGCCCCGATCGCGTCCGGAGCTTGAATACGCCGGCCGGCAGCCGGGTCGAAATCTGGCCGACGCTGCGTTCGATCGGCGCGAAGCGGCGGTCGATCACCGCGATCTCGACCGTCGGGGTGGGCGGGTTGAAGTCGAACGTGAACAGGTCGTCGCGCGCATGCGCCTGCACCGGCTGCTGGTTGTGCTCCAGCGCGACCTGCCGGTCGGTGACGACCTCGAAGCTCGCCGCCAGGCCGGTGTCCGGCGCCTCCGCGTGATAGAGGCCCGGCGCCAGCTTCACAACCGCAACGCCGCCTATGACGCCCGCCTCGGTCTCGGGCCGCAGCGGCACGCCGCTCCATAGCACGATCTTCTGATCGTCGGGCAGGTCCGGCGCCTGTAGCGTGACGTCGAATAGCAGCGGCTTCATGCCGCGCGCGAAGATCAGTTCGGCATCCTCGCTGACGATGTCGGGCTCCTTGGCGACGTCCGGATCGCCGAGCGCCGCCGGCGGCAAGCGCCCGAGGATCGACTGGCGCAGCCAATCGGCCAGGCTGCGCCCGGTGACGCGCGCATTGGCGTCGGTCGCGGCGCCGCGCAGCCCGTCGAGCAGCGCCCAGGTGAAAGCACCGCGCACCGTGCCGCCGCCGTCCGCCACTTCCGCCGCCTTGAGCGGGCGCTGTGCCGCGAAGGCGACGAAGGTCGGTCCCGGGACCGATTGCCCGGCAGTGCGCGGCAGCGTCGGCTCGCCCGGCACGATGAAGCTGAAGCGATCCATGCAGCAGTCCATCCACAGCACGAATTCGCGGAAATAGCCGGCCTCCTGAAACCATTCGAGCCAGGCCGAGGCATAGATGTTGTAGCTTTGCCGCTCGCGCGCATTGGCGACGAACAGGCACCCCTTTTGCCGCGCGGGCGAAAAGCCGTGGCCCGACATGTAGATATACAGCCGCCGGCCGATCAGCACGCCGCGATTGGCGTCAAGTTGCGCGCGGGCGACGTCGTCGAGCGCGATCATCGCCGCTTCGAGCCGGTCGCGCGTCGGCTCGGGATCTCCGGCCGGCGCGGCCGTGCTGGTGATCAGCTGGATGTTGGCGGCAGGCAGCGCGCCACCGGCGGGATCACCCAGCCAATCCGCCACCGCTTGCGCTTCCGCGACCGGACTTTTCAGGTCGAGCGGCGTGCCGCCCGGCCCGAATGCGGGATAGGAGCCGATGCCCAAGACGATCGCATAATCCTGCAGCGGCATGCCTTTTCCCCCGGCTATCGCGGATAGACCTCTTCGGTCTTTTGCTTGTCGGTGGCGGAAAGCGTGCTGTTCAGCCCGGCGGAGAAATACCCACCCTCGGTCCAGCTTGCCGGGATCGGGTACATCATGATCGAGGTCGAATCGACGTTGGTGGCGTCGACGCCCGAATAAACGCGGAACATGTTGGTCTCGATCGTCGCCTCATCCCAATTGTTGGGCGGTCCCGACAGATCGTGGATCACCGCGGGCTTGTTCCAGCGGATCCCGCCCTCGGGGTTCTGATGCTCGTGGATCAGCCCGATGGCATGCCCGAATTCGTGCAGCACCACGCGGCGCAACTCGTCCTCGGGCGAGGCGTCGGTAAGCCAACCGTAGTTCATCGTCGGCTCGTGCTGATCGATGATGTGCTGGCAGTCGGTGCCGACATAGGACCAGGAGCCGTTGCCCTGAACGAACGCGATGCGGATCTGCGCCGCGCCGCTGTCGACGAAACTGAGCGTGAGGTTGGCATAGGTTTGCCACTGCTTCGCCACGTCGCGCACCCGTTGCCGCAACCCGGCCGAGCCGCCGAGGAAGCGGACCGTAATCGTGTCGCCCGGTTGCCATTTCGTCGCGTTGGGGAAGGCGGCCTTCACGTCGGCAAAGGGCTTGGGCGCCGCCGGCGTCATGCAAAAGTGTTGGTCATTCTCGCTCATTGCGACCCTCCTGTCGGCTGCGGACCCGCAAGAATTACGCGCGCCCGCGCCCGGCCACGGTGAGAAATGCGTCCATCTTGCGTGAAATACGCAGATCGCTCAGGGGCGCACGCCGCTCAGGAACGCATGCGCATTCGCCCATAGGATATTGTCGATCTGGCGCGGCGTGTAGCGCGCGTCGGTCATGCCCTGCTGCATCGCCGTAAAGTAGCGGGCGTTGTGGCGCTCATGCCCCAGCATCAGCCAGTCGGTCCCGTAGAGCATGCGGGTGAGGTCGGGATCGTTGCGGCCATAGACGGCGCGCAACACCTCGAAGAAGCGCGTGCGCAGCGCAGGGTCGTCGATCAGCTCGGGCCTATAGGCCAGATCGCCGAAGACCTGCCCCTTGAGGGCCGTATCGGTTGGATCGAGCAGCCCCGGTGATGCCTGCAGCGCCCATACGCAGCCAAGGTCGGAACCCGGCGTGTCGTGCGCCGTGACGAAGGCGCCGGCGTCGTTGACGAGATGGCCGAGGCTGATCCGGAGCGGAAACCTTTCCGCGACGGTTCGCCATAAACGCGGGTTGGCGCGATCCCCGAATCCGCGACCGAGCTGGTTGCCCGGTCCGGCATGCGCCATCACGGGAAAATTATTGGCCGCGCAATAGGCGTATAGCGTGTCGAGCGCCGCATCGAGCGCGGCGCCGAGCGACCCGCTGGCCGGCAGCGCGCGCCACGCGTCGAGCGGCGACGCGAGCCCGGGCTGGCACCGCCCGCCGCGACCAGGCAGCCGGCGCGTTCACGGCGCGAGCCGCAGGTCAGCGGCGGTCTGGCCGGGCAGGATCGTGCTGAGCGATCGCCATGGCGGCGCGCGCGTCGCCCGCACGGCGCCGAACCGCGTCAGGCATCGCATGAAATCGGGCGCGAACATCACGTCTGGCGGCTTCACGCAGCCTCCGCCAGCATCCCAGCCGTCGGCGGTTATGAGCAGGATTGGTCCGCTCGGATGCGCCAGCCGCAAGTCCGCGATCGATTGCAGTTCGAGCTGATTGACGACGATCGATTCGGCGCGAAGCGCGTTGGACAGCGCGTCCGGGCCAGGCCCCGTATCCTTGCTGAAGCGCGATACGATCGTCGGGCCGTTGCGGAGAACGAAGATCGTCGGCGCGGCCGGATCGGTCTTGCCCGACGCATCGACCAGACCGGCGGCGCGTGCGGCGGCTTCGACCTTGTGCGCCACCTCCGCCTCGAACACCGATTGCCGGACGCCGCCGTCGTAATAAGCGCGTTGATCGTCCGGCCCGCCGACGCGCACCTGCTGGAAAAATACCGGCATCGCGACCGACGACATCACCGCGCCGGCAATGCATTGCTGCGCCTCGGCAGAGGGGAGTGCCGCCAGATCCTTCACCGCGGCATAGTGCAAATCGCCATCGACCGAATCGACGAAGCCGATGAACACGTCGGGCGCTTCGGGCCGCGCCAGCGCCGCGATCATCGGGCAGCCCTGCGCGGGGTCGCCTCCGGTGCACAATGCCTCCAGCAGTGCGCGACGCAATGGCTTGAGCCCTGCGATTGAACCTGTGATCGCCGCCTGCCACTGCGCATTGCGGTTGACGACATCGTTTTCGCGCAGCGGTGCGTAATAGCGCTGCATCGCCTCGATCGCCGCGTCGGTGCCGACCGCCAGGAACAGCGCCTGCAACGCGCCGGTGCTGACGCCGGTGATGGTGCGCGGCCGCGGGAAATTCGGCGCGCCGGGCGCGGCGCGCAAGGCGCTCAGGAATCCGACACCGAACGCGCCCCATTGCCCGCCGCCCGAGAGCAGCAGCACGTCGCGGCGTGGGCTGCCCGCGCCTGCCGCCAGCTGCAGGCGCGCCGCGTCGGCACCGTTGCGCAAGCTTCGCCCGAGCGGGTCGGCGAGCGTGTCGTCCTCCCGTTGCGGCAGCGATGCGGGCCTCGGCCCGCCTGCTGCGACATCGGCCTGGATGTCCTGGACCAGCCGCGACTTGGGAACGGGATGGACCTTTGTCGCAAAGCCCGGACAGTTCAGGCTGATCGCCCCGCGGGTCGCGCAGCCGCTCAGCGACAGCCCCACCAGCGCCACCAGGATCGTTCGCCACATCGTCCTTCTCCCCGCCACGCGCGCGATGCTTGCGGCAGAGCGTGGTTCGGCGCAGATTGCGGAGGCGGCGTCCCAATCTCGTGAAAAGATCGAGACGCTGATAGCTACCGGGGGCGGTGGAATGATCGAGACGGCACGATTCCGTCTGCAATTGCTGGGGACGTTCGGCTTGTTCGCGCCGGACGGGGCTCGTATCGCCGTCACCAGCCGCAAGGGCATGGCGCTGATCGCACTGGTGGCGATGGCGCGATCGGGGGAGCGGTCGCGCGGCTGGCTTCAGGACCAGCTCTGGGGATCGCGCGCGCCCGATCAGGCGCGCGCCAGCCTGCGCCGTGAACTGGCCAATCTGCGCGTGGCGATCAACCCGGACGCGGGCACGCCGCTGATCACCGCGGATTCGATGCGGGTGCGGCTCGATCTCGGGCGGATCGACGTCGATGTGCGCTTGCTCGATCGCGACGTCGCCAACGCGCGTACGCCGTCCTTCACCGATCTCGGCGAACTGCTCGAGGGGCTCGACATCGCCGGCGAAGATGGGTTCGAGGACTGGCTGCGCGAGCAGCGCCAGCATGTCCGCGAACTTGTCGAGCAGTTTCGCGTGCAGGATTGGGAGCGCGCGGCGCTGGCGCCCACGGCACCGGACGTTGCGTCGGCCGTTGCGCCCGGCGATTCGCCGGCAGGGGGCACTCACACGCAGTTGCCAGCGCCGCGCAAGCCGTCGGTCGCGGTGCTCGCCTTTTCCAGCCGTTCGAGCGATGCCGGCGACGCGGTGATGGCGCAGATCATGACCGAGGAAATCGGAGATGCGCTCGCGCGCTTCTCCACCCTCGACGTCGTCATCGCCGCCGCGACGTCCGCTGCGTGGCCGATCGACCATGGCAAGCTCGGTCGTGAACTCGGCGTGCGCTATCTGCTCGACGGCAGCGTGCAGCGCAGCGCCGACGCGCTTCGCGTCGCCGCGCGGCTGACCGACGGTATCCTGCGCGAACAGCTCTGGACCCAGGCGTTCGATGCACCGCTTGCCGACGTTTTCGCGCTGCAGGCCGACATCGCCCGGACGGTGGCGCAGCAGATCGATTCGTCGGTCGAAATCGCCGAACGTGCCCGCGCAATCGTCCAGCCGGTCGCCACGCCCGACGCCTACCAGCTCTATTGGCGCGCCAACGCGTTGTTCCGGCGCTGGGAACCGGGCGCGATGCGCGAGGCGATCGGCCTGTCCGAGCAGGTGTTGCAGCTAGAGCCCGACAACGCTTGGGCGAGCGCGCTGGCGGCCTTCTGCCACGCAGTGTCCTACAGTTTCCACTGGAGCGAAGATCGCGCCGCCACCCGCCGCGCCGCGCTCGATCATTACGAGCATTGCCTGCGCGATGGCGCGGGCGACCCGTTCGTGCTCGGCTATGCAGCCGGCACGCTGGTCGGCATCGACGGCGATATTCTCGTTGCCGACCAGTTGATTGAGCGGGCGCTCGTGATCCACCCCGCCTCGGCGGCAAGTCTGTTCTGGGGCGGCTGGGTCGATGTCGCGCGCGCCAATCCGGCACGCGGGCTCGTCCGGTTCGAACTTGCGCTCCGGATCAACCCACGCTCGGCGGTACGGCCACACGCGCTCACCGGCGCGGGGCTGTGCCTGCTCGCGCTCGACCGGCTTGCCGAATCGCGCGACGTGCTCAACGAGGCGGTCCAATATCTGCCGCGACTCCCGGTGACCGTCGCGTCGCTGGTGCTAGTCAACGAATTGCTCGGCAATGCCGAGGAGGCCGGCCATTATGTCGGCCGGCTGCGCGACCTCGGCGGAATCGAGGCGGTACGATCGACGATCCGCGATCCGGCGTTCGGCGCGCTGCTCGGCCAGGCCTATGCCCGCTATGCGTGACCGATCAGGCGAGGTTCCAGCCGAGCAGCGCATCGTTGACGATCACATCCCGCATCGCCGGTCGCGCCAGCAACCGCGCCCGCGCCGCGCGCCAGCGACCAGCGGGCGTGGCGGCGTCCTCGGGATGGCCATATTCGCGCTTGAAGCGATTGGGCGTGATCACGCCCTGCTTGCCCCAATGCTGGCTGAAATCGATCCCGGCGCACTCGAGCGCCAGCGCGACGTTCTGCGCCGCGACCGCGCTGTTCGAGGTGCGCGCGCCATCCATGTTGACGACCACCGTCTCGGGAAAGCGCGTGAAGGCGAGCAGCCCGGCGGCATGGCTGACGAAGCGCAGCGTGAACACCTGGTGCCCGCCGCCATTCATGTGGAACGCGTCGAGCATCGTCCGCAACGTGTCGAGCAGATGCTCGCGGCGGATCGCGAAGGCGGCATTGAACAGCTCGAATTCGAACCCGAGGATGCTCTGCTTCTTGTGCGGCCCGTTCGCGGCACCCCAGGTCGACTGGCGCGGCGCTTCGCCGGGCGCGGGTTCGGGCCGATATTCCTTCGCGACCAGCCAGGCGATCGCCTGGGGTAGCGGAAACATGAGATTGTGTTCCGGCTGCTTGTCCAGCGCGCCGGCGAGCAGGTTGAGCGCTTCGTGCGGCGCGCTCAACGTCGGCCCCGTCGCCATCGCTTGCGCTGCTCCGGGCGAGGCGATCATCGCCGCTTCACGCTTGAAGAACATCGTGATCAGCGCAGGGTTGGGCGTTCCGAGATAGGGGGCGAATGGGGCGAACGGATCGAGGATGACCTCGACATAATATGGCGTCTCTCGCGTTTGCGGCCAGCAGGCCTTGGCGAACGCCTTGAATTCGCCGGCCGCGAGCTGCGCGATCTCGACCGTCGACAAGGCGCGTTTCACCTTGACGATGTCGAGCAGATAGCCGGCATCGACCTCGAGCAGGACGGCATTGACTACCCCGAGGCCGCCAAGATGGACGAGCGTTGCCTCGAACAGCGCTTCTTCCAGGACGACATGCGTGGCAAGGTCCGCTGCGGCGTGCGCGGCGAGCCAGGGCTCCGGCCCGCGCTCGATCCACCAACTCTCACCGTCATCGGTCACCATATGCACGCCGCGCACCTGGTTCTGGAACGCGCCATAGCCGATCACCGAGCCGTGCGTTCCCGTGCCGAGCAAACCGCCGAGCATCTGCCCGTCATGCGCGCCCGACGTCCGCAACGACAATTTCGTCCCGAGAAAGCGGTTCAGTTGCGCGACCGTCGTGCCGGCCGAAGCGAGGATCATCCGGTCGGGGTGTAACGCTGCCGGGCCGACGAGATCGGGGGGCAGCGCGAAGATGTGGTTTTCGAGGGCGCTTTGCACCAGCGCGCCGGATCCCGCCACGATCTCGCTGAACGACCAAGCCGAACCGAGCGTCTGCAGCGTGGTCCGCTCGGCTTCCACCGTACCGAGCATATGCCCGATCAGGGCGGCGCTGTGCTGCAGCGCCGCGATCGGCCCAGGCACTGCGCCCGTCGAACCGAACGACCAGACGTCCACGTCGCTCCGTTCGTGCGTATGATGGTAATTGCGCCAACTTTGTTCGGCCGCTCTCGATATCGTGGTCAAGGCGAGTCCTCCGGGTCTGCTGCCCGGTGATCGCGCCGCTCCGTCCGTAAAGCGTGAATCCGATGGGCGCGGCGGGCTTCGACGCGATGCTCCGCATGTCCATTCGCGATCGTGCGCGAAAACTTTGAACCGCAATTGAAACGAAAACGATGCCGCAGTAACGATAGAGGCATACGGCTGGACTGCGCGCTACTCAAATAAGAGGTAAGCAGTGTGTCTGATGATGCTTGCCGATTATGAAACTATGGTCGACCGCTCGAGCGAAAAACCGCGTCGGTGGTGGGTCGACGTCTTGCCATTTTGGTCAGAGAGCGCGGCTCAGTCGCGAATTCGCGTTGGTTGTGCTCTGTTGCCGCTGGCCGCTGACCGAGCCTGCGCTCGCCGCGATTGGGCAGAACGCCGACGGTGTCGACTTCGGCCGCGTTGTCCGGATTGTGGACCGACATCGCGTTCAGGGACTCGTGCACAATGCGTTGCGTGCAGCGAGGGTGACCCTGCCCGCCGAAATCGAAGCCGGTCTTGCCGCCCGGGCGCAGCGAATTGCATTGCGCGGGCTCGCGATGGCCGCAGAATCGAGCCGGCTCGCGGGTCTGGCGGCGCAGGCCGGGATCGATGTCGTGATCCTTAAGGGCGCTGCACTGGCGCAACTGGCCTATGGCACGGTGGCGCTGAAACAGGCGTGCGACATCGACCTGGCGGTCGCCCCGGAGAATCTGGCACGCGCGCGGGCGCTGCTCGCTGCCTCAGGCTATGCAGCGCAGACACTGGTCGTCGCGAAGGACGAACCGTGGATGAATCCTCAGCGACAAATTCTGGTCGAATTGCACACCAAACTTGTCGATCACTCGGCCTGGTTGTCGGGAGTGGGGGTAGGGCGGCCGATAGACAATGTCGCGATCGGAGAGACGTACGCGGTGCCCACGCTCGATCCCGACCGGCTGTTCGCCTATCTTTGCGTCCATGGCGCCGTGCACGGCTGGTCGCGGTTGAAATGGCTGGCGGATTTTTCGGCGCTCGTCGCGCAAATGCCCGCCGCTGAGGTTACGCGCCGCTACGAAACGGCAGGGACATGGGGCGCGCGGCGTTGCGCTGGCCAAGCGCTGGTGCTGAGTGCGGACCTGTTCGGAACCCGCCTCGAACCGAGGCTCGAGGCGCGGTTGCGGCGCGACGGAATATCGCGCTGGCTGGTCGCCAATGCCTATCGATCCTTTGTCGGGGCCAATGAAACCGAGGAACTGGACGCGCGCGTGCTGAGCACGGTGCGGATTCACCTGGCGCAGCTCGTATTCACCCCCGGATGGCGCAATCGCGCCGCGCTCCTCGCCGGCAAGCTGCGCGCGCGCCAGCCGGACGGTGAGCTTGCGTCCGACCCGATCGGAGCCTGGCCGATCGAAGCGGGCCGCTGGTTGCGGCGGCGGTTCCGGCGCGCCGCGGCGGTGCCCTCATTTGTGGCAGATGCCGACGGGCCCGCCGTCACCGAGCGCGATTGATGCAGGATCGCGTCCCCGAATCGCTTTCGACCGCAGGCAGGCGCGCACTGGCCGCCGATGGTCGGGCGCTCGTCGCCGACTTCGTGCGTTTCGGCGGCCGGCGGCTCGGCGTGGCGATCGCGCTGATGCTCGCGGGCGGTGTCCTCGAGGGCGTCGGTCTGGCGATGCTCGTGCCGATCTTCTCGTTGCTGACGCCGGAGGCGGGGGGGCGCTGGCGCGCGCTGGCGGTGGATTTCCTGTCGTCGATCGGCCTGGTCACGCCGCTCGAACGGCTCGGCGGCGTGCTGTTGGCGTTCTGCCTGCTGGTCGCGGCGCGCGCGGTCGTGTTGTCGGCGCGCGATCGTCTGGTGTTCGATCTCTCGCAAGGGTTCGTTGATCATCGTCGGCTGATGATCGTGAGCGATCTCGCGCATGCGCGCTGGTCGGCGCTGGCACGGCTGCGTCATGCCCGGGTCGCGCACCTCCTCTCAAGTGAAGTGGCCAAGCTGGCGCTGGCTTGCTCGGTCATGCTGCAGATCCTGATGGCGGGCATCATGCTCGCGATCCAGGCGATGCTGATGATCGCGCTGTCCCCGGCGCTCGCCGTGCCGATCCTCGGCGTCGCGCTGCTCGGCCTGCTCGTGCTGGTGCCGCTGTCGCGCCGGGCGGCCGATGGCGGCACGTCGAGCGCCCGCTTCGCATTCCGCATCGCGCGCGAGGCGGCGCAGTTCATGGGCGGGCTGAAGATCGCCGTGGCGCACGATGCGGCAGCGGCATTCGTAGCGAACATCGCGCACGAGAGCGCCAGGCTGCTCGCACAGCAGGATGCCCAGCAGCGCTTCCAGTCGCACGTCGCCATCGCATCGGCCAGCATCGCTTCGCTGGTCGGGGCGGCGATGGTGTTCGGAGCGGTGATGCTCGGCGTGCCGACCGTCACCCTTCTTGCCGCGCTGGTCGTGCTCGGACGGATGAGCGGCCCGGTGCGGACGGTGCAGGCCAACGTGCAGCAGCTGTTCGGCATCCTCCCCGCGTTCGCCGCGCTGCGCGCGTTGCGCGCCGATCTCGGCGAACCGGCGTCGGGCGCGAGTGCAGGCACGCGAGACGCGCCGCACGGCACGATCCGACTCGAGCGGGTGACGTTTCGCTATCCCGATGCGCCGCGGCCGGTCATCGCGGCGCTCGATCTCACGATCGACGCCGGCGCGCTTGTCGGCCTTTCGGGGCCGTCGGGTGCGGGCAAGACCACCCTGGTCGATTTGCTGGCTGGGCTGCTGACGCCGACCGATGGGCGCATCATGGTCGGCGATATGGTTCTCAAGCCAGAGATCCTAGGGGCCTGGCGGCGTCGCCTCGCTTATGTCGTGCAGGATTCCTATCTCATCAATGACACGCTGCGCCGCAATTTGACGTGGGGCGGGGAGGAACGCGCCGAGACGGCGCTGTGGGCCGCGCTGGCGGACGCCGGCGCGGCCGACCTGGTCGCCGCGATGCCCGACGGGCTGGATACGCCGGTCGACGAGCGCGGCACGCGCCTGTCGGGGGGCGAGCGCCAGCGGATCGCGCTTGCGCGCGCGATCCTGCGCGATCCCGGCCTCCTGATCCTCGACGAAGCCACCAACGCGATCGACATCGCCACCGAACATGCGGTGCTCGCCAACCTGCGTCGCGCCCTGCCGACGGCGACGATCCTGGTCGTCGCGCACCGCGCGGAAACGCTGCGTCGCTGCGACCGCGTCATCACCCTGCAGCGTCAAGAAGCTCCTCCAGCCACGGCGTGACGATCGCGTCGATCACCAGATGGATGCGGGCCGTGGTGCCTCCATTGGTCACGCTGTGGCGGTCGGCCAGCCGGAGATACCAGACGGTGCCGGGCGCCATCGACACACGCGTGCCGTTCAGGCGAAAATCGACATCGGCATTGGTGATGATCGGCACGTGCAAGCGCGCCATCCCCCGTTCGGCGGCAAGGTCGATGTCGCAATGCTCCTTGATGATCGACCCGGGCGCGAGCCGCATCAGGCGGACCGCCGCGAGCGGGCACGAGAAGGCGTCCAGCACCGCGCGGAAAGCGGGGCAGGCGGCGAGAAGGGCAGTGTCGACCCAGTCGTGGCAAGTAGGGTGGGGGGCGATCTGCAGGATCGGGTGGACGGCACCGGCGGGAGCCCGCAGCGGCAGCACGCTCCAGTCGCCGTCATAATGGTGCGGCACGTAATGCGCGGTCCAGCTGCGCGCGGCGATCCGCTTCAGGTCGGCGCGAAGCCCGGCCGGATCGAACGCCAGCGGCAGGCACAACCGGTCCGGCCAGGACATGCCGCGTTCCGGGCGGATCGATGATTGCTCGCTTTGGTCCACCGCATTAACCCTCGGCTCCACGGAGCGTTAGGACAAGCTCGATCCGATGCCAAGCGAAGCGCCGCACATCCGCGATGTCAGGACGCCCGGATCGGAGGTGGCCGCATGGACGCGCTGACCGCCTTCGGCACCCTGATCCTGGGCGATGCCGCGCTTCAGGCGCAGCTCGGCGCCGTCGATTCGCCAGACGCGTTCGTCGCGGAGGTGCTCGCGCTGGCGGCGGCGCGCGATATCGCGCTGCAGGCGGATATCGTCCGCGCGATGATCCGGCCCGACCCGCTCGGGGTCGGTCGCTGGATGCCGAGTCCCGTCACGCTGGCGCGGTGGCCGCTGCCTGGCTGGCTGCCGGCGCGCTCCGTACCGACCGGCGCCGCACCGGGATTCGATTGGGCATGGTTCGGCGCGAACCGCCTCGACGCCCCCTTCTTCGAAGAGCCCGTGCGGCGCTGCGCCACGCGCCCGTTCAGCTTGATGTTTCGCACTCGTACCAGTCTGCAGGCCCTGATCGACGGGGCAGGTCACGAGGCAGCCGGACCGGAGCCGAGCGGCTTCATCCACCATATGTCGCGCTGCGGCTCAACGCTGGTGGCGCAGATGCTCGCGGCCGATCCGTCGCATGTCGTCCTGTCCGAACCCGAGCCGCTCGATGGCGTCCTGCGCTGGGCGGTCGAGTCCGACGCGCCGATCGCGCTGCAAGTCGCCGCGGTGCGCGCGATGGTCGCGGCGCTTGGCCGCGGACGAACGGAATCGGCGTCTCGCCTGTTCGTGAAACTCGATAGCTGGCACACCGCCGCGCTGCCGCTGCTGCGCGCCGCTTTCCCGGAAACGCCGTGGATCTTCCTGTACCGCGATCCGGTCGAAGTCCTCGTCTCGCAACTGCGCCAGCGCGGGCCGCACACGGTAGCGGGGGCGCTGCCGCGCGACGTCGTCGGCATAGCCGACGGCGACACGATGGATGCCGAGACCTATGTCGCGCGGATCGTGGCGCGATTCAGTCGGGCCGTACTGGATCATTGGGACACGGGCGGCGGGATGCTGGTCGACTATGCCGAGCTGCCCGGCGCGGCGATCGAGCGGATCGCGCCGCATTTCGGGCTGGTGCTCGGCGAACGCGAGCGTGCTGCGATGGCGGCGGTGGCGCGGCACGACGCCAAGGCGCGCGATCAGCATTTCGTGTCCGATACGGCGCGAAAACAACGGGCGGCGTCGCCGGCGATACGATCGGCTGCGGAAACGATCGTCACCCCGATTTACGATCAATTGAAGGTCTTACGCGCGCCATCTAGATAGCAGCGTGAAAAGACGAAGTGAGTAATTCCATCAGCGCCATTACTGTAATATACAGATAGATCAGAATCTATAATGCGTGGTTGTTGACTCAAATTATCCGGTACATCACAAATGCGTAATATGATCGCATCATTTAGGGACTATCGGTAATTTGGAAAGCAAGCATAGGTGATATGAGGGGAGGAATTGTGCAATGAACGGATATCTTGGAGAAATCCGCACGTTCGGTTTCAATTTCGCACCGACTGGCACCGCCCAGTGCAATGGCCAGACGATGAACATCAGCCAGAACCAGGCGCTATTCTCGCTGCTCGGGACCATTTATGGTGGCAACGGCGTGCAGACATTTCAGTTGCCCAATTTGCAAAGTCGTGTGCCGGTTCATATGGGAACTGGCCTGGGGCTGTCGACATATGTGATCGGTCAGATGGCTGGCGACGAGCAAGTCACGCTTGTCACGACGCAGATGCCGACGCACACGCATGCCTTTTCCAGCACCTCGGCGCTCAACGCGCTGAATGCGCGGTCTTCGACCGCCCAGGCCAGCACCGGCTCGCTGCTTGCCCGCGCGATCGACGCCAGCACCGGCGGCACCGCGACGCCGCAAATCTACGCGCCGGCCGGCACGGCTGGCCCGCAAGTGGCGCTCGGCGGTCTCAACATCGCAGGGACCAATGCCCCCCAGGGGGGAAGCCAGCCGCATACGAACCTCCAGCCTTATCTGGCGGTGAATTTCTGCATCAATCTGAATGGCAATTTCCCGTCGCGCAATTGAGCGCATCCGGTCTGCGATCATGGCGATCCGGGGCGGTCGAAGCTCCGATCAGTTGAACACCGCCTGATAATAATTTCCCGCCGCGGCCGCTGCAGGTCGCGCAATCTGAATGATGTCGATCACGTCGGGACCAAATCCGGTGCCGCGCAGCACGTAGCTGCCCGACACCAATATCGCCTCCGGCGCCGAGCGCAGGATGAGGATGAACGGAGCCCGGTCGAGCTTGGCGTGGTTGACGAGCGGGGTCGCCGATACCAGTTCCAGTGTGGCGGAGCGCGGCTCGCATTCGGCTTGCAACGCGCTGCCCACCAGCGGGAGGAATTCCTCGATCGCGATCGGACGGGGCGGGGGCGCGTCGGCCATGCGGCAGTCTAGCATCGCGGTATCTCCGATCAAGACGGGCGGGACAGGCCGAGCGACTGGCCATCACAGGGGAATCCCCGCGTCGTCGATGTACGCGAAGCGGCGCATCACGGCGGCATGATCGGATGTGATCCGCTGCACTTGCGCTTCGCTCAGTTGCGTGCGCCACGCGCCCGACGTCCCCTGCCGGAAGAATTGGCTCAGTCCCGCCGGCCGCTCGTCGAAGCCGCGGACACGTTCCTGGTCGCGTAACGCCGCGAATGCGGTGGCGCGCACCGCTCGGGCGATCGCCGCGTCATCGGCCGTCAGCCCGAGAAAGCGCGCCGCCGCGGCGAAAGTGGCCGGCGCGTCGGCGTGCATGTCTTCGTAGCGCAGGACAATGCACGTGCAATCCTCGCCGTCCACCCAACTCGATACATGCTGCGACCAACTCCCCATGTGCTGGGGCACTTGCGGCAACAAACGGCGCGTCGGACGACACAGCGCGTAATGCGGATCGGCCATATCCGCGATCGCGCGATCGACGCTCGTGCCATTGTGATGCGCAAGGGAAGGCGCGATATCGAGCGGATTGCGGATGAGATACAGCGCGCCAAGCGTTCGTCCGCCGCGAAAGGCCGAAATCTGGCCCGGCGACCGCCGGAAAGCGTCGTGTGTCTTGTGATAGCCGAGCGCGGGCGGACCATCTCGCCAGCCATAGACCCGTCCGCGGAGCGTATCGATCTCGTCATGGCGCAGGTCGGCGGTGTCGAAGGCGAGAACGTCATCGAGCCAGGATCGCGAACTGGCGGCCATGTTCGCGGCAAGGGCGTTGATGTCGACCGCGTCGCCCCCGTGCAGCAGCGCCGTCAGGAAGCTGCGGAACCAGGTGTTGCCCGACTTCGGATAGGAGGCGAGCCAGAAGATCCCGTCGCGCGGCGCGTCAGCGTCGGACATCGTCTTGGATCGCGTCGACCAGGGCATCGAGCGAGAAGCCCTGCGACGGGCGCCGGACATTCGCCAGCCGCGCCGAAGCGGCGACTTCCATTGCACGGCGCAGATGCGTTGCCTTGAGACCGATCGCATCGGCGAAGCGCGCGCGATAGCTGTTGCGGCGCAACAGGGCAAAGGCTTCCATGCCGGTTACGCGAGTCACCGTGACGGCTTCCGCATGATGGGTGTCCAGCGCGTAGATCCAGCGGGCGGGCGCGGATTCGCGAGGGGCCGCATCTCCGATGCCGACATCATACTTCGCCAGATCGGGCCGCAGCTGTTTCAGCGCCGCAGGGTCCCAAGGTCGCCACGACATCGTCCCACAATTTGATCCGCGGAATGCCGACGAGCACGTGGTTGTTCGCATCGATCGCGACGACGTCGTCGGCGAACACCGGAAAGCCGCGCCGCCGCAAACCTTCCGCCAGCGTCGACTTGCCGACACCCGAATGCCCGACCGCGATGCACGCACCACCGTCGATCGTGACGGCACATCCGTGGAGCAGAAAGAGCCCGCGCTGCAGTAAGACAGCCGCCAGTGCGGATCCGAACAGGAACAACCGGAGGCTTGCCTCGTCGATGCCCGGTTGTGGGTCGATCACGATACGCTGGCCTGCGCTGATGCGGTAGCGCGCGACGCCGGGAACCTCGAAAGCGATCTCGGTCGGCGACGCCCAGCTCAGCGGGCCGATCGCGCGCATCGCGTGGAGCGCCGACGGATCGATCGTGTCCAGCGTGATGACGAGATCGGGTGATGCGACGTCGCCGACGGGCGCGCGCAACTCCGGCAACGCGATGGCCGACGCGATGTTCAAGCCATAAACGGTCCCGAGCGACGGCATCGTCTCTCCCTATTTGCCCGCTTTACGAACGGCGCGCGCCACGGTCGGCGTCCGATCGTCACGTCGATGGAAGAAGCACGCGACGCTTGCGAATTCGGTGGAGCAGGGCTGTCCTCCGCAAATCGGTACTGCGCCTGCGACGACCCAGACATGGCCGGCAAGGCGCAGCGCCGAAGCGTCCCCCGCCGATTCCGCGCGTGCGCCGAAGTGCAGGGCGGTCGGAATGCGCAACGGGCTGCACAATGCCAGAACCGTCAGCGCTTGCGGGTAGCAATCCGAACGAAACGGCACGAGCCGCGCCGCGATGCCGACAGCGCTGCGCAGGATTCGTGCGCGACGCGCCTGCGCCGCCGATGCGATCGGTGTGTATCTGACCGCTCCCAGCGGCTGGCCAAGACCAATGACGAGACGGCGCAGCGGAATCGCGGCGATCACGATGCTGCTCACCGCCAGCAGCACACAGCATGGCGGGACCAGCGACAGAATCGCAAGTCGCCGCAAAAGTTGAATCCGAGTCGCGCGCCTGTCGGCGATGGATCGGGTCAAGACTGCGTCGGCGACCATCGACTGTATCATGCGGCACAGTTGCCGTGATGGCAAGAAAACATCAGCCACTTCCGCCCGTTTCGGGTACATTCAACGCCTAAAAGTTGATCTGGAGAGTCGCGATGATGCAAGATCAAAAATGGCGGCGTGAAAAAAGCTGGATAGTTGCGCAATTTAACGACAATCTCGTTATGCTGGACGTGGCGGGCAGCGGTAACTATTTCGGAATGAACAAAACGGCTGCCGCGATTTGGGACATTCTCGCTCATCCCAGCACAATCGATGAGATCGTCGATACGCTCGTCAAGGCTTTCGACGTCGCGACGGATCAATGTCGGAATTCAGCCGAACGTGCTCTTGCCAAACTCAAGGAAATTGGTGCAATTTCTGAAGTTTGACGTCTATCTCATTTAAAAGTCGTCGATTTGTTCGGAGCGACCGGAAACCCACCACAGAAGATATTCGGCAATCTGGACACCGAACTGGATTTTGAAGGCGCTGACGGCATGCGCGCGATCGATCGTGTCGGGCGCCCGCAAGCGCGCCTCGATCCGGTCGAGGTCGAGCCACGCTCCGATCCCGGCCCTTCGAAACAGCGGCATGCGTGCCGCGGCCGCACCGGCATGATGCCGGAGCCGGGCATGAAAATCGGGGGCGAAAGCAGGTCCTTTGGGCCGCAAGCGAATGCTTTCGGGCAGCCGGCCGCGCAACAGCGTGCGCGTCATGGCCCGATCGACGCCGCCCCAACCTGCATAATCGACCGGCATCCCGGCGAAGAGGCGCAACAGTCGGATGTCGGTGAAGGGCTCCAACGGCCTGACCCGGCCCTGCACCAGATCGTGCACTTCGCGATCGAGCAAGTGCGAGATCGTCGCGGGATATCCCCACGGCGTGCCGGGCCGCCTGGATGAAGCGCGCTGCTTCGGGCTGCGTCGCGATTCGATCCATTCGGCCGGAAGCGCCTGCAGCAGCGCCGGCGCGAGCCAGGTCGCAAAGGCTGCTTCCGGCCAGATCTCGCGCAAATCGCACGCGAACACCCACGCACGCGCCGGGCGGACGATCGCCTTCAACCGGTCGAGCCCGCTGCTCGTCAAACGCGGCGCGGTGATCGTCATTTCGCCCATCACGCCATAGAAAAGGTGCGTCAGTCCCATCGTCGCTGCCGCTTCGCCAAAGGCTCGATTGAGGTGCAGGAACGGCCGGCGCGTCGGTCGGATCGAGGATCGGAAATCGGCGACGCGCGGGCGATATGGCGACAGATCGGGCGGAATGACGGGCAGGAAGGGCTCGCCGAGGTGGTCGGCGACGACGCGCGCAAAGGGGATTTCGTCGGCAAGGCCGCTGGCGGCGGAAACCGCGGACGACAATAACGGGATCGTCCTGCGAGGATCGCGTTCCTCAGAGGCGATCCACGCGAGGATCGACGAGTCCAGGCCGCCGCTCAGAGTGATCCCGAGCGCCGGCGTCCTGGCGAGTTGCTCGCGAACGATCGCGCGCACCATTGCTTCGGCGACCGATACGGCATCTTCGAAGCTTCCGGTCCACTCCGACGGTGGCAAGCGCGGATCGACCCTGAGGACATGGTCCTGCATTGCATCGAAGCGTGCGACGCGGCCGGCCGGTATCGATATGACCTGCCGCAAGATCGTGGCGCGGCTCGCCGGCATGTCCATGCGAAAGCTTGTCAGGGTGGCCGCCAGCGACAGCGGGTCGGGCGTCGTGTCGATCCATGCCAGTCGCGCCAGTTCCGCGAGTTCGGGGCTGACCGCCAGCCGCGCGCCGCACCGTGCGACGAGCACGGTGTAGGTCGGGTTGATCGACGTCACGATCGTCAGGCGGCGCTGCTTGTCGCACCAGTCCAACAGCACCCAGGCGCCCAGCATCTCGCGGGGCAGATCGTCTCCGAACGTCGTGAGTCCCATCCGCGCCAGCGCCGCTGGCGCTATGGCGTCGGGCAGTCGCATGCGCGTCGCGAGCGAACCCGCCTCATCGATGTGCCCCATCAGCAGCGTGAACGCATTGCCGCGTCGCTGAAGATCGACGGCATGGGGCGTCAAAGGATCCGCGCCCGCGATCAGCGTCGTATCGGATGGTATCGGCTCGGGCAGGCCCAGCGCGGCCGCGTCATGCGGGTCCACCGGCGCGCCATCCAAGCAAAAGACGGCGCGAACGCCCGAAACGTGTCTCATTCTCCGCGCATGCGCAAAGCAGCGCCCACTATCCGTGGATACCTATCCGATGCGTCGGCTGTCGCGTGGAGACGCAATGCGGTCGACGGGAAGTGTCGATGGGTTCGCGAAGCCCCTACGATCGGTGGTAGGCAACACCAGGCGCACCGTCGCTGTTCGGCCCGACTGCGAGCGCCGCGCTGCACTGTGCCGACATTTCCACGATTTCCGGCTCGACCCAGTCCATGAGCGTCGCCTCAACGGTCTCGTCTGCCATGGCACTCTCCGCATGTTGGTAGCGTGGTTTATACGCGCTCCAGCATCATGGATCAAGATCGACGGCGCGCGCGCACCCATCACCGCATCGATCCACGTGCTTGTATCGTGATGAGTCCCACTTGCGTCTTCATCCTGGCGCAACTTTCGCTCCTCTTGGCGGAGCCGGGCGAACGAGACATCTGCCTTACATCGACTTTATGATACTGCACAGCTGCTGTCACAACGCGAGTCCCGATGACCAGCGATCTTTGCTGGTGCAGGCAGGCTTGCGTCCCCGTGGCGGCCCGTAATTGTCGACGAGGAGACGTGAAATGCCGTTTCATACCGCACAGGACGGAGCCCAGATATACTATCGCGACTGGGGCAAGGGGCAACCTGTCGTGTTCAGCCATGGCTGGCCGCTCACGGGCGATGCCTGGGAAGGTCAGATGATGTTTCTGCGCGCCCATGGCTACCGCACCATAGCGCACGATCGGCGTGGCAACGGCCGCTCCGATCAGCCCGATGTCGGCAACGACGTCGACACCTGGGCGGATGATCTTGCCGGCCTCATCGACCACCTCGGTCTCGAGCAGGTCGTTCTGGTCGGTCATTCGACGGGCGGCGGCGAGGTCGCACGCTATATCGGGCGGCATGGAACCGGCCGCGTCGCCAAGGTGGTGCTGCTGGATTCGATCGTTCCCAGGATGCTGCAGGCACCCGACAATCCGGCGGGCGTTCCGATCGAGGGAATCGACCAAATTCGTGCCGGTACTCTCGCAAACCGGTCGCAATTCTTCAAAGACGTAGCCACGCCTTTCTTCAGCGCCAACCGCGAGGGCTCGACGGTGACGCAAGGGATGCGCGATCTTTTCTGGTTCCAGGGTATGCAGGGCGGACTGCTGGCGGAATATGAAACATCCTATAGCTGGCAGCTCGATTATACCGAGGATGCGCGCCGCATCGACGTGCCGACGCTGGTGATCCATGGCGACGATGATCAGATCGTGCCGATCGACGCCGGCGGCCGCCGCGCCGCCGAAATCATCCCGAATGCCCGCCTGATCGTCTATCCGGGTGGCAATCACGGCATCGCGATCACCGATCCCGACCGGGTCAATGCCGATTTGCTCGCTTTTCTGAGCGAGGCAGCGCCGGCGCAGAACGCGGAGCTGGTCATGGATGCCGCTCCCGCATGAGGAGCGGGAGGCACGGCGGGGCGCGTTTCGCCGCCGCTTCCCCGCCGCCCCGGAAACGCTGCCACGTTTGAACGGCATCTGGAGGGTGCCGGTCCCCAGCCTCGCACTTGCACTCGCCCGCGAGGCTTGCGGCCAGGTTTAAAACCAGACATCCTCCGGGTAGCGGTATCGGCGTGGAGACGGACGTGCGGGCATTCTGTGTTGGTCTGGTCGCGGCTTTTGCTGCCACCTGGAGCTCTTCGGCTTTCGCCCAGGCGACCACGCGTCCATGCGGCGCCGTCGAGCAACCCGGTCCTGCCTGCCTTTTATCCCGGGTGGAGCTTCCGTCGCTACCCAACGGAAAGCTGTTCTGGCACCTGGATCGTTTCGCGTCGAAAGATTCCGCCGAGGCGGCGGCCACGACGACCAGCGTGGTCGTGGCGTCGTTCGGCTCGACCTGGCTCTTCACGCTTGCCGAGAAGACCTGGCATCCCAATGGCGGTGAGCATGTGTCGACGGTAGGGCCGCTGCCGGTCGCTCCCGCCACGCGCTATGCCGCCGAATACCTTCGCTCGATTTTCACGCCAGGCACCGCAGCGCCGCTGCATGTCCATTCCGGGCCAGAGGCGTTCTTCGCCGTGAGCGGCGACACGTGCCTCGAAACCCCTGCGGGCGTCCGGACGGTTCGCGGCTCGGGAACCAGCCTGATGATCGAGGCCGGGCCGCCGATGCTCTTGATGGCGATCGGCACAGTACCCCGTTTGGGTTTCGCTATCATCCTTCATGATGCCAGCAAGCCGCCAACGACGTTGACGCAGATGTGGCACCCGCAAGGACTGTGCGCACGGCAGCTCGTGTCGGACCAAGCTCGAGAGCGAACCGGCAGCGGACCAGCTCGCATCGATGATCAGTCGGCGCACCCGCCGGCCGCAAAACCGGCGGAAAAATACTAGCGATCGCAGGCCGAAAGGCTCCGCGAACGTCTGGAGGCGGGCCGCGTGGCGCCAGGTTTACGCGTTGATGGCAGGCGTTCTGCGGAGCGTATCGATCAGCACCCGCAAGGCCGGCGTAACCTGTCGGCTCGGGTAGAAGAGATAGCAGCCCGGAAAGCTCGGGCACCAGGCGTCGAGCACTTGGATCAGCCGGCCGTCGGCGATCTCCGCGGCGACATCGTGTTCCAGCATGTAGCCCAGGCCCGCGCCGGCGCGGACCGCGGCGGACGCCAGCAGCTCGTCGTTCACGACAAGTTGCCCGCCCGGGCGGAATCTGATGTCGCGGCCGTCGCGCTCGAACTCCCACGGCAGCAGCCCCCCGCCACCGAGAAGCCGATAGTTGATGCAATTGTGGCTTTCCAGATCGGCAGGCGCCGCGGGCAGGGGGCGGTTCGCGAAATATTCGGGGGTGCCGACCACCAACGTGCGCAGCGCCGGTCCGACCGGCACCGCCACCATATCCCGATCGACCGTCTCGCCCAGCCGGATGCCGGCGTCGAAGCCGCCCGCTACGAGGTCGACCAGCCGGTCTTCGACGATGACCTCGACCGAGATGTCGGGATGCTCGCGCAGGAAGCGCGGCAAGACCGGTGCCAGCACCGTGCGCGCCGCGTAACCGAACGTCGTCAGTCGGATCGCGCCTGATGGCACGCCGCGCCAGTCGGCGAGTGCCGACAGACCGCGCGCCAGCTCGGCCAGCGCCGGGTCAAGCGAGCGCAACAAGCGCTCGCCGGCAGCGGTCGGGGCGACGCTGCGCGTGGTGCGTGCGAGCAGGCGTACGCCCAGCCGCGCTTCCAAGTTCCGCATCGCATGGCTGAGCGCGGACGGTGAGAGGCCGAGTTCGGCGGCTGCCCGGGTGAAGCTGCGTACCCGTGCTACCGCCGCGAAAGCCGCGAGATCATCCAGGTCGCCGCGTCGCATTGCTGCATTCCCTTCACAAGCCCTTGCGACGGATGACGGCTAAACTTGCCGTCCACAAGGCGTATTCGGGATCGACCGTTCAAGGAGCTACAGCAATGACTCTCTCCACCTATCGTACCCTTGGACGCTCCGGCCTCGCGGTCAGCCCGCTCGCGCTTGGTACGATGACCTTCGGTGCAGGGCGCTGGGGCGCCGACGAGGCGATGTCGCGCGCGATCTTCCATGCCTATGTCGAGGCCGGCGGCAACTTCGCCGATACAGCCGACGTGTATTCCGGCGGGCAAAGCGAGGAAATGCTCGGGCGCTTCATCGCTGAGCGCGGCAATCGCGACCGGATGGTGATCGCCACGAAATCGGGTTTCCCACGCACCGAGGGAACGCCGCTGGCCGGCGGCAATTCCGCGCGCAATATCCGCGACGGGATCGAAGGGTCGCTGCGCCGGCTCGGTACCGATTTCATCGACATGTACTGGACGCATGTCTGGGATCGCACGACCCCGCCGGAGGAAGTGCTGCGCGCGCTGACCGATGCGGTGCGGCGCGGCGATATCCTGTATTACGGCTTTTCCAACGCGCCGGCATGGTACGCCGCACAGATCGCGACGCTCGCTCGCGCGCATGGCCTGCCGGAGCCGATCGGCTTGCAATATTCCTATTCGCTGATCGATCGCGGGGTCGAACTCGATGTGGTGCCTGCGGGGCAGGCGCTCGGCTTGGGGCTGGTCGCCTGGAGCCCCTTGGCGGCAGGCATGCTGACCGGAAAATACGGCCGCGAGAAGATTGCCGATGCGGGGCCGGCCGGCAGCCTGCCCAACCGTGCCGGCGCAGCGACGACCAGCGGCAGCGACGGCCGGCTGAACGGCGACAACCCCTATGGCGGCATGCTGTTCACCGACAAGAATTTCGACGTGGTGGATGCTTTGCGATCGGTCGCATCGGAAATCGGCCGACCGATGGCGCAGGTCGCGTTGGCCTGGGTGGCGGCGCGCGGCGGCGTCGCATCGGTCCTCGTCGGCGCGAGCCGGCCGGAACAGCTTCTGGAGAACGTTGCCGCGCTCGACATCGTATTCGATGCCGATCAGCAGGCGCGTCTCGACGCGGCTGGCGCTCCACCGATGCTCAATCCGTATTTCATCTTCGACTTGCCCCGCGCGCGGATTTTCGGCGGTCAGGACGTCGCGCCATGGTCGCCATCCAGCGGTTGAGGGACACGATGGGCGGGAACCTCACGCCGGACCAATGCCGCTCAGGATCGATCGTCGCCATGAAAGGTCTTGTGGCTAGGCGCCTTTGTGGGGGAAAATGTTTGCGGGTGAGGCATGTCTAACAAAGCGGAGCGGCGCCGCGGTCCCGCCGCTGACCGCTTCCTGCCAGTACCGCGGCGTCCGCCACGATCGCGCTGGTCGAGTCGATCGTGCTTGACCCTGGCCAGTGCCTTGAAGGATAGCATCGCGCATCGATGTGGGAGAGACCGGGGCATCCCGGCGCCGAAGGAGCAACCGCCCCGGAAACTCTCAGGCAAAAGGACCACTCGACGTACGACATCTGGAGAGTGACGCGATCATTGCGTCCGCCGACGGGATAACGATCTCAGGCGTAAGGGACAGATGGGGCATGCAAGGCCGGCGATGCCGGCGGAAGGACCGCATGCTTACCGATCTGGCTACCACCGCGCTCGACCGGGACATTCATCGTCCGATCAGCGTCGCTGAATTGTTCACCATCGGGATCGGACCGTCGAGTTCGCACACTGTTGGCCCGATGCGCGCGGCCTTCGACTTCGCGCAACGCGCCTTGGCGCTCGATGCCGTGCCGGTACGCGTCGCCTGCGACCTGTACGGTTCGCTCGCGCTGACCGGGCGCGGCCATGCGACGGACACTGCCACGATCCTCGGCCTGGCCGGCTGGGAGCCCGAGCGGCTCGATCCAGATACAGCGCCGCAGCTTCTCGCGGAAATCCGCGCCCGCGGGCAATTGATGCTCGGCGGAGTCTTGCCTGTTGCGTTTATCGACGACGACATCGTCTTCCGTACGCGTCAGTTTTTGCCGGAACATCCGAACGGCATGACCTTCAACGCAGTGCTTGCCGACGGCCGTGCCCATTCCGAAACCTATTTCTCGATCGGGGGCGGCGCGATCCTGCGCAAGGGCGCTCCCGTCGCTGCGATCAATATCGCCGTCTGCCATCCCTTTTCCTCCGGCGCCGATCTGCTGACGATCGGCGATGCGACCGGCCTCGACATCGCCGACATCGTCCGCGCGAACGAGGAGGCATGGCGCGCCCCGGAAGAAACCAATGCGTTTCTCGACGCGGTCCGCGCCGCGATGAGCGCGTGCATCGATCGCGGCATTTCGGGGGAAGGCGTGCTGCCCGGCGGCCTGAAGGTCCGGCGGCGCGCGCGCGGGCTGGCGGCGAGCCTCACCGGCGAACGCCCCGGCACCAATCCGGCCGAAGTGTTCGAGTGGGTCAGTCTGTGGGCGCTTGCCGTCAATGAGGAGAATGCCGCGGGCGGTCGCGTGGTGACCGCGCCGACCAACGGCGCGGCGGGGGTCCTTCCCGCGGTGCTGCGTTTCTACGAGACGCTCGTCGCGGGCGCGACGGCGCAGGGCGCCCGGACATTCCTGCTCACCGCCGCGGCGATCGGCATGCTCTACAAGAAGCGAGCGTCGATCTCCGCGGCCGAGATGGGTTGCCAGGGCGAAGTCGGCGTGGCGTGTTCCATGGCGGCGGGGGCGCTCGCCGCCGTGCTGGGCGGCAGCAACCGCCAGATCGAGAATGCCGCGGAGATCGGCATGGAGCATAATCTGGGCCTCACCTGCGACCCGATCGGCGGACTCGTGCAGATCCCGTGCATCGAACGCAACACCATGGGGGCGGTCAAGGCGATCAATGCCGCATATCTGGCGCTGCGCGGGGACGGCAACCATGTCGTCAGCCTGGATGCGGTGATCGAGACGATGCGCCAGACGGGCGAAGACATGCGGTCGAAATACAAGGAGACGAGTTTGGGCGGGTTGGCCGTCAACGTCGTGGAGTGTTAAAAGCCGACCGGGCGGCGCAGGCGGAGATCCCGGTGGCATCTGCAAATGGCGGAAGAGGTGGGATTCGAACCCACGGTGAGCTTGCACCCACGACGGTTTTCAAGACCGTTGCCTTAAACCACTCGGCCACTCTTCCGTGGTCGCTCGCATAGCCACCGGACGGCGACCTGTGCAAGGTTTGTGCGTGAACCGCGGCCTTTGGGGGTTCATGTGCGCGGACGGCTGTGCCAATGTGAGCCCATGCGGAACACGAGAACATTGCGGGCGCGCCTCGCCATCGGGCTGGCGGCGCTCGCTTTGTGCTGTGGCCTGAGCGCTTCGGCCACGGCGCAGGACGACGCCGGATTCCAGACCTATCTGGTGACGTTGCGCGCGCAGGCCGAAGCGCGCGGGGTGAGCCGCGCGACGCTCGATGCGGTGATACCCACGCTGACGCTCAACCCGCGCGTGATCGAGCTCGACCGCGCGCAACCCGGCGCCAATCCCAATGCCGGCATCCCCGATTTCGCGCCGTACAAGGCGCAGCATCTCAGCAGCGCGCTCATCGCCAATGGCCGCAGCGCCTATCTCGCCGAACGCGGGCGCCTGGCGCGGATCGAGCAGCAGACCGGCGTGCCCGAATCGGTCATGGTCGCGATCTGGGGGCACGAGACGAGCTATGGCCGCGTGATGGGCGGGTTCGATCTGCCGCGTGCGCTGGCGACGCTCGCTTATGAGGGGCGGCGGCGCGATCTGTTCGCCGACGAATTCATCGCCTCGATGCAGATGATGGATCGTGGCGTTTCGCGCTCGCAGCTGGTCGGCAGCTGGGCGGGCGCGACGGGCGGGCCGCAATTCCTGCCGTCGGTCTATATGCGACTGGCGCGCGACGGCGATGGCGACGGGCGCGCCGACATCTGGTCGAGCCATGCCGACACGCTGGCGTCGATCGGCAATTATTTCACCAATGCCGGCTGGCGGCCGGGGCAACCCTGGGGCCTCGCGGTGTCGGTCCCGGCAAGCCTCGACCGCGGGCAGATTACCAACCGCTTGCTGTCGCCGCGCTGCCTCAAGGTGTTCGCGCGGCACAGTGCATGGAAGACGATGGCCGAATGGCGTGCGCTTGGCGTCACCCCAGTGACGCGGAACTGGCCGGGCGATGCGGTGCTGGCGACGTTGCTCGAACCCGACGGTGCGGGGCGCACCGCGTATCTGCTGACCGGGAATTACCGCGTGATCCTCGATTATAATTGCTCGAACTTCTACGCGCTGTCGGTCGGCTTGCTCGCCGACGCGGTGGAGCAATGATGCTGTTGCTGCTGCCGATCCTGGCGCTCGCCGCGCAAGCCGCGCCGGACGCGCCGCCCGAGGTCGCGCAGGCCGCCGGGCCGCGCGGCACGTCGGGCGAGGTGCGCGAGGATCTCGTCGGATATGCCTCGGTCATGACCGAGCCGCCCGAGGCGCGCTTTGCCGGCGTGACGATCGCGGTAGCGCATCCGAGCTTGCCGGCGGGAACCTTGGTCGAGCTGACCGCGCTCGATACCGGGCGGACGATCCTGGCGATGGTGGTGGCGCGCGCGAGCGGCGTGGGCGTGGTGGCCCTGTCACCGGGTGCCGCGCAGGCGCTCGGCGTGGGGGAGCGGGCAGGGGTACGCGTGCGCACCGTCGTGGCGAGCCCGCAGGACGATCGCGCGTTGCGCTCGGGCCAGGCCGCGTCGCAGCGGCTCGACGCACCGCCGACCTTGCTGACCGCGCTGCGGCGCAAGCTGCCGCAAGGCGCGCTTGTACCGAATGTGACGCCAGCCCGGCCGATCCCGGTTCGCGGCGCCGCGCCGAGCGCACATCCGCCGGTGCCGCGGCTCGTGCCGGTCCCGCGCCCGGCCCCCGTCCGCGCGCCGGCTGCGTTACCGCCCGCACGTGGCGGCCTGATGGTGCAGGTCGCAGCCTTGTCCTCCGCGCCGCGTGCGACCGCGCTGGCGCAGCAGCTCGGCGGCCGGGTCGTGCCGCTCGGCAAGCTGTATCGCGTACAGCTCGGCCCGTTTGGCGACACCGCCAGCGCACAGCGCGCACGTGACGGCGCCGCGCGACGCGGCTATGCTGACGCCCGTATTATCCACACCGACTAAAGAACGAGACCGAACCGCATGTCATCGCGCCAGAAACTGCTCGTCGCCGCCATTGTCGCCATCGCCGCCACGTGCCCGGCGGTCGCCGCCCCCGATTATCAGACGCCGGCGCCGGTCGCCTATCTGCAGGACCTCACGTCGGGCGCGATCCTGTACCAGAAGGATGCCGATCGCCGCATGCCGCCGGCCTCGATGGCCAAGATGATGACGGTCTATGTCGCGTTCGAGATGCTCAAGTCGGGCGAACTGAAGCTCGACCAGAAATTCCCGGTCCGCCCCGAGACGTGGCGCGCGTGGCACTCGCAAGGGTCGACCATGTTCCTGTCGTCGGGCGAGGAAGTCAGCGTGCAGGATCTGCTCAAGGGCATCGTCACGCTGTCGGGCAACGATGCCTGCGTCGTGCTGGCCGAGGGCATTTCGGGCACCGAGAGCGCCTTCACCGAGCGGATGAACCGCGCCGCGGTCAAGCTCGGCCTGACCAACAGCCATTTCGGCACCGCCAATGGCTGGCCCGATAACGGCGTCACCTACGTCACCGCGCGCGATCTGGCGACGCTCGCCAAGGCGACGATCCAGGATTATCCCGATTTCTACAAGCGCTTCTATTCGCTGCGCAGCTTCACCTGGGGCAAGACGCTCGGCGGCGAAAAACCGATCGACCAGGCCAATCGCGATCCGTTGCTCGGCCGCGTCTCCGGCGCCGACGGTCTCAAGACCGGCCATACCGACGAAGCGGGCTATGGCTTTACCGGTTCGGCGGCGCAGAACGGTCGCCGCCTGGTGATGGTGATGGCGGGGCTCGGTACGTCGGGCCAGCGCGCCGAAGAGTCGATCAAGTTCATGGAATGGGGCTTCCATGCCTGGGCGTCGAAGCCGCTGCTCGCCAAGGGCAAGCAGATCGAGACCGCCGAAGTCCAGCTCGGCAGCAGCAACAAGGTCGGCCTCGTCGCGGGCACCGATCTCGCCGCGACGATCCCCGCCGGCACCGCCGGCGAGATGAAACTCAGCGTGCAATATGACGGCCCGATCAAGGCGCCGATCAAGGCCGGGCAGCATATCGCCGACCTGGTCGTCATCACGCCTGGCATGCCGGCCGAGCGCCTGCCGCTGGTCGCCGCCAATGACGTCGGCGCCGCCGGCTTCTTCGGCCGCGCCTGGGCCGGGCTGATGGGCCTGTTCGGCGGCTGATCCGATGGGGGTGACGGGACGCTTCATCTCGCTCGAAGGCGGGGAAGGGGCCGGCAAGTCGACGCAAGCCAGGCTGCTCGCCGCCGCGCTCGCCGAGCGCGGGATCGACGCGTTGGTGACGCGCGAGCCTGGCGGCAGCGAAGGCGCGGAGGCGATCCGCACCCTGCTGATGCAGGGCGATGTCACCCGCTGGAGCGCGCATAGCGAAGCGTTGCTGTTCGCCGCGGCGCGCGCCGATCATGTCGAGAAGACGATCCGTCCGGCGCTCGGTGCGGGACGCTGGGTGATTTGCGACCGCTATCTCGACAGCAGCCGCGCCTATCAGGGCGTGGCCGGCGGGATCGATGACGCGGCGGTGCTCGCGCTGCACGCCTTCGGCTCGCGCGGATTACTGCCCGATCGGACCCTGGTGCTCGAGCTCTCGCCGGAGCAAGGCCGCGCACGGGCCGCGGTCCGCGATGGCGCCGCGGCCGATCGCTTTGCCGCGCGGGGCGGCGCGTTCCACGCCGATGTCGCGGCGGCGTTCCGCCAGTTCGCCGAGCATGAGCCGGACCGTTTTCTCATGATCGACGCGGGAGCGGGGATCACCGCAGTCGCCGCCGCCGTGTGGGCGAGCGTTGCGGACTTGCTGCCATGACGCTGCCACTCGGCAACAGCGCCGCGCATCACGCCTTTGCCGCTGCGATGACCAGCGGATCGCTGCACCATGCCTGGCTGTTCGCCGGGCCCGAGGGGATCGGCAAGGCGACCTTCGCGCGCGCTGCCGCCCTGCGCATGCTCGCCGAAGGGGCGGGAGGGACGTTCGCGCCGGGGTTCGACGTGCCCGAGGAGAATCCGCAGCGCAAGCTGATCGCCGCCGGATCGCACCCCGATTATCGTGAGTTGACGCGCCAGCCCAAGGAAGGTGACAAGACCGGGCTCGACCTCGCGCGCAGTATCCCGATCGCGCAGGTCCGCGCGCTCGGCCCGATGTTCGCGACGCGACCGTCGATGTCGAGCCGGCGCGTCGTGATCATCGACGCGGTCGACGATCTCGAGCGGCCGGGCGCCTCCAACGCCTTGCTCAAGAATCTCGAGGAGCCGCCGCAGGGTACGATCTTCCTGCTGATCAGCCATGCGCCGGGGCGCCTGCTCCCGACGATCCGCTCGCGCTGCCGCCAGTTGCGCTTCGATCCGCTCGACGATGACACGCTGACGTCGGTCCTCGCCAGCACCTTGCCCTTGGCCGAGGAGGACGAAGTGGCGGCACTGGTCCGCGTCGCGCAGGGCTCGCCCGGTCGTGCGCTCGGCTTTGCCGGGCTCGATCTCCACGCGCTCGACCAGGCGCTGGCGGCGATCGCGCGCGATGGCGATCCGGGGAACAGCAAACGCGTGCGGCTTGCCAAGTCGCTGGCGCTCAAAGCCTCGCAGAAGCGCTACGAAGCGTTTCTCGACCGTGCGCCGGCGTTCATCGCAGCGGCCGCACCCGAGCGTCGGGGCGAACGCTTGCGGATCGCGCTCGACGGCTATGACGCCGCGCGAACGCTCGCCGCAACCGCGCGCGCGCTGACGCTCGATGCCCAGGCGACGGTGTATGAAATGGCGGGGATCGTCGCACGGCTGGCGGTGTAACGCCTGCGCACCTCGCGAGACACCGCGCTACAAACCATCACCCAGGGCTTGTCCGAAGGCTACCGAGGTTTGCGGCTCGCGACCGAGGATCGACCCCGGGGTGACGAAGGAAGGAGACGTCAGGCGGTCAGCGACCGCGCTTCGCCTTCCGGTCGATCAGCATCGCTTGCTGCCATTGGCTCGGCGCCTTGTCGGTGCGATGAATGCACCCGGCCCAGCAGCACGGCCGCTTCTTGCCGTCGAGCAGTTCCTCGCACGCTCGCGCGATGCGCCGCTGGCGCGTCGCCGGCTGTTTCGCGTCCTCGACCCAGCAGATGAATTCATTGCGACCGAGCGGCGTCAGCCCCTGCCAAAGCGCGAAGACGTTCGCGTCGGCCCGCACGGTGGCTTGCAGATCCTCCCCGGCCCGATGGACCGTGCCCTGCGCAAATGCGTCCGCCATCCGACCTCCGATCCCTGTCGAGTGTTGCCGCGGCCGCGCTTCGCGATCGCCCGGCAAGGCTTCAATAACCGCGGCCGATCCTCTAGGACCGCGGCATGACCGACCCATACTATATCACCACTGCGATCAGCTACCCCAACGGCCGCCCGCACATCGGCCACGCTTACGAGGCGATCGCGACCGATGCGATCGCGCGCTACCAGCGCCAGCTCGGCCGCGAAGTGCGCTTCCAGACCGGCACCGACGAGCATGGCCTCAAGATGGTCCAGGAAGCGCGCAAGCGCGGCCTCACACCGCGCGCGCTGGCCGACGAAATGAGCGGCCATTTCCGCGAGATGGCCGACAAACTCGATATCTCCTACGATCGTTTCATCCGCACCAGCGACGACGACCATTACCGCGCCAGCCAGGCGATCTGGCAAGCGATGGAGGCGGCCGGCGATCTCTATCTCGACCGCTACGAGGGCTGGTATTCGGTCCGCGACGAGGCGTTCTACGATGAAAAGGAACTGGTGGACGGGGAGGGCGGCGCCAGGCTTTCGCCGCAAGGTACGCCGGTCGAATGGACCGCCGAGGAAAGCTGGTTCTTCAAGCTCTCCAAATATCAGCAGCCGTTGCTCGATTTCTACGCCGCCAACCCCGATTTCATCCGCCCCGAGGCGCGTCGCAACGAGATCCTGCGCTTCGTCGAGGGCGGCCTGTCCGATTTGTCGGTGTCGCGCACCAGCTTCGACTGGGGGGTGCCGGTGCCGGGCAGGCCGGGCCACGTCATGTATGTGTGGGTCGACGCGCTGACCAATTATCTGACCGGCGTCGGCTATCCCGATGATGTCGAATTGTACGAAACCTTCTGGCCGGCGCATTTGCACATCATCGGCAAGGATATCGTGCGATTTCATGCGGTTTACTGGCCGGCCTTCCTGATGAGTGCGAACATTCCGCTGCCGCGCGCGGTGTTCGGCCATGGCTTCCTGCTCAACCGTGGCGAGAAGATGTCGAAGTCGGTCGGCAACGTCACCGATCCGATGGAGCTGGCGACGCGTTTCGGCGTCGATGCGTTGCGCTATTTTCTGCTGCGCGAAGTGAGCTTCGGGCAGGACGGCAGCTATTCCGAGGAAGCGATCGTCACGCGCTGCAATGCCGATCTTGCCAACAATCTCGGCAATCTGGCGCAGCGCTGCCTGTCGATCATCGCCAAGGCCTGCGGCGGCGTCGTGCCGCCGATCGGCATGCGCACTGCGGTCGAGGATGCGCTGCTCGCCAGCGTCGCAGCGGCCGAGACCGGGATGCACACGGCTATGACCGACCTCGCGCTGCACAATGCACTGGAGGCGATCTGGTCTGCGGCGCGCGACGCCAACCAATATTTCGCCGATCAGGCGCCGTGGAGCGTGCGCAAAACCGACTTCGAGCGCGCCGATACGATCCTGTATCACGCAGCCGAGGCGATCCGCCGCATCGCGATCCTCGCGCGCTGGGCGATCCCCGGCGGGGCGGACAAGCTCCTCGACTTGCTCGCACAAGCACCCGATGCGCGCAGCTTCGAGGCGCTCGGCCACCAGCTCGCGCCGGGCATTACGCTGCCGGCACCCGCAGGTGTGTTCCCGCGGCTCGAAGCGCCGGTGGAGGCCTGATGTTCGCCGACAGCCATTGCCACCTCAATTATAAGGGCCTGGTCGAGGGGCAGCAGGACGTCCTTGCCCGCGCCCGAGCCCGAGGCGTCCATGCGATGCTCAACATCGCGACGCGCGAAAGCGAATGGGACGCGGTGATCGCCACCGCCGAGCGCGAGCCGGACGTGTGGGCGACCGTCGGCATCCACCCGCACGAGGCCGACCAGCATCCCGACATCGGCACCGCGCGGCTGGTGGAGCGCGCGCAGCATCCGCGCGTGGTGGGGATCGGCGAGAGCGGTCTCGACTATTTCTACGACCATAGCGACCGCGACCGCCAGCGCGCCAGTTTCCGTGCGCACATCGCCGCGGCGCGCGAGTCCGGGTTGCCGCTTGTCGTCCACACGCGCGATGCCGAGGACGACACCGCCGAAATCATGCGCGAGGAGATGGGGAAGGGGGCCTATCCCGCGGTCATCCATTGCTTCACCGCGAGCGGAGCCTTTGCCGACGTTGCCCTGGAACTGGGCTGTTACATCTCGATTTCCGGGATCGTGACTTTCAAGAACGCCAGGGATTTGCAGGAAACCGCGGCGCGCCTGCCGCTCGACCGGCTGCTGATCGAGACCGACGCGCCGTTCCTCGCGCCCGTCCCGCATCGCGGCAAGACCGGCGAGCCGGCGTTCGTTGCCGACACCGCGGCATTTCTCGCCACGCTGCGCGGCGAACCGTTGGAAACGCTCGCCGCCGCCACCGCCGAGAACTTTCACGCTTTGTTCACGAAAACGCGCCTATGAAGGTGCGGATCCTCGGCTCGGGCACGTCTTCGGGCGTGCCGCGGATCGGCAATGATTGGGGCGCATGCGACCCGACCGAGCCGCGCAACCGCCGGACGCGCGCGGCGATCCTGGTCGAGACCGCGACGACGCGCATCCTGGTCGATACCGGGCCGGATATGCGCGAGCAATTGCTGGCGGCCGACGTCGCGACGCTCGATGCGGTGATCTGGACCCATGATCACGCCGACCACACCCACGGGATCGACGATCTGCGGCAGGTGTTCCACGCGATGCGGCGCCCGGTGCGCGGGCTCGCGCGGCCCGATTTGAAAACGACGCTGCAGACCCGCTTTTCCTATGTCTTCCGCGGGGGCGACGGCTATCGGCCGACCGTGGCGATCGAGGATTTGCCGGATACGATCATGATCGGCGACATACAGGTGCGCGTGGTCGAGCAGCCGCACGGAGGCGCCGTATCGGCCGGCCTGCGCTTCGACACCAGCCGCGGAGCGATCGGATATGCGACCGATTTCAGCGAGATGACGCCCGTCATGGCCGAAATGTATGAAGGTCTGGACGTGTGGATCGTCGATGCGTTGCGCCGCCACCCGCATCCGTCGCATCCCGATCTGCCGACCGCATTGGGCTGGATCGCGGCGCTCCAGCCGAAGCGCGCGGTTTTGGCGCATATGGACCAGTCGATGGATTATGCGACTCTGGTCGCCGAACTGCCGCTTGGCGTCGAGCCGGGGTATGACGGATTGGAGGTGCGGCTGTGACCGATGACGGCATGCAGGTCACATTGCTGGCGCTGTTGCTCATCCTTCCGGTCAGCGCACTGGTCGCGCGGCGTTTGCCGCTCGGCGCAACGCTGAAGATGGCGCTCGCTTGGGTCGCGATCTTCGGAATCGCTTTGGTGCTCGTGGCACTGTGGCGGAGCGCGACGTCCGCGGGTTCGACCTTAAGTGGCATCGTTCAATGAGCGCTTCTATTTTACATAATGTATATTATCGGACTAATGTATGTGCGAGAACGGGGATGTCGCGATGATCGCCCGCCTCGTCGCGATCATGGCGCGACTGCGCGATCCGGTGGCGGGTTGTGAATGGGATGTCGCGCAGACCTTCGCCAGCATCGCGCCCTACACGATCGAGGAAGCCTATGAAGTCGCCGATGCGATCGCGCGCGACGATATGGCCGACCTAAAGGACGAGCTCGGCGACCTCTTGTTGCAAGTCGTGTTCCACAGCCGGATGGCCGAAGAAGCCGGCCATTTCGCGTTGCCCGATGTCGTCGCCGCGATCAGCGACAAGATGGAACGCCGCCACCCGCACATCTTCGGCGACACGGTCGATGGCGGCCGCCACCGCTGGGAACAGATCAAGGCCGAGGAGCGCGCCGCCAAGGGCGCCGGCGGCGCGCTCGACGGCGTGGCGATCGGCGTGCCCGCCTTGCTCCGCGCCGAAAAGCTACAGAAGCGCGCGGCGCGCACCGGCTTCGACTGGCCCGATACCGCCGGACCCCGCGCCAAGATCGCGGAGGAAATCGCGGAGGTCGAGGCGGCCGCGACGCAGGCCGAGCGCGAGGACGAAATCGGCGACTTGCTCTTCTCGGTGGTCAATTGGGCGCGCAAGCTCGGTGTCGAGCCGGAGGCGGCGCTCCGCGGCGCCAATGCGAAGTTCGAGCGCCGTTTCAAGGCGATGGAGCAGGCCGATGCGCAATTCGAGACGCGCACCCTGGATCAGCAGGAAGCGCTGTGGCGCGCCGTGAAGAGCGCCGCCCGCGCGGGGCTCATTCCCCCCGCTGGCTGAAGCGTTCGTAATCGCGCTCGGCCATGCGCACTTCATACACCGCCTGGTCGCCTTCGACCGACTGGCCGAGCACATCGCCGTGCGCATGCAGCCACGCCGCGCCCGCACCGTCGCCGGCGTCGAGCAGGATCGTGTAACGGCGGTGCGTCGCGGTCAGCAACGCGGCGACGGTGTCCATCAGATGCGGCACCCCTTCCCCGCTCAAGGCCGAGATCGCGACGACGTCGTCGCGCCGCGCCGCTTCGCCGAGCCATTCGGCGCGCTCATCGGCGTCGAGCAGATCGAGCTTGTTCCACGCCTCGATCCGCGGAACCGATGAGTCCACGCCGATGTCGCGCAGCACCGTCTCGACATCGTCGCGCTGCACCAAGGTGTCGGGATGCGCGATGTCGCGGACATGGATCAGCAGATCGGCCGAAACCACCTCTTCGAGCGTCGCCTTGAACGCCGCGACGAGCTGCGTCGGCAGTTCCGACACGAAGCCGACCGTGTCGGAGAGGATCGCCTTGTCGATTCCCGGCAGCGCGATCTGGCGCAAGGTCGGGTCGAGTGTGGCGAACAGCAAATCCTCCGCCATCACGTCGGCGCCGGTCATCCGGTTGAACAGCGTCGATTTGCCGGCGTTGGTATAGCCGACGAGCGCGATCACTGGCCAGGGGGCGCGCTGGCGCCGGTCGCGGTGCAGGCCGCGCGTGCGGCTAACCTGTTCGAGCTCCTTCTTCAACCGCGCCATCCGGTCGCGGATCAAGCGCCGATCGGCTTCGATCTGCGTTTCGCCCGGGCCGCCGAGGAAGCCGAAGCCGCCGCGCTGGCGCTCCAGGTGGGTCCAGCTGCGCACCAGACGCCCGGCCTGGTAATCGAGATGCGCCAGCTCGACCTGCAACCGCCCCTCGGCGGTCGCGGCGCGCTCACCGAAGATTTCGAGGATCAGACCGGTCCGATCGATCACCTTGGCCGACAGCGCCTTTTCGAGGTTGCGCTGCTGCACCGGCGTCAGGCTCGCGTCGAACACGACGAGTTCGGCCTCGCCCATCCGTACCGTCGCGGCGAGCGCCTCGAGCTGTCCCTTGCCGATCAGCGTCGAGGGCTGGAGCGCACGCACCTTGATCGAAACGCGATCGACCACCTCGACATGGATCGCCATGGCGAGCCCGGCGGTTTCCGCCAAGCGCGCCTCGGCGTCGCGCGTCGAGGCGCCGGTGTCGGGATACACAACGACCGCCTTGGCACCGCGCGCTACGTCGTCGCGGTCACGTTCGAATCCAGTGGTCAATCGTCGTCCGAACCGGCTGTTTCATCGGCCAAATTGAGGGGGTGCGCTGGCTGGATCGTCGAGACCGCATGCTTGTAGACGAGTTGCGCCATGCCGTCGCGCTGGAGCAGCATGCAGAACAGGTCGAACGCGGCGATCTGGCCTTGCAGCATCACGCCGTTGACGAGGAACATCGTCACATTGTCCTCGGACTTGCGGACTGCGTTGAGAAAGATTTCCTGCAGCAACGGCTGCTTCTTCTGCGCTTCGCCGACGGCATTGACGATCGCGTCGATATCGACGCTGTTCGACGGCATGATCGTCGAGATGGCGTGCTTGTAGATCAGCTGCGACTGGCCGTCGCGGCGCAGCAGCACCGAGAAATTGTCGAACCAGGTGACGATGCCCTGGAGCTTGACGCCCTTGACCAGGAACATCGTGATAGGAGTCTTGGTGCGGCGGAGCGCATTGAGGAAGAGGTCTTGTAGCGAAGTGTGCTTGTCGGCCATCGGTCGATCCTATGTTTTTGGCGGGTGGTTCCCGCAGTGCGCCGGTTCCGGCGTCGGAGATCGCGTCGTTCACGCTGGTGCCAATCTAGGGAGCCGGGGGCGGTTCGTCTAGCGGCGGTCGATTTCGGCCGAAGTTTTGGCGAAATGCGTCGCGCGCCAGAAAGCGCGGGACAGGACGCCGGACGTCAGTCCTCGCGCACCTCGGTGATCCCCAGCAGCTTCAATTTTCGGTGCAGCGCGGAACGCTCCATGCCGATGAAATTGGCGGTGCGCGAAATGTTGCCCGAGAAGCGCCGGATCTGCACCCGCAGATATTCGCGCTCGAACGTCTCGCGCGCTTCGCGCAACGGCGAGCCCATGATCGCGGTGCCGCCCCCGCCGAGTTCGCCGGGATCGCCGAGGATGTCGGCCGGCAGCATGTCGAGGTCGATCCGGCCGATCCGGTCGCCCGGCGCCATGATGATCGTGCGCTCGACGATGTTGCGCAGCTGGCGGACGTTGCCGGGCCATTCGTAGGATTGCAGCGCGACCATCGCATCCGAGGCGACCTCCGGCGTCGGCACGCGGCGTTCCGACGCGTAATGCGCCATGAAATGGTCGATCAGCGCAGGGATGTCCTCGCGCCGCTCGGACAGGCCGGGGATCGACACCGGCACGACGTTCAAGCGGTAATACAGGTCCTCGCGAAAGCGTCCCTCGGCGATCTCGTGCGTCAGATCGCGCGCGGTGGCCGAGACGACGCGCACGTCGACCTTCACCACGCGCTGCCCGCCGACGCGGCTGAAGCTCTGGTCGGTCAGCACGCGCAGGATGCGGCCCTGCGTGGCAAGCGGCATGTCGGCGATCTCGTCGAGGAACAAGGTCCCGCCATGCGCCTGTTCGAGCAAACCGGAGCGGACCAGCTGCCCCCCCTCCTCCGCGCCGAACAATTCCTCCTCGACGCGCTCGGGCGTCATCCGCGCCGCGTTGACGACGACGAACGGCGCGCTGGCGCGCTGGCTCCAGCCGTGGAGCAAGCGCGCGGCGACTTCCTTGCCGACGCCGGCCGAGCCCATGATGAGCACGCGGCTGCCGGTCGCGGCGACGCGCTTGAGCGTGGCGCGCACGCCGTTGATCGCGCCGGAATTGCCGGTGAGATCGTTATTCTGGCCGACCGATTCGCGCAGGCTCGCGATCTCGCGGCGCAAGCTCTCGGTCTCGGTCGCGCGCGCCACCATCAGCAGCAATCGCTCGGCCTCGAACGGCTTTTCGATGAAATCGGCTGCGCCACGGCGGATCGCCGCCACCGCCGTGTCGAGATTGCCGTGGCCCGAAATCATCAGCACCGGGATCGACGGGTCGCGACGCTTGATTTCGTCGAGCAACTCCAGCCCGTCGAGCCGCGAGCCGTGCAGCCACACGTCGAGCAGCACCAGCGACGGCCGCCGATCCGAAATCGCTTCGAGCGCCGAGTCGCTATCGGCCGCGACGCGCGCGCCATAGCCTTCGTCCTCCAACACGCCGGCCACCAGATCGCGGATATCGCGTTCGTCGTCGACGACGAGAATGTCGAGGGGCATGGGATCAGGTCCGGTTCTGCAAGAGGGCGGGAATGGCGGTGTCGGCGATGCCCCCATCGCCTCCGTCGCCATGGTCGAGATTGGCGAGCATCGCGGTGTCGAAACGCACCGTGACGATCGTGCCCCCCCCAGGGCGGTCGTCGAAGGATATCGTGCCGAAATGCTCCTCGACGATCTTCTTGACGATCGCGAGGCCGAGCCCGGTGCCGCGTGCACGCGTGGTGACATAGGGCTCGACGATCCGGTCGCGCACCGCGGGCAGACCGATGCCGGTATCGGCGACGGTGATGACGGTACGCCCCTCGCCTTCGCTCAGCGTCATCGCGATCGTCGCGTCGCGCGCATCGGTATGCGCTTCGACCGCCTCGACCGCATTCTTGACGATATTGGTCAGCGCCTGGCCGATCTGGCGGCGATCACAGACGAGCGTCGGACCGGGGTCGTCATGCATCAGCGTGAAGACGATTCCGGGATGCGCGACTTCATGGAGGAACATCGTCTGGCGCGCGAGATCGACAAGCGCCTCCTCGCGGAACACCGGCTTGGGCATGCGCGCGAAAGACGAGAATTCATCGACCATCCGGCGCAGGTCGCCGACTTGGCGGATGATCGTCTCGGTCAGCCGCGCGAAGGTCGTATCCTCGGGGTCGATCTGCTTGCCGTAACGGCGCTGGAGGCGCTCGGCGGCGAGCTGGATCGGCGTCAGCGGGTTCTTGATCTCGTGCGCGATGCGGCGGGCGACGTCGGACCAGGCGGCGCGGCGCTGATCGAGCAACTGGCCGGTAATGTCGTCGAAGGTCAGGATCGGCCCCTCCGCTGCGCGGGTCACCTTGACCGCCAGCGTCCGCGCCTCGCCACCGCCGGTGCCGAGTTCGACGATCGCCTCGCGATCGGTCCCGCCGAGCAAGGTGGCGAGCTCGGGCGAAACCAGGCTGAGCGGCTTGCCCGCAGGCGTTTCGTCGATGCTTTCGAGCAAGGTCATGGCCGAACGGTTGATCAGCCGGATCGTGCCGTCGGTGCTGACCGCGATTACGCCAGCAGTGACGCCCGACATCACCGCCTCGATCAGCGCGCGGCGGCTTTCCAGTGCGCCGGTCTGGGCTTGCAGGCGTTCGGTCATCTGGTTGAACGCGATGGTCAGCGTGCCGATCTCGTCGTTGGTGCGCGAGGCGGGCACGCGCGCGGTCAGGTCGCCCGTCGCGACTCGCTCGGCCGCCGCGACCAGATCGCCGAGCGGCCGGACGATGCGATCGGCCACTTCGAGCGCGATCCACACCGCGATGGCGATGATCAGCAGCGAAATCGCCAGCAGGGCGGCATTGAACTTCAGCTGCAATGACCGCGAGCGTGCGAGGAAATCGCGATAGCTCGACAACACCGCGGCGCTGCGTTTCGACTGTTCCTCCATCACCCCGACATCGGACATCGCGACCGTCAGCAAATAGACGTTGCCAGTGCCCGGAACCGGCACCAGTGTCTTGATCCGCGCGCTCTTGACGGTGGTGATGCTTGGCACCTTGCCATGCACTGCGGCGATTTCGGCGGGACTGACTTCCTTGGTCAGATCGAGCAAATCGGGATTGAGACTGATGATCTCGCGCATTTTGCCATCCGGCGTGGCGATGAACAGGAATCCGTCGGAGAAGCTGCGATAGAAGATCTGCGTACGGCCGAAATAGTTCGGGAAATCGGGCGAGCGCACCTTGGCGTCGAAATTCTCGGAAATGTCCTGCGCCGCGGTGACGGTCGCGGTCTGCCAGCGTTGCAGCATCTGCTGATACGAGGTCCGCGCGACCCCGGTCGCATTCTCGATCATGCTGCGGGCCTGGTCGGAATACCAGAATTGCACGCCATATTGGAACAGCAGCGAGGCGAACACCACAACGAACAAGGTCGGCACCGCGGCGATGATCGAAAACAAGCCGACCAGCCGGACGTGCAGCCGCCCGCGGCCGCCGATCGGCAATCGCGCGGCACGGCGCATCGCGATCCGCCGGCCGAGCAGGACGAGCAAGGCGATCCCCGGCAGGAGATTGGCGAGGAGCAGGAACGCGACCAGCGCGGGGCTCAGCAACGCGTCGGTATGCGCGCCCTCGGCGATGAAAAAATAGCTGGCAACGGCAATGCCGATCGCAGCACACAAGACCGCGATCTCGACCAGCGGCGTGACGCGCAGGCCGCGCGCCGTATCCTCTCTTGGTGGTGCGGGAGTCGCCAATGCGTCACTCATCGTGACATTCCTACAACGCTTGCGTTGCAAGGAAAACACACAAATGTGTCATCTATCCCGCGAGCCGCACGATTGGACGGTCACGTCGGATGGATCAGGGGTCGATTTCCAGCAGATCGAGCCGTTTGCGCAGCGTGTTGCGGTTGATCCCCAGCGCGCGCGCGGCGCGGAGCTGGTTCTGGCCGTGGCGCGCGAGCAGCGCCTCGATCAGCGGGCGCTCGACCTCGCCGATGATGCGATCGTAGAGCGTGCCGTCGTCGAGCGCCGCCGGCTCCTCGATCGCCAGCCGCTCGATTCGCGCGCGAACCGCCGCGTCGATGCCGGCATCGCCGGTCGACGCCGCTGACGGCATCACCCCGCCCAGCATCGCGCGGACTTCGCCGGCATCGATCCGCTCGTCGCGCGCGAGCACGGCGACGCGGCGCATCATATTCTCGAGTTCGCGGACGTTGCCTGGCCAGTCATACGCCTCGAGCACGGCGATCGCGTCGGAATCGAGCTGCTTGCGGGGCAGGCCGTCCTCGGCGGCGCGGTCGAGGAAGTGACGCGCCAGCAACGCGATGTCCTGCCGTCGCGCGCGCAATGCGGGCAGCATCACCGGCACGACGTTGAGGCGATAGAACAGATCCTCGCGAAACTGCCCCGTCGCCACCAGTTGCGAAAGCTCGCGATTGGTCGCGGCGACGATGCGCACGTCGGCGCGGATCGTGCGCGCACCGCCAACGGTGGTGAATTCGCCCGATTGCAGCACGCGCAGCAGCCGCGTCTGCGCTTCCATCGGCATGTCGCCAATCTCGTCGAGGAACAAGGTGCCCCCGGCGGCCTGCTCGAACCGCCCAGCCGAGCGCGCCTGCGCGCCGGTGAAGGCGCCGCGTTCGTGACCGAACAATTCGGCCTCGATCAGTTCGCGCGGGATCGCCGCCATGTTGAGCGCGAGAAAGGGCGAGCGACGACGTGGCCCGAGATCGTGGATCGCGCGCGCGACCAGTTCCTTGCCGGTCCCCGATTCGCCCGAGACCAAAACGGTCAAATCATTCGACAGCACGCGCGCGATGATCCGGTAGACGTCCTGCATCGCCGGCGAGCGGCCGATGAGGGGCAATGCGCGATCCTCCGCCTCGATCGGCTCGGCGGCGCTGCCCGAGCCGCGCGCGAGCGCGCTTTGCACGGTACGCGACAAGGCATCGAGGTCGAACGGCTTGGGCAGATAGTCGAACGCGCCCACTTCGGTCGAGCGCACCGCTGTCGTGAGCGTGTTCTGGGCCGACAGCACGATCACCGGCAGGCCGGGATGCGCGCGGACGATGCGGTCGACCAAATCGAGGCCATTGCCGTCGGGCAGCTTTACGTCGCTGATCAGCACGTCGGGCAGGTTCGCGGCGAGCTGCACCTCGGCTTCGGCGATCGTCGCGGCGGTGGTGATGCGATGCCCGTCGCGCTTCAGCGCCTGTCCGACGACGGTGCGGATCGCGGCGTCGTCGTCGACGACGAGGATGCGGCCGGTGCGAGTCACTGGGCGCCGCGCGGAAGCATGATGCGGAAGACGGTCATCGGCGGGGTTCCTTCGCGCGCAAACTGGATGATCCCGCCCATGTCGCGGACGAGCTTGTCGACCAGCGCGAGGCCCAGCCCCTGCCCCTCGGGCTTGCCCGAGATGAACGGGTCGAACAGATGTTCGGCAATGTCGGCGGGCGGCCCCGGGCCGTTGTCGATCACGCACACCTCGATCGGCAGCGGCTGGCGCGGCTTGCCCGGCGCGGGCGACACCGCCATGCCGTGGCGATAGGCGGTGGCGAGCGTGATGCGCGGATCGGCTTGCTCGCGCGTCGCTTCGCTGGCGTTCTTGAGCAGGTTGAGCACGACTTGCAGCGTCGCGTCGCGGTCGAGCTGGACCGGCGGCAATGAGGGGTCGAAGCGCTCCTCGATCGTCACGTGCCGCCCGAACCCGGCCAGCGCGACGCGGCGTGCATGGTCGAGCAAGGGGTAGATATTCTCGGCCGTCAGCGTGAGCGGGCGGGTATCGGTGAAATCCTGCATCCGGTCGATCAACGCGGCGATGCGGTCGACTTCGGTGGTGATCAAGGTGGTGAGCTCCTCCGCCCCCTTCCCCTTCGACAGCAATTGCGCGGCGCCGCGAATGCCGGAGAGCGGGTTCTTGATCTCGTGCGCCAGCATCGCGGCCGCGCCGATTGCCGCGCGCGCCGCCGAAGCGCGGTCCGCGCTATAGCCCATCCGGCGCGAGGTGGCGGCATGGTGCAAGGTGATGGTGCGCCAGCCAGGATGATCGACGACGCGCGTCTCGACATAATCGACGCGGATGCTGCCGCCGCGCTTGAGCGCGATTTCGGTATCGAACGCGGCAAGACCGTGATTGTCGCGCGGATTGGGTTCCTTGGGCACGGCCATAACCGCGGCGAGCGGCTGCCCGAGCATCGCGCGCTCGGACAGGTTGAGCAAGGCTTCGCATTCGGCATTGGCGTGAACGATGCAGGCGGTGTCGTCGATCACCAGCACCGCGACCGGGAGCGCCGCGAACAGTTCGGCGAAATCCGGCCCCTTTGCTGCGCTCATGCCGCGGCGCGGCTGCACCAGGGGGCGTAGAATTCGGCAAGCATCGCCTGCACCAGCCTGGGGTCGGGGATCTGGTTGACCTTGTTGCGGAACTCGGCCGAGCCGTGCAGCCCGCGCGTGTACCAGCCGATATGCTTGCGCGCCATGTTGACGCCGGTCTCGTTGCCATAATGGCTGAGCATCGCCTCATAATGCTCGGCAACGACGGCATATTGTTCCTCGACCGACGGATCCGCGCGGCGGTGGCCGGTGGCGAACCATTCCATCACCTGGCCGAGCAGCCACGGCCGGCCGTACGACCCGCGGCCGATCATGATGCCGTCGGCGCCGGACTGCTCCAGCGCGGCTTCGGCATCCTCGATCGAGTTGATGTCGCCATTGGCGATCACCGGGATCGACACGGCATCCTTGACCGAGCGGATGAACGCCCAGTCGGCACTCCCCTTGTACATCTGGTTGCGCGTGCGGCCGTGGACGGTGACCAGCTTGACCCCCAGATCCTGCGCGATCTTCGCCAGTTCGGGCGCATTGAGGCTGGAATGATCCCAGCCCATCCGCATCTTGAGCGTGACCGGCACGCTGACCGCCTCCACCACGCCCTTGATGATCGCGCCCGCCGTGTCGAGATCGCGCATCAGCGCCGATCCGGCATCGCCATTGGTGACCTTGCGCACCGGGCAGCCCATGTTGATGTCGATGATCGCCGCCCCGCGATCCTCGCTGAGCTTGGCCGCCTCGCCCATTTCATAGGGGGTGCAGCCGACCAATTGCATCGACACTGGATTCTCGACCGGCGCCCAGGCGGCCTTTTGCAGCGACTGGCGCGTCTCGCGGATCGCCGCCTGGCTGGCGACCATCTCGGTGACGTTGAGCCCCGAACCGTAGCGCCGCACCAGCACGCGGAACGGCATGTCGGTGACGCCGGTCATCGGCGCGAGGATCACCGGCGCGGCGATCGTCACCGGGCCGATCTGCAAGGGAGCGAGGCGGGAAGTCACGGGGATAGGGTCTGCCTGAAAAACGGGCAGCCTATAGGGGAAAGCGCCGGAAGCGGCAAGACTGGCGGGGCGCGTCCGCTTGGGCTAGGCGCTCATCGCATGACGCACCCCCGCACCGCCGCGTTGATCGTCGCCGCCGGCACCGGCGTGCGCTCAGGCAGCGCCGTTCCCAAGCAATATGCCGCGCTCGGCGGCAAGGCGGTGCTGGCGTACAGCTACGCGGCTTTGGCGGCGCATCCGGGCGTGGCGCGGGTGATCGTGGTGATCGGCGCGGGGCAGGAAGCGCCGCTGCGCGATGCGGTGGGTGATGTGGAGTTCGTGACAGGCGGCGCGACGCGGCGGCTGTCGGTGCTGGCGGGGTTGGAAGCGCTGGACCGTCGCCCCGGCGAAGGCCGGGGCCGCTCTGTTTCCGCGGACATCGCGACCAACGCAGCGACCCCGGCCTCCGCCGGGGCGACGGAGCGCGTGCTGATCCACGATGCCGCGCGCCCGTTCCTGAGCACCGCCGTCATCGACCGCCTGCTCGCCGCGCTCGATACCCATGACGGCGCCGTCCCTGCCCTCCCCGTCGCCGACACGCTCGCCAAAGGCGACACAGCGCTCGGCGAAACCGTCCCGCGCGACTCGCTCCACCGCATCCAGACGCCGCAAGCGTTCCGCTTTCCCACTGCCCTCGCCGCGCACCGCGGCTGGACCGGCGACGAACCGACCGACGACGCGCAGATGGTGCGCGCCGCCGGTGGCCGCGTCGCACTGGTCGCCGGAGACCCCATGCTAGAAAAGATCACCCACCCCGAAGATTTCGCCGCTGCCGAGGCGCGGCTCGCCACGACGATGCGCGTCCGCACCGCGATCGGCTATGACGTCCACCGGCTCGAAGTCGGCGAGGAGCTCTGGCTCGGCGGCGTGCTGATCCCGCACGACAAGGGCCTCTCCGGTCATAGCGACGCCGATGTCGCGCTCCATGCCATCACCGATGCGCTGCTCGGCACGATCGCCGCGGGCGACATCGGCACGCATTTCCCACCGAGCGACCCGCAATGGCGCGGCGCCGACTCGGCGCAGTTCCTGCAGCATGCCGCCTCGCTGATCGCGGCGCGCGGCGGGATCATCGATTTCATCGACCTGACGCTGATCTGCGAAGCGCCCAAGATCGGCCCGCACCGCGTGGCGATGCGCGATCGGATCGCCGACCTCTTGCAGCTCGACACCGATCAGGTCAGCATCAAGGCGACGACCACGGAACGGCTCGGCTTCACCGGGCGCGGCGAAGGCATTGCCGCGCAGGCGGCGGCGACGGTTCGGGTTCCGGGAGGCAAGGCATGAAGCGGCTGATACCGATCGCGGCGTTGTGGCTCGGGGCGAGCGCCACCGCCGCCGCCGCCGTGCCGGCCGATCCGCCGTGCCTGACCGAGAGCGAAGGCCAGACGCTGGTGCTGGTAGTGCTGCCCGACGTGCTCGACGCGGTCGGCAAGGCGTGCGCCACCGCATTGCCGCCACAGGCGACGCTGCGCGCCGGCCTGCCCGCACTGGTCGCGCGCTATCGCATCGATGGCGATGCGGCGTGGCGCGCGGCCAAGCCGGTCATTACCAAGCTCGGCGGTGGCCAGCTCGAAGGAATCGATCCCGACATGATCCGGCCGATGCTGAGCACGATCATGGGGCCGCTGATCGTCAAGGATCTCAAGCCCGGCGATTGCCCCAAGGTCGACAAGATCGTCGGCTTGCTCGCGCCGTTGCCCGTCGCCAACACCGCAGCGTTGACGGTCCAGCTGTTCCAGCTCGGCAGCGACCATTCGAAGAAGCGCGCGCCCTTCACGATCTGCGCCGATCATGGATAAGATCGACAGCATTCTCCCGGCCGCGCTGGTCGAGGCCGCGCGGAAAGTGGTCGAGGCAAATCTCGCCGCCGGGCGCCGCGTCACGCTGGCCGAGAGCTGCACCGGCGGACTGGTCGCCGCCGCGCTGACCGAAATCCCGGGGTCGTCCGAAATGTTCGAGAGCGGGTTCGTCACCTATTCGAACGACGCCAAGCTCGAACTGCTCAACGTCAGCGCCGATGTGCTCGAGACCTTCGGCGCGGTGTCGGTGGCGACCGCGTGGAGCATGGCGCAGGGCGCGCTCGAAGCGACCGGCGCCGATGTCGCGGTGGCGATTACCGGAGTCGCCGGCCCCGGCGGCGGGACCGAGAAGAAGCCGGTCGGCACGGTGGTGTTCGCGCGCGCCGAGCGTGGCGCCGATCCCGGCCATGTCGTCGCCGATCGCAAGGATTTCGGCGATCTCGGGCGCGGCGGCGTGCGGCTTCAGGCGGCGCTGTGCGCGCTCGAACTGCTGTTGCCGCCCGTCGAGGATGCGGGCGCGGCGTAAAGCACCGCCGCGCGGTCCTCGAACGCGCCGATCATCTTCCGCAGCGCGCTGCCGAACACCTGGCCGGCGAGCATTTCGAACACGCGGTTCTTGAACGCGAAATCGACGGTGAAATCGACCGCGCACCCCGTTCCGTCGGGGCGGAACACCCAGTCGTTGCGCAGATATTTGAGCGGGCCGTCGAGATATTCGACATGGATCTTGTGGGGCCGTTCCATGTCGACCTTCGAGGTGAAGGTCTCGCGCAGGCCCTTGAAGCCGACGATCATGTCGGCGGTGAGCTGCGTGGCGGTGCTCGACCGCACGCGGATCGCCGAGACCCACGGCAGGAATTCGGCGTAACGGCCGACGTCGGCGACGAGGTCGAACATCTGCTCGGGGGTATAGGGCAAGCGGCGCGTTTCGGAATGACGGGGCATGCTAGATCCTCCCCGGCACGGGGAGGTGGCGCGCGAAGCGCGACGGAGGGGGGCCGCCACGAGCGTGACGCTTCTGGCACGCCCCCTCCACCTTTCGCTGAATGCTCAGGCTCCCCCTCCCCGTTCCGGGGAGGATCTTCATGCTACGACCTTTGCGAGCTTTCCCTCCCGCGCCGTGCGCAGGCGGGCGAAATCATCCCCGGCGTGATAGCTCGACCGCGTCAGCGGCGAGCTCGCGACCAGCAGGAAGCCCTTGGCGCGGGCGATCGCGGCGAACGCATCAAACGCGGCGGGGGTGACGAAGTCCATCACCTTGGCGTGGCGCGGGGTCGGCTGGAGATATTGCCCCATCGTCAGGAAGTCGATGTCGGCGCTGCGCATGTCGTCCATCACCTGATGGACTTCGAGCCGCTCCTCGCCGAGCCCGAGCATCACGCCCGACTTGGTGAAGATCGCCGGATTATGACGCTTGACGGTCTCCAGCAGCCGCAGCGAGGCATAGTAGCGCGCGCCGGGGCGGATCGTCGGATAGAGCCGCGGGACGGTCTCGAGATTGTGGTTGTAGACGTCGGGGCCGGCCTCGACGATCGACTCGATCGCGGCCTGCGCCTTGTTGCGGAAATCGGGGGTGAGGATTTCGATCGTGGTGTTGGGCGTGGTCGCGCGCAGCGCCTGGATCACCCGAACGAATTGCGACGCGCCGCCGTCGGGCAGATCGTCGCGATCGACCGAGGTGACGACGATATGCTGCAGGCCCATCTGCAACGCCGCATCGGCGACATTCTGCGGTTCGGCCAGATCGACCGCGCGCGGCATGCCGGTCTTCACGTTGCAGAAGGCGCAGGCGCGCGTGCAGGTGTCACCCAGGATCATCACCGTCGCGTGTTTCTTGCTCCAGCATTCGCCGATGTTGGGGCAGGCCGCTTCCTCGCACACCGTGGTGAGGCTCTTCGAGCGCATCAGCGCACGGGTGGCGGCAAAGCCTTCCGACGTCGGCGCCTTGACGCGGATCCAGTCGGGCTTGCGCTGGCGGGCAACCAGGGGAATGGGCGGGGCGAGTGGGGACATCTCGTTCATGGCGCCCAGATAGCGAGTGGTGACGCCGCTTGCCACCCCCTCTTCTCCCCCGGTACAGCGCATGCATGACCGATTTTACCGATCTGCTCGGCGGCTATCGCCGCTTCCGCACCACCGAATACAATCGCCAGCGCGATCGCTGGGCCGAATTGTCCGAAGGACAGAGCCCCAAGGTGATGGTGATCGCCTGCTCCGACAGCCGAGTCGATCCGTCGCAAGTGTTCGATACGTCGCCCGGCGAAATCTTCGTCGTGCGCAACATCGCCAATCTGGTGCCGCCGTTCGAGCTCGACGGCAGCCGCCACGGCGTGTCGGCCGCGCTCGAATTCGCGGTGACGCAGCTCAAGGTGTCCGAGATCGTCGTGATGGGCCACGGCTCTTGCGGCGGCGTGCATGCCGCGCTGACGCAGGCGTTCGCCGGCAAGGCGCCGGGCGAAGGCGGCTTCATCGCGCACTGGATCGATATGCTCGACGACGCGCGCGACCGGATCGTCGCGGAATATGGCACTGGCGAACGGGCGATTCGCGAACTCGAGCTGGAGACGGTGCGCGTCTCCATCGCCAATCTGCGCAGCTTCCCGTGCATTCCCGAAGCCGAGGCGGCGGGCACGCTCAAGCTGCGCGGCGCCTATTTCGCGATCGCCGATGGCGTGCTGCACGTGATGGGCGACGACGGAGCGTTCGCGCCCGCGTGATGCCAGCGTGACGATTGCCCGAGTCGTTACGTTCGCGTAGCGTGGGCGGCATGAGACCCAACACGCTGCGGACGCTGCGCCGCTATCACCATTATCTCGGGCTGTTCTTCGCGCCGATGATCCTGCTGTTCTCGGTCAGCGGGGCGGTGCAGACCTTTCGTCTGCCCGACGCCAAGGGCGCGCCGGGATGGATGGTGTGGATCGCGTCGGTGCACAAGGACCAGACGCTGCCGCAGGCGCATGAAGAGCATCGCCATAACGACGATGGCGATGCGCATGCCAAGGCCGCGCCGCCCAAGGAGCCCAAGCCGGCACGCCCGTCGCCGTTTCCGCTGAAGGTGTTCACCGGCCTGCTGTCGATCGCGCTGGCGCTTTCGACGATCACCGGCGTGGTGATCGCGCTGACGATCCGCTCGATGCGGCGGACGTCGGTGGCGCTGCTGGTCGCGGGCACGGTGGTGCCGCTCGTGTTGCTGTGGGTATGACCCGGCGCCGATCGCACTGAGCCGATTTCCATCTTCCCCGGCGAAGGCCGGGGCCCAGGAGGACGGGCCTTAATAGTCGAGCGCAGTCCGCTGCTTCATCGACCTTCGCTACTGGGCCCCGGCCTTCGCCGGGGAAGTGCGCGAGGGCGTCAAATCTCCAACGCCTTCCTGGCGATCGCCTCGACCGCCGGATCGAGTTCCGGCGGCGTCATGTCCACCGCCGCTTCTAGCCGTTCGGCGATCGCGGTCAGCGCGGCGATCCGCCCGGCCTTCTTGTCGTTGCCGTCGATCGCCACCCAGGGCGCCCAGCGCGTATCGGTGCGCTTGAACATGTCGTGCATCGCGTCAAGATACTCGGCCCGTTTGGCGCGGTTGCGATAATCGTCGGCGCCGGTCTTCCAGCGCTTCCACGGATGATCGAGCCGCGCTTCGAGCCGCTCGTCCTGCTCCTTTTGCGAGACGTGGATGAACAGCTTGACGATCGTCGTGCCCGAATCGGCCTGCTGCGCCTCGAACTCGTTGATCTCGTCATAGCCGCGCTTCCACTCGCTCTCCTTGGCATAGGACTCGACGCGCTCGACGAGCACGCGACCGTACCAGCTGCGATCGAACACCGCGATATCGCCATTGGCGGGCAGTTTCTGCCAGAAGCGCCAAAGGAAATGACGGTCGAGTTCTTCCTCGGTCGGCGCCTTGATCGGCCAGACCTCGAAATTGCGGGGGTCCCATTCCGCGCAGAGCCGCTGGATGATGCCGCCCTTTCCCGCCGCGTCCCAGCCCTCGAAGAGCACGAGCGCGCGCTGCTTGTGGACGATATGCGCGACCTGGATGTGCGCGAGGCGCTTCTGCAGCTTGGCAATATCCTCAGCATAATCGCCATCGTAATTCTTGCCGGACTCATAGTCGGACAGTGCGATCGTCATAGTGCGGAGACCTTGAGACGGAGGCGAAGGACGCGGTCGTTGGCGGTGAGGAACAGCGTGCGGCCGTCCTCGCCGAATGCGCAATTGGGGATCGGCGCGCTGGTCTCGATCAGGCCGAGCGGTTCGGCGTCGGGCGTCAGGATCATCATTCCGCCGGGGACGCTGTTGAAGTGCGTGCCGTCGCGCGCGATCTTCATGCCGTCGGGCAGGCCGGGTGCGTTGCCGGCAAGCAGCGGGATCGCATCCAGCCACACCGCGCGCGCTGTCGGCATGCCGTGCGGGTCGAGGTCGTAGACCATGATGCGCGGTGCGTGCTCGTCGCTGACCGAGACGAACAGGCGCTTGCCGTCGGGCGACAGCGCGATCCCGTTGGGGAAGCCGAGCGTGCCATCGACCAGCACCGCCCCGCCCGCGCGCGTCCAGCGATAGACGCCGTTATGCGGCAGTTCCTTGAGCGGCGAACGATCGCCGTCGACCAGGCCATAGGGCGGATCGGTGAAATAGATCGCGCCATCGGCGGCGACGCAGAGGTCGTTGATGCTGTTGAAGCGCTTGCCTTGGTAGTGGTCGACCAATGTCGCGCGACGTTTGGTGGCGAGATCGAGCTTGACGACGCTGCGCGAGCCGCTGCCGGCGATGAGCAGGCCGCCGTCGTGGTCGAGCGCGAGACCGTTCGAGCCACCCTCGCGGATCGTCCGAGGATCGGGGGCGATCGCGTCGGAGGGATGGAGGAATATCTCGACCCCGCGCTTGCGCGACCAGCGACGCATGATGTCGGCGGGCGGATCGGAGAAGAGCAGATATCCGCCCTCGCGCGGGACCCATACCGGACCTTCGGCCCACTGGATGCCGGTGGCGATCGTCTCGATCGGCGTGCGCCAGTCGAGGATGCGATCGAGCTTGGGCGAAAGGCGCTTGATGCGGGGCCGGGTCGGCGGGGCGACTGCAGCGAATGCCGGGGCCGCGAGCGCGCCCAGGCCGGCGCCGAGGACTGCGCGGCGGTTCCAGGAAGGCAGGATATCATCTCCAGTCATCGCGTCGGTCCTATAAACCCGTCTCCCAGCGGGAGAGGGAGGGAGGAGCGTAGCGACGGAAGGGTGAGGGTGACTAGGGGTAACCGGCGTCGTCCTCACCCTTCCCACTCGGTTGCGCCGAGCGGGCCCAGTGTCGGGTGAACAGCGCTTCGCGCTGTTCACCCGACACTCCTCTCCCGCTGGGAGAGGGAGATTTACTCGGGCCGAACCGCTTCGACCGCCGGCTTCGCGGTCGCGACATCGGCGGTCGAGCGCAGATTGAGTTCCTTCAACTGCTTGGCCGTGGCGAAGTTGGGCGCACCCATCATCAAATCCTCAGCCTTCTGCGTCATCGGGAAGGTGATGACCTCGCGAATGTTGGGCTCGTCCGCCAGCAGCATGACGATGCGATCGACGCCCGGCGCGGAACCGCCGTGCGGCGGCGCGCCGAACTTGAAGGCGTTGATCATGCCGGCGAAATTGGTGTCGACATCGGCCTGGGTATAGCCCGCGATCTCGAACGCCTTGTACATGATCTCGGGGCGATGGTTGCGGATCGCGCCCGAGCTCAGCTCGATGCCGTTGCAGACGATGTCATACTGATACGCCAGAATATCGAGCGGGTCCTTGGTCTCCAGCGCGTCCATCTCGCCCTGCGGCATCGAGAAGGGGTTGTGGCTGAAGTCGACCTTCTTGGCGTCCTCGTCAAATTCGAACATCGGGAAATCGACGATCCAGCAGAATTCGAAACGCTTGTCGTCGATCAGGCCGAGCTGGTCGGCGACGCGCGTGCGCGCGAGGCCGGCGAGCTTGGCGGCCTGCGCTGCCTTACCGGCCGAGAAGAAGATGCCGTCGTTCGGCCCGAGCCCGAGCGCCGACGCGATCGCCTGCATCCCGTCCTGCCCATGATTGTTGGCGATCGGACCGCCGAACACGCCGTCCTTCTGCGTGGCGTAACCGAGGCCGGGGAAGCCTTCGCTTTGCGCCCAGCTGTTCATGTCGTCGAAGAATTTGCGGCTCTTCTCGTTGGTGTTCGGCGCCGCGATCGCACGAACGACATCGCCGCCCTCGACCATCGCAGCGAAGCGGCCGAACCCCGAGCCCCTGAACTGGTCGGACACGTCGGTGATGATCAGCGGGTTGCGCAGATCGGGCTTGTCGTTGCCATACTTCAGCATCGACTCGCGATAGGGGATGCGCTGGAACGGCAGCGCCGAGACGGTGCGGCCCTTGCCCTGCCAGTCGGCGAATTCCTCGAAGACGCCGTGCAGCACCGGCTCGATCGCGGCGAACACGTCATCCTGCGTCACGTACGACATCTCGAAATCGAGCTGATAGAATTCGCCCGGGCTACGGTCGGCGCGAGCATCCTCGTCGCGGAAGCAGGGTGCGATCTGGAAATAGCGGTCGAAGCCCGCCACCATCAGCAACTGCTTGAACATCTGCGGCGCCTGTGGGAGCGCGTAGAACTTGCCCGGATGGACGCGGCTCGGCACGAGATAGTCGCGCGCGCCCTCGGGGCTGCTCGCGGTGAGGATCGGCGTCTGGAATTCAGTGAATCCCTGCCCGATCATCCGCTGGCGCAGCGACGAAATGACGTTCGAGCGCAGCAGCACGTTGGCGTGGAGCCGCTCGCGGCGAAGATCGAGATAGCGATATTTGAGGCGGATCTCCTCGGGATATTCGGCCTCGCCGAACACCGGCATCGGCAGCTCCTGCGCGACCGACTGGACCACCACGTCGCGCGCGCGGATTTCGACTGCGCCCGACGGCAAGTTCGCGTTCACGGTGTCGGCCGAACGCGCGACGACGTCGCCGGTGATCGTCACGACCGACTCGGCGCGCAGCCGATCGAGCACGGCGTGCGCCGGGCTGTCGCTGTCGGTGACGATCTGGGTGATGCCGTAATGGTCGCGCAGATCGACGAACAGCAGATTGCCGTGATCGCGCTTGCGATGGACCCAGCCCGAAAGGCGGACCGACGATCCGACATCGGTCGCGCGCAGCTGAGCACAGGTGTGGGTGCGATAGGCGTGCATAAATCTTCTCTATCTTCGTCGCCCCGGCGAAGGCCGGGGCCGCTACGGTACGGAGCGCTGCGCCAAGCGAAGCAGCGGCCCCGGCCTCCGCCGTGGCGACGGAGATATGGTGGTCGCGCTTCCCTCTCCAACCCACCTTTGTCAACCCGCGCGACCCTCGCTATGGGGTGGTGATGCATATCCATCCGCTCATCACCGACAGTGCCACCCTCGCCAACCTCTGCACACGACTATCGCAAGCCGATTTCGTCTGCATCGACACCGAGTTCATGCGCGAGAACACCTTCTGGCCCGAACTGTGCCTGATCCAGATCGCCGACGTGAACGAAGCCGCGGCGATCGACCCGCTCGCGCCGGGGCTCGACATGAGCCCGCTGCTCCAGCTGATGGTCAATAACGAGGACGTGCTGAAGGTCTTCCACGCCGGCGGGCAGGACCTGGAAATCGTCTACAACCTCACCGGCACGACGCCGCACCCGCTGTTCGACACGCAAGTCGCGGCGATGGCGCTCGGGCAAGGCGAGCAGATCGGCTATTCCAACCTGGTCGATGCCTATCTCGGCTTCACGATCGACAAGGGCGCGCGCTTCACCGACTGGTCGCGGCGCCCGCTCGACGCACGCCAGATCGAATATGCGATCGGCGACGTCACGCATCTCGCCAAGATCTTCCCGATGATGCTTGACAAATTGCGCAAGAACGGTCGCGGCGCCTGGCTCGACCAGGAAATGGAGCGGTTGGGCGACCCGAAGAATTACGCCAACGATCCCGAGGAAGCGTGGCGCCGGATCAAGGTGCCGAGTCGCAAGCCCGAAGTGCTCGGCCGTCTCAAGGCGCTGGCGCGCTGGCGCGAGATCGAGGCGCGCGGCAAGGACCTGCCGCGCGGGCGGATCGTCAAGGACGAGACGATCGCCGATCTCGCCGGCCATGCCCCCAAGCGGCAGGCCGATCTCGCCAAGGTGCGCGGGCTCTCGGCGACCTGGGCGCAGAACGATATCGGCGCGCGGCTGATGGCGGCGCTCGAAGCGGCGACCCCGATGTCGCCCGACGAGCTCCCCGCGCGCGACGATCGCAAGCCCGGCATGGGCAAGGACGGCGCGCTGGTCGCCGACCTGCTCAAGTTGCTGCTCAAGATCCGCTCGAAGGAAATCGACGTTGCCGCGCGGCTGCTCGCGCGTACCGACGATCTCGACGCGCTCGCCGGCGGCCAGCGCGAGGGGCTGTCGATCCTCGAGGGCTGGCGCTTCGACCAGTTCGGCCGCGATGCGCTCGATCTCGTCGAAGGACGGCTCGCCTTTGCGGTGGTGAATGGCAAGCTCAAGATGACGCGCACCGAGGATGTCGCTGCATAAGCAGCGCCGACATGGCCCCAATGTCGCTTTCTGTACCCTTCCGCCACGCCGCCGGCGCCATACGTCTCGCCGCGGGCGGCGGCGAGCGCTTCGCACAAGCCGGGCGGCTGCGCAATCCCGGTTTCCTGGAAGCCGACGCTGCCGACGCCCTTCACGCCGCCTTGCGGGCGAGCGACGCGTGGCGCGAAGTCATCAATTCAGGCGCGAAGGTGTTCGAACTCGACCGGGCCGCGCGCGCCGCCTTTCCGGCCGACCAGCGAGCGGCGCTCGACACTGCGGTGAAGATGCAGGCCGCGTCCGGTTTTCAATATCGCTACGAGACGATCCGCGTCCGGGACGATGGCGCACCGGGCCCGGTGCCGGCGCTCGACCAATTCGCGGCGTGGTTGAACACGCCGGCTTCGCTCGACTGGTTTCGCGCGATAACGGGATTGCCGGCAATCGATCTGGTCGACGCGCAAGCCACGTCGTACGGCCCGGGGCATTTCCTGACCGAGCGTGACGACAACGTCGCCGGCAAGCACCGGCTGGCCGCTTACGTGTTCAGCCTTGCCGCCGACTGGCGACCCGAATGGGGCGGCACATTGTGCTTTCCCGGTGCCTCGGGTCGGATCGAGGGGCTGTTGCCCGGCTTCAACACACTGATGCTGTTCCGCGTGCCGCAACCCCATTTCGTCAGCGAAGTGGCGAGCTTCGCGCCAGGCGATCGCCTTTCGGTTACGGGCTGGTTGCGCACCCGCGCCTAGCCGCGTCCGGCGAGAGCGTTCAGAAGGCCACGTACGGCCCCTGCGTCCCGCCCGCCGCACGGCCCTCGATCGACGTATAGACGGTCCGCCCGAAGAAGAACGGCATGCCGAAGTCGAAGCTGTTGGCGAACGGCAATGGCGGAGTGACGAGCGTCGGATTGATCCCCAGCCCCGGCGCAGCCGTCGATGATCCGGCCACGTTGAGTGGGCTGTACAAGGTGAAGGCGGCACTCGTCGTCGTGCCGTTGGTGCCGGTCATGGTCGGTGACAGCGTCGTCGCCGCGGCCGGGCAGTAAAAGGCGATCAAGTCCGTCGCAGTGCACGCGGCCAGCGCGGAATCGATGAAGAAATATTCGTTGCTGCCGCTGTCGACGAAGCTCTGCGTCAGCGCCTTGCCATTATAGGTGGCGGTGAGCAGGCCCGGCCCAAGCCGGCTGGTCGAGGTGGTCACCGGCAACACCACGCCCGCCGCGAGCGCATTGTCGCTTTGCGTCCCGATGCCGAAGGTGACCGTGCCGGTCAGCGTCGGCACGCCGCGCTGCGGGACCGCGGGCAGCGCGATGATCGTGCCGTTATTGTCGCTGGCAAAGGCCGCGACGGGATTGGGCAATTGCTCGAACGGCGCGGCGGCATTGGCCGCACGCCCGATGATCGCGCCGCACCCGCTCGTCGGACAATCGTAATAGATCGCGCCCGAAGATCCGCCGGCGACGGTGCAATAGGTGCCGCAATCGGTGGTCGTGGTGCCGATGCCGATGATGCCGTTGGCGCCGAAATCCTGCACCGTGGCGATCGCGTCGCCGCCACCCGCGGAACAGCCGGCCGGGACCGTGGCGAAGCGCCCGGTATCGGCGATCATCTGCAGCGGCATCGCCGCCACCTTCTCCCCCGCGATCGAAAAATCCGTGGTCCGCACCGATCCGAAGGCATAGGAATTGACGTATTGATAGCATTCGCCGACCGCGTTGCCGTTCGCCTGGGTCTCGGTCGGCAGTGCTGCGAGCAGGGTCGGATTGACCACCGGCTGGACCAGCCTCAGCCCGACCGATCCGGTGTCGAGGATGATATGGTCGATCGTCTGGCAGTTGGTCGTCGACCCCGGCGCGCACACGGTGATCGTCACATAGGGTTCGTTGAACGCGCTATAGCCGTTGCTTCCCACACCCAGCGCTGCCGGCCCCCCATCGAGCGTTACCGTCGCGACATTGCTGACCGCCGTAGCGGTAGGCGTCGGCGTAGGCGTAACGGTCGGCGTCGGCGTGGCGGCGACGACCGTCGTGCCGCTCCCGCCCGAATCCGACCCGCCGCATCCGGCCAGCGCGAGGGTTGCGAGCAGTGCGATCAGCGGACGGACACGGCTCACGGCTGCACCGGGAGGTTCGCGGTGGAGAAACCGGTCGCCAGCGACGGGATATAGGCCACGCCGTTGAACCAGCCCATATGGCCGCTGGTCTGGATTTGCAGGTCGGCTTGCGCGACTTGCAGCGGACGGCGTAAGCCCCGCATGTCGCGACGCGTCGCGCTCGGCTTGAGCGCCGAGAAATGCTGGCCGAGCAACGCACGCAGATCGGGCTTGCCGGGGCCGGACCAGGTCACCGCAAACACCTGGCCCGCCGGGTTGGTGAATTCGCGCACCATCGCGCCATTGCCGCGCGTCAGGTCGTGGCGCGCGAAATTTCCCTTGTCGATGGACGCCAGGCGGGCGTTCATCCGCGCCCGGTCGGCACGCACTCCTGCCATAGTGCCGCCGAGATCGGCCTGCGCCATCGTCGTCGTGCACAGAGCCGCGGCCGAAACGATCGAGAACAGCGCCAAGCGCCGTGGAAGAACAAGCAACACTATCCGCAAACTTTCCAACGGAGGTCTCGGTTCGTAGCCCCCAGTTCGGCTAGGTCTGCCGGATAGTATGGCACCGCAAAGGCCTGTCAAGCAGCGCGCGCGGGGTTCATTCCCCGATCGCGGCCTTGCGCCCCAGCGCAGCCGCCAGCGCCGCATGGCGACGCTCGACCGTCTCGCTGTACAGGGCACGGTCGCCCTGTGTCACGGCGAGCGTCAGCGTGTCGCCGTCGTCGGCGATCGAGGTGCGTTGCAGCGGCCCGGCCAGGCCGCCGCTCATGCGCTGGCCGAGCCGCATCGCCAGGCCCCATTGCACCGCGCGCCGCAGGTCGGCCGCGTCCGCCAGTACGGCGAGCGGTGCGGGCGTGTTCACCCCGCCGCCAAGGCTGGTGTGCAGCGCCTGCGCGACCAGAGCGCGGCCACGCGCATCGATCGCGACCCAATTGCCGTGCAGCCCGACCTCGACGCCGCGTTCGGCGCGAAATTCGGGATTGGCGCGCCAGCCGACATCGGCGAGCAGGCACGCTGCCAGCCGCAGCCGCGCCATGTCGCGCGTGTCGCGCGGAAAGAGCGGCGCGATCCAGCGATCGAGCAAGTCGCCATGTTCGGGAAAGCGCCCATGGCGGCGACCTTCGTCGCGCGCCGCGACGATCAACGGATCCTGCGCTCGCACCCCGGCGTCGAGCGCGCCATAGAGCAGCCCCTCACGCAAGCCGAAGGCGGAAACGATCGTCGTCTCGGTGTGGAGATGCTTGAGCAGCGCGACGAGCAAGGCCGTCGCGTCGCCCAGGGTCGCGGCGCGCGGTGTGGAGAGGCCGGGTATCGCGCGCAACCAGCTCTTGTTGACGTGGCTGATCGTCCGCCCCATCCGCGCGATCGCCTCGGCCGACATCCCATATTGGTGGATCACCGGCAGCGGATAGCTGTTGAGATGCATATCGAGCCGCGCCAGCGCACGCCACGATCCCCCGACGAGGTACAATGGCAGGCCCTCGCCCTTGCCGGTCCAGCCGGCGTTTTCGATCGCGCGGGCGACCTCGCGTTGCAAGGCGCCTACGCCCTTCTCGCGGATCGCGGCGATGCGCAGCACTCCGAGCGGGAACGACACGCGCGCGCTGACCTTGCCGCCCGCCACGCGGATCAGTTCGAGGCTGCCGCCGCCGAGATCGCCGACGATGCCGTCGGCCAGCGGGATCGCCGACAGCACGCCGTAGCCCGCACCGGTCGCCTCCTGCTCGCCGCTGAGCAGTTCGACTTCGAGCCCGAGATCGCGCGCCGCATCGAGCAACACAGCGCCGTTGGAGGCGTCGCGCACAGCGGCGGTCGCGACGGTGCGCAAGCGCGTCACTTCCATCTCGCGCGCGACGGCGGCGAAGCGCGCGAGCGCGTTCTTCGCGACGACGAGCCCGGTCACCGCGATCGCGCCGGTTTCGGCGAGGCCACGGCCGAGGCCGGCCATCACCTTCTCGTTGAACAACGTCGCGGGCAAGCGCTCGGGCCCCTGATAGACCACCAGACGGATCGAGTTCGAGCCGATATCGATGATGCCGGTGCGCGGCTCGCCGGGCGTGGCGCCGCGCGGCGTGGCATCATGGTGCACCGGTACGACGTCGTTGGAAAGCTGTGCGACGGGAAAGCGGGTCGGTATCGCGGTCACGCCCTCACCGCCGGTTTCGAAGCGACAGTTTCGGGACCGACCCGCTCGCCGCGAGCGAGGCGCCGCGCCCCGACAGCGACGGATTGGTCATGAAATAGCGGTGCAGGTTGAACGGCCGGTCGCCTGGCTGGGTGCGGATATAGGAACCGTCCGCCTGCAATTCCCAGCTCTGCTCATTGTCGATCAGGTTCGCGACCATCACCTGGTCGAGGATCTGCTGGTGGACGGTCTTGTTCTCGATCGGCAGCATATATTCGATACGGCGGTCGAAATTGCGCTGCATCCAGTCGGCCGAGGAAATGAACACCTGCGCGCCATTGTTGGGCAGAGCCGCGCCGTTGCCGAAGCACCAGATGCGGCTGTGCTCGAGGAAGCGGCCGATCACCGATTTCACGCGGATATTCTCCGACAGGCCCGGCACGCCCGGCTTGAGGCAGCAGATGCCGCGGATGATGAGGTCGATCTGGACCCCTGCCCCGCTGGCCTCGTATAATTTCTCGATCACCGCCGGATCGACCACCGAATTCATTTTCGCCCAGATCGCGCCGGGCTTGCCGCTCCTGGCATTGGCGATCTCGGCATCGATCAAGCCCATCAGCCGCGGCCGCATGTCGCGTGGGCTGAGGCTGATCAGCGCCATATTCTCCGGCTCGACATAGCCGGTGATGTAATTGAACATCTGCGCCGCATCGAGCCCGAGCCGCGGATCGGCGGTGAAGAAGCTGAGGTCGGTATACACCTTGGCGGTGATCGGGTGATAATTGCCCGTGCCGAAATGGCAGTAGGTGCGATACTGACCATTCTCGCGGCGCACGACCATCGAGACCTTGGCGTGCGTCTTCCAGTCGATGAAGCCGTAGACGACCTGCACGCCGGCGCGTTCGAGCGCCGAGGCCCACAGCAGATTCTGCTCCTCGTCGAAGCGTGCCTTCAGTTCGACCACCGCGGTGACCGACTTGCCCGCTTCGGCCGCGGCGATCAGCGCGTTGATGACCGCGGGTTGCTTGCCGGCGCGGTACAAGGTCTGCTTGATCGCGACGACGTCGGGGTCGCCTGCCGCCTGCTTCAGGAACGCGAGCACCACGTCGAACGTCTCGTACGGATGATGGACGACGATGTCTTTGGCGCGGATCGCGGCGAAGCAGTCGCCGCCATATTCGCGGATTCGCTCTGGGAAGCGCGGCGAGAAGGGCGTGAATTTGAGGTCCGGGCGATCCTCGTCGACGATCGCTTCCAGATCGCCGACGCCGAGAAACGCGCCGCTCTCGGTGACGAAGCAATCCGAACCGCCGAGCTCGTTGCGGAGCACCGCGCCGAGGCCCTTGGGCATGCCGCTTTCCAGCTCGAGCCGGATGACGCGCCCGCGCCGGCGGCGCTTGATCGCATTGGCGAAATAGCGGACGAGATCCTCGGCCTCCTCCTCGATCTCGATATCGCTGTCGCGCAGCACGCGGAATTCGGCGCCGCCGATCACGCGATAGCCCGGAAAGACGAGCGGGGCGAAGCGCTTCACCAGCGATTCGACCGCGATGTAGCGTGCTTTCTCGCCGGGCAGGCGCAGGAAGCGCGGCATCGGCGCGGGGATCATCACCAGTTCGCGGATCGGCTGGTCGTCCGAGATGCGGACGAGGTCGAACATCACCGCCAGCCCCTTGTTGGGGATGAACGGGAACGGGTGCGCCGGATCGAGCGCCTGCGGGGTGAGGATCGGGAAGAGCTGCTCGCGGAACTGCGTTTCGAGCCAGGCGAGATCCTCGGGCGACAGCGCTTCGTCGATCGTCCGCGAGCTGAGCACGGCGATGCCGGTCTCGGCGAGCTGGCGCCGCAAATCGCGCCACACGTCGCGCTGGCTGGTCACCAGCGCATCGGCCTCGGCGACGATCGCGGCGAGCTGCTGCCCCGAGGTCAGCCCGTCGTTCGACAGCCGCGCGACGTCCTGCAATTGCTGGCCCTTGAGACCGGCCACGCGCACCATGAAGAATTCGTCGAGGTTCGACCCCGAGATCGACAGGAAGCGCAGCCGCTCGAGCAGGGGATGCGCGGTGTTGCACGCTTCTTCCAGCACGCGGCGGTTGAACGCCAGCCACGACAGCTCGCGGTTGAAATAGCGGTCGCTCCCCTCGCTGCCCGCAAACGGGTCGTCGTCGTGGTCCAGGCTCGCGAGGTGGGCCGGTCGGGTCATGGGGTTTCCGTCGCTTCGGGGAACAGGTCTGGCGCCGCGCCGGGAATCATCCCGGCCTCGATCAACGTGGCCCGCGCGAGCGGGATCGACAAGCGCTTGTGACGCGCCAGCAACGCCTGGTCGAGCAGATCGACCGTCCGCAGCAGCGCGATATGCGTCCGCTCCACGCGGAGTACGAGCCATTGAATCACCTCCGGCCGTGCATCGATACCACGTCGGAGGAATTGACGCTCGAAGATTGCGCGCATCAGCTCCTCGTCGGGGTCGCCGATCCGCACCGTCGGGCTGGCGGCAAGGCGCGAGCGCAGATCGGGCAGCTTGATCGCCCATTCGGGCGGCGGCGCGTCGGCGACGATCACCACCGGACGGCGATCCTCCTGCGCGCGGTTCCACGCGTGGAAGATGCTGGTCTCGCTCTGCCGCTCGGCATCGTCGATCAGCCCGCCACGCGTCTTGGCGGCGAAGATCCGCGCGAGCAGGCTGCGGCCCGATTTGCGCGGGCCGCTGATCACCACAGCCATCACCGGCCAGGTGCTCCAATGTTCGAGCTGCTGGACGGCGCGCTGGTTCGAGCTGCCGATCAGGAATTCGTCGTCGCGTGGGTCGGCTGGCCAATCGAGCGGCAATGCCATCTGGGCCGGAAGCATGCGATCAGCCAGTCGTATTGTCGGCAGGCGCAGCCTGGGCGCCGGTGGGCGGGCTCGATCGGCGGATGCGCAACGTCGTGCCGCTGGCAGCGACGCTCCAGCCGCGCGCCTCGAGCGCGGTGCGCAGCGCCGCTGCATCGGCATCATAGCCGACGCGCAGCACCGACACGCCACCGATCGCGAGACTGGTGGTGACCGCCGAGCGCACGCCCGGCACCGCCTGCAGCGTGCTTTCGGTCGCGGTGACCGAGGCGGCGCTCGGCGTATCGACCTGGATGGTCAGGAAGCTGACGATTCGGCCCGCGTTCGGCCCGGCCAGGCCGTCGATGCCGAGGTCGACCGGCACCACGTCGGTCGGCGTGGCCGTGGGAGTCGGCGCGACCGGCGGCACATAGGTCAGGCCGGCATCGCCGGCGAGCATCCCGCCGCGCAGCGCCGCCTGATAGGCGTCGTCGAGCCGCTTGACGCCGGCATCGAGCAACACCGGCAGCGCATCGGCGCGATCGACGCGCAAGGTGATCTGCGCCAGCAAGATGTTGTCGGGCCCGTGCCGCGCCTCGAACGTGCCGATGATCGGGCCGCCCGGCCATTCGCGGCGCAACGTGACCTTGGGTACGAGAATGTCGGTCGCGCCATATTGATCGAGCACGACGCGCCACCAGCCACGCCCGCGCCGCTCGGTCTGGCCGAGCCCGAGCAGCAGCGCATCGGCACCGGTCCCGGTCGGGCGCACATAGTCGATCGCGCTGTTGCTGGTGCGATAGCGCGACCAGGCGTCCTGCCACGCGGTCTTCTGTTCGAAACCGGTCGCGACGCCGCCGCTCACTTCGATCGGGATCGTCAGCATCGGCGGCGAGCGCGACGCTTCGGCCGAAACGCCGAGGATCGACCCGGCGCGCGCACGGCTGAACAATATCCCGAGCCTGGCGATGTAGCGGTTCGGACCGATCTGCTCGTTCTCCACCACGATCCCCGAGACCAGCCCGTCGAGCGCGCCGTCCGACAGCGACCCCTCGCCCCGCCCGAGCCGCTGCGAGAGCATGTTCCAGCCCTTGCGCTGCGCCAGCCGCCAGCCGGCGAAGCGCGCCGCTTCGGCGGTCTTGGCGGTCACGTCGACCGTGACGCCGCTGACTTCGTAGCTCCCCGAACTGTCGGCCGGTGCGTTGCCCTGCTCCGGATTGTCGACCTGGGCGAGCACGAGCCCGCCGGTCGTGGCGAGCGCAAGCGCTGCGGCGAACTCGAGCGGGCGGGAAAAGCGGCGGATCGACATGTCGGCGCCCTTTTGGCGAAGGAGGCGTGGAAATCCAAGCAGGATATGGCTAGGTCGGCCAGATGAGCGATATCAAGCCGGACGGCGAGTCCTATACCTATGCCCAAGCGGGCGTCTCGATTGCCGCCGGCAATGCGCTGGTGCGCGCGATCGCACCCCTTGCCAAGGCGACCCGACGGCCCGGCGCCGATGCCGAACTCGGCGGCTTCGGCGGCCTGTTCGACTTGAAGGCGGCGGGGTTCGTCGACCCGTTGCTCGTCGCGGCCAATGACGGCGTGGGCACCAAGCTGAAGCTCGCGATCGAGCATGACCGGCACGACGGCGTCGGGATCGACCTCGTCGCGATGTGCGCCAACGACCTGATCGTGCAAGGCGCCGAGCCGTTATTCTTCCTCGATTATTACGCGACCGCGAAGATCGACCCGGCGGTCGCCGAGCGCGTCATCGCCTCGATCGCCGAGGGCTGCCGCCAGGCCGGCTGCGCGCTGATCGGCGGCGAGACCGCCGAGATGCCGGGCATGTATGCCGCCGACGATTACGATCTGGCCGGCTTCTGCGTCGGTGCGGTCGAGCGCGACCGGGTGCTGACCGGCGCGACGATCGCGCCGGGCGACGTGGTGCTGGGGCTCGCCTCGGCCGGCGTGCATTCCAACGGCTTCTCGCTCGTGCGGCGCCTGGCAGCGGACAAGGGCTGGAAGCTCGCGCGGCCGGCATTGTTCGATGCCGACATATTGCTGATCGACGCGCTGATGGCGCCGACGCGGATCTACGTGAAGGCGCTGCTGCCGCTGCTGGCGGAAAAACGGATCAAGGGCCTCGCGCATATCACTGGCGGCGGCTTGCTCGAGAACGTGCCGCGCGTGCTGCCCGAGGGCGTGCACGCGCGGATCGATGGCGATGCGTGGCCGCAGCCGCGGTTGATGGCGTTCCTACAGGCGCAGGGCAATATCGAGCCCGAGGAAATGGCGCGGACCTTCAATTGCGGGATCGGGATGGTCGCGGTCGTGGCCGCCGATCAGGTCGAGGCGGTGACGGCGGGGCTAGAGGCCGCCGGCGAAACGGTGTTTACGATCGGGACGATCGAGGCCGGCGCGCGCGGGTGCACGGTGTCCGGATCGGCCGAGACGTGGGGCGGCCGCTCGAACTGGACCGCGACGCACAATCATGGGTGAGGCTTTTCTTCCCCCTTCCCGCTTGCGGGAGGGGTCGCGGGTGGGCGCGCGCTATCAGCCTCCGCTGCCCTCGGGATCGCGCGCCCACGCCCAGCCCCTCCCGCTCGCGGGATGGGAGTCGTGACGACGAAGGTCGGTGTCCTGCTGTCGGGCCGGGGCTCGAACATGATCGCGCTCGTTCAGGCCGCCGCCGGTTACGACATCGCGCTCGTTGCCTCCGACAAGCCCGACGCCGCCGGGATCGCCTGGGCCCGGGCGCACGGCCTCGCCACCTTCACGCAATCCCCAAAGGGCATCCCGAAGGCTGAATACGAAGCCGCGATCGACGCCGCGCTCCACGCCGCGGGCGTCGAGGTGATCGCACTTGCCGGCTATATGCGGCTCCTCTCGCCAGACTTCGTCGCGCGCTGGCGTGGCAAGATCCTCAACATCCACCCCTCGCTGCTGCCCAAGTACAAGGGGCTCGACACGCATGCCCGCGCGATCGAGGCGGGCGATCCGGTCGGCGGCTGCTCGGTCCATCTCGTCACCGAAGAGCTCGATGCCGGCGAAGTGCTCGGCCAGTCCGAGGTGCCGATCCTCCCCGACGACACGCCCGATATGCTCGCCGCCCGCGTGCTTGCCGCCGAGCATCGCCTTTATCCGCAGGTTCTGGCAGAGTTCGTCGCACGATGAGCCCCGATCCCGAATCCGTCCTCGCCAAAGTGCGTGCTCTGGCGCTGGCGCTTCCCGAGACCGTCGAGCGCTCGTCGCACGGGTCGCCCGGTTTCCTGATCGAGAACGGCAAGTTCTTCGCCTATTTCTGGCACGACCATCATGGCGACGGCGAGACGGTGGTGATCGTCAAAACCACCGGGCGCGACGAGCAGGCGACGTTGATCGAGCTCGATCCCGATTGCTATTACAGCCCGCCCTATCTGGGCCCGTCGGGCTGGGTCGCGTTACGGCTCGACCGGGACGATACGGATTGGGACCGCGTGGGCGATCGCATCGCGATCAGCTGGGAACTCGTCGCGCCGCGGCGCTTGCTGGAGGCCGGAGGACGATGAGCGACGAGACGCGCGATCCCGCGATCGAGGTCGCCGCGACCGAAGCGGTCGCCAAGGCCGAGGCGGCGGCGACGCGCCGCCGATGGATCAACCTCGGCGAATTCATCGCGGTCGCCGGGCTGATCATCGCCGGCGTCAGCCTCTACCTCAACTGGTCGGATCGCCGCGCGGACGAGGCCGACAGGCACATCGCCACGGTCAAGGCGGAACGCGACCAGGCGCGTTTCGACATCCGCGCGGTCGCCGCGAAGAATGGCGCGACGCTGTTGCTGCAACATGACGAGCGCCACGCGATCCGCGATGCGACCGTCACGTTTCCGACCGAACTCGGCATCGGCAGCAAGGACACGGTCGGCGACACGATCGATCGCGGCTGGTTCGAGCATGCCTTGCTCAAGGCGAGCGATGCCAAGGCCGGGCGCCTGCCGGTGCTGATTGCGCTGACCTATTGGGATGGCGACACGCCGCGCACGACGCGCGGCATCTACGATATCGGGTGGAAGACCGAGGGCGGTTTTCCGTTCGGGCGCTCGGTCAAGCTCGAGAGCTTGCGCCTGCACGAGCTCGGCGGGACGCAGAAGCGGCTCGATACGGTGTGGGCGGACGAACGGCCGAAGGTGAAGAGCTAGGCGACTGTCAGGCCTTCGCCGGGGAAGCGGTGGAGGTAGAGGCTACAGCGCCCGCGCGTAGACCGGGTCGACGTGCAGCGTGTCGCCGAGCTGGAAAGTGCGACTGCCGATCACGCTGAATCCCTGCCGCTCGTAAAAGGCGCGGGCGCGGACATTCTCATCCCACACGCCGAGCAACAAGCGCTTGCCGCCTCGCGCGGCGGCATCGGCGACGGCGCGCGCCATCAGCGCGGCACCGATTCCGCTGCCATAGGTCTGGCGCAGCGTGTAGATCCGGCGCAGCTCGATGTCGCCGGGCCGATGTTCGAACGGGAAATCGGGCGTGGTCAATACGGCATAACCGACCGGCGCCAAAGTCGGCTCGAGCTCGGCGATCGTCACCACCGTTGCCGGGTCGGCAAGCCATCCGGCGAACACGCCGGCCGTATTGTTCTTCAGGCAGTGCGCCAGCAGATCGGCGCCGGGCAGCGACGCCGCGTAGGTGTCGAGGAATGCCGCATTGGCGACGAGCGACAGGAGGGCGGCATCCGCCTCCCCAGCCTGCCGCACGCGCCATTGCAGCATCAGCCCCAACCCTTAACCGACAATTTCTTCGGGCTTGAAGAAATAGGCGATCTCGATCTCGGCATTCTCGTCCGAATCCGAACCGTGCACGGTGTTGGCTTCGATCGACTCGGCAAGTTCCTTGCGGATCGTGCCGGCATCGGCATTGGCGGGGTTGGTCGCGCCCATGATGTCGCGGTTGCGCTGCATGGCGTTCTCGCCCTCGAGCACCTGTACGACGACCGGGCCGGAGATCATGAACGAGACGAGCTCACCGAAGAACGGGCGTTCCTTGTGCACCGCATAGAAACCCTCGGCCTGCTCGCGCGTCATCTGGATGCGCTTCGAAGCGATGACGCGGAGGCCGGCTTCCTCGAGCATCTTGGTGACGGCACCCGTGATGTTACGACGCGTCGCGTCGGGCTTGATGATCGAAAACGTGCGGTTCGCGGCCATGACCGTGAATCTCCTGTGGTGTTTAAAAAATCGTTTGGGAAAGTCGCGGTTCCCTAGTCGGCGGGGCGCCTGGATGCAAGCCTAGGCCGCCTGCTCCCATTTGCCGGTCTCGCTTTGTTTCCAGTAGCGGCGTTCGATTCCGGCTCGATCGGCGAGCGCCTTCCAGGCGGCGCGCGCCTCGACGATGCGGTCCTCGTCGAAGAAATGGAAGGCGCGGTCGAAGCCGAGCGCCTCCTCGCGCCATTGGCCGTCGGCGAGCGCGACGTTGCGCGCCGCGTTGCGCGCGTCGGGGTGGGCGGCGATCAGGATCGGTTGCTCGGCGTCGCCCTCGCCGCTCGCTTGGGCATGCGCCAGGAAGCTGTCGGGCGCGTAGGTCCACAGCAATTTGTCGAGCGTGGCGCGCTGCTCGGCGCTGTCGGCGACGACCAGCAGTCGCCCGCCGGTCGCGACCACGCGCTCGGCGATGCGCGGGAGGACGCGGTCGAGCGGTTGGACGGTCAGGTGGTAGAAATCGACTTGCATGTCTATCTCGTCGCCCCGGCGGACGCCGGGGCCGCTGCGTTGAACGCGAACCCGCCGTTGCGCGCGGCAACCGAGCGGCCCCGGCCTCCGCCGGGGCGACGGTCAGGCTTCAAAGTTATCCGCGACGAACCGGTCGAGCAGCCGCACGCCATAGCCGGTCGCGCCCTTGTCATAGGTCGCGCCGGCCTTGTCCGACCATACCATGCCCGCGATATCGAGATGCGCCCATTTCACCCCCGGCTCGACGAAGCGCTGGATGAACTGCGCCGCGGTGATCGATCCGGCGCCGCGCGGGCCGACATTCTTCATGTCCGCGATCGGCGAGTCGATCAGCTTGTTATAGGCGTCCGACAGCGGGAAGCGCCACAGCAGGTCGCCCGAGGCCTTGCCGGCGGCGAGCAGCTCGTCGGCCAGCGCATCGTCATTGGCGAAGATGCCGCCATGCTCGGTGCCGAGGCTGACGATCATCGCGCCGGTCAGCGTCGCGAGATCGACGATCGTCTTGGGGTGATGCGTGCGCTGCACCCAGGTGACCGCGTCGCACAGCACCAGCCGCCCCTCGGCGTCGGTATTGAGGATCTCGATCGTCTGTCCGGACATCGAGGTCAGCACGTCGCCGGGGCGGATCGCGTCGCCGTCGGGCATGTTCTCGACCAGGCCGCACACGCCGATCACATTCGCCTTGGCCTTGCGCCCGGCGATCGCCTTCATCGCGCCGACAACGGCACCGGCGCCGCCCATGTCCCACTTCATGTCTTCCATGCCGGGCCCGGGCTTCAGCGAAATGCCGCCGGTGTCGAAGGTCACGCCCTTGCCGACCAGCGCCAGCTCGGGGTCGCCCGCGCCGGCGCCGCTCCATTTCAGCGCGAGCAGCCGCGCATCCTTGGCCGAGCCCTGCGACACCCCGAGGATCGCGCCCATGCCGAGTTCGCGCATCTCGTCTTCGCCAAGCACGGTGACTTCGAGGCCGAGCCCTTCGATCTCGGCCAGCACCTTGGCGACGAACGTCTCGGGATAGATGACGTTAGGCGGCTCCGCCACGAGCGTCCGCGTCAGTTCGAGTCCTTCGGTCAGCGCCTTCTGCTTGCTCCATTCGGCGTCGGTGCCGTCGGGCGCGCCGTGCACGACGACCGTCGCCAGCGTCGGCTTGGACTTTTCGGGGAGCTTGGTACGATAGACGTCGTGACGCCACGCGCGTTGCGCGGCGGCCGCGGCAAAGCGCGCGACCGCTTTGGGAACTGCCCCTGCGCTGGCGAAATCGACGCTGACGGTGACGACGCCGGAGGTCAGCAAGCGTGCGGTCAAGGCGCCACCGGCGCGCTCGTAATCGGCCTCGCTGCCCGCGCCCGTGCCGAGCAGCAGCACGCGTCGCACGCCGCCTGCCCCATCGGCCACGAAGGTCTCGACCACGCTCGCGGTTTCGCCTTCGAAACGGCTGGCGCGCGCGGCGGACTTCACCAGATCGAGCGCCCCGGCGTCGAGCAAGGTCGTCGCGAGCCGCGCGAGACCATCCTTCTCGACCGGAAAGGCAATGGCGGCGGCGGGCGCCGGCGCGGCGCTGGAAAAGTCGATTTGCATGGGAGCCTCGATTGGGTCTGGTCTGCGGTGAGTCGGATGTCTCTAGGACAGCGCGGGGGCGCTGGCAAAGCATGCGCCAGCGAATTCCGCGCAGCACGAGTTGCAGCAAGCCGGTCTCGATGCGATAGGGCGGCATCGACCAGCGGCATCCGGCAAAGATCGGCGGCCTTCTCGTATCAGGGTGTTTGTTCCGACGTGAAGCGTGCCTTCTTCCTTGCCAGCTGCGCCGGCCCGCTCGTGCTGGCGGCGTTCCCCGTCTCGGCGCAGGACTTGCAGACGCGTACCACGCCGCCGCCGCCGCCCGCCACGACGCCGAGTGCGAGCGACGATCAGGTGCAGTTCAACGCGACCAACCTGGAATATGACAGCAAGGACGACGTCGTCACCGCGACCGGCGACGTGCGCATGTACCGCGCGGGCAACCGGTTGCGCGCCGACAAGGTCGTGTGGAACCGCAAGACCGGCAAGGTCGATGCGACCGGCAACATCGCGGTGGTCAATCCCGGCGGTGACATCGCGTATGGCGATTCGATCGCACTGACCGATGCGCTGAAGGACGGCATGGTCGACAACATGCTGCTCGTGCTCGAAAAAGGCGGGCGGCTCGCCGCGCGCAAGGGCACGCGATCGCTCGACGAGACGGTGGTGCTCGAGGACGCAGCGTATACCCCGTGCGCCGTCACCACGACCAGCCATTGCCCGAAAGAACCCTCGTGGAAGATCACCGCGGTGCAGGTGATCTATCGCCCGGAAAAGAGCCGGATCTATTACAAGGGCGCCCGCATCAACCTGTTCGGATTGCCGACCTTGCCCTTGCCCGCTTTCTCCAACCCGGTCGGCGGTGGCAACGATAACGGACTGCTCGCGCCCGATTTCCGGTACGGGCGTACCAACGGCTTCGAATTCGCCCAGCCCTATCATTTCGCGCTCGGCGACAATCAGGGTCTGACCGTCACGCCGCGCATCTTCAGCAAAGTGCTGCCGATGCTCAAGGCGGAATATAGCGCGCTCAACACGCTCGGCGCGTATCGCATCGCGGGTTACGTCACCGCCAGCCCGCGCAGCGACGACCTGCTCACCGCGACCCCGCCGGGCACGCCCGATTCGTTTCGCGGGTATCTCGACGGCGTGGCGCGTTTCCAGCTCAGCCCGAACTGGAGCCTCAGCGGTTCGCTGCGGCTGACCACCGACCCCACCTTCCTGCGCCGCTACGATATTTCGAGCGACGATCGCCTGCGCAGCACCGTCAACCTCGAACATATCGACGCGAACAGCTATTTCTCGATCGCCGGGTGGTACGTGCAGACGCTGCGCGTGGGGGACCGCCAGGCGCTGCAGCCGATCGCGCTGCCCGAAATCGATTATCGCCGCCGGATGGCGGACGGGCTGCTCGGCGGCGTGTTCACCTTCCAGGTCAACACGCTCGCCATCTCGCGCCCCGCCGGGCAGGACACGCAGCGCGCCTTTGCCAGCGCGCAGTGGGAATTGCGCAAGCTCACGCCGTTCGGGCAGGAAATCACCTTCACCGCGCTCGGCCGCGGCGACGTCTACAACGCAAGCGACACGCTGGCGACGACGGTGGCGAGCTATCGCGGCGAATCGGGGATCAGCGGCCGCTTGATCGGCGCGTTCGCGATCGACGTGAAATGGCCGTTGATCGGATCGTTCTTCGGCGGGACCCAGCGCCTGACGCCGCGCGTCCAGATCGTCGGCTCGCCACAGCTCGGCACGATGACGGTGCCGAACGAGGATTCGCGCTCGGTCGATCTCGAAGACACCAACCTGTTCTCGCTCAACCGCTTCCCCGGCTATGACCGGTTCGAGGATTCGGCGCGCGTCACTTACGGCCTCGACTGGTCGGTCGACCTGCCCGGCTTCTCGCTCAGCACCAATATCGGCCAGAGCTATCGTCTCAACAGCCGCCCGACATTGTTCCCCGACGGCACCGGCCTTTCCGGCCGGGTGTCGGATATTGTCGGGCGCACCGAGCTACGCTTCCATGATTTCGTCTCGATCGTGCATCGCTACCGGCTCGACCAGGGCGATCTCGCGATCCGTCGCAACGAGCTGGATGCGACGATCGGCTCGCGCAGCACCTATGTGCTGGTCGGCTATCTGCGACTGAACCGCAACATCGACCCGACGCTGGAAGATCTGCGCGATCGCGAGGAGATACGGCTCGGCGGGCGGGTGCAGATCTCGCGTTTCTGGTCGGTATTCGGCTCGACCGTGATCGACCTCACCAATCGCGACGAGGATCCGCTGTCGCTGGCCGACGGGTTCGATCCGGTGCGGCATCGCCTCGGCGTGCAATATGAGGACGATTGCCTCAAGCTTGGCGTGACGTGGAAGCGCGATTACCAGACCACTGGCGACGCGCGCAGCGGCGACGGCTTCCTCTTGACGCTGGCGTTCAAAAACCTTGGCCGCTAAGCACTGGTTCAGACGGATCGGCGCAGGCCAGCGCCCAGTGGATTGCTGGGCGGCTCGATGCGCGCCGTGCGGGATGGGATTTTGAATACGTGAAGACTGACACAGCAAAGACGACTCGCTTCGGTCGCGGCCTCGGATTCGGTGCGGCAATCGTCGCGCTGCTTTCGACGAGCGGCGGCGCCATCGGCCAGACCGCGCCCGCGCCCGACGAGCAGGCAGGGGTGACCGCGCTCGACCTGCCGAAAAATCCGACGATTTTCGGCAAGGTCGATCCTGCGATCCGCAAGCCGACCGCGATCGTCAACGGCGCGGTCATCACCGGCACCGACATCGACCAGCGCGTCGCCTTGCTCGTCTCCGCCCGCGACCTGAAATTATCGCCGCAGGAAATGCAGCAGTACAAACTGGTGATCGTGCGCCAGCTGATCGACGAGACGCTGCAGATCCAGCAGGCCAAGACCGCCGATGTGAAGATCGGCCCCGACGAGATCAGCAAGAGCTACGAGACCGTCGCCCGCAACTTCGGCAAGTCGCTTCCCGAAATGCGCGTTTATCTGCGGTCGGTCGGGTCGTCCGAGCGCTCGCTGAAGCGCCAGCTCGAGGCCGAATTGTCGTGGAACCGCTATTTGCGGCGCAAGGTCGACGTCAACGTCGGTGACGAAGAGGTCAATGCGATCATCGACAAGATCAAGAAGCAACAGGGCACGACGGAATATCACGTCCGCGAAATCTATCTAAAGGCCGACGCCGACCGCGCTCCCGAAGTGGCCGCGCAAGCGCAACAGATCATGCAGTCGATCCAGAAGCGCGACAAAGGCGAGGACACGTTCGGCTATTATGCCCGCCTGTCCGATGCGACGACGCGCGCGACCGACGGCGATCTCGACTGGCTGAGCGAGCAGCAATTGTCGCAGCTGCCGGCGCCGCTGGTGGAAGCAATCAAGTCGATGACGCCCGAGCATCTCGCCGGGCCGATCGCGGTGCCGGGTGGCTTCTCGATCATCTACCTGGTCGATACGCGCAAGATCGGCGTGGCCGATCCGCTCGATGCCAAGCTGACGCTCAAGCAGGTGAGCGTGCGCTTCGCCCAGGGAACGACGCAAGCACAAGCCGATGCGCGCGTGACCGAGTTCGCCAAGTTGAGCGCGACGATCAAAGGCTGCGGCGAGGTCGCCAAGGTGGCGACGGCGCTCGGCGCTGAAGTGGTCGACAATGATTCGATCCGGATCAAGGATTTGCCGGTCGCGCTGCGCGACATCATGCTGAAGCTGCAGGTCGGCGAATCGACCCCGCCGTTCGGCTCGGCCAAGGACGGGATCCGCTCGCTCGTGCTATGTGGTCGCGACGAGGCGACCGGCGCCAACATTCCCGGCACCGAGCAGATTCGCACCAAGATGGAAAACGACCGCGTCAATCTGCGCGCGAACCAGTTGCTGCGCGATCTGCGGCGCGATGCGATCATCGAATATCGTTGATCTGGGGGAGACTGCGATGCTCGCGCCGCTCGTCATATCGATGGGGGATCCGGCGGGCATCGGTCCCGAGGTGATCGCGAAGGCATGGGCACAGCGCGACGCGGCAGGGCTGGCGCCGTTCTTCGCGACCGGCGACGCGCGCGCGATCGCGGCGGTTTGGGACGGGCCAGTGATGGCGATCTCGCACCCGGATGCCGCTACCGGCGTGTTCGGCACCGCCTTGCCGGTGCTGACGGTCGAGGATGGCGGTGAGATCGTGCCCGGCCAACCCGATGTCGAAGGCGCGCGCTGTGCGCTTCGCGCGCTCGAACTGGCGGCCGGGCTGGTACGATCAGGCGCGGCGCGTGCATTGGTGACGGGGCCGGTGTCGAAGGCGCAGCTCTATCAGATCGGCTTCAACTATCCCGGGCAGACCGAGTTCGTCGCCGAGCGCTGTGGCATTGCCGGCGAGAATGCGGTGATGATGCTCGCCGGTCCGGATTTGCGCGTTGTCCCCATCACCACGCACGTCCCACTCGCCGAGGTGAGCGGGTTGCTGTCGATCGACCTGATCGTCGCCAAGGGGCGCGCGACCGCGCGTGGCCTGACGCGCAATTTCGGGATCCTCAACCCGCGGATCGCCTTTGCCGGGTTCAACCCGCATGCCGGCGAAAGCGGCGCGATCGGGCGCGAGGAGATCGAGCTGATCGCGCCCGCCATCGCGCTGTTGCGCGCCGAGGGAATCGACGCGACCGGACCCTTCGCCGCCGACACGATGTTCCATGCCCGCGCTCGCATCACCTATGACGCCGCGATGTGCTGCTATCACGATCAGGCGCTGGTACCGCTCAAGACGCTGTATTTCGATGCCGGCGTAAACATCACGCTGGGCCTGCCGATCGTGCGTACCTCGCCCGACCACGGCACCGCGTTCGACATTGCCGGCAGGAACCGCGCCGAGCCGGGCGCGACGATCGCGGCGATCCGGCTGGCGGGCGAGGCAGCCGACCGTCGCGCTGCCGCCGACGCGTGACGTCGCCCGATTTGCCGCCGCTGCGTGAGGTCATCGCGCGCCACGGCCTCAATGCGAGCAAGGCGCTGGGCCAGAACTTCCTGCTCGATGCGCAATTGCTGGCGCGGATCGCGCGCATTCCGGGAGATCTGACCGATGCCGAAGTGCTTGAGATCGGACCCGGCCCGGGTGGCCTGACGCGCGCATTGCTCGGCGCGGGTGCGCGCGTCACCGCGATCGAGCGCGACCGGCGCTGCATTCCGGCGCTGGCCGAACTGAGTGATGCGTTTCCGGGCAAGCTGCGCGTGATCGAGGGCGATGCGCTCGACATCGACGCTGCGCCGCTGTTCGAGGGCAAGCCGCATATCGCGTCGAACCTGCCCTATAATATCGGGACGGCGCTGCTGGTGCGCTGGCTGTCGGCGGACTGGGATCCGTGGTGGCAGAGCCTGACGCTGATGTTCCAGCGCGAAGTCGCCGAGCGGATCGTCGCGCCGACCGATGGCGAGGCCTATGGCCGGCTGGCGGTGCTCGCGCAGTGGCGGTCGCGCGCCACATTGGCGATGCCGGTGCACCGCTCGGCCTTCACCCCGTCGCCCAAGGTGATGTCGGCGGTGGTGCACATCGTGCCAGGCGCGGCGCCCGAGGGCGTGCGCTTCGCCACGCTCGAGCGGCTGACCGCGGCGGCGTTCGGGCAGCGGCGCAAGATGTTGCGGCAGAGCTTGAAGGGTGCCCCGGGGGCGCTCGTGGCGCTGGAAGCGGTCGGGATCGACGCGACTAGGCGGGCGGAGACGGTGAGCGTTGCTGAGTTCGTGGCGTTGGCAAAGGCGCTGGGCTAGGCCGTCGCCCCGGCGAAGGCCGGGGCCGTTCCGTTGATCGCGCGGCGTTATCCCGACCCAGCGGCCCCGGCCTCCGCCGGGGCGACGGTTAGTCTTTCTTCGGCACCGTAATCGGCACGCTCGCCGCGGCCGTGATGATCGGTGGCCCCTTGGCGATCGATGCCGACAGCGTCGCCACTTCGGGGCAGGCGCGCTTGGCGCAGACCAGCTTGACCTTGGCGAGATTCTCGCGCGCCCGTGCCACCGCGCCCTTCGCTACGAGCGCCTCGCCCTGGCCGGTCAGCGCCGCCACGTCGTTGGGATCGAGCGACAGCGCCTCGCGGTACAGCCGGATCGCTTTGCCCGGCAGGCCGCGCGACTGCGCCACCTCGGCGAGCGTCACGAACGCATCGCGATTGCGCGGATCGACCGCGACGGCGCTTTCGAGCGTGTCGGTCGCCGCATCGAGATTGCCCGTCGCCTGCAGCGCCCGCCCTTTGGCGAGCAGCGCCAGCGAGCGCGCGTCGACCGCCTGGTCGGCGCGCTGGCCCTGCACCGCAGTCGCAACGGTAACCAGCGTCAGCGCGGCAGCGACGGCGACGGACGTGTAACGCATGAGATACTCCAGCTTCGACACGGAAGCAGCGCTATCACGGGGCGACGAGACGCGCGACAAAAAAGCCGTCGGTGGCGTCGTGCGCCGGCGTCAATCGCACGCCGGGACCATGCTTGCGGCCGACGGGGAGATTGAGCGGCTGCGCCTTCCAGCCGGGATTGGCGGCGAGGAAGTCGGCGACCTGCCCCGCCCCTTCTTCGTCGAGCAAGGAGCAGACGATATAGACCAATGCCCCGCCCGGCTTGACCAGGGTCGCGCCGACTTCGAGAACGTGCTTCTGCGTCTCGACCAGCCGCTCGATCCTGTCGGGGGTGAGCCGCCAGCGGGCCTCGGGGTTGCGGCGCCAGGTGCCGGTGCCCGAGCACGGCGCGTCGATCAGCACGCAATCCGCGCTGTGCAGCCAGTCGTCGAGCATCTCGACTTCGCGGCCGGGGTTGAGCAGCCGGGTCTCGATGATGCCCGAGCGCGCGCGCTCCGCCCGCGGGGCGAGGCGCGAGAGGCGCATGCGGTCGGTGTCGGTGGCAAGCACTTCGCCCTGCCCTTCCATCACCGCGGCGAGCGCGAGCGTCTTGCCGCCGGCGCCGGCGCACAAATCGACGATGCGTTGGCCGGGCTTGGCCTTGGCGGCGAGCGTGACGAACTGGCTGCCGGCATCCTGCACTTCGATCGCGCCGTGATTGTAGGCGGGCAGGTTCTCGACCTGCGTGCCCGAGGGGAGGCGCAGGCCGTCGGGGAGGCCCTTGATCGGTTCGGCGCCGTCGATGTCGATCTCCTCGACGATCATGCGGTTGATGCGGACGTCGAGCGGGGCGCGGCCGATCAACGCTTCGAACTCCTCATGGCCCAGGTCGGAGCCGTGCAGGCGGTCGATGATCCACACCGGCGCGACGCCCGACGGCGCGGCGGTCTCGTGCTTGCCGATCGTCGCGGGGCCATGGCCGACGCCGTCGAAGGTGGCGGCGATCTCGGGATCGGCCTGCGCCACGGCGAGCATCGCGGCGCGGCCGCTCGCGGGGCGTTCGCCGACGCTGCGGATCGCGGCATAGACCAGTTCGCGGACGGCGCGGCGGTCCTTGCTTCCGGCGTAGCGGCGCGTGCTGAAATAGCGTGCGATCAGCGTGTCGGCGGCGGCGCCGCTGTCGCGGGCGCCGGCGATGATCTGGTCGAGCAATTCGATCGCGGCCTGGGTGCGGGCGGATGGGGTCATGGTCTACTTTCTCCCTCTCCCCCTTGGGGAGAGGGTCGGGGAGAGGGGCAGTATCGGGAGACGGCGCTTGTTACTGCCCTCTCCCCGGCCCTCTCCCGCAAGCGGGAGAGGGAGAGGCGTTACCTCGTGGGATAGTTCGGCGCTTCTCGCGTAATGTCGACGTCGTGGACATGGCTCTCCTTGAGCCCCGCACCCGTAATCTGCACGAAGCGCGCGCGCGCCTGCAGATCCTCGAGCGTCGCCGAGCCCGTATATCCCATCGCCGCACGAATGCCGCCCACCAACTGGTGGATCACGTCCTTCGCAGGCCCCTTGAACGCGACCTGGCCCTCGATCCCCTCCGGCACCAGCTTCATCTGGTCCTTGATGTCGCCCTGGAAATAGCGGTCGGCCGAGCCGCGGCCCATCGCGCCGACCGAGCCCATGCCGCGATACGATTTGTAGGCGCGGCCCTGGAACAGGAAAGTCTCGCCCGGCGCTTCCTCGGTGCCGGCGAGCAGCGAGCCGATCATGCACGCCGACGCGCCCGCCGCGAGCGCCTTGGCGAGATCGCCCGAGGTGCGCAGGCCCCCATCGGCGATCACCGGCACGCCCGCCTTAAGCCCGATTTCGGCGCAATCCATCACCGCCGTCAGCTGCGGCACGCCGACACCGGCGACCACACGCGTGGTGCAGATCGAGCCAGGGCCGATCCCGACCTTGATCCCGTCGGCGCCCGCATCGATCAGCGCACGCGTCGCCTCGGCGGTGGCGACGTTGCCGGCGATCACCTGCACCGAATTGGACAGTTTCTTCACCCGCTCGACCGCGCGCGCGACGTCGCGATTGTGGCCATGCGCGGTGTCGATCACCACCAGATCGAGCTCGGCATCTACCAATGCCTCGGTGCGCTCGAACCCCTTGTCGCCGACCGTGGTGGCGGCGGCGACGCGCAGCCGGCCGGCATCGTCCTTGGTGGCGTTGGGATAGGTGACGGCCTTCTCGATATCCTTGACGGTGATCAGGCCGACGCAGCGATATTGCTCGTCGACCACCAGCAGTTTCTCGATCCGGCGCTGGTGGAGCAGCCGCTTGGCCTCGTCCTTGCCGACGCCGGTCGAAACGGTCGCGAGATTCTCGTGCGTCATCAGCTCGGAGACGGGCTGCTTGGGGTTCTCGGCGAAGCGCGTGTCGCGGTTGGTGAGGATGCCGACGAGCTTGCCATCGGCCTCGACCACCGGGATGCCGCTGATCTTGTGGCGCGCCATCAGCGCCTGCGCTTCGGCGAGCGTGGCCGAGGGCGCGATCGTGATCGGGTTGACGACCATGCCGCTCTCGAAGCGCTTCACCGCACGGACCGCGGCGACCTGCTCGGGGATCTCCATGTTGCGGTGGAGCACGCCGATGCCGCCCAGTTGCGCCATGACGATCGCCATGTCGGCCTCGGTCACGGTGTCCATTGCCGAGGAGAGGATCGGAATGTCGAGCGATATGCCGCGGGTGACGCGCGTCGCGGTGTTGGTCTGGCTCGGCACGATATCGGATTCGGCCGGCACGAGCAGGACATCGTCGAAGGTGAGGCCGAGGCGAATGTCCATGAAAATGCCGTTTCCTGCTGCCCGGGGAGGTCGGGTGGGTGCGAGTCGTGGCGGTCCATGTAAACAACGGGGCGGTGTGGCGCTAGGGGGCGGTGCCGGTGGCGCTGCGGCGGCGTGGCAGGACGCGGAAAGTCACACGAAAGTCGCACCACCGCGGGTGCCGCGCAGCCGCGCTTTCAACCGTCATACCGGGCTCGTCCCGGCATCCACCGTGCCGCGCTTCCTGCGGCCGATGGTCCCGGACCACGGTGGACCCCGGGACGAGCCCGGGGTGACGGTGGGGCGGCGGTTGACTGGATTGACCCCAAGACGGGATGTTTACTTTTCGGATCGTTTCCATTTTCGCGCCAATGCCGGATGGGCATGACCTGCCCCCAGGGTTTCCACTCTCCGACGCGCGCCAGAGCATGGCAGGCGGGAGTGTCGCGGGATCGCGAGGAGCAGGAGCTGGACAGTTCAAACAACGAAGGAGAACATATCACGAACTAAGCGTGTGGGAAAGTTCTAACCTTGCTGCGACCGCTTGTGCGCTCGACTGAGTTGAAGGCTTCAGACGTTCGTTGCATCATCGGAGGATGAAAAAAGGACCCTCCGCAATCTTCGCGATTATATTCGCTTCAGCATGGCCTGCCGTAGCCTCGCCCCCGAACGAACAAGGTTGCGACGTACCCAAGGTTCACTACGTCGGCGAGCTTCAGAATTTGCTCAGTCTCAGAGCCGTAGACGCGGTTCGCCTTTCGGCGAACATTCCGACCAAGCTATCGCTGAAGCTAGAGCGCTTGGTGGCGCCTGGTGCCACATTTTCGCTAGGCTCTGGAGATGTTGGCAGACCGCTTGGTGTCGGCGTCGATGGCCTACGCGCGCTGGCTCGGGAGATGAAGGCGAATACGTTTCGCTTCCTGCAATGGGACTACATTCCGACCCCCATCGAAAGCTCGTGCGGTGCTTACAAGGTCGATGTGGAGTTCACCAATAACCACGATAAAACCGTTTTCCTCATATCGTTTAAATTCGAGGGTGGCCGGATTGTAGCAGCGGAGGGTTGGCAGCGGTCGTTCGAAGCTGGGGCGCTCTCTCAAGCTCAAAACTGACGGGGCCGATTACGCCGCGCACCTCGCCGTCTTATCCCCCTACCCCACCGCCCCCAATCTGCTAAAACCCGCACATCGCGCCCGCCCCCGCGGCCGCACGGGGTACGCATCCATGGCACTCATCATCGCCGGCCTGCTCGTCGCGGTCGTCCTGCTCTACCTCATGCTCGGCATGAAGGTCGTCCGGCAGGGCTATCAATATACGATCGAACGCTTCGGCAAGTTCACCGCGGTCGCCCAGCCCGGGCTCACCTTCATCGTGCCTTTGTTCGACCAGATCGGGCGCAAGGTGAACATGATGGAGCAAGTGCTCGACATCCCCGGCCAGGAGATCATCACCAAGGACAATGCGATGGTCGCGGTCGACGGCGTGGTGTTCTTCCAGGTGCTCGACGCGGCCAAGGCGGCGTATGAGGTGAGCGACCTGTATCTCGCGATCATGCAGCTCGCCACGACCAACCTGCGCACCGTGATGGGCTCGATGGACCTCGACGAGACGCTGTCGAAGCGCGACGAGATCAACACGCGGCTGCTGATGGTGGTCGATCATGCGACCGAGAGCTGGGGCGTCAAGATCACCCGCGTCGAGCTGAAGGACATCCGCCCGCCGGCCGACATCGTCAATGCGATGACGCGCCAGATGAAGGCCGAGCGCGAGAAGCGCGCGACGATCCTCGAATCGGAGGCGGCGCGGCAGAATGCGATCAACCGCGCCGAGGGCGCGAAACAGTCGCAGATCCTCGAGGCGGAGGGGCGCCGCGAATCCGCTTTCCGCGACGCCGAGGCGCGCGAACGCGCCGCGCAGGCCGAGGCGGCGGCGACCAAGGCGGTGTCCGATGCGATCGAGGGCGGCAGCGTGCAGGCGATCAATTATTTCATCGCGCAGAAATATGTCGAGGCGATCGGCAAGTTCGCCACCTCGCCCAACGCCAAGACGATCCTGTTCCCGGTCGAGGCGACGCAGCTGATCGGCACGCTGGGCGGCATCGGCGAGCTCGCCAAACAGGCGTTCGGCGACCAGCCCGCCCCGCCCCAGCCGCCGGCCCCGCCAACGCCCGCGCGCGTGCGCGGGCCGTTCGAGCCGAAA
>CAXTEO010000003.1:84076-113432 GCA_964243205.1 uncultured Sphingomonas sp.
CAGCTGATGGGGACGCTCGGCGGGATCGGCGAGCTGGCGCGTGAGGCGATCGTCGGATTGCCCGCCGCCGCGCCGATCGCCAAGCCGCGACCGCGGCCGTTCGAGGAGCCGGCGGCATGATGCTGTTCGGGTTCGCGTGGAGCCCCGGCGCTTTATGGCTGGCGGCCGCGCTGGGCCTGGTGATCGCCGAACTGCTGGTGCCGGGGTTCTTCCTGATCTTCCTTGGTGCCGCGGCGGCTGTGGTCGGCGTGCTGGTGCTGATCGCGCCGGAGCTGCCGATCCTAGTGCAGGCAGTGGTTTTCGCCGCGCTGACCGCTGGCGCGGTGGCGGCGGGGAAACGCTGGTATCGCGGATCGGACCGGACGTCGTCCGATCCCCTGCTCAACGATCGCGCGGCGCGGCTGATCGGCAAGCGCGTCGAGGTGTGCGAGGCGATCGTCGATGGCGAAGGGCGGGTGAAGGTCGGGGACGGCGCGTGGAACGCCGTCGGTCCGGATGCCGCGGTCGGGACGAGCGTGCGGATCGTCGGGGCGGATGGGAGCGTGTTGCGAGTCGAACCCGCTTAACGGATTGGGTTTAAATCGCTTCCGATGATCTTCGCGTCTTCGCGTGAAATCCCTCTCACGCGAAGACGCGAGGCGCCTCTCATCTTCTGCTCTGCGTCCTCCGCGCCTCTGCGCGAACCCACTCTTCTTTTTTTGCGCGCAGAGGCGCAGAGGACGCAGAGAGGAGCAGCCGACCTGCCTATTTTCGCTTCCCCGGCGAAGGCCGGGGCCCAGGAGAGGGCGGCTGAGAGTGATAGGCTGCCCCCGTTACGACGACCTTCGCTCCTGGGCCCCGGCCTTCGCCGGGGAAGTGCCGCGGGGCAAGCGGTAGCGGGGGACTGCGCTTACTTCTTCCCGAAGAACCCTTCCGCCAGCCCGCCGAGCTGCCCCAGCACGCCGCCCTGCTGGCCGAGCAGCGCCGCGAAATTGCCGAGCGCGCCTTCGCCACCGATATGCGCGACAATCTGCTGCAGCGTGTCGCTCGGCAGGCCGGTGCTTTCGGCGGCGGTCGCGACGGTGTCGCCGGGGGCGGCATGCGCCTGACCGAGCGCGGTGACCGCCGATTCGATCTGCTCCGGGGTCAGGCCGACCTTCTCGGCCAGATTCTTGACGTCGACGTTTTCAGTGACTTGGCCGAGCAGGCCGTCGAGCAATCCCATGTCCATATCCTTGATCGGTTGCGGAGGCATGCGGATTAGCACGCCCCCGGCAGCGGCGCGAGGTCGGGCGCGACGAACGCGCGCCGCGCTGCGGTCGAGCAGCCCCTGCCCGACATGCCGGACCGCTGCGTTGCCGGTCATGCCGCCCGTATCGAGCATCCGGCCGCGACGGCGCGACCCGTTCAGCTTCCATTGAGGCGGCCACGCTAATGGATTATGCCGCTTGCAGAATGATCAAGGATTGCCCCCGCCGATGACGGCAACGATCGCGCTCGTCGATGACGACCGCAACATCCTCACTTCGGTATCGATCGCGCTGCAGGCCGAGGGCTTCGCCACGCGGATGTATTCGGACGGCGAGACCGCGCTCAAGGCGCTGATCGACAATCCGCCCGACATTGCGATCCTCGACATCAAGATGCCGCGGATGGATGGGCTCGAACTGCTGCGCCGCCTGCGCGAGAAGAGCATGATCCCGGTGATCTTCCTCACCTCGAAGGACGACGAGCTCGACGAGGCGCTCGGGCTGGCGATGGGCGCAGACGATTATATCGCCAAGCCCTTCTCGCAGCGCCTGCTGATCGCGCGGATCCGCGCGATCCTGCGGCGTGCCGAAGTGTCGCAGGGCGGGCCGGCGGGCGACGAACCTGCGGCGGAAAGCTCGCTGGTGCGCGGACGCCTGGCGATGGACACCGCGCGCCACCGCGTCACCTGGGGCAACGAGACGGTCGTGCTGACCGTCACCGAATTCCTGATCCTCGAAACGCTGGCGCAGCGCCCCGGCATCGTGAAGACGCGCAACCAGTTGATGGATGCGGCCTATCACGACGACATCTATGTCGACGACCGCACGATCGACAGCCACATCAAGCGCGTCCGGCGCAAATTCCGCCAGGTCGACCCCGAATTCGATGCGATCGAGACGCTATATGGAGCCGGGTATCGTTTCTCCGAAGACTGAGGTGATGTTCGACGGGCGCGATGCGGACGCCTATGCGCTGTCGCTGCGCTGGTCGGCGCGTGTCTCGCTCACGCCGCGCATCCTGTTCGTCAACGTGTTCGCGCTGGCGATGCTGGCGGGCGGGTTCTTCTATCTCGATTCGTATCGCAGCCGGATCGTCGACGGGCGCGTGACGCAATCGATCCGCGAAGCCCGGCTGATCGCCGAAGCGATGGTCGCCGTGCCGACCAGGCAACGCCCCGACCTCGCGTTGAAGCTGGCGCGCGACATGGGCGCGCGCGTGCGGATCTACGATGCCGACGCGCACCTGATCATCGACACGCGCGCTTTGGGCTTGCGCAACTTCGTGCTGCAGGACCCCGACAAGCAGGATTGGCAGCAAGCCTCGGCAAGGTTCCTCGATGCGGTGATCGACACCGTGGTCGGCACGCCGCGCGCGCCGCTCTATCGCGAACATGTCAGCGGGCTCGCCTGGCCCGACGTCCGCACCGTGCGAGTCGCGCCGACCGTCGCCGCGACGGTGTGGCGCGCGCCCGACCGCACGCCGGTGATCACCGCCGCCTCGCCGATGCCCGGCGGCAGCGTGGTGATGACCACCTTCAATGCGCGCGAAATCACCCAGACGGTGCGCGTCGAGCGCTTCCGGCTGAGCGTGGTGCTGCTGATCGTGGCGATCGTGTCGGTCTTGCTGTCCTTGTTCCTCGCGCGGACGATCGTGCGACCGCTGCGGCGGCTGGCCTGGTCGGCGGTGCGCGTGCGGCTGGGGCGCGCGCGCGAAGTGGTCGTGCCGCGCCTGCCCGAGCGGCGCGACGAGATCGGCATGCTCGCGCGGGCTTTGTCCGACATGAGCCTCGCCCTGCGCGCACGGATCGACGCGATCGAAGCGTTCGCCGCCGACGTGACGCACGAGATGAAGAACCCGCTCGCCTCGCTGCGTTCCGCGGTCGAGGGGCTGGCGCTGGTCAAGGATCCGGCGCTGCAGGAGCGGCTGCTGGCGATCGTGCGCGACGACGTGCATCGGCTCGACCGGCTGATCACCGACATTGCCGAGGCATCCCGGCTCGACGCACAGCTCAGCCGCGCGAAGTTCGAGCGAGTCGATCTCGGCGCGATGATCGCCGCGCTGATCTCTAGCCGCGAAGCGCGCGGGCTCGACCGCGGCGTCCGGCTGCGTTTCGAGTCGCGTGGCGGAGATGCGTTGATCGTGCTCGGCGAAGGCGGGCGGCTCGAACGCGTCCTCGAAAACGTCATCGAAAACGCCGTGTCCTTCTCGCCCGATGGCGGCCTCATCACGATCGTCGCGACGCGCGACCATGACGGCATCGAGATCGCGGTCGAGGACCAGGGCCCCGGCGTGCCGGAAGACGCGCGCGAACAGGTGTTTCAGCGCTTCCAGTCGCTGCGCCCCGAAGGCGAGGCGTTCGGCAAGCATTCCGGGCTCGGCCTCGCTATCGCGCGCACGATCGTCGACGCGCACCAGGGCAGCATCTTGGCCACCGCGCGCGCGGATCGGGCGCCGGGTGCGCGCTTCGTCATCCATTTGCCCGCCGGCCACGGCGTATGAGCGTGCGGATCCATGCCACCAGCGTCGCGATCGACGGCATGGCGGTGCTGCTGCTCGGCAGATCGGGCAGCGGCAAGTCCGATCTGGCGCTGCGTTTGATCGATCGCGGCGCGATGCTGATCAGCGACGATTATACCGAGCTGACCGCGGCGGGCGGCGCGTTGCGCGCCACGCCGCCGCCGACCATCGCCGGGCGGATCGAAGTGCGTGGCATCGGCATCGTCGCCTATCCATATAGCAGCGACGTGGCCGTGGCTTTGGCGGTACGGCTCGACGGCGTGGTCGAACGGATGCCGCCCGACGACGAGTCGATCCTGGTCGCCGGGATCGCGGTCCGCGCCGTGACGCTCGACGCTTTTGACGCCGCGACGCCGATCAAGGTGGAATTGGCGCTGGCCGGCGCTAGAGAGAGACGATGAAGCGCGACCCCAAGGATATCCTGCTCGTCACCGGCATGTCGGGCGCGGGAAAATCGACCGTGCTGCGCACGCTGGAGGATCTCGGCTGGGAGGTGGTCGACAATCTGCCGCTGGTGCTGCTCGATCGCTTGCTCAGCGCGCCCTTGCCCGAGGGACTGGAGCGAACCGGTCAGCCGCTCGCGCTCGGCATCGGCGCGCGGACGCGCGACTTCGATCCGGAGAAGATCGTCGCGCGGATCAAGCAATTGCGCGCCGAGCATGGCCACGACATCGGCACCTTGTTCCTCGACTGCGCCGGCAGCGAGCTCGAGCGGCGCTATTCGGAGACACGACGCCGGCATCCGCTGGCGCTCGACCGCCCGGCGTCCGACGGCATTGCGCGCGAACGCGAATTGCTCGCGCCCTTGCGCGGCTGGGCCAACCGGCTGATCGACACCACCACGCTGAGCGCGAACGAGCTGGCGCAGCAAGTCCGCACGACCTTTTCGGGCGAGCAGCTCGGCGAGAAACTGGGCGAACCGACGCTCTCGGTCATGTCGTTCGGCTTCGCCCGCGGGCTGCCGCGCAATGCCGATCTGGTGTTCGACATGCGTTTCCTGCGCAACCCGCATTGGGTGCCGGAACTGCGCCCGGGAACGGGGCTGGATGCCGATGTCTCGGCCTATATCGCGGCCGACCCGGCATATGACGCCGCTCTGTCACAGATCGAATCGCTGCTGTTGCTGCTGCTTCCGCGCTATCGGGCGGAGGGCAAGTCCTATGTTACGATCGCATTTGGGTGTACCGGGGGGAGACACCGCTCGGTCCATGTTGCCGAGCGCGTCGCCGCCCGGTTGCGCGCCGCGGGATTTTCGCCCACGGTCGCGCACCGCGATCTCGCCGCCGCTCCCCAGGACTCGCTGGAGGGCGTACCGGCCGAGACGCCTGACGGCACGATGGGCGACGAGACGATTGACGATGGGGCGCGTGGTGCATGAATTGGGTGAGACGATGATCGGGCTGGTTCTCGTGACCCATGGCCGGCTGGCCGATGAGTTCGTGACCGCGATGGAGCATGTCGTCGGCAAGCAGGAGCGCGTCGCCACGGTCAATATCGGCCCCGACGACGACATGGAAGCGCGCCGCAACGACATTGCCGAGGCGATCGCGCGAGTCGATGCCGGGCGCGGCGTGATCCTGCTGACCGATCTGTTCGGCGGTACGCCCTCCAACCTCGCCATTTCGCTGATGGAGCGCGGGCGGATCGAGGTGATCGCCGGCATCAACTTGCCGATGCTGATCCGGCTCGAATCGGCGCGCAAGAAGATGAAGATCGTCGATGCCGTCGCCGCCGCGCGCGAGGCCGGGCGGAAATATATCTCGGTCGCGTCCGAAGTGCTGGGCGAGGCTGCCGCCTGATGCCGGTTTCGCGTTCGGTTCTCATCACCAACAAGCGAGGCCTGCATGCCCGGGCGAGCGCCAAGTTCGTGACATTGGCAGCGACGCAGGCGTGCGAATTGCAGGTCGAGAAGGATGGCGCCGGTTCGGTGACGGGCACCTCGATCATGGGGCTGATGATGCTCGGCGCGGCGATGGGCGACACGATCCAGATTTCGGCCGAAGGCGAACATGCCGAGGTGGCGGTCGGCGCATTGTGCGACCTGGTCGAGGCGAAGTTCGGCGAGGATTGATTTTCTGCTCCCCCTCCGCGTGCGGGAGGGGGTCGGGGGTGGGCGCGGCTCTCCTCCAGCGTTACGCTCTCCATAGAGCGCGCGCCCACCCCCAGCCCCTCCCGCAGGCGGGAGGGGAGGAAATAGACATATGCCCCGCGAAATCACCGCTTACTCCAATCCCCTGATCAAGCGGGTCCGTAGCTTGCGCGAAAAGCGCCACCGCCGCGAGGAAGGCCTGTTCCTCGCCGAGGGCCTGCGTATCCTGACCGAAGCGCGCGAAGCCGGGCGCATTCCCGAATATCTGTTCTTCGCGCGCGACAGCGCGGCGCATCCGCTGGTCCTCGCATTGGTCGAGGCGGTCGAGGGCGCCGGCGGCGAAGCGATCGAGACCGTCCCCGACATCCTCTCCAAACTCTCGGGCAAGGAGAATCCGCAGGCCGTGGTCGGCGTGTTCGCCGAATTCACCCGCGACCTCGCTTCGCTCGATCGCGCGCGTTCCGCGATCTGGCTCGTCGCCGAGCGGCTGCGCGATCCGGGCAATCTCGGGACGATATTGCGCACCGGCGACGCGGTCGGCGCGGGCGGGCTGATCCTGATCGGCGAGTGCGTCGATCCCTTCTCGGTCGAGGCGGTGCGCGCCAGCATGGGCGCGCTGTTCACCGTGCCGGTGGTGCAATGCGAATGGGACGACTTCCTGCCGTGGCTGCGTGCCGGGCCGGGGCAATTGGTCGGGCTAAGCCTCGACACCATTGTCGACTATCGCGCTGCCGCTTATTCGGCGCCGACCTTCCTGCTCACCGGAAACGAGGCGCAGGGCATGCCCGACGCCTACGCCGCGCAATGCGATCTGCTCGTGAAAATCCCGATGCTCGGCAAGGCCGACAGCCTCAACGCCGCGGTGGCGACCGCGGTGATGGCGTATGAGGTGTTGGGGCAGACGCCTTAGAGTCTCGTCACCCCGGGGCGTGCCCGGGGTGACGGCTAGGTGGAAGCGAGTCTTCCGCCCTACTCCGCCGCCTTGGCCATATCCTCCAGCAGGACCGGCGCGTCGCCCATCCGCGCCAGCGCCTCGACCGGGGCCACGTCCTCCAGCTCGCGCGCGCCGGTCTCGATGTTGAGGTCGCGGAATTTTCGCCCGGTCACCATCAAGCGGCCGTTGAACGAATTCGAGAAGCTGTTGAAATTGTTGACCGCGCTGTTGAGCCCGGCGCCGACCTTGCGCAGATCGTCGGCGACCTTGGCGAGCCGGTCGTGCATCTCCTTGCCGAGCCGACCGATCTCGGCGGCCTCCTTCGCCAGCCGCTCCTGCCGCCACACTGCCGCAACGGTGCGCGCGATCGCGATCAGGTTGGTCGGTGTCGCCAGCAGCACGCGCTTGTCGAACGCGAAATCCCACAGCGTGGGGTCCTGCTCGAGCGCGGCCGAGAGGAAATGCTCGCCCGGCACGAACATGATGACATAATCGGGCGCATCGGCGAACTGGCTCCAATACGCCTTGTTGCCGAGGCCATTGACGTGCGCGCGCATCGACGCGGCGTGGAGCGCCAGGCCCTTGGCGCGTTCGGCCTCGTCGACCGCGCCGAAGGCGTCCTGATAGGCGTTGAGCGACACCTTGGCGTCGATCACCAGGCTGCGCCCGCCCGGCACGGTGACGATCGCATCGGGGCGCAGCCGCCCGCCCTCGTCGCCGCCGGAGACCGACACTTCGGTCTGGAAATCGGTATGTTCCGACAAGCCACAGCTTTCGAGCACGTTCTTCAACTGCTGCTCGCCCCAGCGGCCGCGCGACTTCGGCGCGTTGCGCAGCGAATTGACCAATTTGGCGGCCTCGCTCGACACTTTCTCCTGGCCGACGCGCAAGCCTTCGATCTGCCCCTTGAGCTGGTCGAACGCGCTGACGCGGTCGACCTCGACCTTCGTCACCGCTTCCTCGTACTTGAGCAGGCGGTCGCTGACCGGCTGGAGCATCGACTTGAGGTTGGCGCCCGCGGTCTCTTCCGACTGGCGAAAGCGTTCGTCGGCGCGCTTGAGGAACACTTCCTGCGCGTCGTTGAGCAATTTGTTCGAGACTTCGGCGAATTGCGTGGCGAGCAGCTCCTTGGCGTGGAGCAGTTCGGCGATGCGCGTCGCATGGGCGTCGCCTACCATTTTCTCGCGCGCCGCGGTGGTTTCCCGCAGTTCCGCGATCCGCGCCTCGTTCGCCGCGCGTTCCGCTTCGTGTCGCGCGGCGTTGGTCGCGTGCATGTCGGCGAGCCGGCTCTCGAACGCGGCGGTGTGAGTCTTCAACGCGGTGTTCTCGAGCCGCGCGACGTCACGCTCGTCACGGATCGCCGCCAGTTCGCTCCGCAGCTGGTCCGCCGCCCGCGCGCGCTCCTCGGCGCTGGCGAGATCGACGATCGCGCGCTTGAAATCGGCTTCGCGCGTCGCGGCGTCGGCGCGCGCTTGCGCGGCGCCGCGTCCGCCGAGAAACCAGCCAAGCGCCACGCCGGCGACGATGGCGATCAATGCGACGAGCAGGATCTCCATCAGCGCGACTCGCCGATGGTCACGAAGGTGCCGGACTGTCTCGAAAAGTCCGGAATAAACGGAGCGGATTTTGGCGACGAAGGGATGCGGGAGAGAAACATGGTCATCGCTGGAACATAATTCGAACGGTGCCGCTAGGACAGCGGAAAAACGCCGCGGCTGCTTGTGATGCGACCAACAGCGTTTAGGACGGGCGCCATGCTCACCGACATCGCGATTTCGCGCGCCGCTACCCTGCAACCCATTGGCGTCATTGCCGCCGCCGCGGGAATCCCGCCCGAAGCGGTCGAGCCCTATGGCCATCACAAGGCGAAGATCGACCTCGCCGCCCTGCCCGCGCCGACGCGCCAAGGCAGACTGATCCTGGTCACCGCGATCAACCCGACCCCGGCGGGCGAAGGCAAGTCGACTACCTCGGTCGGCCTGGCCGACGCGCTCAACCGGATCGGGCGCAAGGCGATGCTGGCGCTGCGCGAACCCTCGCTCGGCCCGTGCTTCGGCACCAAGGGTGGCGCGACCGGCGGCGGCTATGCGCAGGTCGTGCCGATGGAGGACATCAACCTCCATTTCACCGGCGATTTCCATGCCATCACCAGCGCGCACAACCTGCTCGCGGCGATGATCGACAACCATGTCCATTGGGGCAACGCGCTCGATATCGACGTGCGCCGGATCGTGTGGCGGCGCGTGCTCGACATGAACGACCGCGCCTTGCGAGATATCGCCCAGTCGCTCGGCGGCCCGGCCAACGGATATCCGCGCGAAAGCGGGTTCGACATCACCGTCGCCTCCGAAGTGATGGCGATCCTGTGCCTCGCCACCGACCTGCACGATCTGGAGGCGCGGCTCGGGCGGATCGTCGTCGCCTATACGCGGGGCAGGCAGGCGGTGACCGCGCGCGACCTCAAGGCCGACGGCGCGATGGCGGTGCTGCTGGCGCAGGCGATCAAGCCCAACCTCGTCCAGACGCTGGAGGGAACGCCGGCGTTCGTTCATGGCGGGCCGTTCGCCAATATCGCGCATGGCTGCAATTCGGTGATCGCGACGCGCGCTGCCTTGGGACTGGCCGATTATGTCGTGACCGAAGCCGGGTTCGGCGCGGACCTCGGCGCGGAGAAGTTCTTCGACATCAAATGCCGCCAGGCCGGGCTCAAGCCGGCAGCGGCGGTGATCGTCGCGACCGTGCGCGCGCTGAAGATGAACGGTCGCGTCGCGAAGGCCGATCTCGCCGCGCCCGATGCGGCGGCGGTGCGACGCGGTGGCGTCAATCTTGCGCGGCATATCGAGAATGTGCGCGCGTTCGGCGTGCCGGTTGTGGTGGCGATCAACCGCTTCGACGGCGATACGGCGGAAGAAGTCGCGGTGATCCACGATATCGCGGCGCATCAGGGGTGCGAAGCGGTGCTGTGCTCGCATTGGGCCGAGGGCGGCGCGGGCGCGGTGGAGCTGGCCGAGAAGGTCGCGGCGCTGGCCGATGCCCCGTCTCAATTCGCGCCGCTCTACGCCGATGATTTATCGCTATTCGACAAGATCAACACCGTCGCGACGCGAATCTACCGCGCCGAGGAAGCGGTGGCCGAGCCGTCGGTGCTGGCGCAACTCGCGCGCTGGGAGGCGGCGGGGTTCGGGCACCTGCCGGTGTGCATGGCGAAGACGCAATACAGTTTCTCGACCGACCCTGCGAAGCTCGGCGCGCCGACGGGACATGTCGTGCCGGTGCGCGAGGTGCGGTTAGCCGCGGGCGCGGGGTTCGTGGTGGCGATCTGCGGGGAAGTGATGACGATGCCGGGGCTCCCCAGGGTGCCGGCGGCGGAGGCGATCCGCTTCGGGGCTTCGGGCGAGATCGAGGGATTGTTCTGACCGGCGACGGTGCTTGTGACGCTAAGCGATTGAGAATACGTACATCACCGTATTGCAGCTACCGCTCCAAAACCTTCCTTGGTACACGGTTACGCAGACGCAACGAGACGGGAGGGGGAGTCCGATGGAACGGTTTTCGGCGATGTTCGTGCTGGTTTCGGCATTCGTTGCAGGCAGTATCGGCGCCACCGGAGGCTTCGTCATGGGCGGGCTCGTCGCTTCGGGCAAAGTCGGTGACCTCGAGGCGCGAGTCTATCTGCTCGAACGCCTCATCGCCGAACTGAGCGGCGCGCCCGCCGGGGCGACCGAGATGGCCGACTTCGCTTAGGATCGCACGGGAAACGCGCGACGACGGCTCAGGCCGCCTTGCGCAGCTTCGTCAGCTTCTTGAGCAGCATGTCGCGCTTGAGCTTCGAGATATGGTCGATGAACAGCACGCCGTTCAAATGATCGATCTCGTGCTGCAGCGCCGTCGCGAGCAGGCCATCGAAATCGCCTTCCTGAGCGGCGCCCTGCTCGTCGAGCCAGCGCGCGCGGCAGCTGGTGGGGCGCTCGACCTCGGCATATTGCTCGGGGATCGACAGGCAGCCTTCGTTGTAGAGCGAGGTCTCTTCGCTGACCGAGATCAGCTCTGGGTTGATATAGACGAGCGGCTTGCGCACCGGCTTGGCGTCTTCGCCCTCGCCTTCCGGTTCTTGCAGGTCGATCACGACGATGCGCTGTTCGATGCCGACTTGCGTCGCGGCAAGGCCGATGCCGTGCGCATCGTACATCGTGTCGAACATATCGGCGACGATCTTGCGCACCGAATCGTCCACCGTCGCGACGGGTTCGGCGACGGCGCGGAGGCCGGGGTGCGGGACTTCGAGGATTTCTAGGATAGCCATGCTGGCGAGCTAGGAAAGGTCGCGGCGTGCGTCAAGTTTTCAGAAGGAGAAGAGGTTCACGCGAAGGCGCGAAGGCGCGAAGAAGATTTGTTCGCGCGGAGGCGCGGAGAGTTGCGTCTGGGGACATCGGGCGCGCGCTGGCGCTGGCTTATCCGATCGGCGCAATTTCGAGGGCCGCTTCGCGGCGAAAATCCTCTTCGCGCCTTCGCCTTCCTTCGCGCCTTCGCGCCTTCGCGTGAACCCCTTCTCCTTCCCTCCTTCTCCCCGCGCCTCCGCGCGAACAAACCTGCTACGCCACCGGCCGCCGCGCCCGCAGCGCCTGCGCCAGCGTCCCCTCGTCCAGATAATCGAGCTCGCCCCCCACCGGCAGGCCATGCGCGAGCTGGGTGATGCGGATCGGGAAACGTTCGATCCGCTCGGCGATGTAATGGGCGGTGGTCTGTCCCTCGAGCGTGGCGTTCATCGCCAGCACGACCTCGTCGATCCCGCCCTCCGCAATCCGCTGCACCAGCGACTCGATCGCGAGATCCTCGGGCCGCACCCCCTCGAGTGCCGACAGTCGCCCACCCAATACGTGGAAGCGCCCCGGAAACAGCCGCGAGCGATCGAGCGCCCACAGATCGGCGACTTCCTCGACCACGCACAGCGCGCGCGCATCGCGGCGTTGATCGGCGCACACGCCACACGGATTGGTCGTATCGATATTACCGCAAATCGAACATGTTGAGAGCCGTTCCTCGACCGCCATCAGAGCATTGAGCAACGGCCCGAGTGCGGCCTCGCGCTTCTTGAGCAAATGCAGCACTGCACGCCTGGCCGACCTGGGGCCAAGTCCGGGCAGCTTGGCCAGGGCCTGGGTCAGCGCTTCGATTTCGGGAGAAGCCATTGCCAAGAGATAGGCGGCGGAAACCCATTCGTCACCCCGGCGCAGGCCGGGGCCGCTTGGTCGAGTGCGATACCGGCGTTGCGCGCGCCGCGAAACGGCCCCGGCCTGCGCCGGGGTGACGGGACTTGTGTTTGCGCGAGCCGGCTCGCAAAGCGCGCGCATGCGGATCATCTTCATGGGCACGCCCGATTTCTCCGTCCCGGTGCTGCAGGCCCTGGTCGATGCCGGGCATGACGTCGTCGCGTCGTACAGCCAGCCGCCGCGCCGCGCCGGGCGCGGCAAGGCGCTGACCCCTTCGCCCGTCCAAGCGCAGGCCGAAGCGCTCGGCATCGCGACGCGCACCCCGGTGACGCTGCGCGACCCCGACGCGCAGGCAGAATTCGCGGCGTTCGGCGCGGACGTGGCGGTGGTGGCGGCGTACGGCCTGATCCTGCCGCGGGCGATCCTCGCTGCACCGTCGCGCGGCTGCCTCAACGTCCATGCCTCGCTCCTGCCGCGCTGGCGTGGCGCCGCGCCGATCCAGCGCGCGATCCTCGCGGGCGATGCCACGACCGGCGTGTGCATCATGCAGATGGAGGCCGGGCTCGACACCGGGCCAGTGCTGCTGCGCGACGCCACGCCGATCGACGCCAAGACCGCGGGCGCGCTGACCGACGAACTGAGCGCGATGGGCGCGCGGCTGATGGTGCAGGTGCTGGCGGATATCGATGCCTATCCGCCGGTCGTTCAGGCGGACGACGGGGTCACCTATGCGGCGAAGATCGACAAGGCCGAAGCGCGGCTCGATTTCACGATCGACGCTGCGGCGGTCGAGCGGCAGGTGCGTGGGTTCAATCCGCCTGGCGCGTGGTTCGAGATTGCCGGGGAGCGCGTGCGGGTCCTGGCGGCCGACGTGAATCGTCATCCCGGCGAAGGCCGGGATCGCTCCGCTATGGCAGCGCCCGGGCAACCGAACGGCCCCGGCCTGCGCCGGGGCGACGGCGTCGTGCTGGACGACATTCTCACCATTGCCTGCGCCCATGGCGCGATCCGCCCCACTTTGCTCCAGCGTGCAGGACGCGGCGTCATGACGGCCGCCGAACTGCTGCGCGGCTTCCCGATCCCGCCCGGCACGCAGCTGTGACGCGCTTCGCGCTGAGCGTCGAATATGACGGCCGCCCCTTCGTCGGCTGGCAGCGGCAGGATAATGGCCCGAGCGTTCAGGCGTCGATCGAACGCGCGGTCCACGCCGTCACCAGCGAGACGGTCGCCGTCCAGGCGGCCGGGCGCACCGATGCCGGCGTGCATGCGCTGGCGATGCGCGCGCATGTCGATGTCGCGCGACCGATCACGCCGTTCCGCCTGATGGAAGCGCTCAATGCGCTGCTCCGCCCCGATCCGGTGGCGATCGTCGCGTGCGAGATCGTACCCGACGACTGGCACGCGCGCTTTTCGTGCATCAAGCGGCATTACGAATTCCGCATCGTCACGCGGCGCGCACCGCTGACGGTCGAGCGCGGCCTGGCGTGGCGCGTGGCGCTACCGCTCGACGCGGCGGCGATGGCGGAGGGCGCCGCGCACCTCGTCGGGCGGCACGATTTCACTACCTTCCGCTCGGCGCATTGCCAGGCCGACAGCCCGCTGCGCACGCTTGACCGGCTCGACGTGGTCGCGGATGGCGACCGCATCAGCGTGTTCGCCTCGGCGCGGTCGTTCCTGCATCATCAGGTGCGCTCGATGGTCGGCTGCCTGTCGCTGGTCGGCCAGGGCAAATGGTCGCCCGACGACATGGCCAAGGCCCTGGCGGCGCGCGATCGCGCGGCATTGGGGCTCAACGCGCCGCCCGACGGACTGTATTTCCTCCGCGCGGATTATCCCTGACGGCTGAAGCGCGCCGCCAGTTCGGCATGAGTCGACCAGCGGAACTGCCCCACTGGCTGCACCCAATCGAGCGTATAGCCACCTTTGCACAAAATCTCGGCATCGCGTGCGAAACTGCTGGGATTGCACGAAACATATGCGATGACGGGCACCCGCGCGCTGGTCAGCTGCGCAACCTGTTCCTTGGCGCCGGCGCGCGGCGGATCGAGCACGATGGCGGCGAAGCGATCGCATTCGGCGGTCGCCAGCGGGCGGCGGAACAGGTCGCGATGCTCGGCGAACACCGCACGCTCGGCCTGCGCCGCGCCCGCCTTGAGCGCGAGGATCGCGTCGCGGCCCGCCTCGGCCGCATAGACCTTGCCCGGCAGCGACAATGCGAAGGTGCCGAGCCCGGCGAACAGATCCGCACTGACCGTCGCGGCGCCGACGGCTTCGCGCACCGCCGCGACCAAGGCCGCCTCGCCCTCGCGCGTCGCTTGCAGGAAGCTGCCGGCCGGGAAAGGCACTGCGACGCCGCTCAGCGTGATCGTCACTGCTTCGGGCTCCCAGCGCGTTTCCGGGCCGATCCCGTCGTCGATCGCGAAACGCGCGATGTTATTCGCGCCGCAGAAGGCGGTGATCGCCTCGGCGGTCGCGAGGTCCTCGGCGAGTTTTCCCTCGACCAGCACGTCGATGCCCTGGTCGAGCTCGGTCAGCTGGATCCGCCCCCGCCCCTTCAGTGCGCGCGCGAGCAATTTGCGCAACGGCCCGACCAAAGCGAACAGGCTCGGCGTGAGGATCCAGCATTCGCGCAGATCGACGATCGCATGGCTCGCTTGCTCGCTGAAACCGAGCTGGAGCGCGCCGCCTTTTGCCTCGGCATGCAGCGTCGCGCGCCGGCGGGTGCGCGGTGGCGAAAGCGCGGGCGGGCGGATCGGCGCCTCCAGCCGCTGTGCGGCGAGCGCGCCGGCGATGCGATCGACCAGGAAGCCGGCATAGCTTTCGTCGTCGAGATGCTGGAGCTGGCACCCGCCGCAGACCGGAAAGTGACGGCATGGCGGCACCTGGTGATGCGGACCCGGGATTATTGCATCGTCCGCCGTCAGCGTATCGCCGGGGGCGGCGAAGGCGGCGTGGCGGCCATCGGCGGTGATGCCGTCGCCACGCGCGGCGACTCGGACGATCAGGTCGCTCATAAAGCCGCGCGCACGGCCGAAAGGGTGCGGGCGAGATCGTCGGCGACGAATGCCCCGCCGAGGCGACGCGCAGCCTCGCCGTGCAGCCACACCGCCGCCGGGACGCGCATCCGGTCGATCAGCCGCGCGCCGTCCTGCGGATCGGACGCCATCGCCGCCACCGCGCCCGCCAGCACGTCGCCCGTCCCGGCCGTCGACAGCCAGGACGAACCGCGCGGTGACACCACAGCGGCGCCGGATGGGTCGGCAATCACCGTGTCGGGGCCCTTGAACACTATCACCGCGCCCGATTTCCGCGCCGCGGCGCGGGCGGCGTCGATCTTGCTGCCGTGCCAGTCGCCGAACACCGCCTTGAACTCGCCGCCATGCGGGGTGAGCAAAATCGGCGCGGCACGGTCATGGAAGGTCCTCCCTTCGAGCAAATGCAGCGCGTCGCCGTCGATCACCAGCGGATGGTCGCTGGCGAGCGCCGCGGCGAGCTTGTCGCGCGCATCCCTGTTGCGGCCGAGCCCGGGCCCGACCAGCACGCAGCCGATCCGCGGCTCGTCGAGCGCTGCCGTCGACCAGCTCTTGCGCACCAGCGCGTGCGGACTGCCCCAGGGCATTTCGTCGGCGAGCAACAGGACATAGCCCGCCCCGCTGCGCATCGCCGCTTCGGCCGCGAGCGCCGCCGCACCCGGCATCGTGCCGCCGATGATCGCGACCATACCGCGCGTATATTTGGTGCTGGACGATGTCGGTGCGGCGAGACGCGGGCGGCCGATGACCGTGGCTTGCCCATCCTGCGGGACCTCGATGCCGAGATCGAGCACCCGCACCGTTCCGCAAAGTTTCGATGATGGCTCAAGCACATGCACGGGTTTCAGTGCACCGAGTGCGAGTGTTACAGCGTAGCCGACCGGATCGTCGATCAGCACTTCGCCCGTATCGGTGGCGAAGCCGCTGGGAAGATCGACCGCGATCGACAGATGCGCCGCGCGGGCGAGCGCCGCCAGCGGCACACCGATCGCGGCATCGACGTGGCGCGAAAGGCCGGTGCCGAATATCGCATCGACGAAGACCGGAGCGGGCCGCGCCGTTTCGAGCGCTTCGACTGGTCCATCCCATACCGCACATGCGGCGATAGCGGCGTCGCTCTGCGGCGTGCCGGTGGCAGCGACGCGGACGGCGATGCCGCGCGCCTTGAGGATTCGTGCGGCGACATACCCGTCGCCGCCATTGTTGCCGCGCCCGCACGCGATCAGCACCGGCGAGCCGGCAGCAAGGCGATGGACCGCGCCCGCCACCGCCGTCCCGGCGCGCTCCATCAATGTCGCGACGCTGGCGCCAGCCGCGATCGCAGCGTCTTCGGCCGCGCGCATCTGCGCCGCGGTCAATATGGGCTGGCCGGCGATTGGCGTCATGACGCTGGCGCGCGCTTGGCCTTGACCGTGGCGGGCAAGCGATAGCGATCGCCGCCGACCGCGACCTCGATCTCGCCATTGCCGATGATCGAGACGATCGCCGGCTCGGCCCCATCGGCGGCGATCACACCGCGGCCGTCCTTGGTCACCAGCAAGCGTCGGAACGCGCCATCGGGATGGCGCAGCGTCAACACCAGTCCGGCCTCGCTTTGCGCGCGATCGACCGTGCAGGTGCGCGCGAATGCGTTCGAACCGGCACGAGCGCAGACGATATTGCCGGCATCGTCCTGATGCCGGCGCTGCTCCGCCTCGATCTTGGCGAGCGCGGTATTGCCGTGTTGCTGGCCACAGGCGGCGAGCGCGAACGGCAGCAGCGACAGGGCTATCGGCGCACGCTTGCCGCGCGAAAAAGGGCTGGGATCGAAAGTGCGGATCATGGATGCGCTATCGCGCGGCAAGGCCGCCCTGCGCAAGGCTATTGCTGATCCGGGTCAGCACCGGGGCAAGGATCGCCGTCCAGCGCGCGACGCCGGCCGGACCGGCGATCAGATCGTTGCGGACTTCGATCGAAAGGCTGGCGATATTGTTGCCCTCGCCGTGCCGATCGAGCGTCGCGTTGAGCGACATGCCCGAATAGGGCTCGTTGTCGCCCGTGACGAGGCCTTGCGCCGCGAGGAGCGGCAGCGCCAGTTCGGCGGCGCGACGGTCCGTATTGGAGAGGATACCGATCTCCCATGGGCGCGGCATGCCATCGCCGCTTTCGAGCCGCGGCGTGAAGCTATGGATTGCGGCGATCAGCACGGGCCTGGTCGCGGCGACCGTCGCGGCGAGTGTCGCGTGATACGGCACGTGATAGGCGGCGATCCGGGCGGCGCGGTCGGCACCGGCATTCCCCGGAATGGCGTGGCCGTCGCTCGCCGTGGGAATCAGCCCCGGATGATCGACCGGGCGATTGAGATCGATCACCAGCCGGGATACCGTCGCCAGCACCGCCGGGGCACCGAGCGCCACCGCCAGCGCCTCGGTCAGCGCCGCGCTGCCGATGTCGATCGCGATATGCTTGGCGAGGAGGTCGGCGGCGATGCCGAGATCCACGCCGGCCGGGACTGTGTTCGACGCATGGTCGCAGATCAGTAGGATGCCACCCGGCGTGCCGGCGATGCTGCGGGGCCCCGTCATGAAAAGTGGGGGGCGGCGCCGTTGCCCGCACCGCCCCCGCCAAAAGATGGCGCACGGTTCGACCATGGACCATCGACAGGCGCGCCGCGCAAAACGCCGGACCCGTTCGCGCTCTCCACAGCAAAAGCCGGGCCAATCGCGGTTTCCCGCCGTTCGGCTCCGCGGCGCGCCGGTGGCTGTGCCAAAACGGTGCGCAAAAGTGTCACGCCAGTCGCGTTTCGAGACACCACCAGTCCGGCTGCGCGGCGCGAAGGCGCGCGGCAGCGGCGGTGCGATCGGCAGCGTGCGCGTAGAGCGCGAAGCAGGTCGCGCCCGAGCCCGACATGCGCGCGAGGATCGGCGCGGCTTCGCTTCCGGGTGTCGTCAACAGGTCGAGCACGGTGTCAATCTCCGGTGCGAGCTGCCGCGCGGGCAATTCGAGATCGTTGCGCCCCGCGAGCGCGATGGCAAGCGCGTCGCCTGCCGGCATCGCGCCATGATCGATCTGGTCCCAGGCCTTGAACACCGCCGCGGTCGAGACGGCGACGCCGGGATTGACCAGCAGGGTCGCCATGCCGCTCGGCCCCGCGATCGGCGCCAGCCGCTCGCCGCGGCCCTGCCCGAGCGCGGTGCGGCCGAGCAGGCAGGCGGGGATATCGGAGCCGAGCGCGGCGGCGATCTCGAACAGCCTGGGATCGTCGATCGCAATCGCGTTCGACCGCGCCAGCGCGCGCAGTGCGGCAGCGGCATCGGCCGACCCGCCGCCGATGCCCGAGGCGACCGGCAAATGCTTGTCGAGCGTGAAGGCGCCGGTTTCGGGCAGGCCGTACGCCTCGGCGAAGGCGCGCGCGGCGCGCAGGATGAGATTGTCGCCCTCGCCGCTCAGCCCGGCGCCGAACGGGCCAGCGACGGCCAGCGACAGCGGCCCCGGGGCGAGCGTGACGGTGTCGCCATCCTCGACAAAGGCAAACAGCGTCTCCAGCTCATGATACCCATCCGCCCGCCGCGCGCGGACATGCAGCGCGAGGTTGATCTTGGCGGGGGCGTTTTCGGTGATCATATGTTCGATAATCCCATGCGCCGCGGCAAAGCCGCGTCGTCGGACGGCGCTGCTGGCGCCGCCGGCCGGACGCGCCTCGAGGCGCGACGCAGCGCGGCTGCGTCTGGCCCGGCGCGTCACATATTCGGATAGTTCGGGCCCCCGCCGCCCTCCGGCACCACCCAGGTAATATTCTGTGTCGGGTCCTTGATGTCGCACGTCTTGCAATGGACGCAATTCTGCGCGTTGATCACGAACTTCGGGTCGCCGACATCCTCGCCGACGATCTCGTACACCCCGGCCGGGCAATATCGCTGCGCCGGTTCGTCGAACATCGGCAAATCGTATTTGACCGGGATTTCCGGGTCCTTGAGCGTCAGATGGACCGGCTGGTCCTCCTCGTGATTGGTGTTCGACACGAACACCGAGGAGAGCCGGTCGAAGGTCAGCACGCCGTCGGGCTTGGGATAGGCGATCGGCTGGACCTGGTCCTTGCGGAGCAAGCTCTCGTGATCGGGGTGGTGGTGCAGCGTAAACGGCACCTTGAGGCCCCAATGTTCGAGCCACATCGTGACGCCCGACAGGCCGGACCCGAGGATATCGCCGAACTTCTTCACCAGCGGCGCGACGTTGCGGACGACCGACAGCTCCTTTTTCACCCAGCTTTGCTCGAACGCGGCCGGATAAGCGGCAAGCTCGTCATGTTCGCGCTGGCTGAGGATAGCATCGACCGCCGCCTCGGCCGCCATCATCCCCGATTTCATTGCGGTATGCGTGCCCTTGATCCGCGGCACGTTGAGGAAACCGGCGCTGTCGCCGATCAGCGCAGCACCCGGCATCACCAGCTTGGGGATCGACTGCAGCCCGCCATCGCTGATCGCGCGCGCACCGTACGACACGCGCTTGGCGCCCTTGAGCAAGGCCGCAACCTCGGGATGCGTCTTCCAGCGCTGCATCTCCTGGAACGGCGAGAGATACGGATTGGTATAGTTGAGCCACGTCACGAAGCCGATCGAGACCTGGCCATTGGCCTGGTGATAGATCCAGCCGCCGCCGTTGGACCCGGCGGTCTCGCTGAGCGGCCAGCCCTGGGTGTGGATCACGCGGCCGGCCGAGTGCAGCGCCGAATCGATGTCCCACAATTCCTTGACGCCGAGGCCGTAGACCTGCGGATCGCTGTCCTTCGCCAGATCGAAGGTTCGGATCAGCTGCTTGGTGAGATGCCCGCGGCAACCCTCCGAAAAGAAGGTGTATTTCGCGTGGAGCTCGAGCCCGGGCGTATAATCGCCCTTGTGCGTGCCGTCGCGCGCGACGCCCATGTCGCCGGTCGCGACGCCCTTTACCGAACCGTTCTCGTTGTAGAGAATCTCGGCAGCCGCAAAACCGGGGAAGATCTCGACGCCGAGCTCTTCCGCCTTGCCCGCCAGCCAGCGGCACAGATTGCCGAGGCTCCCGGTATAGGTTCCCTTGTTGTGCATGAAGGACGGCGTGAGGAAGTGCGGAAGCTCGCGCTTGCCGCCCTTGCTCAGCACCCAGTGATGGTTTTCCGTCACCGGGACTTCGGCGAGCGGGCAGCCGTCGTCGCGCCAGCTCGGCAGCAATTCGTCGAGACTTTTTGGGTCGATTACCGCGCCCGACAGGATATGCGCGCCGACCTCGGAGCCCTTTTCGAGCACGCACACGCTGAGCTCCACGCCCTTTTCGGCAGCGACCTGTTTCAGCCGGATCGCCGCGGACAGGCCGGCCGGGCCGGCGCCGACGATGACCACGTCATACGGCATGGACTCGCGGTGGTTTTCGCCTTCACTCACGTCTCGTCTCCACTCGGGGCAGCGTTGCCTCTGTCTCGTCGCGCGCGTGGCACGTCCCGTCCAACTGCGCGTGCCAGCGAATTGACCTTCACGTCAACATACTAGCTATAGGAGGATATGGGGGCTGACCAGAATATCGATTGGCGGATGGCGGCGGCAAGCGCGCTCGAATGGTGGCGCGATGCCGGCATCGATGCGCTGGTCGACGAAGCACCGCGCGACTGGACCGCCGCCCCGCCTGCCCCGATCGAAGCGCCAAGGCCGCGTCCGGGTGTGGCGGCCGTAGCGGCACCCGTCATCGTGCCGCTGCCGCGCACGCTGGCCGATTTCATCGCGTGGCGTGCGAGCGAGCATGCCCCCGAAGCCGGCTGGCCGGGCAGACCGATCGCCGCTTCGGGCGATCCTGCCGCCGCGATCATGATCCTGGCCGATCTGCCCGATCGCGAAGACGGCGAATCGGGCGCGCTGTTCAGCGGCGCGGCCGGACAGTTGTTCGACCGGATGCTGGCGGCGATCGGGCAGACGCGCGATTCGATCTACCTCGCGCCGATGTGCAGCATGCGGCCGATGCAGGGCCGGATCGCCCCCGAGATCGAGGACCGCCTGGTCGAGGTCGCGCGGCACCACGTCGCTCTGGTCGCGCCCAAAAGGCTGCTTTTGCTCGGCAATGCGCCGAGCCGTGCGCTGACCGGGATGGACGTGGCGCATGCGCGTGGTAGTTTACACTCTATTAACCTCGAAAGTGGCATGCCTGCCATGACGGTCGATGTGGTGGCCAGTTTCCATCCGCGGCTCTTGCTGGAACGCCCCGCCGAAAAGGCGCGAGCGTGGAAGGATTTGCAGATGCTGACCGCCGGACTGGACGCATGAGCGCGAAGCTCGCTCTTCTCGCCTCGTTTGCCTTGATCGTGCCGGAGGCAGCGCATGCTGCCGGCGAACCTCCCGCCGCTCTCGCCGAACCGCGCTCGATCGTCCCGCAGCAGCTCGATGCCGAGCAGCGCGAGGGCTATCGCGCCGTATTCGCCAGCATCCGCGACCAGAAGTGGCAGGACGCGCAATTGCAGCTTACCGCGCTCAAGCCCGGTCCGCTCCACGCGATCGCGCAGGCCGAACTCGTCACCGCCAAGGGCTCGCCCAAGGCCGAGCTCGACCCGCTGATGAAGTTGCTCGCCGATGCGCCCGAATTGCCGCAGGCCAAGCAGATCCTGACGATGGCCGCTTCGCGCGGCGGCATCGGCCTGCCGCCCTTGCCCGAAGCGCGCGCCTTGCGCTGGATCGACGGCGCGCCGGCGCGCAAGCGCGCCAAGAGCTTCGGCACCGGCGACATGGTCGCGATCGAGCTCGCGCTGAAGATGCAGCCGTTCATCAAGGACGATCGCGGTTCGGAAGCGCAGGCCCTGCTCGAAGCGACGCCTGGTCTCTCCCCCGATTCGATTACCGAGTGGCAGCGCAAGATCGCCTGGATCTACTTCCTCTCCGGCGACGACAACAATGCCCGCGCGATGGCGACCAAGGCCAGCGCCGGTAGCGGCGATTTCGCGGTCGAGGCGGTGTGGGTCGGCGCGCTCGCTGCCTGGCGCCAGCACGATTGCGCGGCGGCGGGCGATTCCTTCCAGAGCGTCGCGGCGCGCGCCGGCGACATCGAACTGCGCGCCGCCGGCCTGTATTGGGCGGCGCGCGCCGACATGCAGTGCGCACGCCCCGACCGCGTCGAAAACCGCTTGAAGAATGCCGCGCAATATCGCGAGACCTTCTATGGGCTGCTCGCGCGTCAGGCGCTCGGCATCAAGGACGTGACGCTGCACCCCGCCTCGATGTCGGCGGCGAGCGACTGGCAATTGCTCGGACGCCGTCCCAACGTCCGCGTCGCCGCGGCATTGGTCGAAATCGGCGAGACTGGCCTCGCCGACACGGTGATCCGCCAGCAGGCGCGGATCGGCGATCCGTCGGAATATCCGGCTTTGGTCCGGCTCGCCGCCGCGCTCGATTTGCCGGCCACGCAAGTGTGGCTGTCGCACAATGGTCCGGTCGGCGCGACGCCGCCGCTCGAGGCGCGCTTCCCCTCGCCCAATTGGGCGCCCGATGGCGGCTGGCGCGTCGACAAGGCGTTGGTGTTCGCACACACGTTGCAGGAATCGCGTTTCCGCACCGATGTCGTCAGCCCGGCCGGCGCCTATGGCCTGATGCAGGTGATGCCGCGCGCCGCGACCGACATCGCGCGCAAGCAGGGCCGCAACTTCGACCGCAGCGCTTTGTCGCGCCCCGGCACCAATTTCGAGGTCGGCCAGAGCTATCTCGAGCAATTGCGCGACCAGCATTGCACCGATGGCCTGCTGCCCAAGGTGATCGCGGCATACAATGCCGGGCCCGGGCCGGTGGAACTATGGAACGCGCAGGCGCGCGACGGCGGCGATCCGTTGCTCTATATCGAATCGATCCCGTATTGGGAGACGCGCGGCTACGTCACCACCGTGCTGCGCAATTACTGGGTGTACGAAGCGCGCACCGGCAGGCCCGCTTCGGTCAGCCGGGCGGCCTTGTCGCAGGGGCTGTGGCCGCGTTTCCCCGGCCTGCCGGGCGCGACCTCGGTGCGGCTGACGTCGAGCGCTTCGGGGCGGGCGTCGGCCAGCCTGGTCAGCCAGGCAGTCGCCAGTGCCAATTGACGACGGCGCCGCGTTTCTTCCCGTCCGCATCGCCATCCTCACCGTCTCGGACACGCGCGGGCTCGCCGAGGATCGTTCGGGCGATATATTAGTCGAACGCCTGACCGCGGCGGGGCATGTGCTCGCCGCGCGCGAGATCGTGAAGGACGATGCCGATCTGCTGGTCGGCACGCTGCATCGCTGGATCGACGATCCGGAGATCGACTGCATCATCTCGACCGGTGGCACCGGCGTGACCGGGCGTGACGTCACGCCCGAGGCGATCGAGCGGATCGCCGACAAGATGATCCCCGGTTTCGGCGAAGTGTTCCGCTGGCTGAGCTTTCAGACGATCGGGACGTCGACCATCCAGTCGCGCGCCTGCGCCTGCGTCACGCGCGGCACCTATATCTTCGCGCTGCCGGGCTCGACCGGCGCGGTGAAGGACGGCTGGGATGGCATCCTGGCAAGCCAGCTCGACAGCCGGCACCGGCCGTGCAACTTCGTCGAACTGATGCCGCGGCTGCGCGAGGTCTAGGGTCTGACCCGTCTCGATTGAACCTTCTTCATCACCCCGGCCCGAGCCCTGTACCGGGGCCACCCAAGTGCGCATGCCGCCGCCCTAGGACGACCGGCACGGTGCACCCCGGGACAAGCCCGGAGTGACGGTTCAAAGATACGGAACACCGCGCGCAGATGCGGATGATCGAACCGGGGCAGCACCGCGCGACCGCTCACTCGTCGTAGCGCGCGGCCGCCAGCTCATGCCCCGCGCCATCGCGGAAATGGAAGCGCCGTCCGCCGGGAAAATCGAACGGCGCCCGCGTGATGGCGCCGCCCGCCGCGCGGACTGCCGCCTCGGTCGCTTCCAGGTCGTCGACCTGGATCACCGGCAGCATGGCGGCGCTCGCCTCGCCTTGGTCGGCCTGCAAGCCGATGTCGGTGTCGCCGGTGGTGGTGGCCGCGTAGGTCGGGCCGAAATCGCTGAAACCCAGTCCGAAGACCGCGGTGTAAAACGCCTTCGCCGCCGCCAGATCCTGCACCGGCAATTCAAGATAGCTCAATCGCGCCATGACCGTCCCCGTCTCAATGTTCTTGGTGTGTTCTCATCAATCTGCTAGCGTCTGTCAATGGCCGAAAAACGCCCCCAGCGTGGCGCGACGCTCAACCGCGGAAGCCACCGCTTCAACTTGCCCGAGCGCGAGGCGGATCGCGACTGGCTCGACGACCGCGAGGGTCTCGATGGTGCGCCGCCGCGCTTGCGCACGACGGTAACGGTTGAGCGCGCGCGCACGATCATCAGCCGCAACAGCTCGCCCGATATCGGTTTCGACCGTTCGATCAACCCGTATCGCGGGTGCGAGCATGGCTGCATCTATTGCTTCGCGCGGCCGACTCACGCCTTCCACGATCTGTCGCCCGGGCTCGATTTCGAGAGCAAGCTGTTCGCCAAGCCCGACGCGCCGGCTTTGCTGCGCGCCGAGCTGGCGAAGCGCGGCTATGTCGCCAAGCCGATCGCGTTCGGCACCAATACCGATCCGTATCAGCCGATCGAAAGCGACTGGCGGATCACGCGCGATTGCATCGCGGTGCTGGCCGAGACCAACCACCCGCTGACGATCACCACCAAATCCGACCGCGTGACGCGCGACATCGACATCCTGGCGCCGATGGCGGCGCGGAATCTGGTCGCGGTGGCGATGTCGATCACGTCGCTCGACCCCAGGATCGCGATGACGCTCGAGCCGCGCGCGCCCGCGCCCGAGCGCCGGCTGGCGGCGGTGCGCAAACTGGTCGCGGCGGGAATCCCGGTGCACGTCTCGATCGCGCCGGTCATTCCCGCGATCACCGACCATGAGATCGAACATCTCATTACGCGCGCCGCCGAGGCGGGCGCGCGCTCGGCGTCGTTCATCCCGGTGCGCTTGCCGTGGGAGGTCGCGCCGTTGTTCAAGGCGTGGCTCGACGCGCATTTTCCCGACCGCGCAGGCAAGGTGATGGCGATCATCGCCTCGATCCGCGACGGGCGCGAGAACGATCCCGGCTTCTTCACGCGGATGCGCGGCAGCGGGCCCTGGGCGGACCTGCTGCGCACGCGCTTTCACATTGCGTGCCGCAAGCATGGCATGAACGACGAGCGGATCACGTTGCGCAGCGACCTGTTCCGCCCGCCGGCCGGGCCGCAGGGGGAGTTGTTCTAGCGATCACGGCTCAATTCCCCGCCAGCACATGATCCTTGAACCGCGCCCGCAGCGTAGTCTTCAGCAATTTCCCGGTCGCGGTGTGCGGCAAATCATCGACGAAGACGATCTCGTCGGGCAGCCACCATTTCGCGACATGCCGTGCCAGATGCGCGCGGATGTCCGGGGCGCTCACTGCGCTGTCGGGCTTGCGCACCACCACCAGCAGCGGGCGCTCGTCCCATTTCGGGTGATGTATCCCGATCGCCGCCGCCTCCGCGACGCCGGGACAGCCGATTGCTGCGTTTTCCAGGTCGACCGAGGAAATCCACTCGCCGCCCGATTTGATCACGTCCTTCGCGCGATCGGTGATCTGCATCGTGCCGTCGGGGTGGAGCATCGCGACGTCGCCGGTATCGAACCAATTGTCGGCATCGACCGCGTCCGCGTCCGCGCCGAAATAGCGCTGGATGATCCACGGCCCGCGCACTTGCAGCCGGCCCGAGGACACGCCGTCGCGCGGTTGTTCGCGATCGTCATCGTCGAGCACGCGCAACTCGATTCCGAACGGGATGCTGCCCTGTTTCTGCAACAGATCGAGCTGGTCGTCGCGCGCCATCTCGTTCCACCCTGGCGGCGGCGCGGCGGCAGTGGCGACCGGCGAGGTCTCGGTCATGCCCCACAGGTGGATCACCGTGATCCCCATGTCGAGAAACCGTGCGATCATCGCGCGCGGCGCGGCCGAGCCCCCGACCGTGATCTGCTCGACCGTCCGCGGGATCTCGCCGGTCGCATCGATGTGCTGGAACAAGGCCAGCCAGACGGTCGGCACCCCGCCGGCGAGCGTGACGCGCTCGCGATTCATCAGGCCGCACAGCGCCGCGGCATCGTTGACCGCCGAAAAGACCAGTTTTGCGCCGGCAAGCGGCGCCGCAAAGCACAGCCCCCAGGCGGCGGCATGGAACATCGGCACGATCGGCAGCACGGTCGAGCGCGCGCTGAGCGTCATCACCGCGGGCGACGCGGCGTGCATCGCGTGGAGCAAGGTCGAGCGGTGGGTGTAGAGCACGCCCTTGGGGTGACCGGTCGTCCCGCTGGTGTAGCACAACATGCACGGCTCGCGCTCGCCGCCTTCGACCCAGACGTAAGCGCCCTTCTCGGCGTCGAGCAGAGCGTCGAAAGCGCCGTCATCGAAGCAGATATAGCGTTCTATGCTGGTCCAGAGCGGCTTCAACCGGTCGACCAGCGGTTGGAACTGCTTGTCGTAGAGGAGTACCCGGTCCTCGGCATGGTTGGCGATGTAGACGAGCTGCTCATCGAACAGCCGCGGGTTGATCGTGTGGATCACCCCGCCCATGCCGATCGTGCCATACCAGGCGACGAGGTGGGCCGCATGGTTCATCGCGAGCGTCGCGACGCGATCGCCGGGCGCGATGCCGAGCCGTTCGAGCGCTTGGGCGAGTTTCCTGGAGTCGCGCGCGACGCCGGCCCAGTCGCTGCGGGTTTCGCGGCCATCCGCCCAGCGCGTGACGATCTCGCGGCTGCCGTGCTCGCGCGCGGCGTGGTCGAGCAGTCGCGGCACGCGCAGCTCGAAATCCTGCATTCCGCCGAGCATCCCGTTTCTCCCCTCCCGTTTGCGAATATGGTCTCGCTTCGGGTCAATATGCTCGCAGCATAGTGGAGGGATCGCCCCGGGCAATCCCGGTCCTGAGCGAGACCATATCGGGGGCGGGTGCCCGCTCTCCTCACACGCCGTCTTCAGTGGCGCGAGCCAGCCCATCCCCTCCCCCTTCCCATTCGGAAGGGAGCAGGTTGGCTCACCCAACCAGCGCCAATTGCGCACCGCCAGTGCGTAGCACGACATTGCTCACATCCTGCAGCGCCTCGATTCGCGCGACGAGCTCGCCGTCGAGCAGGAAGTCCCGGCCGAGCAGCACCCGCGCGGTGTTGCTGCCGACCACTGGCACCGTCGCCCACACCTCACCGCGCGCGCCGCGCGCATCCGTCAGCATTGCGGCGAGCGACGCCATGCCGGCGGGCGTAGCGACGGCAAGCTCCATGCAGAAACGCGCATCGTTGGCGAGTTGCTCGAATGGCTGGATCCGCTTGATCGACACGCGCGGGGTTTCCTCGCCCGGGCGGCGGTCGAGCTCGACCGTGACGAGGCCGCAGCCGCCGTTGCGCGCGGCCTCTTCGAGATTGGCCGCGACCGAATCGTCGAAACAGGTGGCGATGAACTGGCCCGACGGATCCGACAAAGTCGCCATCAGATAGCGCTTGCCCCGCGCGGAGGTGCGCCAGCGCGCATCCTCGACCAGCGCCGCCATCGTCGCGCCGGTGCGCGTGCCGTCGTCGGGGATTTTGAGCTCGCCGAGCGTCGCGTAGCTGCGCGCGCCGTGCATCTTGGCGAGGTGGCTGTGGCGGTCGACCGGATGCGCCGAGAAATAGAAACCGAACGCGTCGCGCTCCTGGTCCATCCGCTCGGCGAGCGTCCAGCGGGCCGAGAGCGGCAGCTTGATCGGCGGTTCGGACGCTTCGGGCGAGCCGAACAGGCCGCCCTGTCCGCTGGTTTTCTGCGCCTGGATCCGCGTCGCGGTGCCGAGGATCGTCTCGGCGCTGGCGAGCACGCCAGCGCGATTGTCGTTGAGCCCGTCGAACGCGCCGGCCGCGGCGAGCGTCTCGAGCTGGCGCTTGTTCATCACGCGCGGATCGACACGGCGGGCGAGGTCGTCGATCGATTCGAATCGCCCCCCGGTGTCGCGCTCGGCGACGAGCTTTTCCATCGCGCCCTCACCGACCGATTTAAGCGCGGCGAGCGCGTAGCGCACCGCCAGCCCGTCACCGCTGTCTTCGACGGTGAAATCGGCTTCGCTGCGCAGGATGCACGGCGGCAGCATCGCCACGCCCAGCCGGCGCATGTCGTCGACGAAAATGCTGAGCTTGTCGGTCAGCGTGAGGTCGAAGCACATCGAGGCGGCGAAGAATTCGTGCGGGTGGTGCGCCTTGAGCCACGCGGTCTGATACGACAGCAGCGCATAGGCCGCGGCGTGCGACTTGTTGAAGCCGTAGCCGGCGAATTTGTCGATCAAGTCGAACAGCTCATTGGCCTTGTCGGCCTTGATGCCGTTGATGGTGAGGCAGCCCTCGGCGAAATGGGCCCTTTGCGCGTCCATCTCGGCCTGGTTTTTCTTGCCCATCGCGCGGCGCAGCATGTCGGCCTGGCCGAGCGAATAGCCCGCCAGGATCTGCGCGGCCTGCATCACCTGTTCCTGATAGACGAAGATACCGTACGTCTCGGACAGGATGCTTTCGAGCAGGGGATGCGGATATTCGATCTCCTCAAGCCCGTTCTTGCGGCGCCCGAACATCGGGATATTGTCCATCGGGCCTGGGCGATATAGCGAGACGAGCGCGATGATGTCGCCGAAATTGGACGGCCGCACCGCCGACAGCGTGCGCCGCATGCCCTCGGATTCGAGCTGGAACACGCCGACCGTATCGCCCTTCTGGAGCAATTTGTAGACGCCCTCGTCTTCCCATTCGAGCGCGTCGAGATCGACCACCACGCCGCGCGCGGCGAGCAGGTCGATCGCCTTCTTGAGCACCGAGAGTGTCTTGAGGCCCAGGAAGTCGAATTTCACCAGGCCGGCGCCCTCGACATATTTCATGTCGAACTGGGTGACGGGCATGTCGGAGCGCGGATCGCGATAGAGCGGGACGAGATCGGCGAGCGGGCGATCGCCGATCACCACGCCGGCGGCGTGAGTCGAGCTGTGGCGCGGCAGGCCTTCGAGCTGCATCGCCAGGTCGAGCAGGTGCCGCACGCCCTTGTCGGTCTTATACTCGCTGTGGAGCTCGGACACGCCGTCGAGCGCGCGCTTGAGCGTCCAGGGGTCGGCGGGCAGATTGGGGATCAGCTTGGCGAGCCGGTCGATCTGGCCATAGCCCATCTGCAACACGCGGCCGGTGTCCTTGAGCACCGCGCGCGCCTTCAGGCGCCCGAAGGTGATGATCTGCGCGACCTGGTCGCGGCCATATTTCTCCTGGACGTAGCGAATCACCTCCCCGCGGCGGGTTTCGCAGAAATCGATGTCGAAATCGGGCATCGACACGCGTTCCGGGTTGAGGA
>CAXTEO010000004.1:0-1014 GCA_964243205.1 uncultured Sphingomonas sp.
ATGCGGCAGGCGCTGCGGCTGAAGGACGTGGCCCCGGCCGCGCCGATCGTGTGGTAGGGCGGAGTTCCCGAACAATGGCAGCTTAAGTGGACGGCCTGAGATTTGCCGGCGTCGCCGCGGTGGCGGTGCAATGATGGGCGAACCTCGTAAGGTGGCGCTCGTGCGCGCGGATGGCAGATATTATGCCGGCCTCTACGTTGAAGTAGGCAAAAGCGCAGCCGACGATGGGCAAAACCCGCGCAATATGCGCGAAGTCGAGATTCCTGGTGATTGGCCGGATCGTTGGCAACGATTCGACGAAGGCAGCGCGACTTGGATCGATCACGCGGCCGATCGCGCAGCAGCCGTTGATGACGCCTACCTCGCCAATAACGGACCGCTGGCGATCCGGATGGCGCACGTCCAGAAAGCCATCGAGGCGCAGCACATCGTCGCGGGTCGCGACATGCCCGACGGCTTGGTGGCAGCGGAAGCGGCCGCAACGGGCGTGGAGCGCCAGGAGCTTGCCGCGGCGATCGTTGCCAAGGCGAAGATCGATTACGTCCCCGAAGTGGAGCGCCGTGCGGCCAAGCTCTGCCCGCCCACGTCAGACGATGATACCGCGCCCGCGCAATAGCGGCGCAGCCTTCTGAAAAATCGTGCCGAAAGGGCTGCCGGTGATGTTTCTCGTCTTTTCCGAGAGGGTGCGATGAATGCTGTTCGCGCTCTGCTCGCCCGCAATGGCGCGCCAAGGAGTTGTCGCTGATGGACCATGCCCTTCGGCTGCTGAGCGTTCCGGCTTGGCTTATATGCATCGGCTGTCTGGCGCCCGCGATCTGGCGCCTCATTCGCGGGCGGGGTCGCAACCTCGATCCAATCTGGGGGGTGGTGTTCTTGCTGGCGGTCAACAGAATGTCTTTCTTGCTGCGCGTGTCGGCGGAAATGTCGCACGCGACTGCGGCGCTCCTAGCGCTGGCGATGGCTTGGACCGCGCACTGGTATCAGCGCCATGACGCCTAGCGCGATCCAGCATGT
>CAXTEO010000004.1:1024-109328 GCA_964243205.1 uncultured Sphingomonas sp.
CCAGCATGTCGCGGTGAGCGGCTTCTCGTGGACCACGGTGGGAGTAGCCCTTTTGAACCTCCTTGTCGGAGGCGCTCTCGTCGCCTGGATCAAGCAGCGGCCAAAGATGCGGGAGATCACGACGGCTGCCGACGAAAAACTTCGCGACGATCTTCTTCTTCGTGTGGGTAAGGTCGAGGACCAGCTCGAGAAGGAGCGCGCCGGCCGAGAAAAGGACCGCCGCGAGCTGGAGCAGAAGATCGAGCGCCAGCGCGAGCTGTACGAGTTGAAGCTCGACGCCGAGCGCGCGCGGCACGAAGCGGCTGAGATGCTCAGCCGCCACAAGGTGCGCAACCTCGAGCAGTGCCTCTCCGCCTTCCTCTGGATGGCCGAAAAGCGGTCGGACAACATCCCCGAGGTTGTGGCCGAAATCAGGCGGATGCGTGCCGAGCAAGAGGCGGCGGAAGCCGCTGAGAAGGGCGCGGTCGCCGGCGCCAAAATCATCGCGACGACCGGCGCAGCGGCGGCGGGCGTCTAGATCCTTTTGATTGGAGCATGTGATGACGCAACCGCCTCAGTCTGCGGTCGACGCCGCGCGCGCGTCGATGGTGAAATGGCGCGTCCCCGCCTCGGTATCGCTCGCGCAATGGGCGATCGAGAGCGGCTGGGGCGCCCATTCGCCCGGCAACAATCCGTTCGGCATGAAGCCGCGCAAGGGAATGAACGACCCGCAACAGATGCTCGCCACGATGGAGTGGAGCCCGCTGCGCCGCAAGCTGGTGCCAGCGCAGCAGCCGTTTCGCATCTTCCCGTCGATCGCCGCGGCGTTCGACGCGCACGCCGCGCTGATCGCGACCGCCAAGGTTTACGCGCCGGCATTCGCTGCCCTGCCCGACCGCGATCTCTTCATCGCGCGCATGGCGCCTCGATACGCGACCGACCCCCAATATGCCGCGAAACTCGGCGCGATCATCCGCGGCTCCAACCTGACGAGGTTTGACCATGTCTGACACCAATGACGCACCTCCAATCGTAGCGGACCGCAGCCCGGCGCGCGACCAGGCCGAATCCGCTGTGCGGTCAGTGCTGCTCGCGATCAGCGTCGTCACGGCGGTCGCTGGGTTCGTGTCGAAGCACGATCTGGCTGGCTTCGTGACCTACATGCAGTCGAGCGACTTCCTGGCCGCGCTCGCCGCGCTGATCGGCGCTGCCACCTTCGTCTGGGGGCAGTGGAAGGCGCGTCATCGCTCCAAGCAGCTTGCTGCGATCGCCGCTGACCCGCGCGTCCCCGACGCCGTCGCCACCATCAAACCCTGAGTTCAACCCCGAAGGAGAATACCCATGTCGAAGTTTTTCATTGGCTTCCTGAACGCTGCCCAGCTCGTCGCTCTGCACGATGCCGGCCACACCATCGAAACCGGTCTCGTCTCGGCCGGCGACCACGCGCTGGCGATCATCAAGGCCAACCCGATCGGCGCACTGATCTCGGCCGATATCGCGACGCTGAAGGATTCGTCGCTCAGCGGCGTCGAGAAGGCCGCCAAGGTCGTCGCCAGCGCGATCCCGCTGATCGAGAGCCTTGCCACTGGCGGTGTCGTGACGCTGGTTGCCTCGGTCGAGGATACCGCGCGCCTGGTCGTCCAGTCGCTCTACAATGACACGATCGGCGCGGTGCTGAAGGCCGCGACTGCGGCAGCGCCAGCGCCCTCGGCCTGATGTCCACGCACAAGGGGAAGGCCTGGTCGGTCTTCCCCACCCAAGAGCGCGACAGTACCCGGGCGGTCACTCAGGTGATCGTCCGGCCAACGGACCCTGACACCGTCCGATATGCCAAGGACTTGATCGCGCAACAGCAACTCGTCGTGCCGGCGTTCGTGCCTGACACGGAGATCGCGTTCTACGTTCCAGCCGAGGGCCCGCAGCCGGTCTACGGCGACGACCTCGAGTGGGGCGCACATCACGTCGATGTGACCCGCGTCGAAGGCTCGAAATTCATGCTGCGCAAGATCGGGTGCGATTTCGACCCGAACGCCCCGATCCACTGATAGCCGCCGCCGCGTCGGCGCCAGCAAAACCCGAGGAAATCCCATGTCAAAATCCGACGCATTCGAAAATGCCCTTCTCAAGCTCATCTTCAACGCGACGCCGATCGCCGGCATTGCCGACAACGCCGCGGCATCGCCGAACACGAACCTGTATCTGGCGCTCCACACCGCCGACCCCGGCGAGGCCGGCAACCAGTCGACGAGCGAGGCCAATTACACCGGCTATGCGCGTGTCGCCGTCCTTCGCACTGCCGCGGGGTGGACTGTCACCGGGAACAGCGTGTCGCCGACCTCCTTGCAGAGCTGGCCAGCGGGCACGGCGGGTTCGGGCTCGTGCGGCTATTTCTCGATCGGCACCGCGTCGAGCGGCGCGGGCATGATCCTCTATAGCGGCTCGCTTAGCCCGGCCATCGCGACAGGCGCAGGCGTGACGCCGCAGCTCGCCGCCGGCACCACTGTGACCGAGGACTAAGGCAGATGGCCGGGTCCTTTCTCGCGAATCGCGTCAAGTTCGCCACCGCCACGACCGGAACGGGAACGATCACGATCGGCGCCGCGCCCGCGACGTTCTACACCCCGGCCAGCGTCTTGCCCGCGGTGCCGACCGGCGCGCAACTTAGCTTGCTGATCGTCGATGGTTCCGATGCCGAGGTGAGTATCGGGACGTACAATTCGAGCGCCGGGACGATCACGCGGAGCTTGGTGCAATCTAGTACGGGGGCGCTGTTGAACCTGTCGGGCGCCGCCGTAGTGGCGGTGACCTCCCTTGCGGCCGATATCGGGAACCCACCCGACGTCCAGATATTCACGTCAAACGGCACTTGGACGAAGGCGCTCAACGCTTCCCCAACGGCGACGACCTATGGCGTCTGCATCGGCGGCGGCGCGGGCGGCGGATCGGGGCGCCGCGGCGCCGCGGCAACGGCGCGAGCTGGCGGCAACGGCGGGGCCGGCGGGGGATGGTCCGACCTCACGATAGCAACGTCGCTCCTCGGCGCCACCGAAAGCGTCACAGTCGGGGCCGGCGGAACGGCTGGCGCATCCGTTGCCACAGACGACACGAACGGCGCTCCCGGAAGCGCGGGCGGCAACTCGTCGTTTGGCGCGTGGATCATGGCGAACGGGGGAAGCGCAGGCGCAGCAGCGGGCATAGTAAACGGCACAGCACCGGCTGGCGGCATCGGCGGCGTGATCGGGGGCGTGGGCGGTTCCGGCAACGTCGGGATCGCGACGGTGACGCCGGCACGTCCTAGCGGCGTCGCACCCGGTGGCGGCGCGGCCGGCGGCGGCATCACGACAGGCGATGTGCTGCGCGGCGGCAGCTTCGGCGCCGACGCGGGGACAGGATCGCCTGTCGGGGCCGCGGGCATCGCCGCGACCAACAGCAACGGACAGCCCGGCCTAACGCGATCAGCGGTCGGCGACACGCGCGGAAGCGGCGGCGGCGGGGGCGGATATCCGTCAATCACCGGCCCGGCCTATTCGGGCGGCGCGGGAGGCTTCCCCGGCGGCGGTGGCGGCGGCGGCGGCGCAGTCCTCAACGGGAACGCGAGCGGCGCGGGCGGCGCGGGCGGCGCTGGCCTCTGCATATTCATCACCCAATAGAGGGGGCGTTATGGTTCGCGATTGGCTGATGCTGCAGAATGACACCGTTATAAATTCGGTCCTTTGGGATGCAGACGGTGTCGGGCAACACGATTGGGACCCGCCGGCCGGTGTGGAGATGATCGCCCGCGAAGATGCGGCCGGTGCAGATATCGGATGGACGCGCGTCGCCGGTTTGTGGACCCCTCCTAGCTGATGCTTGGATTTTCACCCCTTGCTGTCGGGCCGATCGCCGACGGCGGCGCTACATCGTCGACCGTCGTCGCTGTCGGAACCTCGGCAGGTTCAAGCGCGGCCGCGGGCGTAGCATCGGTCACTGCGCGCGGCACGGGCGCAGCGTTGGGCGCATCTGTCGCGACGGGCCTCTCCGCTGTCGCTCGTGCAGGCGTCGGCACTGCCGCGGGCTCCTCGATCGCATCGGGGCTATCCGCTGTCACGGTTACGGCGATCGGCGCGGCCTCGGGCTTTTCTGGCGTCGCCGGCATATCGGGCGCTGGGGCGACGATCGTCGCGACCGGCACGGCGTCGGGGTCGTCGGCCGCGAGCGGGATCGCCGCGTCGCTGCGCGCGAGCATCGGCGCCGCGGCGGGCGGATCGACCGCGGTGGGATATGGCAGCGCGACCAGGCTGGCGGTCGGCGCAGCGAGCGGCATATCCGCGTGCATCGGCCTATCCTCGGCCGGATTGGCGTTCCGGGCAATCTCAATCGGGTTCGCCCTGTCCACCCCTTCCCGGATATTCAAGGTCGCCAGCCCACGCCGCTGTTTTCATATCATCGTAAAGGGCGCCGAAATGCTGACGTTTCCAACCAAATATCCAGATGAGATCCGCAATGCATCGGTCGATCTTTCCGACGACCTGGCGCCGGGAGAGTCGTTCATCGGCATTGCGACAGTACAAGCGATCGTCGGCGACGTGGTCGTCAGCGATGTTGTGCGCGCAGGTGCCGTCGTGGCGTTTACGCTGAAAGGCGGAACGACCGGGGCGGTGTCCAATCAACAGATCAAGATCGAATGCTCGACCGACGGCGGGCAGGTGATCGAGGCGATCGTCAGGGTGCCGATCCGCAACAGCTAAGGCTGTCGACTCGCGCCTATAGCCTCGCCAGCCCGGCCGTGCGGGCCGGACAGGAGCACCGCATGCTGACACGCACCGCCCGCATCGGTGGCCTCCGCCTAGTCGCGACGCCAGTCCCCGCAGGCTCGGAATTGGTGCGGGTGCACGTCGGCGACGACCCGAACTACGACCGCATGATTGTGGTCACGCCGGAAGATGAGGCAAGGGTGCTGCACCTCATGGGCTGGATTGGCGACCCTCTCTCTATCCCGTGGATAGGCGCCCGTGATGCGCTGTTTCCGTCTGCGGAGACGGTGCGATTCGAGCGGCTGCGGGGCGGCGCGTTTGTTCGGCGGGTGCTGCGGCTGGGGTAAATCGTTCGCTTTTCGTTCTTGCCCGAATCACCACCCCCCGCAACACCGGGTGGATGATCGACCGCATCGGGAAATGGCCTCACATACCTCTGGACGAGCACCTGAAGGGCGCGACGCATATCCGCATCGTGTGCCGGTGCAGCCATCAGGGGATCATGCTGACGGCCGAGCTGTACCGGCTGTTGCCGCGGGCGGTGACGTGCAGCGATTTCCACGAGCGGCTGCGGTGTACGCACTGCAATCTGAAGGGCTGGGCGACTATCCGCGCGGCGGGGCGCTAACCCCCGCCAGACCTTGCTGGGCATTGCCCGGCGGGGGAACACAAAGCGCTGATGTGGACCGGATACGCACAATCCATACGCCAGCCCGTGGAGTGTCTCACGGAAAGGCGGCCCGCTCAAGGGGCGGGCCAGAATCGCTACCCCGCCACATAAGGCTGCGCCGCGCGCACAACCTCTACCGCCTTCTCAATCGCGGCCAACTGCTTGGCGCTACCCGTCGGATGCACCGCCCAATTCGAGCGGATGTTCGCCCAGGTCGGCAACTTCTCGATTTCGCCAATCGCGGCGCGCCACTCCTCTTCGGTGCCGCCCGCCGCCCCGGCAAGGATGTGCGCCAGCGTGTCGCGCAGCTCGGCCGCTGTCGGCACCGTGGCGCTCACAGATGCGCCTCGTGCCGCGCGGCCAGGACCTCGACGGCGGTCGCCGCGAAGCCACGGAAAATCTCCTTCCACATCGGGCTCGCGTCCTCCCATGGCCAGTCGTCAAGGGTGCCGTGTCGCCGGCTTTCCCATAGCTCGGCCGCAAGTTCCTCGGTCAGCGCGTCCAGGTCGTTCGCCGCACAGAGGCGGCACGGCCCGGTCATATATCGAGGTTGCGGCGCTGGATCTCCGTAAGGATCGCGTCAACCTCCGCGCACGGCACCCCGTCCGTGCGCTGATACTCCGCCAGCAAGTCGGCATCGGACACCTCTACGGGGTCGTCGTTCAGTTCGGGCGGGTCGGGATGCTGCATCCCCAGATCCTCTCACGAAACGGCGGGCGGCTCAAGGGCGGCGCGTTGGTGGCCGGACAATTCGATAAGCGGCCGTGTCTAAGTGGGCGATGGCCTCAATGCGGTGCTTCCAATCTTGTCGCTTAGCTCGTTTCGGGCCGTAGACCGAACCGTTTCGTAACTTCGCGTCAATGATGGTTTCAGGATCCACGGGACATGGCCCGCCATCGTGCGGTATCCAAGCCATGCTCACTCTCCCTTGCTGGCGGCGGCAACTGGTGCATTATCTGCACGGGTTGGTTGCTCCCCCAACCCGGAGAGCGCGGCGAGAGCGGCGCGGGTCGCAACCTTAGAGCCTCCAGCATAGGCTTCATCGAAAGCCTCCCGGCATGCACGACAGACTGCGGCATCGCGCCAGCTATCGCCGTTTGGTGATTGCAGATGCTCGCTCTCGAAGTCGGACCACGCATCCCGCCTATCCTCATCTTCCCGCTCGACCGCATCATCCGCCACAGGGGAAGGGGTGGCGAGGATGTCTTGCAGCAGGCCGGCGCGCACCATGAATGACGAAAAAGATCCCTCACGCTTAACCTGCGCGTCAACCAGCTGCTTGAGAAAACTAGCATCCTTGGACACCCCCTCGCGGCGGGCGGGCAGGGAAAGGGCGGCGAGGATGTCATTCGACCACTGCTTGGACTCGGCTTTGCTTACTACACGATCTTTGTCTGGATCGGCGCCCGCCAACCAACTTGCCGCCTCCCGCAACCGCTCCACCAGCGCCGTATCGTCGTGTCCGTTCATCATGTGGGGTCCTTTCGGGCTAGGGGGTGGGGTCGGCGCCACTTCGTCTCTCTCGCTCATGATGCCGATTGCTCCTTGGATTGAAGGTGGGCGCGGAGGGGCGCATCAAGCCGGTTGCCGATCTCTCCGCAATCTGCTCCCGATCGTTGGCAATCCGGGCAATAAACGTCGCTGTCGTCAAACCCAGTGTCGACGCCGCAACGCTCGGACGAACCGACCCAACCGCAACTATCACACGACGCGAGATAGAATCGGTCGTTGAGCAAACCCTTGATATCGGTCTTGCTCAGCCGCGCAGCAATCGCCGCCACTTCGTGTTCCTGGTTCAGGGCGGTCATGCGCAAGTCTCCCAATACTGCATGTCCTCGTCGGCGAGGTCCTGCCCATCGCTCCAGTCGTATCGCGGGTCGCCGAACTTGATGCGCTCGCCACGCAGAAAGTCGGTCACGATCTGCTCGGCGATTTTGCCGCACTCGGCCGGGTCCATTCGCTTCCGCCAGATGCGCTGGCCGAACAGCCGTACCGGCTCTCGCGCTTTTTCATGGATGCGATCGGCGACTGTCTTGGTGAAGGCCTCGCGGTCAGCGAACTTATAGCCCGGCTCCAAGCCCTGAACCGCCCATGCCGCGCACCTACGCACAAGAGCCTTGAACCGGTCGGATGCCAGATAACTGCGAACTGCGTCTGTCGCGACAGTTTCGACATATCGGTCAAGCAAGCTGCCCATCATCACCCCTCCCCAGAGACAGGACGCGAGGGGGTGAGCGACCGTTCGTGCGCGATCTCTTCCATCCGCTCGGCGCAGGCGATCAGCGCGGCATAGATGCTCGACCCTTCGGACGCGCCGATGCTCGCCTGCATCTCACGATTGATAATCGCAGCATGCCGCATCGCTTGCAGATAGCCGTCGTCGACCAGTGCTGCGGCATCTCGCGAAACGGCGGGATCGAGCGCGGCCTGCACGTTCCACGCTATTGCCTCGTGGATTGCCAGCTTCGGGTCGATGTCGTGCTTGGCGGCATAGATGTGCGCGCAGACCAGCTCATCGATCACTGCCTCGCGCCAGACGTCCACCCCGCTCACCGCTCGTCCCCATCGGCGGGGGATGGCGTTGCGCGTATTTCCACAGCGCATCTGCCACATGCGAACCGCTCTTGGATCGAAGACAACGGTTGCCCGGTCGCATACTGGGGCGATAGAAACACCTGCTGCTGTTCCTCGCATAGCCGCGCGCACCGTTCGCGCTCAGCAATACGCTGTCGGGCGAATTCCTGAACGACGCCAATATCGTCTTCCATGCCGTCAAGGATATGCTGGCAGGGTCCAAAGCCGAGCATCGCATAGACCCTTGCTGCGGCCTCTCGGTGGGATTGCTCCACCAATTCCGCGGGGGTGGGGGATTTCATGAGGGGGTTCCTTGCAAGTCGCGTAGCACGTCATCCAGGCGCACGATGGCATCGCGCACCCGCGCTGGCGGGTCGGGCACCTCAGACAGCTCTGTGCGGGCGGCACGAAGGTTCGCGTATTGGCGATCAAGTAGGGCCGCTATCGCGCTGTCGGCATTGCCAAGCCATGCTTCAGCTTCCTCCGCCCACGCATCGTCAAAGCGGTGCGGCACTTTTTGGAGTTCGTCGCGAAGCATTTGTCTTGCGACGATTGTCCGCAAATCATCTTTCAAACCGAGAACCATTCGAAAGCTCCTGTCTCTTGAGAGGGCCGGTAAGGTTGGTGGCGGTAGACCTCACCAGCCAGCCACGCGCCGAACTGGTCAGCGAGCGCCGCAGCAATGCCGGGATAGGTTTCAGAGCGCGCAGACCAGCGATCGTCAGACGGGCCAAGCGCGTTCTGGCCGCTGTCGGTCTGGTTCGACCAGCGCTCGACCATCTTGCCGGCCCCGCGCGGCCATTCGACCAGCCGGCCCGGAAAACGCACTCCCTTGACGAGCTTCGGCGCATCGCTGCCCTTGATCCAGAGGCAGGTACGCTTGCTGGCATCGTCGCCGTGCTCGTACGGCTGCACTGTGACCGTCGAGCGCTCGACCTGAGTGGACAGCACGCCGACCGGGTTCTCGATGATCTTGCGCGGAATCGGCGCCGCGAGCAGCTGCCGGAACTGGTGCACGGCACGAGCGGTCATCAGATTTCTGCCAGGCACGCGGTGGTTCCAGTGGAAGCCCGAGCCGCAAACATAGGTGCATGTCGGATGCATGATCGCGCCCGACCAGCCGTCGTTCAGATGGTCGAACACGTCGCCTACGATATGCGGGCCGGTTCGCTGCGTCGGCCGCTCATCGATCGACACAGCATCATAGCCGCGGGCGATCAGTGCGTCGCGCACGATGCCGCTGGCTTCGAACATGACTGCTATCGCCCCGCTCACGCATCATCTCGATCTTGGAGATGCGGGGAGAGGGGAAGAAACGGCTGGTCGCCGCGAACGTAGAGCGGGTGTCGCGGGTGGCCGTCTTTCGTCGTGCCGAGACACACGAGTTCAGCTCCCCAAGCCTTTGCAGAAATTGCCACGGCAGCCGCACGGTCGCGGTACGAACCATGTGCGCCCCATGCCGCCAGCACCGGATAGCCGCCCTCGGCCGCAAAATGCAGAGTGCGATTGATCCACGCTGCGCCTTCGGGCCCAACCGGATCGGCCGCGGCTTTCATCGCCTCCGGTGCCGTCGCGCGATAGGCGAACAGGTTGACGACGCGGATGCCTCCGAAGCCCTCCCGTCGGGCAAACTCCATGCAACGCCCGATCGTGCGATCGTCGTCGACGGCATCGGCCGTGGACGGGTTGAGCATGATGATCGGCAGCAGGTACGCGCCGAGATCCCACGACCGGGTGAGCCAGTAGCGGTATTGGCCGCAGTCGGAGATCAGCGCGTCTTTGTGGACCCGTGGCGCTGCATCGCTGAATAGGTCCCCGCTCATACCGCCTCCCTTGGGGAGAGGCGGGCGAGGATCTCGGGAGAGCGAGCAAGGCACCCTGCCAATTCCGACAAAAGGCCCCTCCCCTCGTATGGTGAGAGCGGCACAAATCGAAAACCTGTCGGCAGCGCCGTTGAAATGGCGCGCGAAAGTCGGGACTTAAAATCCCTCGCCCCTAGGGTGTGCGGGTTCGAGTCCCGCCGTCCGCACCACCAAAGATGTGGCGAAATTCGGTTTCATGTCTGGCCGAAGTAAAGGCCGACAGCGGCGAGCAAGCAGACGGATCGTCTTGGAGCCGCAGACGGCCGTCCACTCCGCCATGTCTGCTTTCCGAAATCGGACGGTCACTCCCAATTCAACAGTAACTGACTCGAATAACGCGCCCCCCTTTGCAGGTCGCATCGGTGGTCCCTTCGAAGTTCCACCCCGATCTCCCTGCTTCCGCAGAGCTTGTAACCCGCGCTTGAGTGCAATAGCTCTGTCGCCTAGGACAAGTAGGGGGCGACCGTCCAAGTGCTTAAAATCGCAATGCTTATGCGGCCGCTCGCGTTGGCCGCTCCCATCGCTCTCGGCCTGTCGGCACCCGGGGTCGCAAAGGAGCCCAGCGCGCCGACACTGCCGGCTCCCGACAAGTCGTCAGCGGCCGCCCCGACCATCGAGGTCGAGGCGACGCCGACATGGATCCGCGACCGTTTCCTCCCGGAAGCGACCAAGGCCCGCGTCGAGCAGGCCCAAAGCGGCGTCGCGTACCTCTTGGCCGACGAGCAGTATCGGACGCGGACTGACGGGCACGACGACTGGTTCCGCTCCGCTTTCAAGGTAACCAACCGCAGCGGCCTCGAAAGCGCCGGGCAGATCACGCTCAGCTACGATCCGAGTTACCAGAAGGTGGGGGTGAGCTTCGTCCATCTGATTCGCGACGGAAAGATCATCGACCTGACTCGCGAAGCGCACTTCCGCGTCGTCGAGCATGAAGGTGAACTGGACGACGGCATCGTTAGCGGAACGCTCAAGGCGATCGCCAATCTGCGGGATGTCCGCGTGGGGGATATCGTCGATTATGCCACCACCGTCCACGCCCGAACCACGCTGTGGCCCGGCCAGGCTTTCTACCATTTCTCGCAACGTTATTCCGAACCGCTCGCCTTGCGCACGCTGCGGCTCGTCTGGCCGGACACGATGACGCCGCAGTACAAGTCGATCAACAGCGACGTCGCCTTCGCGACGCGGAAGATCGCCGACGGCACCGAGTGGGAATGGACCACGCAGGATCCGCCCGCGATGCAATCAGAAGACGATGTCCCGGCGACCGCTTTCCAATGGGGTCGCACCGACGTTTCGACGATGAAGGATTGGGCGGACCTGGCGCGCTGGGCGAACGCGCTGTATCGCGGCGACGACAGCCTGCCCGATGATTTCGCCGCACGGCTCGACGCGATCGCCAAGGCGTCTCCTGCAGCCGCCGATCGGCTCACCGCCGCCGCGCGCTACGTCCAGGACAATATCCGCTATGTCGGCGATGAGTTGGGCGAAGGCTCGTACGTGCCGCGCAGGCCCAGGACCGTATTGACCCAGGCCTATGGCGACTGCAAGGACAAGAGCCTGTTGCTGGCCGTCGCGCTCCGCCATTTGGGGATCGACGCAGTGCCGGCGCTCGTCTCGACCAGGAGCGGCGAACGCCTGCCCGACCGCCTGCCCTCGCCGCTCGAATTCGACCACGTCATCGTGCGCGTGGTGATCGACGGCAAGGTGCTGTGGATCGATCCGACCGGAACCCACCGCGGCGGCCGCGGGTTTGAAATCGTGCCGTCGGACCTTGGGTTTGCGCTGCCGATCCGCGAGGGGCAGACCGCACTGGAAGCGATGACGGGCTTTGGCGAGCATGCCGGCCGCGTGACCGTGCTCGAGCAATTCTTCGTTGACGAAGCCGCCGACGTTTCGCTGACGCTGCACGTCGAATCGCGCTATACCGCGGCGCGTGCGGACGGCATGCGCGCGACGCTGGCAGCCCAGTCTGCCAAGTCCGTCGCGGACGGCAATCTGAAATTCTATCACGAACGCTTTCCCGGCCTGGTCGAAAGCAAGCCGCTGGCGTTCGAGGACGATCGCGACGCCAATGTAGTGAAGATCATCGAAAATTATACGATGCCGCGTGCCGCCTTTGACAGTGGAAAGATCCCGGCCAAGCTGATCACGCGCGCCTATCTGCTCAAGGGCACGCTCCCCGACCGGCAAGCCAATCCCCGTGTCCAGCCACTCGCCATCGCCGATCATCGCAATTTCGAGCAAACGATAGAATTGCACGTCAAGAACCGCGCCCTTGACGCTCTCGACGATATCGACGCGAAGGCCGACGCGATCGTCTTCTCGCGCCGGACCAGCAAACTGCGCGACGGTCTGTCGGTCGTATATCGGCTCGACACGGGCACGCGCAACGTCGTGACTGCGCTCGCGGCCGAGCGCGTCTACGCTGTGTCGGATAAGGTGAAGGACGAAGCGGGAATCGAATTCTATCTGGAGAAATCGGGCCGACCCGCTGCCCCGCCGCCGGGTGTGGATGCCGCGGCCTGGGCATCGATCACGCCCGATATGGAAAAGATCAGCCCGCTCATGCAGAAGACAGATCAAGCCTCACGGCTGGAAGCGCTATCGCTGCTGGCCACCGCGGCCGTCAAGGTTCCCCATCCGTCCGGTGCCGCGGGGATGCTCGACGGACTCAAGGGCGCGATCCTCGCCGACTTGCAGCGCCCGCAGGCAGCGCTGGTCGCACTCCAGTCGGCGACCGCGCAATATGAGGGCAATGCGGGGGTCTTCCGGCTCTGGATCGGCTATGAACTGGATCTCGGCACCGGCGAAAGCGTTGCCCGCGCGATCGAGCATACCCGCACCGCCCAACCCGCTGTCGTCGCCGCGCTCGACCACCGTTGGGTGGAACTGGCATTGCAGAAGGTGCAACGGCTTGTGCCCCCACAGCGCGAATCCGTTCGCCAGGACCTTTGCATCACGCTGGTGCAAGCCGGTTGGGAGCAGACGCCACGCACCCAGATGGGGGACTCGCTATTGGGGTGCGCGATCACGGCGCATAGCGTCCGCGGCGACCTTGCCGCCGCGCGCGCCGATCTGGCCAAGGCCCCTCCCACCAACACGCTGCTGACGCTGGCGATCGATCGGCGTCACCAGGCACTGTGGAGCGAAATCGACCGCACCGCGAGCGACCGCTTCCGCCGCAGTCTTGAGCACGAAGCGGATCGCGCGGCGGTGGCGGCGACAGCCATGCCCAAGGATTATCAGGTGGTGGCGCGCCGGATGAAAACACTGCGCGCGCTGGGTCGCTTTGAGGACGCGCTCGCCGCCGGCAAGGCGCTGGCCACCGACAAGGCACAGATCGAAATCGGGGGAAGCGACGCCTTTTGGCTGGTCAACGAATATGCCGGAAACCTGCGCGCGCTGGGCCGTCCCGACGAGGCGATCGCGGCGCTCGACAGGATTCTCGCGCTCGGCATCGATCATTATCCGGAGCTTGCGGCGCTGGCGATCAACCGCGCCGCGATCGTCGTTGCAACCGGGCGATATCAGGCGGCGCTGGACAGCCTTGCTGCGCTCGAGGCGGAGCATTTCGACCAGTTCAACGCCTATGGCAAGATGTGGCTATGGGCCAACAAGGCCTGCGCGCTCCGCGGGTTGAACCGAGACGAGGACGCCAAAGCGGTCATTGCCAAGCTGGTGGCCAAACCCGACGACAATTGGAGCGCCGCGACCGCCGCGGCGGCCTGTCGCGACGATAGCAAAGCGATTGCCGCCATGTTGATCACCCGGCTACGCGACAGCGACGCGCGGCCCGACGCGCTCGGCCTTTTCATCCCGTTCGACACGCCCGAGGCGCGCACCCCCTTCGAACGGACGATGCGTCAGGCGATGGTCAAGGCGCGCGCCACGCCGGACGTGCAGGCTGAATTCGCGAAGGCCGGCCGAGTGGTGCGATATGCGGGGACGACACAAGGGTGGGCCGAATTCTAAGGCATTCAGGGCTACGCGGATGACGGGGCGCCGGCTCGCCTCCGCCGCCGCAAACGCCGCTATCGCACCGCCACGCGGCGCGCTTCCTCCAGTTCCTCAAGCGACTTGCCTTCGTTGCGCGGTGCCCAGATCACGCCGATCAGGCCACTTAGGACGAGGAACCCGGTCAGGATCCACGCCAGCGTGTGGAAGCCCGTGGCGGTGAGCGCCGGGACGAAGAACGACCACACACCGAGCGAAATCCGCACGATCGCGAACATCACGCCCTGCGCGGTGCTGCGCAGCAGCGTCGGGAACATTTCCGAGCTCCACAATTGGAAAAAGGATTGCGCACCGAAACCCTGCCCGATCGACATCAGCAGGATGTGAAGGATCGCCACCGGCAGCGTCAGCGGGAAGATTGCGAACAGCGACATGCCGATCACCTGGATCACCGCCGAAGTGCCGAACAGCAGCCGCTGGTTCACGCGGTCGGAAATCTGCATGAAGATGAAGTAGATCGACGCCATGCCGACGACGAAGCTCAGCACCGTCAAGGCGACCGCCGCCGACTGGCTCTGATTGCCGACGGTGCGCAGGATATAGGGCAGGAAAAAGCCGTTGGTGCCGGCCCACAGGTTCCAGAACACGTACATGCCGATCAGGAACGCCATCGAGCCGATATGCTGGCGCGTGAACAGGTCGCGCCAGCGCGCGCTGGCCGGCTTATCGCCGGGCAGCCGTGTCTTCTTCGCCGCCTGCGCCTCGAGCCAGGCCGGCGATTCGTGCATGCTCGAGCGCAGGAAGGTGAGCGCCACCGCGAGGATCGCGAGATGCGCGAACACGATCCGCGCGCCGAGCAGCCCGAGCGGCGCGACCAGCAGGAACAGCAGCAGCACGACGACCGGCCCGAGATACCACAGCACTTGCGCCACGCCGCTATGCTTGCCGCGCTCGCCCTTCGGCGCGATCTCGGCGATCAGCGACCAGGACGCCGGGATATCGGCACCGACCGCCAGCCCCACCAGGAAGAAGCCGAGGATCACCATCCAGGCATTCATCGCGAACACCAGCCACAGCATGCCGAAGGCGTAGAACAGCATGTCGTACTGGTAGATCTTCTTGCGCCCGAACAGATCGCACAGTCGCCCGCCGATCAATGCGCCGACACCTGCGGAAATGGCGTTGGGGCCGAGCGCGCCGATCGTGCCGACCAGGCTGTTGCTCATGCGATACGCCTCGGTCCACATCGCGAGCGCGGCACCCCCGGCGACGATCGACCCGGCGTCGATGTAATTGGCAAGGCCGGCCAGAATGGTGTTCTTCCAGTCTTCGCGCGAACTCGCCAGCATTGGGCTCGTCGTCATCAGGTCTCTCCAGCCCAGTTCTGCTCGTACGTCGGGTCGTTGCGTCGAACATGTATATGATAGTATTAATGGAGGTCTAATCGGCTATGATGCCGAGGGCAAGCGGTCGCGCATGCGCGCCGGGGACAACCGGGAGAGGATGATGAGCGTTTCACGTCGGAGCGTGCTGCAGTGCGCGATCGCGGTCGGGGCGGCAGCGGCGACGCCCGCAATCGCCGCGTCGGAACCGACCCGGGTCGAGCGCTGGGGCGTGTACGAGATCGTGCTGAAGGGGCCCGCTCAAGGCAATCCGTTCGACGACGTGCACATCGCCGCGACCTTCGCCTGCGATGGCAGCGAAGTCCTTGTTCCCGGCTTCTACGATGGCGAGGGCGTCTATCGCATCCGCTTCAGCCCGCCGCGGCTCGGCCGCTGGACCTGGCGCAGCCGAAGCAACCTCGAGCTGCTCGACGGCAAGACGGGCGCGGTCCAGTGCACCGAGCCGACGCACGCCAATCACGGGCCGGTGCGCGTCAGCCGCGACGGCTATCATTTCGCCTATGCCGACGGCACGCCGTTCCGCCAGATCGGCACGACCTCCTATTCCTGGGCGCTGCAATCCGACGCGAAGTGCGCCGAGACGCTGGCGACGCTGCGCACCGCGCCGTTCAACAAATTGCGGATGTGCGTGTTTCCCAACGTCGCCTCGGTCGCGACCAACCCGTTCGCTCGGACCGGCACGGGCTTGCACGACTGGGACCCGGCACGCCCCGACCCCGCTTTTTTCCGGCGCTTCGAGGATCGCATCCGGCGTCTGGGCGAACTCGGGATCGAGGCCGATCTTATCCTCTACCACCCGTATGACGCCAAGCGCGGCTATTCCGACATGCGGCGCGAGGATGACGAGCGCTATCTGCGCTATGTCGCTGCGCGGTTCGGCGCGTACCGCAACGTGTGGTGGGCAATGGGCAACGAATATGATGCGATCCTGACCAAGACGACCGCGGACTGGGATCATCTGTTCCAGGTGCTGCAGGCGGCCGATCCGCACGACCGGCTGCGCTCGATCCACCAGATCACGCTCTATTACGACCATCGCAAGCCGTGGATCACGCATGCCAGCGTGCAGAACGGCGCGGCGGTGATGGATGACGTACCAGCGCAGTTGCACCGCAGCTTCGCGCTCAAGCCCGTCATTTTCGACGAAGTTCTCTACGAGGGAAATTCCGACAAAAGGTGGGGCCGCCTCACGGGCGAGGAGCTGGTCGAGCGCTTCTGGTGGGGCACGATCGGCGGCACCTATGTCGGGCATAGCGAGACCTATAGCGACGATCACAATGCCGACACGTCGTGGCTCGGCCAGGGCGGCAAGCTGGTCGGCAGCAGCGTGCCGCGCCTCGCTTTCCTGCGCAGGATCCTGGAGACCGGTCCTGCTCCCGGCATCGAACCGATCGACACCTGGGCCGGCTATCACCTCGCCGGCAAGCCGTTCGACTATTATCTGCGCTATTTCGGCGCCGCGCGGCCGACCGAATGGGCCGTCACGCTCCCGGGGCGCGCCAAGGATACGCATGGCAGCTATCGCGCCGAGGTGATCGACACCTGGAACATGACGATTACGCCGGTCGACGGCATCTTCACGATGACGCCGCGCGACGCCTATGATTTCCACGACCCAAAACGCGAGACGATCGCGCTGCCCGGTGCGCCGTGGCAGGCCGTACGGCTCGTCAAGATTTGACGGATACTTCCTTCCCCGATCGGCCAGCGGGTGTGCCGCCGTTCGACATCATTGGAGCATCACCATGCTGAACCCCAAATTCGCGCAGCTGCGCCATGGATTCCTGTCCTCGCCCGAGGAACTGATCGACGATGCCAGGAACGGTCGCATGTTCATTCTCGTCGACGACGAGGACCGCGAGAATGAAGGCGACCTCGTCATCCCCGCGCAAATGGCGACGCCCGAGGCGATCAACTTCATGGCGCGCTTCGGCCGCGGCCTGATCTGCCTGGCGCTGACCAGGCGCCGCGTCGACGAACTCGGCCTCGAACCGATGACGCGCAACAACGGCACGCGCCACGAAACGGCCTTTACCATCTCGATCGAAGCGCGCGACGGAGTCACGACCGGCATTTCCGCCGCCGACCGCGCGCGCACCGTCGCGGTCGCGATCGATTCGTCGAAGGCCAGGACCGAAATCGTCTCGCCGGGCCACGTCTTCCCGCTGATCGCGCGCGACGGTGGCGTGCTGGTGCGCACCGGACATACCGAGGCGGCAGTCGATGTCGCGCGGCTCGCCGGGTTGAACCCCTCCGGCGTGATCTGCGAGATCATGAACGAAGACGGCACGATGAGCCGGCTCGACGATCTCGTTGCGTTCGCGCAACTGCACAATCTCAAGATCGGCACGATCCGCGACCTGATCGCCTATCGCCGCCGCCACGACCATCTCGTCGAGAAGCGCGCCGAAACCATGTTCGATTCCAGGTGGGGCGGCCAGTGGAAGGCGATGACCTTCCACAACACGGCAACGGGCGACGAGACGCTCGCGCTGGTCAAGGGCAGGATCGACCCGACCAAGCCCACTTTGGTGCGGATGCACACCATATCCCATTTCGTCGACACGTTCGGCGAGGAGAATGAACGATCGGGCCTGCTTTCGGGCGCGATGGAGCTCATCGCGCAGGAAGGCGTCGGGGTCATCGTCGTGATCAACCGCGCCACAGGCGACAGCCTGACTCGCTATATCAAGGTGCACGGCAAGAACGTGGGCGAACCCGAGGTCGAGGCGTTGCGCGATTATGGCGTCGGCGCCCAGATCCTCGCGGAATTGGGGGTCGAGGAAATGATCCTGCTCACCAACACGCATCAAGCGCTGGTCGGGCTCCAGGGCTATGGCCTGTCGATCGTCGCCGAGCGCGCCATCCCCACCACCGAAACCTGAAGCCCCGGAACACGCCTGCCGCGGCGTGGCGCAAGGGCGCCTCCCGCGACGGCTTCTCCCAATGCCTCTCATTCTTGATCGTTCGGTCGTCGGTACGCGCCACGCGACCGGAATGCCTCCGCGCGCGTCATCAACGTGCGCGAAGGCCCCCATTAGGATTATAAAAATACGATTGATATTTGCATAGGCACGAGTTATTCGCAGATGGACAACGTCGAACGAACGTGATTCTTAAAACAGAAACTATGAGAGGGATTGTCTGATGCGCTCACTGTATCTTTTGTCCGGCACGGCGATTGCCGCACTGGTCGCTGCCCCGGCCTTTGCCCAGGAGGCCGCCCCGGCGCCCGCCGCCCTGACCGATACGAGCGCAACCGACGCCCCCGCCGCGGCGGAAGATATCGTCGTCACGGGCGTGCGCGCCAGCCTTCGTTCGGCCGCCGAAGTGAAGCGCAATGCCGGCACGATCGTCGATTCGATCGTCGCCGAAGATATCGGCAAGCTTCCCGACAACAATGCGACCGAAGCGCTGCAGCGCGTCACCGGCGTGCAGGTCTCGCGCGATCTCGGCGAAGGCGGGTCGATCGCCATTCGCGGGCTGCCGCAAGTCGAGACCACGCTCAACGGTCGCGAAACCTTCACCGCTGGCGGCGGTCGCACCTTCAACCTGCAGGATTTCCCCGCCGAACTGATCTCGCGGATCGACGTCTACAAGGCCTCGACCGCCGACCTGATCGAAGGCGGCCTGGGCGGCCTGGTCGATCTCCAGACGCGGCGTCCGCTCGATCTGCCGGGCTTCACGATCGGCGCATCGGTGCGCGGCACCTATGCGGATTCGGTCAAGAAGGCGACGCCGAGCGGCTCGTTCTTCGTCGCGGACAAATGGCATACCGGGATCGGCGAGATCGGCCTGCTCGGCAGCTTCACCTATCAGGATCGCAAATACCGCCAGGATATCGACGGCACCGGCGCGCCGTCGCCGCGTCAGGACCTCGTCGCTGGAAAGACGGTCTTCTCGCCCAACGGTCTTAACCAGGTGCTCGTCGTGGGCGAGCGCCAGCGCATCGGCGGCAATGTCGCGTTGCAGTGGCGCCCCGCGTCGAATCTGGAATTCACGCTCGAGGGCCAGTATCAGCGCTTCAAGACGACGCAACAGCAATATAACGCCAACGTCACTACGGCGGGCATTACCCCGGTCGCGGGCAGCGTCACATTGTTCCCGAACAGCGCCGATGCTTCCGCGGGCAGCGCCGGCGACATTTCGCAGGCCACGTTCAGCAACGTACCGCTGACGGCCGGCGGCACCGAACGCGACACGCTGGACGAAAACAAGTCGATCGCGCTGAACGCGAAATGGACCGTCGGCGGCGTCAAGGTGACGGGCGACGTCGCCTATACCAAGTCGAAGAATGATCTCTATTACACCGAGCTCGATCTCATCACCCGCGTTCCGACCTTTACGCAGAACCTCGGCACGAACCCGCCTTCGGCATCGAGCGGCAGTTACAATCTCGCCAATCTCGCCAATTACACGGTCGGCGGGCTGACCCGTAACGAGAACCATTATGTCGGTGACGAGATCGCCGGACGCCTCGACGGCGAATATGATTTCGAAGGCGGCAGCTTCCTCAAGTCGATCCAGGGCGGCTTCCGCTTCTCCGAGCGCACGATCGCGCAGCAGAACCCACTGCGCTATACCGGCCAGACGACCGCGACCAATCCGGCGCTCAACGCCGGGCTGTTCCAGGCGAACGGCTATCGCGACTTCTACACCGCGAACGGCGCAAACGTCGATTTCCAGCGCAATTTCCCGTATGCGATCGCCTCGCAGCTGAAGAACAATTTCTCCGGTGTGCTGACCCAGCTCGGCCTGGTCGGCGCGCTGGCGCCGTCGGTGACGTCGGTGAACAGCCAGCTCGCCGCGTTCAACGCGGACGAAAAGAGCAGCGCGGCCTATCTGCTTGCGAAGTTCGACTTCGTGCTGGGCGTGCCGATCGACGGCAATATCGGCGTGCGCTACGTCCAGACCGAGGACATCATCAGCGGTAACCAGCGCAAGACGGTGAACAATGTCGCGGTCGTTCCGACGGTGATCGAGAGCGTCACGGTCAAGAACAATTACGAGAACTGGCTGCCGAGCGCCAATGTCCGCTTCCATCTGACCGACAAGCTGCAGCTCCGCGCCGCCGCTTCCAAGACGCTGACGCGCCCGGACTTCAGTCAGCTGTCGCCTGCCTTGACAGTCGTCCCCGGCCAGCTCACCGCGAGCCAGGGCAACCCCAATCTGCAGCCGATCACGTCGAAGAATGCCGATCTGTCGCTCGAATGGTACGTCAACAAGTCGACGTCGCTATACGTCGCGGCGTTCTACAAGCGGGTGAACGGCTTCATCTTCACCCGTTCGACTCCCAACGTCACGATCGGTGGACTCGGCGGTTACACGCTGTCGCAACCGCTCAACTCGGGCGAAGGCACGGTCAAGGGCGCCGAAATCGGCTATCAGCAGTTCTTCGATTTCCTGCCGGGCGCGCTGGCGGGTTTCGGTCTTCAGGCCAACGGCACCTACACCGACAGCAAGGCGCCGACGTCGCTGGTCGGCTTCTCCGCGCCACTGCCGCAATTGTCGAAGTACAGCTACAACGTTGCGGGGATCTACGAGAAATACGGCCTTACCGCGAAGGTCGCGTACAATTATCGCTCGAGCTTCCTCTCCTCGATCCTGGCGGGCGCCTTCACCCCAGCGGGTGGAGCGACGCAATCGTACACCTTCCCGGTGATGACCAAGGGCTATGGCTGGCTTGACGCGTCGCTCAGCTATGACATCAACAAGAACTTCACGGTAACGTTGGACGGCCAGAACCTGCTGCGCACGCAGATCCAGCAATATTATCAGGTCCAGACTCGGCCAGGCCAATACACGATCGACGACCGGCAGTTCATGGCCGGCGTCCGGGTGAAGTTCTGACCTGATGCACCGCGCAGGGGATGTCCGGATGGTGCGCCGCCGGATGCCCCTTGCGCCGTGGTGTGCCGCCGCGATCGTGCTGGCGACGCTGGTCGCCGCGCCGCTACGGGCCGATTGGGTCGCGGCTTGGACCGCCGCGCCCTTCCCCGCCACGCCGGTACTGACCGAGCACGACGTGCGCGATTATGCCGGAGCGACGGTGCGGCAGGATATCGTGCCCAACAGCAGCGGCAGGCGCCTGCGCGTGCGCATGACCAACGCGCTCGGCATCACCCCCCTCACCTTCCGCTCGGCCAGCGTCCAAGTTGGCGGCCGCACGCTGCCGCTTCGCTTTGGCGGTCGCGCCGGCGCGACATTGCCCGCGGGCGCCGACCTCGCCAGCGATCCCGTGCGCATGCCGGTGCGCGCGTTCCAACCCATTGCCGTCGATATCCGCTACGACGCCGGCCCGTCCCCCGCGGCGCATCTGCTGACCGTGACCGCACATTATCCCGATGGACGAAGCCGCACCGGTCGCGGGCCCGCTTTGGCCGCGGCAGTCGAAGTCGATCGCGCGTTCCCCGGCCCTGTGATCGTCGCGTTCGGGGATTCGATCACCGAAGGTGCGCGCGCCACGCCGCAGAGCTTTACCGGCTGGCCCGAGCGCTTCGCCGCGCGGCTCGCGACGCTGCCGCGCCATCGCGGCTGGAGCGTCGTCAATGCCGGCATCCACGGCAACCGCCTGTTGCGCGACTTCGCCGGCCCCAGCGCGCTGGCCCGCTTCGACCGCGACGTCGTGGCGGTCGCCGGGGTCGGCGCGGTAATCGTATTGGAGGGCATCAACGACCTCGGCTGGGGCAATGCCAGGCCCGCGAGCGACGGCCCGGTGACCGCCACCGACATCATCGCCGCGTATCGCCAGCTGATCGACCGCGGCCACGCCGCCGATCTCCGCATGATCGGCGCGACGCTGCTGCCCTATCGCGGGTCGGTCTATTTCACCCCGGCGGGCGAGGAGGTCCGGCGGACGGTGAACCACTGGATCCGGACGTCGCGCAGTTTCGATGGCGTGGTCGATTTCGAGCAGGCCATGGCCGACCCGGACGACCGGACGCGGCTCGACCCGACCAAGGATTCGGGGGATCATCTCCACCCCAGCGACGCGGGCTATGCGGCGATGGCGGCCGCGATCGATCCGCGGCTGCTCTCGACGCGCTGAGCTTGCCTGCCACCGAACCGACTCGCTATCCCGTTGCCACCTCGACCGAAAAGAGTGCCGCATGAAACGATCGAACGCCCTGCTCGCCGTCGCCGCAGCCGTCAGCCTGAGCGTCGCAGCGGCCGCGCCCTCGCGCACCGCGCCGCATTGGGTCGGCACCTACGGGAATGTGCCGATCGGCTATGAACCCGCCATCCGCGATGCGCTTGGCGCGCCGCTGCACGACCAGACGGTGCGGCAAATCGTCCGCGTCGGCGTGGCGAGCGCGGCGCTGCGTGTGCGCTTCACCAACGAACTCGGCACGACGCCGCTGCGCATCGGCGCGGCGAGTTTCGCGCAGCTCGATGCGGCGGGAAATGCGATCGCCGGGACGCTGCGCCCGCTGACCTTCGCCGGAAAGGCGAGCGCGTTCGTTGCCGCCGGCGCCCCGCTCCTCGCGGATCCGCTCGCGATGGCGGCGCGCCCGGGCGTGGATTACGCCGTCTCGATCTATTATCCCGATACCAGCACGCCCCCGGCGCATGCGCAAATGGCGGATGTCGCGGCCGGCGACCAGACCGCGCGCACGACACTGGCGGGCAGCGTCCGCAAGCGCGTCCCCGCGCGCGTGTCGCGGATCGACGTCGCCGCGCCGCCGGGCGTGCAGACGCTCGTCGCGTTCGGCGATTCGATCACCGAGGGCGCGGCGTCGACTCCCGGCGCCTATATGAGCTGGCCCGACCAGCTCGCGCGACGGCTTCCCGGCAGATGCTGGTCGGTGGTCAATGCCGGGATCAGCGGCAACCGCCTGCTGCACGACGGTCGTGGCCCGAACGCGCTCGCACGCTTCGACCGCGACGTCCTGGCGGTGCCCGGCGTGCGCACCGTCGTGATCCTCGAAGGCATCAACGATATCGGTGCGAGCGCACAACCCGAACATGCCGACCAGGCCGTCACCGCTCAGGCCGTGATCGGCGCATATCGCGAAATGATCACGCGCGCGCATGCGCACGGCATCCGCGTGCTGGGCGGTACGATATTACCGTATGAGGGCGCCGGCTATTTCACCGCCGAAGGCGAAGCCAAGCGACTGGCAGTCAACGACTGGATCCGCACGTCGCGGGTGTTCGACGGCGTGATCGATTTCGACGCGGCGATGCGCGATCCGGCGCATCCTTCGCACATGACGCCGGCTGCGGAGAGCAGCGACAGCCTGCACCCGCACGATGCCGGCTACACGATCATGGCGCGTACCGCCGCGGCTGTCGTGGCGCGCCATGGGTGCCGCGGCGCGTGATCGCCGTAACGCTCGCTTTGGGTTTTGCCGCGCTGTTCGCCGCTGCACCGACCCTTTCGCCCGCGCTGGCGCAGCCGACCGTGCCGGCCGCTTGCGATCAGGCGGTGGCGGTCGATCGTCTGAGCGAGCCGTGGTGGGCTGCGCGTCATAGCGACATCCTCGCCCGGATCGCACAGCACCCGGCCCCGGAGGTCGTGCTGCTGGGCGATTCGATCACGCAGAATTACGAAAAGTCCAAGCTGCCGGACGAAAACTTTCGGCCGACCTGGGACCGTTTCTACGCCCCGCGGCGCGCGTTGAACCTCGGGTTCAGCGGCGATACCACGCAGCATGTGGCGTGGCGGCTGCGTCACGGTGAAATCGACGGGATCGCGCCGAAAGTCGTCGTGCTGCTGATCGGCACCAACGACACCGCGCAACACCGCAGCGCCGTGCAGACCGAATGCGGCATATACGCGATCGTCGACGAGCTGACGCGGCGCTTGCCCGATGCAAAGATCTTGCTGCTCGGGCTCCTGCCGAGCGACATCTCGCCCGCCAAGAGCGCGATCGATGCCGCGGTCAACACCGCTCTCGCCGTACGCTATGGACAACATTCGGGCGTCCACTATCTCGATATCGGCGCTGTGTTCAGAACCGGCGATGGCCCGCTCGACACCACGATCTTCTATGATCCACGGCTGCCCGGGCGCAACGCCAAGGCGCTGCACCCCGATACGATCGGGCAGGAACGGATGGCCAAGGCCGTCGAACCGACGCTCGCCGCGCTGCTACGCGATCCGCGCCCCGGTGGCCGACTGCGGCGCTGACTCGACCGTGCGTCTACGCCGCCACCAAGACTTGGGCGGACTCACGCGACAATCCCAACGTCAGGCCGGTCGCGTGCGAAATGGCATCCGCGGCCCGGTGCAGCGGTTCGAGCAAGCGCTCGTGCCGCGCATCGCCATCGGCCTCGATCAACGTCGCGATCGTCAGTGCCGCGGTCAGCGGCGCGCCCGGACTGCCGATCAGCACGCCCATGTCGGCGCTGCCGAGAAAGCGCTCGCTGATCGACTCGGCATGTCCGTCGCGCTGGATCGCGGCGATGCGCTCGCGCTTCTTGCCCTGCTCGGCCGGCGTCAATGCCGCCCATTCGGCCGACCGTCCCAATAGGTCATCCAGCGCCGGCGGCGATAGCGCGGCGAGCAGCAAGCGCCCCGAATTGGTGCGGATCGGCGAGTGCGTCGAGCCGACTTCGACCGAGAGCCGGAACGGATTGGGGCTCTCCTCCTGCGCCAGCACCAGCACGGCATCGCTTTGCAGCACGGTGAGGTGGCAGCTCTCGCGCACCTCGTCGGCGAGCGCGCGCATCAGCGGCCGCGCGGTCGCGACGAGCCGCTCGTAGGGCGAATGGATACGCGCCAGCTGGAACAGCTTGAGCGTCAGGGAATAGCCGCCGCTGGTCGGATCGCGGCATACGAACCCGCGCCCTTCGAGGCAGGCCAGCATGCGGAACAGCTCGTTGGGCTGACGATCGAGTGCGCGCGCGAGTTGCGACTGCGTCAGCGCGACGGCCTGATCGGCGAGATACTCGATGATATCGAGACCCTTTTCGAGCGCCGGCACCAGATATTTGCGGCGTCGCTCGTCGGTCGACAGGCCCTTGTCAGACATCATTTCCCCCAGATTCCTTCATCCGCCAGCCTTTGTATCCCAGCACGGGGCGATGCCACAACGCCTTAGCATGGTCGCCGCCCCAGACTAACCTGTGGTCGCACATCGTCTCCACCAAGCCACTTCGCCGTTGAATATTTATATGGGTACAGTATGTTTATATGCGAATAGTAGATCGTGGAGCGGAAATGATGCGAAAGTCGGGCATTGCGTACTGACGCTGGCGTGCGTCAGGGAGGAAACGCCGCGCCGCTCGACGGGCTGGTGGTGCTCGACATGGCGCAGTTCCTCGCCGGCCCTGCCGCGGCGCTGCAACTCGGCGATCTCGGCGCGCGCGTGATCAAGATCGAACGACCCGGCGCCGGCGACCTGTGCCGTCACATGTATCTGACCGACACCGATATCGACGGCGAATCGACGTTGTTCCACGCGATCAACCGCAACAAGGAGAGCCTCGCGCTCGACTTAAAGAACGCGCGCCATGTCGCCGCGGTGCGCCGGCTGATCGCGCAGGCCGACGTGCTGATCCAGAATTTCCGGCCCGGCGTGATCGAACGGCTCGGGCTCGGCTATGACGTGGTCAAGCAGATCAACCCCGGCATCGTCTATGCCAGCGTCTCCGGCTACGGAGACGGCGGCCCATGGGCCACGCTGCCCGGCCAGGACCTGCTGGCGCAGGCGCGATCCGGCGTCATGTGGCTCAACGGCAGCGCCGCCAGCGGGCCGATGCCGATCGGGCTTTCGATCGCCGACATGCTGGCCGGCCACGTGCTGGCCAAAGGCATCCTCGCCTTGCTCGTCCGCAGGGGCCGCACCGGCATCGGCGGTCAGGTCGAGACGAGCTTGCTGGAGGTGCTGGTCGATTTCCAGTTCGAGTTGCTCACCACCTATCTCAACGATGGCGGCCGCCTGCCCGAACGCGCCGCGGCCAACGGCGCCAACGCGTATCTCGCCGCGCCGTATGGCGTCTATGCGACGCAGGACGGCCACCTCGCGCTGGCGATGACGCCGCTCGCCAGGATCGAGGCGCTGCTCGGCTTGCCCGGGCTTGCCGCAAGCGACGGGTTCGCCGATCGCGCCGCCGTGCTCGACCGCATCGCGTCCAGGCTCACCGAGCGCAGCACCGACGCTTGGCTCGCAGTTCTCGAGCCGGCCGGCATCTGGTGCGCGCCGGTGCTCGATTGGCCCGCCTTGCTCGAAGCCGAAAGCTTCCGTGCGCTCGACATGCTGCAGCGCATCGGCACGCGGTCGGGCACGCTCCAGACGACGGCGAGCCCGCTGCGGATCGACGGCGCACGCCCCACCAGCGCCCGCGGCGCGCCCGAAATCGGCCAGCACAGCGACGCACTCGCGCACGAATTCGGGCTCGACCTGAGCTGAAGACCCAGGCGCCACGACGATCAGGAGAGACATATGCCCGACCTCATTTCGCGCCGCACGCTGCTTGCCGGGAGCGCCGCGCTGGCGGGCACGGCAATCGCCCCGCCGCTTCTCGCCAGAAGCAAGGCCGACCCGGACGCCTGGCTGCGCACCCCCTACAAATATAACAAGCTCGTCCTCGGCGGATCGAAAGTCCCCGGCGCGTTCGACGAGAAAGCGGTCGATTGCCCGTTCGTTTTCTACCACGAGGGTCGCTTCCACCTCACCTATGTCGGTTTCGACGGAACCGGCTACCAGACCGGGATCGCCGTGTCGGACGATCTCGTCACGTGGGAACGCCAGGGGCTGATGCTGGCGCGCGACCCGGCCGATCCGGTGACGCGCTACAACGTCGCCTCGGCCTCGATCCTGCGCGAGAACGAATTGTATTCGCCCGGCCGGTTGATCAAGGTCGATGGCCGCTATGTCTGCGCCTGGCACGCGTATCCGAGCGCCGGCTATGAGGAAGGACCGGCGGTGATCGGCCTCGCCTTCAGCACCGATCTCAAGACGTGGCATCGCGAGGCACCGATCCTGCACGCCGCGGACGGCGCCGATTGGGAGCGCGGCGGGCTGTACAAGCCCTATCTCGTCAGGGACGGCGACACGTTCTATTTGTTCTACAACGCCAAGACCGCCGAGAAGAATTGGCACGAGCAGACCGGCGTCGCGATCTCGAAGGACCTCAAGACGTGGCGGCGGCATCCGGGCAATCCATTGCTGCGCAATGGCGGGCCGACCTCGCCCGATGCCCGCTTCGCGAGCGATCCGTTCGTGGTGAAGCATCGCGACCAATGGGCGATGTTCTACTTCGGTCTGTCCGGCGCCGACCGCAAGGCGCGCGAACTGGTCGCGGTCGGGCCCGACCCGCTGCACTTCACCAAGCGCGCCGAAGTGCTGGTCGATATCGGGGCGGAAGGCTCAATCGACGACGATTATGCGCACAAGCCGGCTTTGGTGTACCACAAGGGCGACCTGTACCATTTCTACTGCGCGGTCGGCGGCCATTACCCCAACGACATACGCGGCATCTCGGTCGCCCGCTCGCGGCCGTGGTGAGGGAATAAGCCCACCCACTCTTCCTTCCCCGGCGACGGCCGGGGAAGCGAGGTCAAAGGGTCACGGCACCGCGATCGTCTCCGCGAACACCAGCCGCACCGGCCCGAGTAGCCCGGAATCGAGCAATGCCTCGTCCTTCTGGAAGAAATTCCAGGTGGAAAAGCCGACTCGCCCGTCGTCGGGCTTGGCCTGGCCCGTGCGATACCAATCGGGCAAAGTGACGAGCTTTTGCGCCATCACGTCGGCTTGCTTCTTGCCATCGGCCGAGAAGCGCTCGCCGATCGGCCATTCGGTGTCGACGCGCGGATATGGGTCGGGCTGCTGCGCGTCGCCGATCAGGCGATTCGGCCACAGGCTAGTGACGGCGATCGACACCGCATTGGCACCGGGGCGCACGACATCGGTGACGTCGACGCGGAACGGCGCTTTCCACACCGTGCCGAGATCGTGGCCGTTGACGCTCACGTGCGCGAGGATTTCAACGCGGCCGAGGTCGAGATAGACCCGCCGGCCGGGCTTCAGCGCGGCGGCCTGCACGGTGATGTGCCGGCGATAGGTGGCGGTGCCGGCAAAATGGCGGATTGCGGAGTCGGCGCTGTGGCTGAGCGATACGAGACGCGGCAGCACGGTCCGCGCCGGCGCGCCACGCCCCGGCTCGAACGCCACGTTCCACGCGCCCGTGACCGGTGTCGGTACCGGCACGCGCGCGGTGAAGGCCTGGCCGGTATCGAGCGTATAGCGCCCGCTCTCGAACGTCAGGCCACGCAGGCCGTCGCCGATCCGCTCGATCTGGACGGGTTGCGCGGCGACGGCCGGGGCCGGCGGGCCGGCGGCGGCGAGGTGCGCGATCTCGCTGGCGGACAGCGCGCGCGGCGTGGTGACCAGCGGGCTGCTGTCGCCCTCGAAGAAATAGGTGACGCCGCTCAGCGACGGGGCGTCGCCGCCGCCGGCAAACACCGTGCGGCCGCTCTTGAGCCCAGTGCGAACGCGCTTGCCGTCGATATAGAGGCTCGGCGTGCCGTGATCATAGACCAGGGCGAAGTGCGTCCATCCGGCGATCGGCCGGTGCAACACCAATACCGCAGGCGCGACATCGGGCGAGACGCGCTCGATCACGAAGGCGCCGTTGCGCCCGACCGCCAGGCCGGCGACTGCGCTTCCAGCCCCATGCATATCGGCGCCCGATCGCGCCGGCACGACATAGAATTTGCCGGTCTCATTGACTCGGCCGACGGTCTTTTCGGACGGCATCAGCCGCAGGTCGATGTCGGGCTTGGCCCAGACCGATAGCGTGAACGTGTCGGCGGGCGCAGTGGCGGCGCGCAGCGTCGGCGTCGCGAGATCGGCGAAGCTCGTGCCGTCGCGCGCGACCCATTGCGCACCTTTTCCGGCCGGCTTGCGCAGCATCACGAAGGTCGATCCCACGGGATCGAGCGCGAACGACACGCGCGTCCGCCCGCCGCTGCCATCGTACAGCGCCGGGGTGACGACCGAGCCGTCTTCCGGGTTCCACAATTCCGGCGTCTTGCCGCCGACGCGGAAGCTGCACGTCACCGTTTCCGCGCGGCGCTGGCGGTTCGCTACGAAATACATCTCGCCGTCGGCGAGCGAGCGATGCTGCCAGACCACCTGGCCATCGGGCGAGCGGGTATGGCAATCGGCATCGAGCCCTGCCCCCAGTTCGCCGAGCACGCCGGCAATCGTGCCGGTCTGGTAGACCTTGCCCTGGCCGACTGCGCGCGGCGCAACGCCGTCACCCCATAGCGCGCCGATATCGGCGCGGAACGCCGCTTCGCCTTTGGCGCCGCCGGCGAGCGAGAGTTGCTGGCGCGGGCGTTCGCCGAGCAGCACCATGCCGCGCGACACCAGGTCGCGCAGCCGGCCGGCGAGTTCGGGCGTCATCCCCGACAGATGATCGGGCAGGACGAGCAGTCGGTAGCGCGCGCCGTTGGACAGAACGATCTGGCCGTCCTTGACCTCGACCGACTTGAGCAGGACCTCGGCATTGACGAAATCATATTGATAGCCCGCGGGCATGGCGGGCGTGAAATGCGTGCCGATCCGCGGATTGCTGTCGGGCGAGATGTCGGGGCGGATATATTCGGCTTGGTTCGGGCTGTCCTCCCCGACGAAATACAGCACGTCGGCGGCATGATGCCCGAGCCCGAGCAGATATTGGCTGCGCGACAGCGTATCGAGCCACGGCCGCGCGGATTTGAACCAGGTGTTGCTCGCATCGAGATTGATCCCCCACGGGCCCATCGTCATGCCTGGGGCCGCCTTGGGGTTGGGCTGCATCGCGTAGCGATGGAAATAGAGGCGGTTGACCCCTTGCGCGAACATCAGGTCGCCGAGCGCCTTCATCGCATAGGGATAATCGGACCAGCGGCTGGTCTGCGCCTCGCCGGTGAACGCTTCCGCCGCGACGAGGTCCTTGCCGTACACATGCGCCGCCGAGGCGACCATCTTGACCGAGCGATTGTCGGTCCACGGCGTGCGCGTCCAGAATTCGGTCATCGGGAACTGCACGCGGCCCGACACCTGCAGCTCGTCGAACGGCCCCGGGCCATAGCCCTCGACCGCGAATTCCAGGCCGGCGGCGCGCACGCGCTGTTCCATCCGGCCATAATAATTGTCGGCCATCAGATCGGCGAGAGTGCGGCGGAAGTCGAACAGGAAGCGATCCGACAGATCGCGGCTGCCGACCACCCGTCCCGCCAGTGCGGGGGCGAAATTGGTGAGCGCATAGCCGTTGCGCTTGGCGAAGGCCGCGGGGACGCCTTCGCTCCAATTCTGCAATCCCGCTTCGTAGCTGTCGATCTCGATCCGGGTGAACGCCTTGCGCGCCGCCGGGTCGGCCGCGGCGAGGACGCGGGCGATGCTGCTGTCGAACTGGTGATCGACCGCCGCCGCGTCGAACTTGTCGACCTCGAGCCCGCGGCCCGAATCCGAGGCGGCGACGTTGAGCTTGGCGGTCGGCGTGTGGCCGAGGCGGAGCACGGTCCAGCGCCCCTTCGGCGCACGCCAGGTGAGCGTGCCGTCGGCCGCGACCTTGCCGGTCAAATCGATGATTTGCGCCGGGTCGATCGCACCGGCGGCGATGGCCTGTCCGGCCGGATCGTTGGCGGCGAGCGCGGAGCGGAAATTGTGCTCGGCCTTGGTATCCCAATCGGCGATGCGCGGCGTCGCGTAGAACAGCGCCTCGGCGAGTTTGGCCGTAGCGGTGGGGGTAATGCGGAAATAGCGCGCGCCGACGCTTGCGAAATTGGCCGAGCCCGGTGCTTCGATCCCGCGTTCGGTGCCGACGGTGACGCGCGTCACCGCGCGCCAGGCGTGGCCATCGTCCGATGCCTCGATCGTCGCGCCGAAGGCGGGCTGTTCCTTGTCGGCATAGAGCGTCACCGCTTGCGCGGCGAAACCGGGCCTGACCTCGATCACCAATGGCGCGTCGGGCGCGATCTCGGTCGTGCTATGCAAGTCGCGATCGACCAGGGTGGCGCTCGGCACGGCGCGGCCGGCGACCGTCGTCCCGACGATCGCGTCGCGCCAGACGCTTTCGTCGCCGGCCGAGGCGGGAAAGGCGACGATCACCGCGTCACGATAGAAACCGAGCTTGGTATAAGGCTGCGGCAAATGCGCGACGATGTTGCGTCCGCCGTCGAGCGTCGTCTCGGTCCAGACGATCTGCTGCATCGCTTGCGCCGGGCTGATCCACGGGCCGCCGCTCGACGACCAGCCCGGTGCGTTCTGCATCGCCACCGTCAGGCCAAGCTCGCCACCGCGCTGCATCATGTGCGTCATCAGCGACAGCCACTGCGGGCTGAGATAATGGACCGGCCCCTTGGGAATGTCGCTGCTGCCGTCGAACGCGAGCACGCCGCCCAGCCCCGCCGCGCGCATCGCGGCAAGATCGGCATCGATCCCCTCGCGCGTGACATTGCCGTTCATCCAGAAATACAGCGTCTTGGGTCGCGTCTCGGCCGGGGGCGTGCGGAAGTCGGCAAGGTCGGGCAGCACCGGTGCTACGTCCTGCGCGAACGCCGCAGAGGCGTATAAAGCGGCGAACGCGACGCCGGCCGAGAGCGCGATGAGACGACGAGTCATGGGGAATCTCCCAAAAGGCAAGCAGGTCAGCGGCTTGCGGCGTAGAGGCGGTTGAGCGCGGCGATCGCGTCGGCGGCGGGCTCACGGCGTTGCAGCGCCGCGTTGAGCCGTTCGGACGCGGCATGTTGGAACGCCATGTAGCCGCTATGGCGCGGGCGCAGCCACGCATGGTCCAGCGTCGCGCGCGTCGCGCGATAGAAATCGTGCGTAGCGGCATTGGCGGCGTCCGCGCTCCAGGCGGTGGCATGCGCCGGCTGGCCGCCCTGCGCCGCGACGATGTCGCGCTGCGCCGCGCCGCCGGCGATCCAGCCGGCGAAGCGCGCGGCGGCCGCCGGATCGTCGCCGAACGCCGACACCGCGATCCCCGTACCGCCGAGCGCCGATCCGCGGGGGCCGAGCCCCAGCGTCGGCACGTCGGCGAAGCGCACCGTCAGCGGGCGAAAGCCGTTCATCGCATAATTCACATAGCCGTAGATCAGCGGGGCCACCGCAAGCGTCGCGTCGGGCCGCGCCATCTCCTCCAGCATCGCGATCGGGTCCATCGCATAGACGCGCGGGTCGAGCGCCGCCGCCAGGCCGTCGAGCAGCGCATAAGCCCGTGCGGCTTCGTCGGGGAAAAGCCGATCCCCCGCGCCTTCGAGCGCAATGCCGAGCAGGCCGCACACCGTGAACAGGCTCATCAGGCTGTGCGGCGGTCGCAGCGGCAGCGCGACGCGGCCTGCCTCGGCGAGCGCGATCAACGCGTTCCAGTCGGTGATCGGGGCCGCGATGCGATCGGGCAGCCACGCCTGGACTTGCGCCGCCGCGTCGATCGGCAATGCCCATTGATGCCCTGCCCAGTGATAACTTTCGTACGAGCCGCCGACCGACCCGGCGGCGATCTCCGCCAGCGTCGTCGCATCGAGCGCCTGATCGAGCGCGAGCAGGCAGCCGGCTTCCGCCACTTGCCCGACATGCGGATGGTCGATCACGATCAGATCATAGCGGCGCGCGAGGTCCTCGACCGGGTACATCTCGAAATCCTGCAGCGAGCGGCGGTCCCAGACGATGTGCTCGCCGCCCTGCGCCTGCCAACGTTCCGACGCGGCGACGAGCGGATCAAAACCCCGTGGATGATCCCAGGTCATGCCGCGCATCTCTTATTCCTCTGCAAACATTCGGTTCATATATAAAATCCGATTGACTCGCCATAGCGCCAACAATAGCGTGTGGGAATATCCAGTCGTAAAACATGATAAGATAAGGGTAGCCGCTTGGAGACGGAGCAACGGACCGATGCAGCGAGCCCTGATGGGCTGCCGCTGGCAGGCCTGACGGTACTCGATTTCAGTCAGTTTCTTGCCGGACCGTCCTGCGCGTTGCGGCTCGCCGATCTCGGCGCTCGCGTCATCAAGGTCGAGCGGCGCGACGGCGGCGATGCCGGCCGCTCGCTGTTCCTGGCCGGCATGGCGTTCGACGATACGAGCGCGCTGTTCCACACGATCAACCGCGGCAAGGAAAGCTATGCCGCCGATCTGAAGGACCCGGCCGACCTCGCCGCGGTGCGCGCGCTGATCGCGCGCGCCGACGTGCTGATCCACAATTTCCGTCCCGGCATCATGGACCGCCTCGGCCTCGGCTGGGACGCGGTTTCCACGCTCAACCCGCGCCTGATCTATGCCGGGGTGAGCGGCTATGGCCCCGAAGGCCCGTGGCGCGACCGGCCGGGCCAGGATCTGCTGGTGCAATCCCTGTCGGGGATGGCCTGGCTGTCGGGCAATGCCGGCGATCCGCCGGTGCCGGCCGGTCTGTCGATCACCGACATGATGGCGGGGGCTCAGCTCTGCCAGGGGATTCTGGCGCTGCTGGTGCGGCGCGGCGTGACGATGCGCGGCGGGCGGATCGACGTCAGCCTGATCGAAGCGGCGATCGATCTGCAGTTCGAACATCTGTCGGTCCATCTCAATCGCGACGCGCCGATGCCCGAGCGCAGCGCGGTCGCCAACGGCAACCTCTATCTCGCCGCGCCTTATGGCCTGTATGCCACCGCCGACGGGCACCTCGCGCTGGCGATGGCGCCGGTCGACCGGCTCGGCGCGTTGCTCGACTTGCCGGCGCTGGCGACCTTCGCGCCCGAGACATGGTACGAGCAACGCGACGCGATCAAGACCGTGCTGCGCGATGCACTGGCGACCCGCGACACCCACCACTGGCTGTCGATCCTCGAGCCCGCCGGCATCTGGTGCGCACCGGTGCTCGACTGGCCGGCGCTGATGGCGGAGCCGGCCTTCGCCGCGCTCGGCGCGACGCAGTCGATCGCAGCAGCCGACGGCACGACGATGCTGACCACGCGCTGCCCGATCCGGATCGACGGTGCGATCCTTACTTCGCCCCGCGCGGCGCCCCGGCTCGGCGCAGACGGCGCAACCATCGATCAGGAACTGGCGCAATGATCGTACCGCAGTTTTTCGAGGATTATGCGATCGGATCGGAGCGGACCAGCTTCGGCCGGACGATCACCGAGACCGATTTCGTCGTCCATGCCGGCCATACCGGCGATTTCTTCCCGCATCACATGGATGCCGAATGGTGCCGGACGCAGGATATCGGCCAGCGTATCGCGCATGGCACGATGGTGTTCGCGATCGGCATCGGCCTCACCGCCACCACGATCAACCCGCACGCAATGTCCTATGGCTATGACCGGCTGCGCTTCATCAGGCCGGTGCATATCGGCGACACGATCACGACCATCACGCGGATCGCCGACAAGCGCGATCATCCCAAGCGGGCAGCGCAAGGCGTGGTGACCGAAGCGGTCGACATCCGCAACCAGCGTGGCGAAACCGTGCTGGCCTGCGAGCATCTCTACCTCGTCGACCGCCGCCCGGTCGCCTGATCCGATGCGCTGGCGCCTCTTCCCTGCTTTGTCGATGGCGGTGGTCGCGATCGTCGCAATCGTGTCGCTGGTCGCGGTGCGCGGTGCGGTGCAGGCGGGGAATGGCGGAGCAGCGCCGGCCGCGAGCGGCGGGGCGCGCTACGGCCTGTCGACCGTGGGCTTGAGCTATCCGTTCGCCGCGGCGGTCGCCAAGGGGTTCAGCGACGCGGCGACACGCGCCGGTGCGACCGCGATCGTGCTCGACGCCAAGGGCGACGTGCAAAAGCAGGCCAACGATATCGACGACCTGATCGCGCAGCGCGTCGCCGGGATCGCGGTGATGCCGCTCGATTCGGTGGTGGCGCAAGGCTGGGTCGCGCGCGCGCAGCGCGGCGGCGTGCCGATCGCGGCGGTGGCGGCTCTGGTCGGCGATCCGCGCACGCGGAAAGTCGAGGACGTCTATCCCGGGCTGGTCGCGCTCGCCTCGCAGGACGAAGTCGCCGCCGGGCGCGCGGCGGGAACGCTCGCGGCGCGGCTGTTGCCGACCGATCGCGCGGCGCGAGTCGCGGTGATCGAAGGCGCCGCGGGTTTCCCCGAAGTCGAGCAGCGCGCCCGCGGTTTCCGCGAAGCGCTCGACACGGCCGGCGCGCGTTATGCGATCGTCGCCGCGCAACCGGGCAACTGGACCAGCGAAGGCGGCGAAGCGGCGTGCCAGAACATTCTCGCCGCACAACCGGGTATCGACCTGTTCTATAACGAAGCCGACGACATGGTGATCGGCTGTGCGCGCGCCGTCCGCGCCGCCGGCTCGCACGCGCGGCTGATCGGCGTCGGCGGGTCGAAGCTGGCGATCGCCTCGATCAAGGCCGGCGCGGTCGACGGGACGGTGTGCTTCAAGCCCGAGGCGCTCGGCGCGCTGGCGTTCCAGGCGCTGCACGGCGATGGCGGACCGCGTTTCCGTACCTATCCAATCCCTGCGGTGACGCGCGCCACCGTCGGCGCGTGCGTCGGCCAATGGTGAGCGACGCGCTGCTGACGCTGGCCGGGGTCGAGAAGACCTGGCCCAACGGCACCGTCGCGCTGCGCGGAGTCGATCTGGTGGTGCGGTTGGGGCGCGTCCATGGCCTGCTCGGCGCCAATGGCGCCGGCAAGTCGACGCTGATCAAAATCCTTGCGGGCGCGATCCCGGCGAGCGGCGGGGCGATCCGCTGGCGCGGCCAGCCGGTGCGCTGGACCACGCCGCGCGCAGCCCGCGTGGCAGGCGTCGCGACGCTCTACCAGCATATTCCGCTCGTCCCCACGCTCAGCGCCGCCGACAATATCCTGCTCGAGCAAAGCGGCGGCCTGCGCCGCAACGCCGCCGCCCGCGCCCGCGCCGGTGCGGTGGTGGCGATGCTCGGCCATCCCTTCGGGCTCGACGATATCGTCGGCGACTTGCCGATCGGCGCACGGCAGATGGTGGCGATCGCCCAGGCGCTGGTCGGCGATCCGGCGCTGGTCATCATGGACGAGCCCACCGCCGCGCTCGCCGGCGACGAGCGCGAGACGGTCTATCGCACGATCCGCCAGCTTGCCGACGCCGGCCGTGCGGTGCTGTTCGTCTCGCATTTTCTCGACGAAATCCTCGCGCTGACCGACGAAGTGACGGTGCTGCGCGACGGACGCGCCGTACTGCACGCCGAAACGGCGACGCTCGACGAAGCCGCGATCGCCGCGGCGATTGCCGGCCGCTCGGTGACCGCGCTCGCCCGGAACGAGACGGTACGCACGCCCGGCGCGGTGCGGCTGGAGCTTCGCGACCTGCGCTCGCCCGGCCGACTCGCGCCGACCAGCCTGGCCATCCGCGCCGGCGAGATCGTCGGGATTGCCGGCATGCTGGGGTCGGGCCGCAGCGAATTGCTCCACGCCATTTTCGGCAGCGACCCGGCCGCGTCGGGCGCGGTGCTGGTCGATGGCGCGCGCATCGCGTTGTTCACCGACGAAGCCGTCGCTGCCGGCATCGCGCTCGTGCCCGAGGACCGCGCGATGCAGGGTTTCGTCCCCACGATGACGATCGCGGAGAATATCGCTTTGCCACAGCGCGGCCATCTGCTTGATCGCTCGCGCGAGGCCGACGCGGCACGCGCCGCGATCGAACGGCTCGCGATCAAGGCCGATGGCCCAACCGCATTGGTCAGCGAACTCTCCGGCGGAAACGCGCAGAAGGTGGTGCTCGCCAAATGGCTGACGCCCGCGACGCGGGTGCTGCTGCTCGACGAGCCGACCGCCGGGATCGATATCGGCGCGCGCATCGATATTCTGCGCACGGTGCGCCGGCTCGCCGACGAGGGGCTGGCGGTGTTGCTGGTCAGCTCGGAATTCGAGGAATTGCTCGCGATCGCCGATCGTATCCTCGTGCTGCGCGACGGCGCCGTGGTCGCGGAGATCGCCGACCCCGCCACGCTCGACGAAGCCGCATTGATCCAGGCGGCAAGCGGCACGCGCGTCGCAACAGGAATCCCGGCATGAACATCCCGATCGACTGGCGGCGGCATTTCGGACTGCGCGAGGCGGGCGTCTATTACGCCTTGCTGATCCTGCTCGGCGTGCTCGCGGCGATCGCGCACGCGCGCGGGCTTCCGAACTACCTCAACCCGCAGAATCTCGGCAACATCGCCTATCAGGCGTCGCTGGTCGGGATCATGGGCGTGGCGATGACGGTGATGCTGATCACCGGCGCGTTCGACCTCTCCGTCGGCTCGGTCGCCGCGCTCGCGGCGGCGGTCCTGGTCGGGCTTGCGCCGCAGATCGGCTTCCCGCTCGCCGCCGTCGCCGCGCTCACCACCGCCGCGGCGGTCGGCTTGCTCAATGGCGCGATCGTCCAGTTCATCGGCATCAACGCCTTCATCGTCACGCTCGGCACGTTGACCGCGATACGCGGGCTGGTGCTGGTGCTGACCGACGGCCGCTCGCTGATGGTGGAACGCGCCGATACGCTGGCGGAAATGCTGGCGTTCGAAAGCACGCGCGTGCCGATTTTTTGGCCGGTGCTGGTCATCGCCGCGGCACTGTTCGTGCTCGGAATCGTCCGGCGTGCGCCGCTGCGGATCTTCGCCGCGGTCCTACTGGCGGCGCTGGCGCTGCTTGCGGGACCAAGCTTCGCGGTCGCCGCACCGGTCGTCTATCTCGCGATCTTCACCGCGATCGTCTGGGCGGTGCTGCATTTCACCGTCGTCGGCCGGCGGATCTATGCGGTCGGCGGCAATGCCGAAGCGGCGCGGCTGTCGGGCATCAACGTCCATGCCTACAAGCTCGGTGCGTTCGTGCTGTCGAGCGTCGCGGCGGGCTTTGCCGGCGTGCTGTTCGGCTGCCGGCTCGGCGCGATCAACCCGACCGCGCTGCAAGGGAGCGAACTGACCGTCATCGCCGCGGCGATCCTGGGCGGCACCTCGCTGTTCGGCGGCGCCGGCAGCGTGGTGAAGACCGTCATTGGCGCGCTCCTCCTGTTCACGCTGACCAACGGCTTCAACGTGCTCAATCTCGGCGCCAGCTATCAGGGGCTGATCGAGGGCGTCGTCGTGATCGCCGCGGCGGCGATCTACACCGTCGGCGGCGAGCGCAAGCGCGCGCGGCGGCCGGTTGTCGATACCGCGCCGGATGCGCCCGCGGTCGCGGAGGCAGGAGCATGACCACGCTCCGCGTCGCGGTCCGCCGGTTCGACCCGTTCGCGCGCGCGATGGCGGCGCAATTCGCCGATTTCGTGCGCGTGAGCGGGGTCGAGGCGCAGCTCGACGCGGTCGAGATGGATCTCAACCCGTTGCACCACGCGCTGATCGGCGAGCGCGGCCTCGCGAGCGGAGACTGGGATATCGCGTTCCTCAATACCGACTGGCTCGCCGAAGCGGTCGAAGCCGATCTGCTCGAGGACTTGGCGCCGCATCTGGTGCGCGCGCCGATCGCCGATTTTCCCGATGCGTGGAGCCCGTCGCTCACCGGGCTGCAACGCTTCGGCGGCGGCTTCTGGGGCATGCCCTATCATGACGGCCCGGAGTGCCTCGTCTATCGCAAGGACCTGATCGCGGCACCGCCGACAACGTGGGACGACTTCCACGCCATCGCGCGCGCGCAGCATGCTCCGGCAAACCAGCGCTACGGCACCGTGCTCGCGCTGTTCCCCGACGGGCATAACGGCCTGTACGATTTCTGCATCCAGATCTGGTCGCGCGGCGGCGCGCCGTTCGACGCCGATGGCACGGCCGATTTCACGAGTCCCCAGGCGCATGCCGCGCTCGATTTCCTCCGCACGCTGGCGCGCGACACCGATGCGATCGCGCCGGATTGCCGGGCGCTCGACAGCGTCGCATCGGGCATGCTGTTCGCCCGCGGCCAGGTCGCGTTGATGGCGAACTGGTTCGGGTTCGCCGCCTATTGCGAATCCGCGCCCGAGAGCAAGGTCAAGGGCCTGGTCGATGTCGCCCCCCTCCCCGCCGGCCCGGGCGGAAGCAGCGTGTCGCTCAACGTCTTCTGGGTGCTGGCGATCGGCAAGGGCTCGCGGTACAAGGCGCTCGCCTGGGATTTCCTGCGCCACTGCGCAACCGCGCCGATGGACCGGCTGACCACCACCGAAGGCGCGATCGGCACGCGCCGCTCGACCTGGGCCGACCGCGAGATCAATGCCACGATCCCGTATTATCATCGGCTCGAATGGCTGCACGACCATGCCCGCACGATGCCGGTGACCGCCGACCTGGCGCGGATCAGCCATATCGTCGACGATCTGGTGACCGCCGCCGTCACGACCGATCGCACCACCGCCGAACTGCTGGCCGAAGCGCAAGCGAGAACCGCGCGATGACGCTGCAACAGGCCTGGCCATTGCCCTCGGCGCCGCGCCCGATCGTGATCATCGGCACGGGCGGGATCGTCCGGGACGCGCATCTGCCCGCCTATCGCAAGGCCGGCTTCGTCGTCACCGGGCTGTACGACCCGGATCGCGACCGGGCGGAAGCGCTGGCGCACGAATGGGGGATTTCGCACGTCTTCGGGTCGCTCGCCGAAGCCGCGGCGGCCGATGCGGTGTTCGACGTCGCCGCGCCGCCAGTGGCGCACTGCGAAATCCTCGCGGCGCTGCCCGAACGCGCGAGCGTGCTGCTGCAGAAGCCGATGGGGCTCGACCTCGCTGCCGCGACCGAGATCCGCGACATCTGCCATGTCCGCGGCCTCACCGCCTCGGTCAATTTCCAGCTGCGCTATTCGGCGATGATGCTGGCGATCGCCGACGCGATCCGCCAGGGGCGCTTGGGCGAACTGACCGAGATCGAGGTGCATATCAACCTCGTCACGCCGTGGCAGCTCTTCCCCCATCTCAAGCCCAATCCGCGCGTCGAGATCGTCAGCCACTCGATCCATTATCTCGATGCGATCCGCGCGCTGGTTGGTAACCCCAGGAGCGTGTTCGCGCGCAGCTTCGGCCATCCCGCCAGCGTGCTTGCCGACACGCGGACGTCGATGATCCTCGATTATAGCGACACGCTCCGCGTGCTGCTGTCGATCAACCATCATCACGACTTCGACCGGCGTTTCCAGGACGCGCAGTTTCGCGTCGAGGGCGTGGCGGGTGCGGCGGTGGCGAAGCTGGGCGTGCTGCTCGACTATCCCGCCGGCGAACCCGACGAACTGTGGCTCGCGCCGCGCGGCGGCCCCTGGACGCAGCTTCCGCTCGCCGGCGCGTGGTTTCCCGACGCCTTTATCGGCCCGATGGCCAACCTCCAGCGCTTCGCCGCGGGCGAGGATGCGACCTTGCTCACCGCCGTCGACGACGCCTGGCAGACGATGGCGCTGGTCGAGGCCGCCTACCGATCCAACGACCAACCCGGCACCCCCGTGCCGTCGATAAGGACCGACTCGTGACCGACCTGACCGGAAAGACCGCCCTCGTCACCGCCGCTGCGCAAGGCATCGGCCGCGCCTCCGTGCTGGCGCTCGCCGCCGCCGGCGCGCGCGTGATCGCCACCGACGTCAACGCAGCCGCCCTGGCGGGGCTCGCCGGCGCCGGGATCGAAACGCGCGTGCTCGACGTCCTCGATGCCGAAGCCGTCGCCGCTTATGCCGACGAACCGATCGACATTCTCTTCAACTGTGCCGGCGTCGTCCATGGCGGCACCGTGCTCACCACCAGCGAAGACGATCTCGATTTCGCCTGGACGCTCAACGTGAAGGCGATGACGCGGACGTGCCGCGCGGTGCTGCCCGGCATGGTCGCGCGCGGTGGCGGGGCGATCATCAACATGGCCTCGGTCGCCTCGAGCGTGAAGGGCGTGCCCGACCGGTTCGCGTATTGCGTCAGCAAGGCCGCGGTGATCGGCCTGACCAAGTCGATCGCCGCCGATTTCGTCGGCGACAATATCCGCGTCACCGCGATCTGTTCGGGTACGGTCGAGACGCCGTCGCTGCAGGATCGGCTCGGGTCGAAGGGCGATTACGACGCGACCCGCGCCGCCTTCATCGCGCGCCAGCCGATCGGCCGGATCGGCAAGCCCGAGGAAATCGGCGATCTCGTCGTCTATCTCGCCGGCGCGACCTATACGACCGGCCAGGTGCAGATCATCGACGGCGGCTGGGCGATATGAAGCGCCTCCTCGTCCTGCTGCTCGCCTGCGCCGCCACGCCCGCACTGGCGCAGGGCCCCGCGCCAAAGGCCGCGTCGGAGCGGCTGTGGCTCGGATCGGCCTGGTATCCCGAGCAATGGCCCGAGGAACGCTGGGACGAGGATCTGCGGCTGATGCACGCGCACGGCGCCAACGTCGTGCGGATCGGCGAATATGCCTGGAGCCGGATCGAGCGCGAAGAAGGGCAATACGATCTCGCCTGGTTGCAGCGCGCAGTGCGGCTTGCCGCGAAATACGACATCAAGGTGGTGATCGGCACGCCGACCGACACGCCCCCCGCCTGGCTGACACAGAAATATCCCGATACGCTGCGGATCGACACCAATAATGTGCAGGCCGGGCATGGCGGGCGGCGGCAATTCTCGATCTCTTCACCGCGCTACCGCGCCATGGCGCGCGATGTCGTCGCGCGGATGGCCGACGCGGTCGGCAACGAACCCAACGTGATCGGCTGGCAGATCGGCAACGAGCATACCGAGGAAAGCTACGACCCGGCCGCGCGCGACGCGTGGCACGGCTGGCTCAAGGCGAAATACGGCACGCTCGACCGGATGAACGATGTGTGGGCGACCGCTTACTGGTCGCAGACCTACACCGCCTGGGACCAGGTGCCGTTCAGCGCCGCCGCGGGCAATCCCGGCTGGATGCTCGACCTGAAGCACTTCATCACCGAGCAATGGGTCGCCTTCCAGGCCAACCAGGCCGATGTCGTGCGCGCGAAGGTTCCGGCGCGCGAATTCATCACCACCAATCTCGGCGGGCTCGGCTGGGCCAATCGCTTCGACCGATACGCCATCAATCGCGGGCTCGATCTGGCGTCGTGGGACGACTATGTCGGCACCGGCCATCTCGACGCGTATCGCAACGGCGCGGTCAACGATCTCGCGCGCGGCTGGAAACGTCAGAATTTCTGGGTGATGGAGACGCAGCCCGGCTTCGTGAACTGGGCGCCGGTCAGCAACATGCTGTACCCCGGCGAGACGCGCGCGCTGGCGTGGCAGACGGTCGGGCATGGCGCCGATGCGGTGCTGTTCTGGCAATGGCGCAACGCGCTCAACGGGCAGGAGACGATGCACGGCTCGCTGGTCGGCCCCGACGGCAAGCCGCTGCCGATCTATGCCGAAGCGACGCAGATCGGCGCGGATTTCGCCAAGGCATCGGCCGCGCTGGCCGGCACTTCGCCCGATGCCAAAGTCGCGATCCTGCAGGATTATGACAGTCGCTGGGCGATCGACTTCCAGCCACTGACCAGGGACTATGACCAGATCGGCGTGCTGCTCGATTATTACCGGCCGCTCAAGGATGCGCTCGGCGCTGTGGATGTCGTGTCCGCCGGCGCGCCGCTCGATCGCTACAAACTGGTCGTCGCGCCGAGCCTCAACGTCATCCCCGGAGCGCTGGCCAAGCGGCTCGCCGACTATGTCCGCAAGGGCGGTCACTTGATCCTCGGCCCGCGCTCGGGCCTCAAGGACGAATTCAACCGGCTCGACACGACGCGCCAGCCCGGCCCGCTCGCGCCTTTGCTCGGCGCGCGAGTCGAGCAATTCTACGCGCTCGACGAACCCGTCGCGGTCGAGGGCGGCACCGCCAGCATCTGGGCCGAAGACCTCACCAAGCAGGCGCCCGACGCGACGGTGCTGCTGCGCTACGGCAAGGCCAATGGCTGGCTCGACGGCCACCCCGCTGCAATCACGCGAAGCGTCGGCAAGGGCCGGATCAGCTATTACGGCGCGCTGTTCGACAAGGCCGTGACGCAGCGGCTGCTCGACGCCGCGCTCGCCGACGCCAAGATCACGCGCGATTTCGCCGTGCCGGCGGACGTCGAGCTGATGACACGCGAAGGCCAGGGCCGCCACATCGTCATCCTCGTCAATCACGGCCGCACCCCGCAGCACGTCGCGCTGCCCGCGACGATGACCGACATTCTCGGCGGCGGCATCACCGCAGCCGTCGACCTCGCGCCCGAAGGCGTCGCGGTGCTGCAACGTCCCACGACCGGAGCCAAATGATGACGCGCACTCTGAAAAGCCTGCTGCTCGCAACCGCTCTGCTCGGCGCCGCCCCCGCGCTCGCCGAACCGACCAGCGCGACGCTCTATCCGATGGATTTCAAGGCGGGCCCCGTCGCGCAGCAGTTACGGAAGGTCGATCGCGGCACCGCCAGCGGGCCGTTCCGCCCGAATTGGGAGTCGCTCAAGGCAGTCCGCGTGCCCGAATGGTTTCGCGACGCCAAGTTCGGCATCTTCCTGCATTGGGGCCCCTATGCCGTGCCGGGCTTTCTGACCGAATGGTATTCGCGCAACATGTACGATCCGGGCAACGTCGCCTTCACCTATCATCGCAACGTGTTCGGGCCGCAGAACAAGGTCGGCTATAAAGACTTCATCCCCAAATTCACCGCCGAGAAATTCGATGCGGCGCAGTGGATCGCGCTCTTCCAGGATGCCGGTGCGCGTTACGTGATGCCGGTGGCCGAGCATTGCGACGGCTTCGCGATGTACGACAGCCAGATGACCGACTGGAACGAGGTCAGGATGGGTCCGAAGCAGGACACCGCCGCCGCGCTGATGAAGGCTGCACGCGCGAAAGGCCTGCACTTCGGCCTGTCCTCGCACCGCGCCGAGCATTGGTGGTGGTATGGCGTCGGTCGCGGCTATGACAGCGACGTCAACGATCCGCGTTATGCCGGGCTATATGGTCCGGCCGCGCCGGTACGCTTGCCGGGCGACCCCGCCCCCGGCCAGCCCAACCCGTCGCACCTCGAAAACTGGAGCGTGCCCGACAAACAGTTCCTCGACGACTGGCTCGCGCGCACGACCGAGTTCATCGACAAATACGACCCCGAGATCGTCTATCTCGACTGGTGGACCAGCGCGCCCGCATTCGCGCCCTATCTCCAGCGCATGGCCGCCTATTATTACAACAGCGCCAGGAAGAAGGGCTACAGCCCCTCGATCGCCTATAAAGGCGCGCAGTTCGCGCCGGGTACTGCGCTGTTCGACGTCGAGCGCGGCAAGCTCGACGAGTTGCGGCTCGAGCCGTGGCAGACCGATACGTCGATCTCGACCAAGAGCTGGGGCTATATCCAGGACGACGAGTATAAGACGCCTAAGGCGCTGGTGCAGGACCTGGTCGATATCGTCTCGAAGAACGGCAACCTGATGCTCAACGTCGGGCCGAAGGCGGACGGCACGATCCCCGAGGGCGCGCAAGCCGTGCTGCGCGGGATCGGCGCGTGGATGAAGGTCAATGGCGAGGCGATCTACGGCACCCGCCCGTGGAAATATTTCGGCGAAGGCCCGACCGCGACCGTCGCCGGCGAAAAGAACGAGGCGGCCAATCGCGGCTGGAAGGCGGACGATATCCGCTACACCACGAAGGGCGGCGCGCTCTACGCGATCGCGATGGAGCGCCCGGCCGACGGCATGGTGCGGATGAAGACGCTGTATGCGGGCTCGCCCTATCTCGACCGCAAGATCAGCGGGATCACTTTGCTCGGCGGCGGCGCGGTGACGTGGCAGCAGACCGACAAGGGCCTGGAGGTGGCGCTTCCCGCCAGTGCCACCGGCGGCATGCCGAACGTATTGCGCATCGGCTTCGCGCCATGATCGTGCGGGCGGTGTTGGCGGCCGCTCTCTTGATCGCGCCGGCGATGGCGGCCTCCAAATCGGCGCCCGCCCCCCATGCGCGCGCGACCAATTTCCCGAACCGCCCCCCGCTGGCAGTCGGCACCTCCTGGTATCCCGAGCAATGGCCCGAACAGCGCTGGGCCACCGACCTGGCGATGATGCGCCGCGCCGGTTTCAACACGGTGCGGATCAGCGAATTCTCGTGGAGCACGCTCGAGCCGAAGGAAGGCGTGTACGATTTTTCCTGGCTCGATCGGGCCATTGCCGCGGCGGCCAAGCACGGCATGATGGTCGTGCTCGGCACCCCTACCGCCGCGCCGCCGGCCTGGCTGACCCAGGCCTATCCCGACACGTTGCGCGTCGACGAGGACGGCAAGCGCGCGACGCACGGCGCTCGCAGGCATTTCTCCTTCGCCAGCGCCCGCTATCGCGGTTTCGCGCGCGAAATCGCCGGCCAGATGGCCAGGCGCTACGGTCACGATCTGCGGATCGTCGGCTGGCAGATCGACAATGAGATCGGCCCGCCCTCGTTCGACCCCGAGGCGGTGGCGCGCTGGCACGCTTTCCTGAAAGCGCGCTACGGGACGATCGAGACGCTCAACACGCGCTGGGCGACCGAATATTGGAGCCAGTTCTACAACAGCTTCGACCAGGTGCCGCTGCATGCGACCGGCCAGCAGAACCCGGCGCTGTTGCTCGACTTCAAGCATTTCACCACCGCGACCTGGACCGACTATGTCGCCAACCAGGCGCAGGCGATCCGCGCCGCCGCCGATCCGCGGCAATTCGTCACGACCAATACGATGTTCTGGAATGCGGGCTTCGATCACTTCGCGCTGCACCGCGATCTCGATCTGGCGGCTTGGGACAATTACATTCCGAACGGCCGCCCCGACTGGGTCGCCAACGGCGCCAATCACGATCTCGTCCGCGGCTACAAGCAGCGCAATTTCTGGCTGATGGAGACGCAGCCCGGCCGCGTCGACTGGGTGCCGGTCAACCGCGCGCTCGATCCGGGCCAGGTGCGCGAGATGGCATGGCAAGCGATCGGCCACGGCGCCGATGCCGTGCTGTACTGGCAGTGGCGCCCGGCGCGCAACGGTCAGGAGAGCTATCACGGCTCGCTGCTCGGCCAGGATGGCGAACCCAATCCGATCCTGACGGAGGTGACGCAGACCGCGCACGAGATCACCGCGGCGGCGGCGGTGCTGGCCGATACCGCGCCGGTCGCCAAGGTCGCGATGCTGTTCTCGTACGACAGCCGTTGGGCGATCGATTTGCAGCCGCTGAACAAGGGCTTCGATCCGGTCCGCGAGTTCACCGATTTCTATCGGCCGCTGCGGATCGCGTCGCAAGGCGTGGCCGTGCTGTCGCCCGACGCCGATCTCGCGCGCTACCCGCTGGTCGTCGCACCGGCGCTCAACGTGCTGACCGCCGAGACAGCGCAGAAGCTCGCCGCTTATGCCGCGGCGGGGGGACATCTCGTGCTCGGGCCGCGATCGGGAATGAAGGACGACGCCAATGCGCTGTGGCCGAATCGCCAGCCGGGCCCGCTGGCCGGCGCCCTCGGCGCGCATGTCGAGCAATTTTACGCGCTGGATGCCCCCGTCGGCTTGACTGGCGGCGTGAGCGGCACCGCGTCCACCTGGGCAGAGGCGCTCGTCGCCGATGCAGCCGATACGCACGTGGTCGCGCGCTATGCCGACCCCGCCGGCTGGCTCGACGGCAAGCCCGCGATCGTCACGCGGCCGCTGGGCAAGGGCAGCATCACCTATGTCGGGGCCTGGCTCGACCCCGACGCGATGCGCGGTCTCGCGGCCCGCTTGCTCGACGAGACCGGGATCAGGCCGATCCTCGGCGCGGCCGATCCCGACGTGGAAGTGAGCGCGCGAGTCGGCGCAGGGCGCTGCGTGCTGATCATGATCAATCACGGCACTGCGACGCACCCCGTCGCCCTGCCGGCAAATGCGCGCGTGGTCACTGGATCGGTCGCGAGCGGAATCCTGCAACCGCACGCCGTCGCAGTGGTGCAGATGCCGGATGAAACGTCATGCCGCTGACGCTTCGTCACTCCGGGCTCCACCGCGGTTCGTATCCTGCGGCCGCAGGACACGCGGCACGGTGGACTCCTGGACAAGCCCGGAGTGACGAAGCGGGAAGGTCGGCCTTGCCACATCACCGACTGGTGCGGGTCTTCGTCGCAGCGATCGCGGCCGCGCTGCTGCTGTCCCACGGCACCGCTGCACTCGCCGCAACGACCGATTGCCCGCTCCGCGATGCGCCCTTCTCGGTCGATGCGCCGTTGCTCGACGTGTTGCTCAGCCCCGCGGCGCACGCCATCGTCGATCGTGAAGCCCCAACGCTGCTCAATCCGCTGCCGCCGCATTTGCAGAAGCGCGACGCGCCCGCATTCGCAGCGATCCTGACACTCAGGATGATGGCCAGGTCGAAGGCACTCGACCTCGCGAGGCTCGATGCGGCGTTGCGCGCCGCGCCGGTCACCCGCGCCGACACGATCGCGCGCTGCGCCCGCTATGACGAGGACCCGCTCCCGACCCTCCCCGCGCCCGGCCGCCCCGCATTGCTGATCTTCCAAAAGATCAACGGCTTTCGCGACGGTCCTTCGGTCGCGGCCGGCGAGCAGGCGCTGCGCGACATCGCCGCGCGCAACGGCTGGAACGTGGTCGTCACCGACCGCGGCGGCGCGATGACCGCGGCGACGCTGCGCCATTTCGACGCGGTGGTGTGGAACAATGTCAGCGGCGACGTGCTGACGCTGCGCCAGCGTGCGGCCTTCCGCACCTATGTCGAGCATGGCGGCGGCTTCGTCGGCATCCACGGCGCGGGCGGGGATCTCGCGTATTTCTGGGATTGGTATGCCGACACTCTGCTGGGTGCGCGCTTCAAGGCCCATCCCACCAATCCGTCGTTCCAGGATGCGCGCGTCGTGGTCGATCGAGCGGCCAACGCCATAACCCGCGGTCTCGCGCCGAGCTGGACGATGAACGACGAATGGTATTCCTTCGCCGCCAGTCCGCGCGCGACCGGCGCGAACGTGCTGCTCACGCTCGACGAAACGAGCTATGCGCCGATCGGCGCGGGCGCCGACATCGGAATGGGCGACCATCCGATCGCCTGGACGCGCTGCCTCGGCGACGGACGCGCTTTCTACTCGGCGATCGGGCATCGCCCGGAAACCTATGCCGACGCCAACAACCGGCGATTTCTGGAGCAGGCGATCACCTGGGCGGCGAAGCGCGGCGCGACGCAGTGTCGGCGCGGCCGCGAAATACCGGCGCGGTAAGGCGTTCAAAACCCTGGTGCCGCCGGCCGCGACATGCGTTGCCTCTGGCCCGATCTTCCTATTATATCCGCTCCGCCGTAGCGACACGGTACGGAGAGCGACGGGCATGGAGGATCGGGTCAGTTTCGGCAGGTTCAGCGGGGGGACGCTGTCGAGCCACGATCAAGTCGCCCGGGCGCTCGGAATCGACATTCTCGCCGGCACCTACGCGCCCGGCGCCAAACTCCCGCCCGAGGCCGAGATACTGGCGCGCTTCGGCATTTCGCGGACCGTCCTGCGCGAAGCCTTTAAGACGCTCACCGCCAAGGGCCTGATCGTGTCCAAGACCCGCGTCGGCACGACGGTGCTCGACAGCGCGCACTGGAATTTCTTCGATGCCGATATTCTCGAATGGAAGGTCAGCCAGGGGTTCGATCTCGCCTTCGTGCGCGATCTCGCCGACATCCGCCGGGCGATCGAAGCGACCGGTGCCTATTCGGCCGCCGAGCGGCGCTCGAGCGAGGACATTGACGAGATGCGCCGCTGCATCGAGCGGATGAATGCCGCGACCGCGAATGCCGGCGCCTTCGCGCTGGCCGATCTCGAATTCCACAAGGCGGTCGGGCGGGCCTCGGGGAATGTCCTGATCCGCTCGCTGGCGGCGGTGATCGAGACCGCTTTGCTCGCCTCGTTCCGGATGAGTTCGCCGGTGCGCGAGGCCGAGGAGCACGAAGCCAGCGTCGCCGGGCACCACCGGATCGTCGATGCGATCGAGGCGGGCGACGGCGCTGCCGCCGCCGCGGCGATGCGGGCGATCATCGGCCACGGCGTCGCGCGGATCGAACGCGGAGTCGATCTCCGTCCCGGCTGACCGTCGCTTTCGATTTCCTTCGGATGGTATTGCGGCTTGTTTCGTAATTAGTACTATTATAGACCTCGACAGAACAGGAGGCGCGCCGAATCGGCCGCCCCGTTCGAGTTGAGAGGATGCATATGCCGGGCTTGCCCAAAGCCACGCTATCGCGGCGCGACTTCTTCCACTGCGCCGCCTGCGCGACCGCGGTCGGCTCGCTCGGCGTCGCCCCCTTCGCCCACGCCGCGACCAGCGCGATGCAGGGCAAGGAAGCCGTCCACGAATTCCCCTATGGCGCGGTCCGCCTCACCGGCGGCGTGATCAAACAGCATTACGACCATATCCACGCGCATTATCTCGCGCTCGACAATGATCGCCTGCTGAAGGTCTTCCGCCAGAATGCCGGCCTGCCCGCCCCCGGCCCCGACATGGGCGGCTGGTATGACGCCGACGGCTTCGTCCCCGGCCTCGCCTTCGGGCAATATGTTTCCGGCCTTGCGCGCATCGCCGCCGCCACTGGCGACCAGGCCGCCAAGGCAAAGGTCGCGGCACTGGTCGACGGCTTCGGCAAGGCGATCCTCGCCGCCAAGAATCCCTATGCCGGCCCCAAGGCGCAGGAGCAGTGGGCCGCCTATGTCATGGACAAGTATGTCGTCGGCCTGATCGACGCCTATCGGCTGTGCGGGCTCGAGCAGGCGAAGACGCTGCTGCCCAAGATCATCGACAAATGCATGCCCTATATCTCGCCGGTCTCGCGAGACCGGATCGGCAAGGTCGATCCGCCCTATGATGAGACCTTCGTGCTGCCGGAAAACCTGTTCCACGTCGCCGATATCACCGGCGACGATAAATACCGCGCGATGGCGGTGCACTACATGCTCGACAAGGAGTGGTTCGATCCGCTCGCCAAAGGCCAGGACGTGCTGCCGACCAAGCACGCTTATAGCCACACGATCGCGCTGAGCTCGGGCGGCCAGGCCTATCTCCATCTGGGCGATCCGAAATATCGCACCGCGCTCGAGAATGCGTGGAAGTTCATGGAGCCGCAGCGCTTCGCCAGCGGCGGCTGGGGGCCCGAGGAGCAGTTCGTCGTGCTGCACCAGGGCCATCTCGCCGACAGCCTGAAAACCTCCAAGGCGCATTTTGAGACGCCGTGCGGCAGCTTCGCCGACATGAAACTCGCGCGCTACCTGATCCGCTTCACTGGCCAACCGGTTTATGGCGACGGGCTCGAACGCACGCTCTACAACACGATCCTCGCCGCGCGCCTGCCCGACAGCGACGGCGACTATCCCTATTATTCGGATTACGGCGCGGCGGGCGAGAAGCGCTATTACCAGAAGAAATGGCCGTGCTGTTCGGGCACGCTCGTGCAGGCCGTCGCCGATTATGTGCTCAACGTCTATTTTCACGATGACGACGCGCTGCTGGTCAACATGTATGCGCCGTCGGAAGTGACCTGGGACCGCGCGGGCGGCGCGGTCGAAGTGGTGCAGGAAACCGACTATCCGTCGAAGGACAGCGTGCGGCTGACGGTGCGCAAGCCCGGCAATGGCAGGTTCGCGATGAAGCTGCGCATTCCCGCCTGGAGCCGCGGCGCGACGCTGCTGGTCAACGGCAAGCCGCAGGCGGTGACGGCGGGGACATTGGCGGTGATCGACCGGAGCTGGAAGGCGGGCGACACACTCGATCTGGTCATCCCGCAGCCGCTGCGCACGCTGCCGATCGACGACCGCAACCCGCATCTCGCCGCGGTGATGCGCGGGCCGGTGATGTATGTCGGGATCAACCCCTGGAACGGCATCGAGCAACAGACGATCGCTTTGCCCGGCGCGCTCGAGCCGATGCCCAACAGCGATGTCGCCTATCGCACGCGCGTGGGCGAGCGGAACCTGGTGTTCATCCCGTATTTCAACGTCGATACCGAGCGCTCGACCACCTATTTCAAGATCGCCTGATGACCGACCAGCGCCTGACCGCCACCTATTGGATCGAGACCGCCTTCCCGCTCGCGCAAGCCGCGGCGACGATGGCAGGCGAGCAATCGACCGGCACCTTCGTCCGCGTCCCCGGCGAGACCGACGCATTGCGCGAGGCGCATGCCGCGCGCGTCGAGGAGATCGTCGAACTGGGCGAAGTCGCGGCGCCCTCGCTGCCCGGCTCGGGCCTGCCCAAGTCGGGCGACGCCACGCGCCGCGCGGCGCGCGTGACGCTGTCCTGGCCGATGTCGAACTTCGGGCCGTCATTGCCCAATTTGCTCGCGACGGTCGCGGGCAATCTGTCCGAGCTCAAGGCCTTTTCCGGCCTCAAGCTGATCGACCTGAAACTGCCGCCGATGTTCCTCGATCGGTATCAGGGCCCGCAATTCGGCGTTGCCGGCACGCGCCAGCTGACCGGCGTGTACGACCGCCCGATCATCGGCACGATCATCAAGCCAAGCGTCGGCCTGTCGCCCGAGGCCACCGCCGAGCAGGTCCGCGGCCTGGTCGAGGCCGGCGTCGATTTCATCAAGGACGACGAGCTTCAGTCGGATGGCCCGCACTGCCCGTTCGACGCACGCGTCTCGGCGGTAATGCGCGTGATCAACGACCATGCCGAGCGCACCGGCAAGAAAGTGATGTTCGCCGCCAACCTCACCGGCGAGATCGACGAGATGCTCGCCCGCCACGATCACGTGCTCGCCGAGGGCGGCACTTGCGTGATGGCGAGCATGAACTCGATCGGCCTGCCCGCGATGAAGGTGCTGCGCGCGCATGCGCAACTGCCGATCCACGGCCATCGCAACGGCTGGGGCATGTTCGGCCGCTCGCCCGCGATCGGCATGAGCTTCGTCGCCTATCAGAAATTGTGGCGGCTCGCCGGGATCGACCACACCCATGTCAACGGCATCGACAACAAATTCTGCGAGCCCAACGACAGCGTGATCGCCTCGGCACGCGAGTGCCTGACGCCGATGTTCGACGCGCCCCACGCCGGGTGCGAAGTGATGCCGGTCTTCTCTTCGGGCCAGTCCGCGCGCCAGGCGGCGCCGACCTTCGAAGCGCTCGGCAGCATCGATTGCATGTTCGCGGCGGGCGGCGGCATCCTCGCGCATCCCGGCGGACCGGCGGCGGGCGTGCGCGCCCTTCGCCAAGCGTGGGATGCGGCGGTGGCCGGCGTGCCGGTGAACGAAGCGGCGCGCGACGCCCCGGAACTGGCGGCGGCGCTGGGCGCGTTCGGAGCGTGAAACCGCTCTACGGCTTCTACGGCGACGATTTTACCGGTTCGACCGACGTGCTCGAGCAACTCGCCGAGGGCGGCGTACCGGCCGTTTTGTTCCTGCGCAAACCCGACGCGATGCTGCGCGCGCGTTTCCCCGACGTCCGCGCAATCGGCCTGGCAGGCGACAGCCGCAGCCGCTCACCCGAATGGATGGACGCCAACCTTCCGGGCATTTTCGACGCGCTCGGCGATGGCGCGGTGGTGCACTACAAGACATGCTCGACCTTCGACAGCAGTCCCCACACCGGCTCGATCGGACGCGCGCTGGATATTGGCGTTCGCGCGTTCGGCACCCCCGCGGCGATCGTCGTCGGCGCGCCGCACCTGCGCCGCTATGTCGCATTCGGCAATCTCTTCGCAGCGGCGGGCGCGCAGGTCTTCCGCATCGATCGCCACCCGACGATGGCGCGCCATCCGGTCACGCCGATGCACGAAGCCGACCTGATCCGGCATCTCGCCGCGCAGACCGCGGCGCGGATTGCGTCGGTCTCGCTCGAAGACATCCACGCCGGCCGGGCCGATGCCGCATTCGCGACGGTGAAGCACGACTGCGACGCCGTCCTGTTCGACGGCATGACCTATGACGACCTTGCCGCCACCGGGGCGGTCCTGCTCGCGCACGAAGTCCGCTTCGCCGTCGGCAGTTCCGGCGTGACGCGCGCGCTGGTCCTCGCGTGGCAGGCAGCCGGGCTGATCGATGCCGCCCCGACCCGCGCTAGCGCCGGTCCGGTCGATCGCTTGCTCGTCGTCAGCGGCAGCTGCTCGCCGGTGACCGGCCGTCAAATCGCGCGCGGCGCGGTCGACGGCTATGTCGCCGTGATCGCCGACGTGCCCGCCTTGCTGCGCGGCGAGGCAGCTGAAGAGGACCGCTTGATCCGCGCCGCGACCGACGCGGTGGCGACGGGCGGCCGCTGCACGCTCTATTCGGCGGAAGGGCCGCTCGACGCCAGCGCGCCCGCTGCCGGCGAACGGCTCGGCGCGGCGCTCGGTCGCGTGGCACGCGCGGTCGTGCGCGAAACGGGATTGCGCCGCTTGCTCTTCGCCGGCGGCGACACGTCGAGCCACGGCGTCGCGCAGCTCGGCATCGACGCGCTGACCTGGGCCGCGCCGATCGAACCCGGGGCACCTTTGGTGCGCGCGCATGCGACCGATCCGGCGGTCGATGGGCTCGAACTCGTCCTCAAGGGCGGTCAGATGGGCGGCGACGGCTTTTTCGAAACGGTGCGGCGCGGCGGCTGATCCTGCCTTCTTCCCCGGCGGAGGCCGGGGCCCAGTAGCGCAGCGTCGATCGGCGCGGGCAGCATTCCGCTACCGCCACCTTCGCCACGGGGCCCCGGCCTCCGCCGGGAAGAAGGGGAATGCATCGCTCACACCCCCAGCAAATCCGGCGTGACCTTATGGTCGAACCCCTTGGTACAATCGACCAAGGCGAAGATTCCCGCCGCAATCAGCACCATCACCGCGACGCCCTGCAGCGGCAGGCTGTAATTGCCCGTCGCCGATACGACATAGCCGAACGCCACCGAGCAGATGAAGCCGCCGAGATTGCCGGCGGTGTTCATCACGCCGCTCGCCGTGCCGCCGTATCGCCCGCCGATCGCCATGCACATCGCCCAGGCGGCGGGCAGCATCAGGTCCATCACCATGAATGCCGCGCCTGCCAGCACCACGATGGCGACCTTGCCGGTGGCGAGGCTCATCGCGAACAGCAGGCCAGCCGTGGCCGTCAGGCACACGCCGGCGATCAGGCTGTAGGCGCGCCGGATGCCGATCCGCTGCGCAGCCCGATCGCACAGCACGCCGCCGGCGAGATTGCCGACCACGCCGAGCAGGAACGGAATCGAGCCGTACAGTCCCATCTCGCCGACGGTGAAGCCCGCCCCTTTGACCATCCAGGTCGGGAACCAGTTGAAGAAGAACCAGCTGCCGAACGCATAGAAACTGTACGCCAGCGCGATCAGCCACAGCTGCGGCAGACCGAGCAGCTTGCGCCACGGCGTGCCGAGATGCCCGCCCGCCTCGTCGTCGCCGCCGATCTCGGCGACCTCCTCCGGCGTGATGCCGGGCTGGTCGGCCGGTCGGTCGCGGAACCAGCCGCGCCACACGATCGCCCAGACGAAGCCGAGCAAACCGAGCGCCAGGAACACCGCGCGCCAGCCGAAAGTGGCTTGCAGCGGCACCAGCAGCAAAGGCGCGAGCGCCCCGCCGAACCGGCTCGCCGCCCAGATCACGCCCTGCCCGCGTGCGCGTTCGCGCGCCGGCAGCCAGCGATACAGCACGCCCGACATATTGGGATACGCCCCCGCCGCGCCCAGCCCGAACAGGAACCGCGCGCCGGTCAATTGCCAGAAATTGCGGCAGAAGGCGGTCGCCGCGGTGAACACCGACCACCAGATCGTGATCCGCGTCAGCTCGCGCCGATACCCGCGCGCATCGCCCATCGCGCCCGAGGGAATCTCGAACACGGCGTAAGCGATGACATAGGCGCCGAGCACCCAGCCCCATTGATCGGGCCGAATGCCGAGATCCTTCTGGATCGACGGCCCGGTCACCGCGATCGCCAGCCGATCGACGAAGGTGATGACCGACAGCGCCCCCAGCAAGCCGAGGACGAGATGCCGCTTCTTCACTTGGCGAGCGCCGCCAGCACATCGCGTGCGTGCGCGATGCCGAGTTCGGGGCTGGACAAGACCGGGGCGGAGACAGCGCCCGCCGGCAAGGCCGCGACGACGCGCGCCATCGACGCCTGCGCCAGCACGATCACGTCCATGCCCTGCATCGTTTCGGTCAGCGCAGCGCCGACGATGCGATCATGCGTCGCGCCGTCGCCCGCCATCACCGCAGCGAACGCGCCCTCGCAGACATGCGCGACGATCTCGACGGCCTTGCCCTGCTCGGCGGCGACACGGCGGATCAGTTCGACGGTCGGATCGAGCGTGGTCGACAGCGTAGCGACGACACCGATCCGCGTTCCGCTCGCGACCGCTTTCTCCGCCATCGGGCGATCGACGCGCAGCACCGGCTGGTCGTAGAGCGCCGCCGCCATGTCGACCGCCGCGCCGATCGACGAGCACGTCACCAAGGCGACGTCGCAGCCGGCATCGAAGGTCGAGCCGACCAGATTGATCACCCGCCGCATCGTCGCCTTTTCGAGATAGCCGGCGGCGATCGTGTTCTTGATCGTGCTCTCGTCGACGAAGTGCAGGATGCGCACGTCCGGGATGAGCCGCGCGGCGATCTCGTTGAACACCGGCGCCAGCATCGGCGAATTGTGGATCAGTCCCAGCGTGGCCACGGGCATTCCTCTCTCGATTGTTTTTATAACGTGAAGTGATAATCGCCCGAACCGACCTCGAACCGCACCACGTCGCGACCACGACGTAGCTTGCGGAGGTCGGGGTGCGCTTCGAGTGCGATGCCGCCCTCGCACCAAAGTCCCCGATCGGGCAGTTCGACCTCGGCGACGGTGTTGGCAGGGGTCGACAGACGCAGGCCGGTCAGACCCCCGGCATCGCCCTCGGTCGCGGTGGCGATCACGCCGACGACCGAGTCGTAGCGCGCCGAAACGCGCCCCACCGCCGCCAGCCACACCGGCCGTACTGCGATCCGGCTGAAGCCCGGCGCGGCGGGCGCGATCCCGGCAAGGCGGCGGTAGAAGAAACCGACCACCGCACCGAAGGCATAATGGTTGTAGCTGTTCATCGACAGGTCGCCGACGTCGCCGTTCCAGCGCTCCCACATCGTGGTGGCGCCGGTCTCGGGCATGTAGCCCCAGCTCGGATAATCGGTCTGCAGCAGCAGACCCGACACCTCGTCCCACAGCCCGGCATCCGCGAGCACGTCGAGCAGATAGGGCGTGCCGAGAAAACCGGTCGACAATTTCATTCCGCGCGCGCGGATGTCCGCCGCCAGGACCTGCGCCGCGGCGGCGCGCTGCGGTGCGGGCACGAGCCCCATGTGGAGCGCGAGCACCTGGCTGGTCTGGCTGTCATTGCCGGCGGTGCCGTCGGCGCGCACGAATTCGGCGACGAACGCCCCCCGTATCGCCATGTGCAACGCATCGTAGCGCGCCGCGTCCGCCTTCCGACCGGTCGCGCGCGCCATCGCCGCCATCAATTCGGCCGACCATGCCCAATACGCGGTGGCGCACAGCGCGCGCGGCGTGGTCTCGTCATCGGGCTTGATCGCATCGACCGACAGCCAGTCGCCGAGATCGAGCCCGCGATCGTTCCGCCAGACATGATCCGGATTGCCGCGCGCGACATAGGCCATCCACGCCTCCATCGCCGCCCAATTCTCGTCGATCACCGCGGTGTCGCCATAACGCTGCCAGAGCTGCCACGGCAGGATGATGCCAGCCTCGCTCCACCCGGCGGTGACGACGTCGGGAAAGGACAAGGGTTGCGGCACGACGATCGGATAGGCGCCGTCGGGCCGCTGCGCCGCGCGCGCCTCGAGCAGGAAGCGGCGGACAAACGGATCGACCTCCATGTTGAACGCGGCGGCATCGAGGAACACCTGGATGTCGCCCATCCACCCCATCCGCTCGTCGCGCTGCGGGCAGTCGGTCGGCACGCTGAAGAAATTGGAACGCTGGCTCCACAAGGCGTTCTGCCAGATCGTCTGGAGCAGCGGCGCGTCGGGGAAATCCATCGTGCCGGTCTCGCGGCACGCGCTGTGGATGACGATTCCTTCAACATCGGCGAGCGTCGGCACGCCGGGATAGCCTTCGATCTCGACATAGCGAAAGCCGTGATAAGTGAAGCTCGGCTCGAACGTTTCGCGCGGGCCGCCGCCCAAGATGAAGGTGTCGGTCGCCTTGGCGAGCCGGAGATTGCTGAGGTCGGTCGTCCCGTCCGGATCGAGCAGTTCGGCGAACCTGGCGGTGATCGTCGTCCCCGCCGCACCTTCCGCGCCGATCCGCACCCAGCCCGAGAAATTCTGCCCGAAATCGAACACGTAGCGCCCCGGCAGCGGCTCGCTGACGGTAGCCGCACGAAGCTGGCGGGTGCGTTCGAGTGCCGGCGAGGTCTGCGCCACGATCCGCGCCGGCGGCGTCGCGCCAAGCGTGACCGTTTGCCAGCCCGACGCATCGAAACCGGGCAAGTCCCAGCCCGGCGTGTCGCACCGTGCATCGACCGTCTCGCCGTCGTAAATTTCGGAGCGCACGATGGGCGACGTGGCGATCCGCCAGTCGTCGCCGGTCGTCACCCAATCGCTGCTGCCGTCGGCATAATCGAGCCGCAGTTGCGCCCGAAAACGGCGAGGCGCCGGACCGAAGCCGTAGCGCTCGATCCGCCAGCCGAACGCGCTGGCATACCAGCCGTTGCCGACCACCGCGCCCAACGCGTTTTCGCCGGGGACGATCAGGGCGGTGACGTCATGGACCTGGTAGAGGATGTGGTCGTGCGCGACGGTCATTTCGGGCGCGAGGATCGCTCCAGACACCGCACGCCCGTTGATCCGCGCATCATAGGCGCCGAGCGCGGTCGCGTAGAGCCGTGCGGCGATCACCGGTTGCGCGGGTCTGAAACCGGTGCGCAGCAGCATCGCCGGTTCGGCCGGACGCGGATCGTTATGGACGTTCGCGCCGCTGGGCATTGCGGCCTGCCAGGCGCGCGCGTCGAAACCCGGCGCGGTCCAGCCGGCGGGCGGGTTCGGCGCGAGCCGCCATGCCGGTCCGCTGACGATCCGTTCGACGTGGCCGTCGGTATGGTGCAGCCGGATCAGCGCGGCAAACGCGCCGCCGCCGACCGGGAAGAATCCTTCGGTATCCGCCTCGACCAGCGCGCAGACGCTGTTGCGGCCGGGGCGGACTTCGCCCGCATAGGCCTCGAGCGTGCCCCAGAACGGCAGCATCGTATCCCAGCCGAACGGCCGCGGCAGGTCGGACGCCACACCATTGACCCACACCCCGCGCAGATGATCCTTGCCCGCGATCAGGATGTCGGCCGACACGATGTCGCCCTGCGCTTCGAAATCGAGCCGGAAGGCGTGCGGACGATCGTCGAGCGCCGTCTCGCTCCAGACCCAGGCGAGTCCGGCGGCGCGGTCGGCCGCCGCGAGCGCATCCTCCGCCTCGATCCAGTCGCCGCGCCAGTCTTCCGCGCCCAACCCGGTTTCGAACCAGGTCGGCGCCGATCGCGCGACCTGCCCGCGATCATCGGTCACCTCGACCGACCACCAGATGCGCTGCATCGGCGCCAATTGTGGCCCGGCATATGGGATATCGACCTGTGCCGCGCTGGCGACCGGGCCGCTGTCGTACAGCAGGTCGGCGCCGTTCAATCGGTCGCTGCTGGCCGCCGCCCGAATGCGGTAGCGCGCCTGCGCCACGCCCCGCGCGGCTGCCGCGATCCGCCACGACAGACGCGGCCGCGCCACTTCGGTGCCAAACAATTCGACGGTATAGTCGGTCCGCAGGTCGAGCACGTGCAGGCCGTCCGGCGCGGTCGTCACAGCGCGAGGCCCAGGCGATAGATGCGGTTGGCGTTGCCCGCGAACATCGCGCGCCGCTCGTCGTCGCTGAAATCCGCGACGATCGCGTTGTACGCATCGAGATGCTGGTCGAACCCGCCGAACAGTTTGTCGGTCGGAAAGTCGCTGGCGAACATCACGCGCGCGGCGCCGAACAGGTCGATCGTCTCGAGCACGTAGCGGCGCGCCTGCTCGATGCTCCACGGCCGGAAGGCGAAGCCGATTCCCGAGATCTTGACCGAAACGTTGGGCAAGGCGGCGAGCGCCATCATGCCGATCTGCCACGCATCCTGTCCCGCCTCGCCGAGCATCATCCCGGCGTGATTGATGATCACCGGGGTGGACGGCTGGCTCGCGATCGTCGCGGCGAGCCGCGGGAATTGTCCCGGATAGGCTTGCAGATCGAAGCTGAGGCCATGCTTGTGCAGCAAGGCGAAGCCCGCGGTCCAGCGTTCGTCGGTGGTCAGATCGCGCGGGGTATAGGAGCGCAGCGGGTCGGGGTGCCAATTGACGATCTGGCGGATGCCGCGGACATTGGGTCGCGCAGCCTGTGCCGCCAGCAGGCGCTTGACCTCGGGATCGTCGAGCGCGGCGAACGCGACGATGCCGTTGGGCATGCCGCGCGCGTCGGCGGTCGCTTGCAGCCAGTCGGTCTCGGCGAGCGCATCGGCCGGGTCGGCGCCGGCATCGACATGCACGATCCCGCGCACGTCCCAGCCGGCCGCGTCGGCCAGATAATCGTCGAGCAGATAGTTGCGGGCGATCGGCGCGACGCTGCCGTTCGGTCCGTCATCGGCGAACGGCGGCGTCAGCCACGGATAGCGAAGCGCCTGCAGGTCCCACAGATGCACATGCGCGTCGATGAAGGGCAGACGCTCGGGCATTCAGAAGGTCGTCCGCCCACCCGAAGTGTCGAAGGTCGAGGCGGTGGTGAAGCTGCACTCCTCGCTCGCCATGAAGCAGACCATCGCTGCGCTTTCGTCGATTTCGCCCAACCGGCCCATCGGGATCTTCGAGCGCATATACTCGACCTGGCTCGGCGGGAGCTGGGCGAGGATCGGGCTCTCGAACGTCGCCGGGGTCAGCGCATTGGCGATCACGCCCTTCGTCGCCAGTTCCTTGCCGAGCGACTTGGTGAGGCCGATCACGCCGGCCTTGCTCGCCGAATAAGCCGAGGCGTTGGGGTTGCCTTCCTTGCCCGCGACCGAGGCCATGTTGACGATCCGGCCATAGCTGTTCTCGAGCATCAGCGGCACGACCGCACGGCAGCAATAGAACAGCCCGTTGAGGTTGATCTCGATGACGCGCTGCCAGCTGTCGAGCGGATATTCGTGCACCGGCGCCGTGGCCCCGGTGATGCCGGCCGAGCAGACGAGAATGTCGACCTTGCCGAGCGCAGCGGCGCTGGCCGTTGCCGCGGCGACGACCGCAGCCTGATCGGAGACGTCGAGCGCGACGACGTGCGCCGCGCCGACTTCGTCCTTTGCCGCAGCCAGCGTATCGGCGTTGAGGTCCCACAGTGCGACCGTGCCGCCTTCGGCGACGATGCGCTTGGCGACCGCCTTGCCGAGGCCGGACGCGCCGCCGGTGATGATCGCCGTGCGTCCGGCGAAGCGGCCTGCATAGACGCTCACTTGCCGGCTTCCCATGCGACGAAGTCCTGGCGCTGTTGCCCGAGCTTCTCGATGCCGAGTTCGACCACGTCGCCGGCCTTGAGATACCACGGCTCGGGCTTCTGGCCGAGCCCGACGCCCGGCGGGGTGCCCGTCGTGATCACATCGCCCGGTTCGAGCACCATGAATTGCGAGAGATACGACACGATCTGCGCCACGGTGAAGATCATCGTCGCGGTATTGCCGTCCTGCACGCGCTTGCCGTTGACCGACAGCCACATCGACAGCGCCTGCGGATCGCCGACTTCGTCGGCGGTGACCAGCCACGGGCCGATCGGCCCGAAGGTCGGGAAGCCTTTGCCCTTGTCCCAGGTCGGCCCGCGCTCGGTCTGCCAATGCCGCTCGGACACGTCGTTGATCACGCAATAGCCCGCGACATGGGCGAGCGCATCGGCCTCTTCGACATAGGAAGCGCGCGTGCCGATGATCACGCCGAGCTCGACTTCCCAGTCGGTCTTCTGCGAATCGCGCGGCACGGTGACGGGGTCGTTCGGTCCCTGGATGCAGGTGGTCCATTTGTTGAACACCACGGGCTCGGACGGGATCGGCAAGTTCGATTCGGCGGCGTGATCGGCATAGTTCAGCCCGATCGCGATGAACTGGCGCGTGCCGGCGACCGGCGGGCCATAACGCGGATTGCCCTCGACCAGCGGCAGCGAGGCCGGATCGATCGCCGCGAGGCGCGCGAGGCCCTCGGCGCCGATCTCGGCGCCTGTCACATCGGCGACGTGACCCGACAGGTCGCGGATGCGGCCTTCGGCGTCGATCAGGCCGGGCTTCTCGGCACCCGCGGCACCATAACGACACAATTTCATCGGACGATCTTTCTTAGCTGGAATACGGGCGATGCAGCGCGATCTCGCGGTTGAGTTCGACCCCGAAGCCGGGCTTGTCGAGTGCGGAAGCCTTGATCCGGCCGTTTACCGGTACTGGCTCGCCGAGCAATTGCGGCGCGAACATCGGCACCACTTCGGTGGGGCCCGGGTGCATCATCAGGAATTCGGCAAACGGCGAATTGTGGCGCGTGATCACGAAATGGTAGGAATAGACCGACGATCCGTGCGGCACGACCATCTTGCCATGCGCATCGGCCAGCGCCGAGATCTTGAGCAATTCGGTCACGCCGCCGCACCAGCCGACATCGGGCTGGATGATGTCGCAACAGTCCATCTCCAGCAGCATGCGGAAGCCCCAGCGAGTCGCCTCATGCTCGCCGGTGGTGACCAGCATGCCCTTCGGCACGTTGCGCTTGAGCTCGGCATAGCCCCAATAATCGTCCGGGCTGAGCGCCTCCTCGATCCATTTCAGGCCATGCTCCCGCGCGGCAAGCGCCAGGCGAGTCGCATAATTGACGTCGAGCGCCATCCAGCAATCGAGCATCAGCCAGAAATCCGGGCCGACCTTCTCGCGCATGTCGGCCAGCGTCGCGATATTCTTGTGCAGGCCTTCCTCGCCCTCGGCCGAACCGTGGTGCAACGCCATCTTGCCGCCGATGAAGCCCAATTCCTTGGCGATGTCAGGTCGCGCGCCGGTCGCGTAGAATTGCAGCTCGTCACGCACCGCGCCGCCGAGCATGTGATAGACCGGCTCCTGCCGCAGCGTGCCGAGCAGATCCCAGAGCGCCAGGTCGACGCCCGAAATCGCGTTGATCACCAGCCCCTTGCGCCCGTAATATTGCGTCGAGAAGTACATCTGGTCCCAGATCTTCTCATATTCGGCCGGGCTGCGCCCGACGAGGAAGCGCGAGAGGTGCTTCTCGACGATGTAGCAAGCGGGCTCGCCGCCGGTCGTGACCGCGAAGCCGATCGTGCCGTCCTCGGCCTCGAGTTCGACCACCAGCGTGCCGAGCACGTTGATGCCGAAGCTCTGCCGCGACTGGCGATATTCGGGATAGCGGCTCATCGGCGTCGCGATGTGATCGTCGATCCAATGGCCAGCGCCCTGATCGTGATAATCGGCGCCACCGCCACGGACCGTGAAGGCCCGGACATGTTTGATCTTCGACAGGCCCACGCGTCTCTCCTTGGGATACGTGTATTATATTACGAATTGGCCGCGTCAATGTTCTGCCTCAGAAAACTGCGCCGCGCAGCTCCGCCGGCATCGGCCCGCCGGCCGCCCAGTCGAGCAGTTCGATCGTGTGGACGACCGGCGTGCCGCTGCGCTGCGCGATCTGGACGGCGCAGCCGATATTGCCGGTAGCGATCACATCGGCGCCGAGCCGCGCGATGTTCGCCACCTTGCGGTCGCCGAGCTGCCCGGCGATTTCGGGCTGAAGGATGTTATAGGTCCCGGCGGAACCGCAGCACAGATGCGCCTCGATCGGCGTGCGCACGACGAAGCCCGCGGCAGCGAGCAGCCGCTTGGGCGCGTCGGTCACTTTCTGCCCGTGCTGCAGCGAGCAGGCGGCGTGATAGGCGACGGTGATACCGCGCCCATCGCCGAGCGGCAGGTCGCCCTCGATCAGCACCTCGCTTATATCGCGCGCCAGCGCTGAGACGCGCGCCGCCTTGACGGCATAAGCGGGATCGTCGCGCAGCAGGAAGCCATAGTCCTTGATCGTCGTGCCGCAGCCCGAGGCGGTGACGACGATGGCAGCGAGGCCTCCTTGCTCGATCTCGCGCGTCCACGCGTCGACATTGCGGCGTGCGGCATCGCGGCTTTCCTCCTCGCGGCCCATATGGTGGACCAGCGCGCCGCAACATTGCTCGCCCGTCGCGAACACCGCGTCATAGCCGGCGCGATTGAGCAACCGCACGGCGGCGGCACGATATTGCGGACGCAGCACTGGCTCGGCGCAGCCTTGCAGCAACACCACTCGCCCACGCTCGCCCGAACCCGATGCCGCCAGCGCAGTCGCTTTCGCGGGAATTTTGGCGGGCGCCATCATCAGCATTGCCGCGATCGGTTTCAGCGCGGCGAAGCGATCGATCAGGGGCGCGATCGGCCGCGCGAGCCGCGCCAATTGCAGCGCCGCGCGAAAGCGCCCCGGATGCGGCAGCACCAGCGCCAGCAGCCAGCGCACCATCCGCTGGTGCCACGGCCGATCGTAGCGCTCCTGGATATAGGCCCGGGCGTGATCGACCAGATGCATATAGTTTACGCCCGACGGGCAGGTGGTCATGCAGGCCAGGCACGAGAGGCAGCGATCGACATGCTTCACCACCTCGGCGCTCGGCGTGCGCTCGTTCTCGAGCATGTCCTTCATCAGGTAGATCCGCCCGCGTGGGCTATCGAGCTCGTCGCCGAGCAGGACGTAGGTGGGGCATGTCGCGGTGCAGTACCCGCAATGCACGCATTTGCGGATCACGCCTTCGGACGATTCCATCGCCGGGTCGGCAAGTTGCTCCGGGGTAAAGTGCGTCTGCATGGCTCAGAACCGTCCCGTCTCGAACACGCCGGCCGGATCGAACGCGCGGCGTACGCGCGATTCGAGAGCGGCGACCGCGGCGGATTGCGGGTGGAAGGTCGGCGTCGTGCGACGCATCGCCATGTCGCCGCGGACCAGCGTCGCATGCCCCCCGTTCGCCTCGACAGCCACGCGAATCGCTGCCGGCGCGGCGTCGCTCGCCAGCCACAGCAGTCCGCCGGCCCAGTCGAGCAGCCAGTCCGCGCCGGGGAGCGCGGCCACCACGCGCGGCGCGCGGCTCGGCGCAACGATGAGCCGCCACAAGGGCCGGTCCGACGCGAGCGGCCGGACGTGCCGCACGGCGTCCCACAGCGCATCGCCTTCTTCGTCCGCGATCGGCGCGAGCGCTGCGAGCGCCCCGGCGCAGAGCATCGCGCGTCGCGCCGCGACCGACGGCGGAAAGCCGTCGAGCCGCAGCGCCGTCACCAGTTCGCCGCGCCACGCGAGGTGCGCGGCTGCGGAGATCTCAGCCGGGCTCCCCAACGCGCGCGCCATCGCCGCGACGGCGGCCTCCGGATCGAGCCCGCGCAAGACCAGCGTCTGCTGCATGTGCGGGCGCGGCATGACTTTCAGCGTGACCTCGGTCAGCGCCGCCAGCCGCCCCCAGCTGCCGGCCATCACCTTCGGCAGATCGAAACCGGTGACGTTCTTGACGACCTTGCCGCCGGCGATGAACCGCTCGCCGCGCCCCGAGACCGCCTCGAACCCGAGCAGATGGTCGCGCACGCCACCGCGCGTGAGGCGCAGCGGCCCCGCCACGCCCGCCGCGATCACCCCGCCGATCGTCGTACCAAGCTCGCCCGGGTCGAACGCCAGCATCTGGTTCTCCCCCGCGACCAGCGCCTGCACCTCCGCGAGCGGCGTCCCCGCGCGCACGGTGAGCACCAGTTCGGGCGGGTCGTAATCGACGACGCCGGCGAAACCGCGCATGTCGACCACCGTCGCGTCCGGCGTCGGTGCGCCGATCGCATCCTTGCTGCCGCCGCCCCGCAAGCGCACGCCGCCCGCTTTATCGGCGAACGTGGCGACGAGCTCGCGCAACTCGCCGACATCACCCGGGCGCAGCGGCACGCTCACAAGCGCGGCAGATCGGGAAACGGCAGTTTGCCGCCGTGCACGTGCATCCGACCGAGCTCGGCGCAGCGATGCAAAGTGGGGAACACCTTGCCGGGGTTGAGTAGCAGCGCCGGATCGAAAGCGTGCTTGACCCGCTCCTGCTGGGCGAGGTCGATCTCCGAGAACATCGCCGGCATCAAGTCGCGCTTCTCGACACCGACGCCGTGCTCGCCGGTCAGCACCCCGCCGACTTCGACGCACAGTCGCAGGATGTCGGCGCCGAACGCCTCGGCCAGTTCGAGCTGTCCCGCAACGTTGGCATCGTAGAGCACCATCGGGTGGAGATTGCCGTCGCCGGCATGGAACACGTTGATCACGCCCAGTCCGTACTGCTCCGACAGCAGCTTCATCCGTGCGAGCACGTCGGGCAGCCGCCGCCGCGGGATCGTCCCGTCCATGCAGAAATAATCCGGCGAGATCCGCCCCGCCGCCGGAAACGCCGCCTTGCGCCCGGCCCAGAAGGCGATCCGCTCGGCATCGTCGTTCGAGGCGCGGATCGACGACGCGCCGTTGGCGCCGGCGATACGCGCGACCTCGTCGATCAGATGCGCGCATTCCGCCGCGGGTCCATCGAGCTCGACGATCAGCAGCGCCTCGACATCGAGCGGATAGCCGACCTGGACGAACGCCTCGGCAGCGTGGATCGCGGCGCGGTCCATCATCTCCATGCCCGCCGGGATGATGCCCGCAGCGATCACCGCGCCGACGCAGCGCCCGGCGCCGTCGAGCTCGGGAAAGCCGATCAGCAGCGCACGCGCGGTCTCGGGTCGCGGCAGGATGCGCACGGTGATTTCGGTCACTACGCCGAGCAGCCCCTCCGACCCGACGACCAGCCCCAGCAGATCGAGCCCGGCGGATTCGAGCCCCTGCCCGCCCAGCCGCAGCACTTCGCCGTCGATCGTCACCAGTTCGACGCCGAGTACGTTGTTGGTCGTCACGCCATATTTCAGGCAATGCACCCCGCCCGAATTCTCCGCGACATTACCGCCGATCGTGCAGGCGATCTGGCTCGACGGATCGGGCGCATAATAGAAGCCCTCGTCTTCCACCGCACGCGTGATCGCGAGATTGGTGACGCCGGGCTGCACCACCGCGATGCGGTCGGCATAATCGACATGCAGGATCCGGTTGAACTTCGCCATGCCGAGCAGCACGCCATCGGCGAGCGGCAGCGCGCCGCCCGACAGCGACGTGCCCGCCCCACGCGGCACGACCTTGACGGCGTGATCGCGGCACCAGCGCAGGATCGCGGCGACCTGCGCGACCGTCTCGGGCAGCACGACCACCAGCGGTGGCTGGCGATACGCGGTCAGCCCGTCGGTCTCGTACGGCCGCACGCCATCGGCATGGTCGATCACGCCTTCGCCCGGAACGATGCGCCGCAGCGCCGCGACGATCTCGCCGCGCCGCGCCAACACGTCCGCATCGGGCTCGGGCATGCACAGCGACATCAGAAAGGCGCCGCCGACCGCTTCACGACCCGGACGGCACGAGGATCGAACGGTCGATCGCCGCGATCCGGTTGACTCCGGTCAGCGTCATCGCGACCGTCATTTCCTTGGCGATCAGGTCGAGCAACTGCGTCACGCCGCCCTCGCCCGCCGCCGCCATCGCATAGACCCACGCCCGGCCGAGCAGCACGCCCTGTGCGCCGAGTGCGAGCATCCGCACGACATCGAGACCATTGCGCACGCCGCCATCGACCAGCACGGTCAGCGCATCGCCGACCGCATCGGCGATCGCCGGCAGCGCACGCGCGGTCGACAGCACGCCGTCGAGCTGCCGCCCGCCGTGGTTCGAGACGACGATGCCGTTCGCGCCGATCGCCGCCGCTTCGCGCGCATCCTCGGGATCGAGAATGCCCTTGAGGATCAGCGGCCCGTCCCATTCGGCGCGGATCCATTCAAGGTCGCGCCACTGGATCGACGGATCGAAATTGCTGCCGAGCCAGCCCATATAGTCGTTGAGCCCGCTATCCTTGCCGAGCACCGGCGCGAGATTGCCGAGCGTATGCGGCCGCCCGCGCAGCCCCACGTCCCACGCCCAGCGCGGATGCGTCATCGCCTGCAGCATCCGGCGCAGCGGCGCGTTGGGCCCCGACATGCCCGAATGCGCGTCGCGGTAGCGCGCGCCCGGCACCGGCATGTCGACGGTGAAGATCAAAGCTTCGGCGCCCGAAGCTTTCGCCGTCGCGATCAAATCCTTCATGAAGGCACGGTCGCGGATCACGTAGAGCTGGAACCAGAACGGGTCGGCGACCCTGGCGACTTCCTCGATCCCGCAGATCGACACGGTCGACAGGCACATCGGCACGCCCGCCTTGGCGGCCGCGCGCGCCGCCTGGACCTCGCCGCGGCGCGCATACATGCCGCTGATCCCGACCGGGCCGAGCCCGACCGGCAGACGGAGCTTTCGGCCGAACAAAGTCGTGCTCAAATCGATCGTCGCGACGTCCTTGAGTACGCGCTGGCGCAACGCAATATCGGAGAGATCGCTGACATTCCTGCGCAGCGTCTCCTCGGCATAGGCGCCGCCATCGGCATAATCGAACAGGAAGCGCGGCAGGCGACGCCGCGCCGCCTCGCGGAAATCGGCGGCGGAGGAAATAATCATACTATTCTTCTACCGCCGATCCCAGCCTTCGTCACCCGTCAATAGGAGGTGAACAGCGCCTCGCGCGCGAGTTTCATCGTGGCGACGGCATCCTGCCGATCCTGCGCCGCCTGCATCGCCGCAAAGTCGAGCTTGTCGAGCGCGCGCTCGCACATCTTCAGGAAGTCGATCGCGGTGTTCGCCGCCGCGACGCTGTCCTCGCGGAACGGGAACTGGTCGAGCTGCCACACGCCTTCCCACTTGTTCTTGCGCAGCGTGTAGAAGAATTCGAACAGCTCGATCGGGTGGACCGAGCCGGCGATGAGATCGTCATCCCAGCCGCGCAGATTGTCGTTCACGTCCATGCCGAACAGCCGGCCATGGTCGATCGCGAGCTGTGCCGCATCGGCCGGCGATTCGCCGCCATACAGCGAATGGCCGAAGTCGAGCAGGATGCCGACATTCGGCAGCCCGATCTTCTCGATCCCGAGCAAAGTGCGCGCGACGCTGTCGTAGCTCATATGCACGCGCGGCTCGCGCGGCTTGTATTCGATCACGAACTTGAGGTCGGGATTCTGGCTCGCCAGTTCGCCGACGCCGTCCATGCTCGCTTGCCACAATTTCTTATGGTCGACCTGGAACGGATAATCCCAGCCGTCCTGCCCCGGCCACAGCTTCACATAGTCGGCGCCGAAATGGCGGACGACGCGGGCGGCGTCGTTGCACATCTCGTTGGCGAGGCGCCGGATGCCGGGATCGGGGTTGGTGAAGGCGCCCTTGGCGAACTGGCGCGTGTAGATTTCGGGGGTGATGCCGATCACCGAGAGGTTGTTGCGCGCCAGCGCAGCGCTCACCGCATCGAGCGACAGATCGGGATCGACGAAGGGATAATTGATGTCGACCACCGACAGATCGTCGACCGTTCCGGCAAGGTCGATCATCTCGATCAGGCTGCGCGGCGGGCCATAGCCGTCGGTGGCGTAGCGATCGACATAGGTCGCGAAATGCCAGATGCCGGCGCCGAATTTCTGCGTGCTCATGCGTATATCCTCATCCGAATGTTGATCGCAGCGGCTCGAACGGCCGTTCCTGCTAGGCGATGATCACCTTGACCCCGGCCGCTTCGATCGCGGCGTGATGCGCGGCGCTGATGCCGTCGTCGGTCACCAGCGTGTTGATCAGGTTGAGGCCACCGAGCGACGAGAAGGAGCGCACCCCGATCTTGCTCGAATCGGCGACCAGCACGACAGTGTCGGCGGCGGCGATCATCGCGCGCTTGACCGAAATGTCCGACAGCGCCGGGAAGGTCAGCCCGGCATCGACGTCGACCGCGGCGGTGGCGAGGAACAGGGTCTGCGCGAACAGGCCGGCAAAATAATCGGCCGAACGCTCGCCGCTCAGCGACAGCGTCGGCGCCTTGAAGTGGCCGCCGGTCATATGCACCTCGAACCCCGAGGTCGCGCCTAGCATCAAGGCGATGTTGAGCGCGTTGGTGATCACCGTCATGTCGCGGTGGTTGAGCAGGTTCGCCGCGACCTCGGTGGTGGTCGATCCCGAATCGAAGATCAACGTCTCGCCATTGCCGACCAGCGTCGCCGCCGCGCGCCCGATGCGCTGCTTGGCGGCGAGGTTTTCCTGGTGCTGCAACGCCATCGAGCGAACCTGGTGCGGCACCGACTTGAGGAACGCGCCGCCATGCTCGCGCTCGATATGGCCGTCGGCTTCGAGCCGCTCGAGATCCTGCCGCACCGTCACTTCGGACACTTCGAAGGCCTCGGCCAACGTGCGCACGCGCGCGCTGCCTTCTTCCTGGAGCCATTCGAGAATCTTCGCGCGACGCGTCTCGCCGAGCATCTTGGGGCGGCCGATGAAGCTCACCGCGCAAGGCTCGACGATGGCGACGTCTTGCTGGCAGGAGCAAGTCCGGGCGATGCGGATCGGCACAATTCAGCCACTTAGATGAACCCTTCCGGGATTTCGCTCGCCGCGCCGGGGCTGGCGAAGCGGTCGATACACTCTATCTGCGATCGCGACTGACTGTCAATTTTTGCGTGAACTTCTTGAAACGAAGATATTCGAAGGCCGATCGCTTGCGTTTATCCGCTCTGCTGCTTATGAAAAGTTTAGGAGAGCGAAAACCTATGCCGAGTTCAGTGGAGTTGCGCGCCGTCGAAGCGCCCCGGCCGGATCGCGCGGTTCGCGTCGCACGCGTCCGCGAACGCGGCAATTGGATGCGTCGCCGTCTCCTCAAGATGATCTTCGACGCCGGTCAGGGGCACCCTGGCGGAGACCTGTCGGCCAGCGACGTCATCGCGACCTTGTATTTCGACATTCTCCGAATCGATCCTTCGAACCCCACCGCCCCCGACCGCGACCGCTTCGTGCTGAGCAAGGGCCATTGCACCGGCGCACTCTATTCGGCGCTGGCTGGCGCGGGCTTCTTCCCCGAGGCCGAACTCGCGACCTACCTCAAGCCCGAATCGCGGCTCAACGGCCATCCCAACCGCACCTATCTGCCGGGGGTCGAGACCAATACCGGACCGCTTGGCCACGGTTTTCCGGTCGCGACCGGCATCGCCACGGCCGGGCAGATCGACGGGGCTGACTATCGCGTGTTCGTGCTCACCGGCGATGGCGAACTGCAGGAAGGCAGCATGTGGGAAGCCGCGATGTTCGCCGGCCATCGCGGCCTCGGCAACCTCACCCTGATCGTCGATCGCAACCGGCTGCAGCAGGGCGCCGGCACCGAGGACACCAACGCGCTCGAGCCGCTCGCCGACAAATGGCGCGCGTTCGGGTGGGAGGTGGTCGAGCTCGACGGGCACGATGTCGGCGCGCTGATCGACGCTTTCGACGCCGCCGCCGAACCGCGCAGCAAACCACGCTGCATCATTGCCAACACCTTCAAGGGCAATGGCGTCAGCTTCATGCGCGACAATGCCGCCTGGCATCACGGCGTGCCCAATGCCGAGCAATATGCGCTCGCGATCGCCGAGCTCGAAGCGGAGATGTCGGCGTGAACGCCCCGCTATTCGACTGCCGCGACGCCTATGTCCGCACGCTCGAAGACCTGGCCGCGGCCGACGATCGCATCGTCGCGGTGTGCAACGATTCGGTCGGCTCCTCGAAGCTCGCCGCGTTCCGGACGCGCTTCCCCGCGCGCCTCGTCAACGTCGGCATTGCCGAACAGAACATGGTCGGCGTCGGCGCCGGGCTCGCCAATGGCGGCAAGATCCCGTTCGTCAGCGGCGCGGCCTGCTTCCTCACCGCCCGCGCGATGGAACAGATCAAGGTCGATTGCGCCTACAGCCAGGCGAACGTGAAGCTGTGCGGCATTTCGAGCGGCGTCGCATACGGCGAACTCGGCGCGACGCATCACAGCATCGAGGACGTCGCCTGGCTGCGCGCGATCGACAAATTGACCGTGATCGTGCCCGCAGACCCATGGCAGACTGCCGAGGCGATCAAGGCCGCCGCGGCGTTCGACGGACCGGTGTTCGTGCGGATCAGTCGCATGCCGGTGCCCGAAATCCCGCGCGCCGACCCGGTGTTCCGCATCGGCCAGGCCGAAATGCTGCGCGACGGGCACGATCTCGCGATCATCGCCAACGGCACGACAGTGCATCACGCGCTCGCCGCCGCCGAAACCCTGGCGGCCGAGGGCATTGCGGCGCGCGTCGTCAACATGGCAACCGTCGCGCCGATCGACCGCGAGGCGATCGCCGCCGCCGCAGCAACGGGCGCGATCGTCACGGTCGAGGAAGGCCTGTCGCGCGGCGGGCTCGGCGGTGCGGTCGCCGAATTCTGCGCGACCAATGCGCCGGTCAGGATGCGCATGCTCGGCTTCCCGGGCTTCGCGCCGACTGGCTCGGCGGCGTGGCTGATGGAGCATTTCGGCCTGACCGCGCCGGGCATCGCCACCGCGGCGCGCGAACTGCTCGGCGTCGTGCGCGGCTGATGACGCGGACCGCCATCCTCGCCCTCGATCAGGGGACCAGCAACAGCAAGGCCCTGCTCGTGGCGCCGGACGGCGTCGTCCTCGCATCGCGTTCGCGCGCCATGCGCGTCGATCATCCCAGGCCCGGCTGGGCCGAGCAATCCGCGCTCGATATCTGGGATACGGTCGTCGGCCTGATCGACGAATTGGTCGCCGCGGCGCCCGACGTCACCGTCGCCGCGGTCGCCATTTCGAACCAGCGCGAGACGGTCGTGCTGTGGGATGCCGGGACCGGCCAGCCGCTCGGGCCGGCGGTGATCTGGCAATGCGGCCGCTCGGCCGAGCGGTGTGCCGCGCTGCGCCAGGCAGGCCACGCCGCCGACATTTTCGCGCGCAGCGGTCTCGCGGTCGACTCGATGTTTTCGGCAGGCAAGATCGCCTGGCTGCTCGACTCGGTCCCTGGCGCGCGCGACCGGGCCAGCAAAGGCGAACTGCGCTGCGGCACGATCGACAGCTGGCTGGTGTGGAAGCTGACCGGCGGCGCGGTCCATGCGACCGAGCCCGGCAATGCCTCGCGCACGCACCTCTTCAACCTCGACACGCTCGCGTGGGACGCCGAACTTGCGCGGCTGTTCGACGTGCCGCTTGCCATCCTCCCCGATATCCAGCCGTCCGACAGCCATTTCGGCACGCTCGCCACCGGTCTGACCGCCCTCCCCGACACCACGCCGATCCATGCCGTGCTCGGCGACAGCCACGCGGCATTGTTCGAACATCTGGCGGCCGGGGCGACGCGCGTGAAGGCGACGATGGGCACCGGCAGCTCGGTGATGGCCGCGACCGATCGCCGCATCCATTCCACCCACGGCCTGTCGAGTACGATCGGCTGGAGCCGCGGCGGATCCGCGCAGCACGCGATCGAAGGCAATATCATGGTCTCGGGCCAAGCCGCCGCCTTCGCCACCGCATTGCTTGGCGTGGCCGACGAGACCGCGCTGACCGAACTCGCCGCGACCGTCGAGGACAGTGCCGGCGTGGTGTTCGTCCCCGCGCTCGCCGGCCTCGGCGCGCCGCACTGGTGCAGCGATGCGCGCGGGACGATTTCCGGGATCACCCTCGCCACCCGCCCCGCGCACATCGCGCGCGCCACGCTCGAGGCGATCGCGCTGCAGATCGGCGACGTGCTCGCGGCGATCGAGGCCGATCTCGGCCGTCCCTTCCCGGCACTGTCGGTCGATGGCGGCGCGGCGCGCAATCCGCTGCTCGCGCAATTGCTCGCCGACCTGCTCGACCGCCGCATCGTGCGCCCGCGCATCGCCGAGGCGAGCGCGCTCGGCGTCGCGCGGCTCGCCGCCGAGGCGCTCGGCCTGCCGCGTCGCGAGGCGATGCCGGCGCCCACCGACGACTTCGATCCAGGCCTTTCCGCCGCCCGCCGCGAGGCGATCCAGCAACAGTGGCGGAGCGCCATCGCGCGCGCCGTAAGTCCACCCCAACCGGTGCCCGTCGCACCGTCGATCACCGAATAATCGACCAAGGGGGACACCACGATCCCCCGGGCCACGCCGCCCTAAGCAAGCGGCGACGGTCCCGAACCAAAAAAGCGTAACAGGGAGAAGATGAATGACCGTATCCGACACTACGAATCCGTCCGCGCAGCGAGTCCTCAAGCGGCTGCTGCTGACCGGGGCGAGCGCCCTCACCTTCCTTGCCGCTATGCCGGCCGAGGCGCAGAGCCAGCCGGCCGATGCGGCACCCGCGCTGCAGCCCAGCGAACCGTCTCCGGCGGAAGCGACGTCGCAGGACATCGTCGTTACCGGCAGCCGCATCGCCAGTCCGTCGCTGCGCTCGCCGAGCCCGCTCCAGGTCATCACCGGCGAGGACATCCAGCGCCAGGGCACGACCAACGTGCAGGACATCCTGCAGAACAATCCCGCGATCGGCGCGCCTGGCCGCAGCCGCAACACGACCGGCAACGATACCGATCCCGGCCTCGCGACGCTCAACCTGCGCAACCTCGGCCCCGATCGCACGCTGGTGCTGATCGACGGTCGTCGTACGGTGGCGGGCGTGCCCGGCACCGCGCAAGTCGACGTCTCGATGATCCCGCCCTCGTTCGTCGATCGAGTCGACGTGCTCACCGGCGGCGCCTCGGCCGTCTATGGCTCGGACGCGATCGCCGGTGTGGTGAACTTCGTCTACAAGAAGCATTTCAAGGGCTTCCAGCTCAATGCCCAGCAAGGCGTGTCCGGCAAGGGCGATGACGCGGAGAGCGACGTCAATCTCACCTTCGGCTCGGATTTCGCGGGCGGGCGCGGCAATTTCATGGGCTTTGCCGGCTACAATCAGGCCGGCGCGGTCTATGCGGCGGACCGCGCGTTCAGCGCCACCTCCTATACCAGCCTGGGCACGACCGAGCGCAAGGGCGGCCGCTCCGATCTCAACCTGCAGGCAGCCAAGGATTTGTTCCTGCCGGCTTACTCGCCCTCGAGCGTCGGGCCGGCGGGCATCTTCGTGATCGGCGCCAATTCGAACCAGATCATCAATCCGGACGGGACCTTTCGCGCCTTCAACACCGCGCGGGATGGCTTCAATGCCGCGCAATACGGCCAGATCGCATCGCCGACCAAGCGCCTGACCTTCGCGACGCGCGCCAATTACGACGTGACCGACAAGATCAACGTCTTTCTCGAGACGACCTATGTGAACGTCCGCACCAATGGCGAGCGCGAGGCCTCGCCGTTGCGGACCGACAGCGTGCTGGGCGCGTTCCCCGCCACCAACGGTTTCTACCCGATCCAATATGCGGTGCAGGATCCGAACACCGGCGGGACCGTCATCCTGAACAATCCGCTCGTGCCGGCCGCGGTCTTCGCGGCGGCGACCAACCGGGCCAGCAATGACGGGATCAATTCGAAGGATCTGAGCTTTCTGGTACGCACCACCGCCTTCCCGCCCGGAACGCGCCGGACGCCGACCGAGCGCGACAATTTCCGCATCGCGCTCGGCGGCAGCATCGACCTCGGCCACAGCTGGAAGCTCGATGGCTATTACCAGTACAGCTACACCAAGCAGCACCAGGAACAGCAGGGCCTGGCGAATCTCTACAATGTCGCCAACGCGCTGCAGGTGATCACCGACGTGTTCGACGTCAACCACAACGGCAACACGACCGAGGCCATCTGTCTCGACGCGGCGGCGCGCGCGGCGGGCTGCGTTCCGCTCAACATCTACGGGCTCAACGCCGACGGTTCGAGCAAGATAACGCAAGGCGCGATCAACTATCTGATCACCAATTCGATTCGCGATTCCAAGCAGGAAATGCAGGTCGGATCGGTCAACCTGTCGGGCACGCTGTTCAACTTGCCGGCCGGCCCGCTGCAGGTGTCGGTGGGCGGCGAATATCGCACCGAGTCGAGCCGCGACATCTTCGACCCGCTGACCAACCAGGCCAAGAACGGCTACGTCCAGTTGCTCAACACCGCGGGCAGTTTCGACGTCAAGGAAGCCTATGGCGAAATCGTCGCGCCGGTGCTTCGCGATCTGCCGTTGGTCGACAGCCTGACGCTGCGCGGCGCGTATCGCCTGTCCGATTATTCGACGGTCGGACGCTTCTCGGCATGGAATATCGGCGGCGAATGGGCGCCGGTGCCGGACGTTCGCTTCCGCGCGGTCTATGCCCATGCGGTGCGCGCGCCCAATATCGGCGAATTGTTCGCTGCATCGGCCGCCGGCATCGTCACGATCACCGATCCCTGCCAGGGCGTGACGCTCACCTCGACCGGCTCGACCTCGGTCAATTGCCGCGCCAATCCGGCGATCCTGGCGAATATCAACGCGAACGGGTCGTTCTCGCTCACCACCTCTGACCTGAACGGCGTTGGCGGCATCACCTCGGCCAATGCCAACATCAAGCAGGAGACGGGCAAGACCTTCACCGCCGGGGTGGTGATCAATCCCCGTTCGATCAACGCGCTGCGCAGCCTGACGCTCACCGCGGATTATTTCGACATCAAGCTGGAAGGCGCGATCAGCCGGCTGGCGACGACGACCGTGCTCAACAAATGCTACGTCCAGGGTCTCGCCGATTTCTGCCAGTTCATCACGCGGCGGACGCAGCCGTCGGGGGCGTACAGCATCGGCTCGGTCGAGCAGATCGTGCGCGGCCTCGTCAACAGCGGCGGCGCCTTCACGCGGGGTTTGGACTTCACGTTGAACTACCGGCACGGGCTGCTAGGCGGCACCGGCTCGATCAATGCGAGCTGGACCCATTTGCTCAAGAACGGCGTGGTTCCGCTTACCGGCGACCCCTATGACAACACCAAGGGCGAGCTGGGGACGCCGACCGACAAGGCCAATGTCAGCCTCGACTGGGCGAACAAGACCGTCGGATTGTCGGTCAACCTCGATTATCTCGGGCCGCAGATGCTGGATTACGAGAACTTCCAGACCACCTTCGTGCTGGCCGACGGCACGCTGCCCGACCAAAGCCTGTTCCGGCTCAAGTCGACGATCTACACCGACGCGCAGATCCGCTTCACCGGCGTGAAGGGCTTCGAATTCTATTTCGGCGCGAAGAACCTGTTCGATGTCGCCTTTCCGGGCCTGTACGGCGGTGTCGGCGGCTTCAACGCGTCTTCGATCTACGATCCGATCGGCCGGCGCTTCTATGCCGGCGTGCGTATCAAGATGTAGTTCATCCTCCCCGGATGACCTTGTGGGGAAGCCGTCGTCCGACGGCTTCCCCTTTTTTTGGAACGCGCCGGTCAGCGCTCGACGCGGACCAGATAGTGCGTCGTCGCCGGGCTCCCGATCGGCAATTCCCAGCCGGGCTCGACCATCTTTGCCGCGCGTTCCTTGCCGATCGGGCGGGCCGATCCATCGAGCGGCTGCGCGAACACCCCGATCGCGCCTTCGAGATCCTTGAGCGTCACATAGCCTGTGATCGGCTCGATCAGGGTCGGCGCGGTGCCCCAGACGGTCAGATTGGCGCCGCGCGCGTCCCATTTCTGCCCGCTATTCTCGACTCGTCCCGTCGTGGTGAGCAGGATGCGGTTCGACACGGTGAGCGGCTTGCCGTCGAGCGAGGACAAAGTAATCACCGCGAAGCGATTCCGGATCTCGGCCGACAGATTGCGCGTCTCGACCTTGGCATTGGCGCTGACGAAGCCGACCAGCGCCTGGCTGCGCGGCGTGTCGACGCTGACCAGCCCATCTTTGCCGTCAGTAGTCTTCCAGCTGAGTTCGCCGGTATCCGACACGATCGGGTCGATCGCCCCCAGCGGCGCCGGGAGGCTCGGCTTGCAATCGAGGCACGCGACGCGCGAGCCATGGACGAGCGGGGTGCGCGCATCGAAGCCCGGCGTGTAATAGGGCATCTCGCCGCGCGGCAGCCGCGCCGCCTCGCTGATCTGGTCGGTCGAATAGGAACGAGTCAGCATCGTCCTGGCGGCCGCCACGTCGCCGCGCAGGAACATCATCGCGCCGACCGGCATCTGTGCCATCTTCGCGGGATCGAGCGTGATGTCGAAATGGTCGGCGATGGCGGGCGTCCACTGGCCGGCGACCTTGGTCTCGAAGGTGTAGAAGAAGATGCCGTCCCAGTCCTGCAGCGCGGCATAGGATGCCAGGATCGGGATCATTTCGGCGCCATAGTCGCTCGGGAACGGCTCGTTGACCTCGCTGACGGTGAACGGCTTGCCGACATAGGCGCTGCGCGCGAGCTTGAGGATCGTCGCGCGCTCGGGCGAATTGACCATCGGGTCGTTGCGGTGGCCGTAAAGCGCCGGATGCTCCCAATAGACATGCGAGTCGACGATATCCGACCGGATCAGCGTCCGCATCAGCGGCTGGTTCGCCATGAAGAACGTATGGTCGGCCATCGGCACGATCGGCACCTTCACGCCAACCTCGTCCTTCAGGAAGCGCTTAAAGTCGGCGTGGAAATCGATCTCGACCTGGGTGATGAAACCGATTTCGGCGTCGAGCCGCAGTCGCGGGGCGACGGGATGGTCGCCCCGTCGCATGAAGGCGATCGGCTGGCCAGCGGCCACGCCCGCCATCTTGCGCAGCGCGGCGATCTCGGCCGGCGTGCGGTTCTTGGCCAGCCACTGATTGTACAGGCCGACGAGCAACGCATGATAATGCGGCGTCAGGTCGAGCTGGTAATTTGCGGCTCCTTCCGCGCGCTCGCCGCGCAGCCAGTTGCGTGCCCAGAATTCCAGCAGCGAATTCTCGTTGACCACCTCGACCAACGCCACGGCGGGATCGTCGGCGTAGCGCAAGCCGGTATAGGCATTCTTGTGGTCCAGCAATTGCCGGGCATAGTCCTTCTGCAGCGCGATCAGCTCGGGTCCAAAATAGGTGAATCCCTTGAACGGCGCGATCAGAGTGGCATCGGGCACGCCGTCGCCCGGCTTGAACACGCGCCCGACATTGAGATTGAAATCGGCATAGATGCCGTTCCGCTTGAGCTGCGCGATCCAGTAATCGAGCCGGTCGAGCTGTCCCGCATCGAAATGCTGGCTGTCGGGCAAGTCGCCGCGGATCAGCCCGCGTGGCGGGTGCGTGAACGGGCCCGCCGTCGCCGACAAGACAGCGCCCTCGTTGCGGATCGGGAGCTGCGTATCGGGACGATCGAGGAAATGCAGCCGCACGCAATTGACGCCGAGCCGCGCCAAGGCGGCAGCGTAGGTTTCGGCCGCCTTGTGGTCGGGGATTTCGGCCGAGCCGTTCGCCCAGCCGGTCAGGTTCACCCCCCAGCAGCGGAAGCGCTTGCCGTCGCCGCGGTAGAGATGTCCGTCCTCGATATGGATGAAGCCGTGGCTGCCGGCCGGCCCGTCGAGCAGGAAGCGCGCATCCGCCGCGGAATCGACGCGGCGTTCGTGATCGACCGCAAACGGCTGCAACGCCACGTCGGGCTCGGCTGCAGCTGGCGCCGCGAGCGATACAAGGAGCAATGCGAGACCGCGTCCGAGAGGTGTCCTGCTCACTCTGTCTCTCCCTGCGGCACGAGGCTGGCGCTCGTTGCGGCCAATTCTAGCGCCACCCCGCGGACGATCAATCTAATAATCGTATGATATGATTGATGCGGTATCGATTGCATGACGCCGTCCGCGTCACATCCTCCGGTAGCGCCTGGCGTCTCGGCGTGGCAGGGTGGCATGATGATGCGTTGGCTGATCCGCTCGTGACTCGCGCTCTCGGCTTCGGCGCTCTCGTCCTCCTGCTTGCCGGCTGCGCGCCGCGCGCCGATACCGGTCCGGTGGTGGTCAGCGCGATCGGCGGCGCACCCGAACTGGCCGATCCCGCACGGGGGCCGCTCGACACGCCGGCGCGGCTGATGCTCGATGCAACCGCGCAGGGGCTGGTCCGCTTCGATGCGACGGGTCAGGTCGAGCCGGGCATTGCCGAGCGCTGGAGTGTGATGGACGATGGCACCAGCTACATCTTCCGCTTGCGCGACGGCGAATGGAGCGATGGCCAGCGCGTGACCGCGGCCGAAGTGGTCGCGGTGCTGCGGCGCCAGATCGCGCACCAGTCGCACAACGCGCTTCGCCCCTATCTCACCGCGATCGACGAGATCGTCGAAATGACGCCCGAAGTGATCGAGATTCGCCTCAAGCGGCCGCGTCCCGATCTGCTCAAGCTGTTCGCGCAGCCCGAACTCGCCATCTTCCGCGTCACCCCGCCCGGCGGCAGCGGGCCCTTCCGCATCACCAGCGAGCGCCGCCGCAGCGTGATGCTGCGCCCCGCCTTCGATCCCGCGCGCAGCCTCGACGACGATGCCGTCGAGCCGCCCGCCGCGGCCAACGTCCACCTGTTCGGCGAGCGTGCGGCGCGCGCGATCATCCGCTTCGCGCGCGGCGAGGCGGCGCTGGTGACGGGCGGCACGTTCGACGACTGGCCGCTGGTGCTGGCGGCGCAAGTCGCGCCGCTCAACCGCCGGGTCGATCCTGCCGCCGGGGTGTTTGGGCTCGCCGTGGTCGATCGCACGGGCGTGCTCGCCGACCCCGCCAACCGCGCCGCGATCGCGCGTGCGATCGACCGTACCGCGCTCGTCGAGTCGATCTCGTCCGACTGGGAGGCGACCACGCAAGTGCTGCCCGAACAGCTCGATTCGGCAGCCCCGCCCGCCGTCCCCGCATGGTCGCAGGCGCCTGCCGACGGCGAGCTCACCCCACGCGATCGGATCGCGCAATGGCAAGCCGCCCATCCCGGCCCGCTCCGGCTGCGAATCGCAGTGCCGGCCGGCCCGGGCGCGACCTTGCTCTATGCGCATGTCGGCGCGGCGTTGCAGTCGATCGGCATCATACCCGAGCGCGTCGCGCTCGACGCCGCTGCCGACCTGCGGCTGATCGACGCGGTCGCGCCGTATGACAGTGGCCGCTGGTACGTGGCGACTGCCTGCCAGCCGTGCAGCGAAGCGGCGCAGACCGCGATCGAAGCAGCCCGCAATGCCGCCTCACCGCGGCTGCGATCGCAGCAGATCGCGATCGCCGATGCCGCGCTGGCGAGCGACGTCGCCTTCATTCCGCTCGCGCGGCCGCTGCGCTGGTCGCTGGTCAGCATCCGGCTCAAGGCGTGGACCGGGAACTCCCGCGCGTGGCACCCGTTGAATCATCTGCGCAGCGATACCAATTGAGGTGACATGGCCAACACATCCCGCATGAACGCCCCGCCCCTCGCGGACCTCGCAGCCAGTTATGCCGGGCGCGACGCCGCGTCGGTGCGCAAGCGGATCGAGGCGATGGAGCATCTGCTCGAAGGGCTCTTCGTCATCCCCGGGCTCAACCGCAGGATCGGGCTCGACGTGATCCTCGACCTCATTCCGGTCGGCGGCGATGCGATCGGCGCGGCGATGGGCGCGTGGATGGTGTGGGAAGCGCGCAACCTCGGCATGTCCAAGACGCAGATGGCGCGGATGTTCGGCAATGTCGGGATCGACTTCGCGCTCGGCCTGATCCCGGTGATCGGGCTGGTGCCCGATTTCCTGTTCCGATCGAACTCGCGCAACCTGAAGATCATCAAGCGCCACCTCGACAAGCACCATCCGGCGACGGCGATTATCGAGGGGCGCTGAGTCCGCTCAGCGCCGCCCGCGCCAAACCTTGATGCCGGCATTCGCCGCCAGTCCGCCCGAACCGGTCTCGCACCTTTTATAGGCGAAGCTCTTGTCGAGGCAGAGCCACAGTTCGTCGAGCCAGCCCTTCTTGTTCGCAGTCACGCGCACGGCATTCGCCGGTATGCCGGGATTGGCGGCCGCAAACGCCGCAGTCAATTGCCCGGCATTGAGCGGCCGCCGCGACAGGGCGTCCATGTCGGGATAGCGCAACGCTCCATAGAGACCGGTCGATTTGGCGAAATATGCATCGGGCGTCGTCCCCATGCAGGTGCCGTGCTTCGACCATTCGTGCTGCAGCAATTGCGGCGACGGCGTCGCGCAGACGTGCTGCTTGATCAATGCGGGCGGCAACAGCGCGGTGGTGGTGCAATATTGCGGCCACTCCTTGCCGATCCCGTCGGGCCACAGCCCGTGCAGCGTGAAGCCGAAGCGATTGCCGGCACCGCACTCGAATGCCGCCGCGGCATCGCGCGCATTGCCGTGGCAATATTCCGGCGCCCAGGTGAGCGCCAGGGTATAACCGCCGATCGGCCGCAACCGCTGCGGCTGGCTCGCCGAGGCGAGGTCGGGATGCGGCCGCGGCAAATTGGCGGGCACGGTGCATTGCACGGCTTGCGCACCAGCGACGCCGGGAAGGCCGATCGCCGCCATCGCCAGAAGCGCGCGCCTCATGCCGCGATCTCGCCGAACCAGCGGCGGGCATCGGGCTTGAACATTTGCCACACCGCGACACCGTCCAGCACCAGCGCGACCACCGACAATATTCCGTTGAGGCCGGCTGGCATGGTGTGCGCCGTGAACCCGAAGAGCAACATGACGACGTTATAGGCGAACAGGACGGTGATGATCCATTTGGTCACCACCGAATGCTTGCGCGCGGTGAAGAACCACAACAGCAACGACGTCGCGATCACCAGCACGATGCCGAACCCGAGCGACGCCGGAATGAACGACGGGCCGAGCTGCGCCGCGGCGGGATTGGCCGCCATCTGCACCGACATTTTCTCGACCAGGGCCGGCCATTGCACCGCGGTGGCGACCAGGCTGACGACCAGGCTGCCCAGATAGCAGCGTTCGAACCACACGATCGAAATCGGACGTTCCATGATTCGTATCTCCCCCGTTTTTAACCCGTTAGCGCCAGAGTAGCGCCGCGCGCGATGCACGCAACGGTTCATCAGGCCGCCGTGAAATCCAGCCCGATATCGGCCGCCGGCGCCGATTGGGTGAGCCGGCCGACACTGACATAGGTCACGCCCGTCTCGGCGATCGCACGGATCGTGTCGAGCCGCACCCCGCCCGACGCCTCGGTCGGTACGCGCCCGCCGACCAACGTCACCGCGCCGCGCAGCGTCGCCGGCGCCATATTGTCGAGCAGCAGATGCGTCGCACCTGCCGCCAGCGCCGGTTCGATCTGATCGACCGAATCGACCTCGACGATGATTCGCGCGATCCCCGCCGCCTTCGCGCGCGCGACCGCCGGGCCGACCCCGCCCGCGACCGCGACGTGATTGTCCTTGATCATCGCGGCGTCCCACAATCCCATCCGGTGGTTGGTCGCCCCGCCCATGCGCGTGGCATATTTTTCGAGCGCACGCAGACCGGGAATGGTCTTGCGCGTATCGAGCAGCACCGCGCCGGTGCCGAGGATCTTCGTGACATAGTCGCGCGTCATCGTCGCGATGCCCGACAGATGCTGCACCGTGTTGAGCGCCGAGCGTTCCGCAGTGAGCATCGCGCGCGCCCATCCGTGGAGCCGCAGCAATGCGGTGCCGGCGGCGACGCTCTGCCCGTCGTCGACCAGCCGTTCGACTCGCACGTCGGGGTCGAGCGCGCGGAAGAACGCTTCGGCGACCGGCAGTCCCGCGACCGTGATCGCGTCGCGGCTGTCCATCACCCCGGTAAAGCGCGCATCGGCCGGAATGACCGCGGACGACGTGATATCCCCGCCCGGCCCGAGGTCTTCCGCCAGCGTAGCGGCCACGAAGGCGTCCAGGTCGAAGCGATCAAGAGCGAAGGACAAGGCGGTCTCCGGCGTTACGTGCGACGATCACCGCACGTGCCGCCAATGGCACAGGTCGCGGGTCACGCGACAGTCCCAAAGGCGTGATATCGCGCCTGGCGGCAAACCGCGCTGCGGCTTCCAGTTGCACCGTTCAGCGGAAAGCCGGAACCATCGCGTTTCTGCTGATTTATATGATTCATCGGCCCGGCATGTGCTAAGGCAGTGTATCGCCGGAACGCTAGACGGGCCCAGGTGACTGAGAGATGCACATGCTCCCGCCCCCTGCGGAGAGATCATGCGTGATACGGTTTTCGAGGCGATAATCGCCCGCCTGGAGTCCAGAGTGGTGCTGTCCGACGAGGATCGCGACGCGATCCGGACGCTCCCGTTTGTTCAAAAGCTAGTCGACCCCTCCGGCTATCTCGTGCGCGAGGGCGGACAGCCGAAGCATTGCGCCTTCATTCTGTCGGGCTTTTGCTTTCGCCAGTAGCTGACCAGCGAAGGCTCGCGGCAGATCGTCTCGATCGAGATTCCCGGCGATTTCATCGATTTGCAGCAGCTCTTTCTCAACGAGTCCGATCACAACGTGCAGGCGCTGACTCGCACCCGCGTCGCCGAAATCGACTCCGCGGCATTGCGCACGCTCGCTTTGACCCGGCCCGCGATCGGCACCGCTTTGTGGACCGATGCACTGATCGGCGCCGCGATCTTTCGCGAATGGATCGTCAATGTCGGGCGACGCGATGCGCATCGCCGGGTCGGACACCTGCTGTGCGAATTCGCGATCCGGCTCGGCAGCGCCGATGGCACGGCCGGCCGTGCGTACGAATTGCCGATGACGCAGGAGCAGCTTGGCGATGCGGTCGGCTTGACCCCGGTGCACGTCAACCGCGTGCTGCGGTCGCTCGCCCAGCGCGATCTCATCTCGCGCGATCGCCGCCACATCGCGATCCGCGACTGGGATGCGCTCCGCGATGCGAGCGACTTCAACCCGCGCTATCTGCACTTGAACAACATCGTGCCCTGATCGGGTCAGTCCGCCGTCACCCGCAACGGCCCGAGGTCGCCCATGCCGACCGTTCCGCTCGCCATCGCCAGCATCGCGTCGAGGCTCTTCTTGGCTTGCAGCCGAAGCCCTTCCTCGATCTCGACTCGCGGCGTGAGATCGCGCAGCGCCAGATAGAGCTTTTCCAGCGTGTTGAGCGCCATGTACGGGCAGATGTTGCAGTTGCAATTGCCGTCGGCGCCCGGCGCGCCGATGAAGTTCTTCAGCGGCGCGGCCTTCTGCATCTGGTGGATGATGTGCGGCTCGGTCGCCACGATCAGCGTGTCGCCGGCCATCGTGTCGGCGAACGCCAATATGCCGCTGGTCGAGCCGACGTAATCGGCATGGTCGAGGATATAGGGCGGGCATTCGGGATGCGCCGCGACCGGCGCGCCGGGATATTGCAGTTGCAGCTTGAGCAATTCGGTCTCGCTGAACGCCTCGTGCACGATGCACACGCCCGGCCAGAGCAGCATCTCGCGCCCGGTTTTCCGCGCGAGATAGCCACCGAGATTCTTGTCTGGGCCGAAGATGATCTTCTGCTCGAGCGGGATCTGGCTGAGGATCTTCTCGGCCGACGAGCTCGTCACGATCACGTCGCTGAGCGCCTTCACCTCGGTCGAGCAATTGATATAGGTCAGCGCAATATGATCGGGATGCGCCGCGCGGAACGCCGCGAACTTGTCCGGCGGACACGAGTCTTCGAGCGAGCAGCCGGCATCCATGTCGGGCAGCACGACGATCTTGTCGGGGCTGAGGATATTGGCGGTTTCCGCCATGAAGCGCACGCCGCAGAAGGCGATGACGTCGGCGTCGGTCGCCGCCGCCTTTTTCGACAGGTCGAGGCTGTCGCCCACGAAATCCGCAAGGTCCTGGATTTCGGGCTTCTGGTAATAATGTGCGAGGATGACGGCGTTGCGCTCGGTGCGCAGCCGGTCGATCTCGGCCCGAAGATCCAGGCCCGTCAGGCTCCCGCCGATCCCGTTACGCGCGTCCATGCTCTTACCCTCGTGATGAGGCTGTCAGATGGACGCGCGCGCGGCCTTGATCAAGGGTGTTGCGGCCATGGCGGATAGGCGCGCGCCGGCGTTGCGGCGCCGGGCGTGCCGGCGGTGACGGCCCGATAGAGCGCGTCGCCGGCCGGGCTGTGGACGATTACCTCGACCAGCAGGGTCGATCCGACGATCGTGCCGAGCCCCCACCACCATGCGGGGTGGACCTTCCCGCTGCGGCGCAGGTCGGCGACGATGCCGATCGCCGGGAAGATCAGCACCGTCAGGAATACCGCTTCATAAGCGTACGGAATGAGCAAAGGCATCGGGATCAGCCGCCCGAGCGCCGGCCCGAGCAGCAGCGACATGCCCGAATAATGCAACCGCCGATGCCATTGCGTCTGCCGCCGCAGCACGATCGCCGCGGTGGTCAGCACGGCAAAGGTGATCACCGACAGCGGGTCCATCACCAGGAACATCAGCGGCGTGAAGAAGAACGGCGCATGCCCGATCTGCACGAGCCGCACCGTGACGGCGGTGCCGAGCACGACCATCGCGATCATCCAGCCTGCCCCGACCCAGCCGAGCCGTTTGTGCCACGCGACCGCGTTCGCCGAGATCAACACGTTCTGGGCAAGATACAGCACCACCCAGCCCATGAAGACCAACGCATGCGCGTGGACGACCGGCGGCGACGCGAAGTTCGATCGCCCCATGAAGAGGTGGAAGGAAAAGCCGGCGAAGACCAGCAGCGCCATGCAGAGGGACGTTACGAGGAAGAAGCGATCGTCGCTCGTTCCAGTCCGCTGCGACGCCGCCAAAGTCGCCATGTCCGCCCCCCGACGAAAACCGAATCGATGTCGCAGCGTAACACACTATGGCGGCAGGTGAAGTGGCGCGGATTGGGTATGCCAACTGGCGCGATACGCCCGCCGCGTCAGACGCCGTTGCCCAGGACCTCGCCGATCGACCGCGTGGTATCCCACCGTTCGCCGTCACCGCGCCGCTCGTAGGGAAAGCGCACCACCACGTCCACATCGCCCAATTGGGCCGCCGCGAGCGACCCGCGGAACAGATTGGCGAGCGCGCGCCGCGCATTCTCGCGCGCGGCGGCGATGTGCTCGGGCTTCTGCGCCTCGGCCTGCGCGCCGCGCTGCGCCTTGGCCGACACCTTGCGCGCCAGTGCATCGGCCGCGTCGCGCGTGACGATCAGGCCGGTGGTGGTACTCACCGACACCGCGCTCTCGTCGACATTGGCGTGCGCCACGGTGACGTCGGGCACCTCGACCGTCAGCTGGCGATGCTGCGCGTCCCAGCGATATTTGCCGGCGGAAAGCCCCGCGACATCGACGAAATATTCGACCGTAAAGGGCGCCTTGACCACTTTGCCCGACCGCAGCCAACCGCCCCAGCGCACGTCGGATGCAGTGCTCTGGATCGTGCCCGACAGCGTGCCGACTTTCAGCGCGGCGGCGCGCGCGAAGGTCGCCTGGACGACCTTGTCGATCGCCTCGCCTTCGTCGCGCTCGACGACGTATTTCTCGGTGTAGCGATCATAGCCGATCCTCAGCGCGAATACCGCGGCGACCAGCAGCACGATCGTCGCGATCAGCTTGAGCGGAGACTGCGTGTTCACGATACGGGCTCCGTCACCAGGCTCCACCGCCCGGCGCGCTCGACGACCAGCGCGCGATCGCGCAGATCGATCAGATGCGCCAGCACCGATCGCTCCGCCGCCGCGAACAGCCGCGGGTCGATCCCGACATACATGCGCGACACCATTTCGGCGATCGTCGCGGGCGCCGCGCGTAGCAGTCGCAGGATCTGCCCCTCGCGCTGCTTGCGATGGCCGAGCATGCCGCGCACCAGCCGTTGCGGATTTTCGACCGGGTCGCCATGCGCCGGATAATAGATGCGATCATCGCGCGGCAGCAGTTTCTCGAGGCTCGCCATATACGCCGTCATATTGCCGTCGGGCGGCGAGACGATGCTGGTCGACCAGCCCATCACATGATCGCCGCTGAACAAAGCGCGCGTCTCGGGCAAGGCGAAGGCGAGATGGTTGGAGGTATGGCCCGGCGTGGCGAGCGCGGCGAGCGTCCATCCCTGCCCGGCCACGCTCTCGCCCTCGGCAAGCACGCGGTCGGGCGCGTAATCGCGATCGAACGACGCGTCGGCGCGGATGCCGTCATCGTCGAGCGCGAGCGGCGCGCACCCGATGATCGGCGCACCGGTCGCCGCGGCGAGCGGGCGCGACCCCGGGCTGTGGTCGCGGTGCGTATGCGTGACGACGATCGCGACCACCGGGCGCCCGTCGATCGCGCGGACGATCGCCGCGATATGCGCCGGGTCGTCGGGCCCCGGGTCGATCACCGCGAGATCGGTCGTGCCGACCAGGTGCACTTGCGTGCCGGTATACGTGAAGGGTGACGGATTGGGCGCGAGCAAGCGAGCGACGCGCGGCTCGAGCTGTTCGGGCACGCCGGGAAGTTGCTCGCTCATCCCATCGAGATGGCGAGTCGGGCGCGCGATGGCAAGGGCGCCGCGCCCGCCTGCCCGTTACCGGAGCCGCGCCAGATCGGCCTCGAGCTCGGCGATCGCGACATCGATCCCGGCGAGCGCGGCCTTTTGCTGCGGCATGGTCGTGTCGTCGGAGGCTATCATCCGTGCGCGCGACCTGCGCAGGCCATCGAGCGCCCGCACATAAGCGTTGCGCTCCATCGCGCTGCTGTTCGCCGCCATCTCGGCGCCGCGCGCGGCGGCGATCGCGATACGATCGGTGCAGACGACGACGCGCCGCGCGCCGTCGTGACGGTCCCTGATCACCATTGCCGTGGTCTTGCCGTTCGTGCCGCACGCCTTGGACACGATTTCGGGCATCGGCACTGGCGGTATCGGGGGGATCGGCGCGATTTCGCCGACGAGCGTCGCGCCGCCGTCATGGTCGAGTTTGACGTAGCGGCCGCGGCGGACGATCGTCTTGCCGTCCTTGGTGGTGGTGATCATCACCGTGCGCTCGCCGTCATGCGCGCCGCGCGGCGCCACGGGCATTTCGGGCGGCGCGGGTGGCGCCGCGGCTTCGGCGACATGCGCAGGATGCGGTGGGCGTGGCGCCATCGGCGCGTCCTTCGGCGGGCGAGGTTCAGGGGCCGTATCCGCATCGGCTTTCGGATCGGCCTGAATGACCGGGACATCGACCACCGGTGGTGCCGGCGGTGTCGGCGGCGCAAGCGCGGCGATATCGACCCCGGTCGCTTGCTTCACGCCCGAGCGCATCCGTTCTGCGGCCTGCGAGCCCGACGCGGTCATGCCGAGGCCGCCCAAGGTCAGCGCGAAAATCGCGGCGCTGCCGCCGATCAGCCGGGCGCGCGAGGTCCGGATCGTGGTCAACATCTTCAGTCTCCCTTTCAGATCGTCGATGGTGTGGAGATGGCACGCCGCCGAGACCGAGCCGCCATGCGCGGCCTTGAGGATCGCGCAGGCATAAACGTGGCGACGCATCGGGTTGAGGCCGGCGAGCACGCGTGCGTCGTTGGCGATTTCCTGGTCGGCGCGAAACGCGCGGAAGGCGCGCCATGCAATCGGGTTGAACCAGTGCAGGCCGAGCACGACCAACGCGATCCAGTTCGCGATCAAGTCGCCGCGCGCGTGGTGGCCGAGCTCGTGGGCCAGCGCCAGATCGCGCTCCTCGACCTCGAAACGGGCGGTGAAATCGCGCGGAAAGGCGACGTAGCGGCGCCAGATGCCGAAGGCGAGCGGTCCGGTCGCGGCGCTGGTCTCGATGATGCGGACGCCGTCATGCTCCGCACTCTCCGCCGCCTGATCGATCATCCGCCGGCAGAAACGATGATGGGCGAGCGTGTGCCAGACGATGAACGCCCCTGCCCCCGGGACCCACAGCAAAGCGAGGGTTGGTAAGAGCCAGTCATAGGTTGGCACCGCGGCCGCGGTCTCGACCGCCGGCGCGGCCAGCAGCACGGTCATCTGCTCGGTCGCGCGGAGCATCGGCGCGACCGCCGCCTCGTGCCACGCCGCCGGCAAAGGTGGCAGCGCGAGCCGCAGCACTGGGAGCAGCCACAAGGCATAGGCGACATCCGCGCCGAACGCCTTGCGCACCGGCGCGCGCAGCAGCAGCACGACGACCATCAACAGTGTGGAGGCGATCATCGCCTCGACGAGCCAGCCGATCACCGGGGCGGTCATGCTTTGAGCTCCTTCAACAGCGCCTCGATCTCGGCGATGTCCTGCGCGGTGAGCGCGTCGCGATCGGCGAGATGCGCGACCAGCGGGCTCAGTTTGCCGCCGAACAGCCGGTCCATCAGCTTGCGCGATTCGCCCGCGACATAGTCCTCGCGCGCAACCAGCGGGCGATAGAGGTAGCGCCGCCCGTCCGCCTCGTGCGCGATGATGTTCTTGCCGAGCAGCCGGCCGAGCAGGGTCTTGACGGTATTGGCGCTCCAGTCGCGCGTTGCCGGAATGCGTTCGGCGACGTCTTGCGCGGTGAGCGGGCTTTCGTCCCACAACACTTCCATGACGGCATGTTCGGCATCGCTGATGCGTTCGGCCACGAATCGTTCTCCGCAATGACTACGGATGTAATCACATCGATTACGATTGTAGTCAAGAGGATGCGCGATCTCGCTCGAGAGGTGGCGCGGCCCCAATGCGCTTGCGACCGCTGCGACCGAGCTGGCATATTGATCACCGCGCCCGCCCCGCCTATCGCGCTCGTGTTGCTAGGAGGCGATGCCCATGAAGAAACTCTACCCCGACGCTGCCGCTGCGCTCGAAGGGCTGCTCCACGACGGGATGACGATCTGCGCGGGCGGCTTCGGCCTGTCGGGAATCCCCGAGCGGCTGATCGACGCGATTCGCGACGCCGGCACCAGGGATCTGACGATCGCCAGCAACAATGCCGGGATCGACGGCGAGGGCCTCGGCAAATTGCTGCGCACGCGCCAGGTCAAGAAGATGATCAGTTCCTATGTCGGCGAAAACAAGGAATTCGAGCGGCAATATCTGTCGGGCGAGCTCGAGGTCGAATTCTGCCCGCAAGGCACGCTCGCCGAGCGCTGCCGCGCGGGGGGTGCGGGCATTCCCGGGTTCTACACCAAGACCGGCGTCGGCACGCAGGTGGCCGAGGGCAAGGAAGTGAAGCTGTTCGACGGCGAGGAATATATCCTCGAACGCGGCATCCGCGCCGATCTGGCGATCATCAAGGGCTGGAAGGCCGACGAGAGCGGCAACCTCATCTTCCGCAAGACCGCGCGCAATTTCAACGCGCCGATGGCGACCGCGGGGAAGGTGTGCGTTGCCGAGGTGGAGGAGATCGTTCCGGTCGGTTCGCTCGATCCGGACTGCATCCATTTGCCGGGTATTTATGTGCAGCGGCTGATCGTGGGATCGCCCTACGACAAGAAGATCGAATTCCGCACTGTCCGCGAGGCAGCGTGATGGGTGTGGCGCGCGCGGCCCTTCTTCCTCCCCTCCCGCTTGCGGGAGGGGCCGGGGGTGGGCGCGCGCTTTCACCGATAGCTGACACTCATAGCGCGCGCGCACCCCTAACCCCTCCCGCAAGCGGGAGGGGGATTGCGGCAGCGCTCGCCTTAATGGTGTCCGCCTGCACGACCGTGCCACACCCAGACGCTGTCGCAACGGCAGTCGCCCCCACCATCCCCCCCGGCATGCAATATCTCTACGGCTCGGGCGAAGCCGCCGCGCAATCGATGCAGATGTGGCGCGGCCTGGTCGCCTACGTCGCCAGCCAAGTCGCCACGCCGCCCGCCGACTCGGTCGTGCTTGCCCCCGACGCGACGCTCGCCGCCCCGAAATGGATCCCCTGCGGCACCAAGCCGAAAGCGGTGGTGTTCGACGTCGACGAGACAGTCCTGCTCAACCTCGGCTTCGAAGCGAACGACGCCGCCCACCCCGCCGCCTATAGCGAGACGCTCTGGCAAAGCTGGGAGCGCACCGGCACCACCGCGGTCGCCCCCACCCCCGGCGCGCCGCACGCGCTTGCCGCACTGCGCGCGATCGGCGTGACGGTGATCTTCAACACCAACCGCTCGCTCGGCACTGCAGCCGCCAGCCGCGCCGCGATCGAGGGCGCCGGGCTCGGCCCCGCGGTGCATGGCGAGACGCTCTACCTCGCCGGCGACGATGCGATGGGCAGCAAGAAGGACGGCCGCCGCGCGATGATTGCCGACAAATATTGCGTGCTCGCGATGGGCGGCGACCAGCTCGGCGATTTCAGCGACCTGTTCAACGCCGGCCTCGCGCCCGCCGCACGCCGCGCGGCGGTGCAGAGCGCACCGCTGATCGCGAAATTCGGCGCCGGCTGGTTCGTCCAGCCCAACCCCGTTTACGGCACAGCCTTGAAGGGTGGGATCGACGACGTCTTCCCCGCCGACAAGCGCTGGTCGCCCCCTGCATCTGGAGAGAAATGACATGGCCTGGACCCGCGACGAAATGGCGGCGCGCGCCGCGCGCGAACTGCAGGACGGTTTCTACGTCAACCTCGGCATCGGCATCCCGACTTTGGTCGCCAACCATATCCCGGCGGGCGTCGAGGTCACGCTGCAATCGGAGAATGGCATGCTCGGTATCGGCCCGTTCCCGCTCGCGGGCGAAGAGGACGCCGACCTGATCAATGCCGGCAAGCAGACGATCAGCGAACTCCCCCAGTCCGCCTATTTCGGTTCGGACCAGAGCTTTGCGATGATCCGCGGCGGCCATATCGACCTGACCGTGCTCGGCGCGATGGAAGTCGCCGAGAATGGCGACATCGCCAATTGGATGATCCCCGGCAAGATGATCAAGGGCATGGGCGGCGCGATGGACTTGGTCGCCGGCGTCAAGAAGATCATCGTGGTGATGGAGCACACCTCCAAGAATGGCGACCCCAAGTTCATTCCGGCCTGCACCTTGCCGCTGACCGGCAAGAATTCGGTCGACATGATCATCACCGATCTTGCGGTGTTCCAGCGGCCCGACCATCAATCGCCGTTCCGCTTGATCGAGACCGCGCCGGGCGTCTCGGCCGAGGAGATCAGGGCCAAGACGACCGCGCACTATCTGGAGTGACTCGATGGCCTATACGCTGATCACCGCGAACCGGAATTATTCGAGCTGGTCGCTTCGGCCATGGGTGCTGCTGCGGGCGCTCGACATTCCGTTCGAGGACCGGATCGAGCCGTTCGCGCAAGCCGACAATTACGACGCCTTCCGCGCTTTCTCGCCGACCGGCCAGGTGCCGGTGCTGCTCGATGGCGAGCGCACCGTGTGGGACTCGCTCGGCATCGTGCTGTACCTCGCCGAGCGCCACGCCGGCATCTGGCCGGCTGACGAAGCGGCGCGCGCCTGGGCGCAATCCGCGACCGCCGAGATGCACGGCGGGTTCGGCGCTATTCGGAGTGCTTACACGATGAACGTCGGGGTGCGCGTGACTCCGCCGCCGCCAACACCCGCACTGGCACGCCAGATCGCGCGGCTGAGCGAGCTCTGGGCCGAGGGACTGGCGCGTTTCGGCGGGCCGTGGCTGGCGGGTCCCGATTTCTCCGCGGCCGATGCCTTTTACGCGCCGGTCGCGTATCGCGTGCGGACCTATGGCCTCGACGTCGGCGCGGCGGGCGCGACGTGGATCGCGCGCTTGCTCGCGCACCCCGCGATGCAGGCATGGGAAAGCGCGGCGCTCGCGGAAAGCTGGCGCGAGGCCGAGCATGAGGCCGAGCTCGCCGCCGCCGGCACGATCACCGCCGACTATCGCACGTGATGCTTCGTGCGCTGGCGGGCGTCGCGCTGTTGCTCGTCGTCATGCTCGGTCTGACGGTGGCGTTCGTGTCGCCGCCGGGCCTGCTGAGCTTGCTCGACGGCGCGATGGGCGGCGGGCTCGGCACCGAGCGGCCGGGCACCGCAGTGCCGTTCGGCAGCGAAGGCCAGACGCTCGACGTGTGGCGCCCCGCCGGGCCGGTGACGAAGCGACCGGTGCTGATCTTCTGGTATGGCGGCGGCTGGGTCAACGGATCGCGCCAGGCCTATGCCTTCGCGGCGCGGGCCTATGCCCGCAACGGCTTCGTCGTCGTGGTGCCCGATTATCGCAAGGTCCCGCAGATCCGCTTCCCGGCGATGCTGCAGGACGGCGCGCAGGCGGTGAAATGGACGCGCGACCATATCGCCGATTATGGCGGCGACCCCAACCGCATCGCCGTCGCAGGCCACTCGGCCGGCGCCTATACCGTGGCGATGCTGACGCTCGACCGGCGGTGGCTCGCGGCCGAGGGCGTGGATCCCGACATCATCAAGGCGGCGGTCGGCCTGTCGGGCCCGTACGACTTCTATCCGTTCGACAAGAAGCGGTCGATCGACGCGATGCAGGGCGTGAAGGAGCCGCTGCTGACCCAGCCGATCCACTTCGCGCGCGGCGATGCCGCGCCGATGCTGCTCGTCACCTCGACCAACGACACCGAAGTGCGGCCGCGCAATGCGATCCATCTCGCCGCCGCGCTGAAGGCGGTCGGCGGCGCGGTGGAGTTCCGCGACTATCCCGGCATCACGCATGAGAATGTCGCGATGGCGCTGTCGGTGCCGTTCCGCGGCAAGGCGCCGGTGCTCGCCGAAAGCGTCGCGTTTTTGCGGCAGGCGCTCGCTGTCCGGCCGGGCGCGCAATAACCGCCACGTAAAGCTTCCCGTCTGCGCATCTTTCGGTTAATGCGCCCGGATCATGACCACCCATCCCCGCACGTTGTACGAAAAAATCTGGGCAGATCATGTCGTCGAACAACGCGACGACGGCACCTGCCTGATCTATATCGACCGTCACCTCGTCCACGAAGTGACCAGCCCGCAAGCCTTTTCGGGTCTCCGCGCCAACGGCCGCGTCGTGCGCCGCCCCGACCTCACGCTCGCGGTGCCCGATCACAATTTGCCGACCACCGCGCGGCGCGATGCGGCCGGCCGCCCGCTGCCGATCGCCGATCCGGAAAGCGCGGCGCAGCTCGATGCGCTGACGCGCAACACCGCCGATTTCGGCATCGACTATATCGACGCGCTCGCCCCCGCACAGGGCATCGTCCATGTCGTCGGGCCGGAACAGGGCTTCACCCTCCCCGGCACCACCTTGGTGTGCGGCGACAGCCACACCTCGGCGCATGGCGCGCTCGGCGCGCTGGCGTTCGGCATCGGCACCAGCGAGGTCGAGCACGTCCTAGCCACGCAGACGCTGCTGCTCGGCCAGTCGAAGACGATGGAAGTGCGCGTCGACGGCAAGCTCGGCTTCGGCGTCTCGCCCAAGGACGTCGCGCTGGCGATCATCGGCAAGCTCGGCGCGGCCGGCGGCACAGGGCATGTGCTCGAATATACCGGCTCGACGATCCGCGAGATGTCGATCGAGGGCCGGCTGACGATCGCCAACATGTCGATCGAGGCAGGCGCGCGCGCCGGCCTGGTCGCGCCCGACGAGACCACCTTCGCCTATATCAAGGGCCGCCCGATGGCGCCCAAAGGCGCCGCATGGGACGAAGCGGTCGCCTATTGGCGCACGCTGCCGAGCGACCCGGGCGCGGTGTACGACGCGGTCGTCATGATCGACGCCGCCGAGATCACACCGCTGCTGACCTGGGGCACCAGCCCCGAGGATGTCGTGCCGATCACCGGCGTCGTGCCCGATCCCGACAGCTTCGCCGACCCCGCCAAGCGCGACGCCGCGCGCAAATCGCTGGCGTATATGGGGCTCACCGCCGGCACCGCGATGCAGGACGTCGATGTCGATTACGTCTTCATCGGCAGTTGCACCAACAGCCGGATCGAGGATCTGCGCGCCGCAGCGGCGGTCGCCAACGGCCGCCATGTCGCCGAGGGCGTGCATGCGCTGGTCGTCCCCGGCTCGGGCCTGGTCAAGGCGCAGGCCGAGGCCGAGGGGCTCGACCGCGTGTTCATCACCGCCGGGTTCGACTGGCGCGAGCCAGGCTGCTCGATGTGCCTGGCGATGAACCCCGACAAGGTGCCGCCCGGAATGCGTTGCGCTTCCACTTCGAATCGGAATTTCGTAGGACGGCAGGGACCGGGTGCGCGAACGCATCTGGTTTCGCCGGCAATGGCGGCGGCCGCCGCCGTCACCGGCAAGCTGAGCGACGTTCGCGACCTGGTTCTCAATGCCTGAAGGGGCTCGACAATGAAGCGTGTTCTGGTTCTGCTCATCATGGGCACCGTGCTGAGCGGCATGGCCGCCTATGTCGCCACCGCCAAGACCAATGCGATCGGCACGCCGTCGATCTCCAAGAAGAAGTAACCGCGATGCAGCCAGTGAAGCAGGTGTCCGGCAAGGCCTATCCCTGGGGCCAGAAGAACGTCGACACCGACGTGATCATCCCCGCGCACTGGCTCAAGACGATCACGCGCGAAGGCCTCGGCAAGGGCGCGTTCGAAACCGTCCGTGCGGCCGAGGGCAATATCTTCGACGATCCGCGCTACGCCGGTTCGCCGATCCTGATCGCCGGCGACAATTTTGGCTGCGGCTCGAGCCGCGAACATGCCGCCTGGGCGCTCGCCGACATGGGCATCACCGCAGTGCTCGCGCCGAGCTTTTCCGACATCTTCTCGGGCAATGCCTTCAAGAACGGCATCGTCGCCGTCGTCCTGCCGCAGGACGCGATCGATCGCCTGCTCGAAGTAGCGCAGGACCAGCCGATCAGCGTCGATCTCGAGACGATGACCGTCACCACGCCGTTCCAGGACCGCTTCCCGTTCGAACTCGACGCCTTTCGCCGCCAGTGCCTGATGGAAGGGCTGGACGAGATCGGCCTGACACTGGCAAGAGATACCCAGATTTCGAAATACGAAGCCGGGGTAGAATCACACCGGCCGTGGATGCGCGGAGAACGGGTACATGCGAGCACTTCTGTCGAAAGCGCCGGGCGGACCTGAAACTCTAGTCATTGACGAGCTGCCCGATCCGGTCGCCGCGCCGGGCCAGGTCGTGGTCGCGGTCAAGGCATGCGCGATCAACTATCCCGATGTGCTGATCATCGAGGACAAATACCAGTTCAAGCCGCAACGCCCGTTCGCGCCGGGCGGCGAGATCGCCGGGGTGATCGATAGCATCGGCGAAGGCGTGACCGGCTGGAGCGTAGGTGATCGCGTGATCGGCATGACCGGCCACGGCGGACTGGTCGAGAAGGTCGCTGTGTCGGCCGGGTCGCTCTACCCGCTCCCGCCGGAGCGCGATTTCGCCGAGGGCGCGGCGCTGCTGCTGACCTATGCGACCACGATCCATGCATTGCTCGACCGCGGCCATCTCGTCGAAGGACAGACGCTGCTCGTGCTCGGCGCGGCCGGCGGCGTCGGCCTCGCGGCGATCGAACTCGGCAAGGCGTTCGGCGCGCGCGTCGTCGCGGCGGTATCGTCCGAGGAGAAGGCCGAGGCCGCGCGCCAGGCCGGCGCCGACGAGACATTGATCTACGCCCGCGCGCCGTTCGACAAGGACCAGTCCAAGGCGCTCGCCGAGCAGTTCAAGGCGGCCGGCGGCAAGGCTGGCTATAACGTGATCTACGATCCGGTCGGCGGCGATTATGCCGAACCGGCGCTGCGCTCGATCGGCTGGGAAGGCCGCTATCTCGTCGTTGGCTTCCCCGCCGGTATCCCCAAACTGCCGCTCAACCTGACCTTGCTGAAAAGCTGCGACGTGTGCGGTGTGTTCTGGGGCGCGTTCGCCGCGCGCGATCCCAAGGCCAATGCCGCGCATATCGAGCGCCTGTTCCAGCTGTGGCAGGACGGCAAGATCGCCCCGCGCGTCACCGAGACCTTCGCATTCGAGGATGGCGGCAAGGCGATCGCCAAGATGGCGGGGCGCGCTGCGATTGGCAAACTGGTGGTCGCGGTGGCGGCCTAGTCGTTCATTGTGCGGTCAGGGAAATCGGGGCTATAAGGGCGGCATGATCCGATCGATGCCATCGCGCCTGCGCGCCGTCCCGCTCGTTCTCGCCTGCGTTGCGGGTGCTTCATGCTGGTCGACGGCAGCCGTCGCGCAATCGACGGCAGCGCCGCCGGCGGCCGCGACGCCCGCGGCGGACAGCGGCGTCCGCATGCTGACCGACGAACAGCGCCTCGCGATCCTCGACGGCAACACCGTCGAGAGCGCCGCGCTCGCCCGCGGCGAATCGCCCGACGCGCAAGTCGCCACGCACAGTATCCACGGTGAGATCGGCGCCGCGATCGGCACCAACGGTATGCGCGCGATCTACGGCACCGCGGACATTCCGCTCGGCGATCATGCCGGCGCGACGGTTTCGTTCGAGAGCAGCCGGTTCGGCGGGTACCGGCGCTAGCCGGCCAACTCTCCGGAAAGTCGCTTCCCCGGCGAAGGCCGGGGCCCAGTCGCGGAACGGTTGACAGCGATCGACAGCGTGCCGTTACCTCGACTTCTACTACTGGGCCCCGGCCTTCGCCGGGGAAGCGCATCTATAATCGGCCGGAAGATGCTTCAGGCGCTTTTCGGCAAATCTTGCGACGCGACGGCGCGCCCCCGCCACCCGAACCTTACCCACGCTGCAAACCCCAGTAACGCCGCCGCCATCGCACCTACCCACACCGGCCCGATCGTCTGCCACAACAGATACACGTTGAGCCCGGCGATCACGCTGCAGATCGCATAGCCGACCGCCTTCACCCACGCCGGATTGGCGTATTCCCCCATCCGCTGGGCGCTGCTCGTCACCATCATCAGCGGGAAGATCGCGAACGGCAGCTGCATCGACAGCACGACCTGGCTGACGACGAGCAACTCGACCGTGCTCTTCCCCCCGCTTGCCGAGATCACCACCAAGGCCGGCACGATCGCCAGCCCGCGCGTCACCAGCCGCCGGATCCACGGCTTCACGCGGATCCGCAGGAACCCCTCCATCACGATTTGCCCGGCGAGCGTGCCGGTGATCGTGCTCGACTGCCCCGAGGCGAGCAAGGCCAGCGCGAACGCCGTCGCCGCCACTCCGCCCAGCGCCGGGCGCAGCAGTTCGAACGCCTGGCGCAGATCGTCGACCACGACGCCGCTGCGCCAGAACACCGCCGCCGCAAGGACCAGGATCGCGGCATTGACGAAGAACGCTGCGCCGAGCGCCAGGACGGTGTCGATCGTGTTGAACCACAAGGCCGCCTTCACGTCGCGCTTGCCGCTACCGAACGCGCGGGTCTGGACGATCGTGCTGTGCAGATAGAGATTATGCGGCATCACCGTCGCGCCGAGGATGCCGAGCGACACGAGCAGCGCCGCGGTGTTCGGGATGTCCGGCGTGATCGCGCCGAGCGCGACCGCGTGCCAGTCGGGCTTTGCGAGGAAAATCGTGTAGGCGAAGCATGCCGCGATCGTCGCGACCAGCGCCATCACCACCGCTTCGATCTTGCGGAAACCAAGGTTGATCAGCAGCAACAGCAGCAGGACGTCGAGCCCGGTGACGAGCACGCCCCACACAAGCGGAATCCCGAGCAGCAGGTTGAGCGCCACCGCAGAGCCGACCACCTCGGCCAGGTCGCACGCGATGATCGCGATCTCGCACAACAGCCACAGCGCGACGGCGACGGGCTTCGGGTAATAATCGCGGCACGATTGCGCGAGATCGCGGCCGGTGACGATGCCGAGCCGCGCGCACAGGATCTGCAGGAAGATCGCCATCAGGTTCGAGGCGAGGATCACCCACAGCAAGGTATAGCCGAACTGGCTCCCGCCGGCGAGATCGGTGCCCCAATTGCCCGGATCCATATAGCCGACCGACACGAGGAAGCCCGGCCCGGCAAAACCGAGCCACTGCCGCCAGCCGGCGCGTTTGGCGTCGCCCGTCGCCCACACCTTCAGCGTGCGATGCGCCTCGGGCAGCGACGGCGCGAAGTCGGTTGGCAACGGGCGTTCGGGCATGGTGGCCATCTTGGGTCAGGGTCCCGATCTCAAAATACGGACGATCCGCTTCGGTCTATACCGCTTCGGACCGATTGAGCTACGGCCAAGCACGCGTTTCGGCCGCGACGGAAGGTGCTTTCGGTCCGCCGCCGCATGGCAGGCGTTGCGCAAGCCCCACGGCGCGCTTATCTCGATCACGCTATTCGACAGGCCCAAGGGGACCGTACATGACCACTTTCGACGATCGCGAGCGCGCTTTCGAGACCAAATATGCCCGCGACGAGGAAGTTGCCTTCCGGATCGTGGCGCGTCGCAACCGTTTGCTCGGCCAATGGGCGGCGACCCTGATGGGCCTGACCAAGGAAGAATCGGACGCTTATGCCACCGCGGTCGTCCAGGCCGATTTCGAGGAAGCCGGCGACGAGGACGTGATCCGCAAGCTGGTCAGCGACCTGACCGCGGCGAACGTCGAGATCGACGAGCCGGCGATCCGCCGCACGATCGAGGAAAAGACGGTCGAGGCGCGCCGGCAATTGATGGGGTCCGAATAATGCCGATGGCCGCCGACGAGATCGTGTCGCTGATCGTCGCCGGGATCCCCGACGCGCGCGTCGAGATGACCGATCTGGCGGGCGACAACAACCATTGGGCGGCGCGCGTCGTTTCGGAAAGCTTCCGTGGCCTGCCCCGTCTCAAGCAACAGCGCGCGGTGTACGCCGCGCTCGGTGACAAGATGGGCGGCGTGCTCCACGCGCTGCAACTGACCACCGCCGTACCGATCCAGGAGTGAAGACCATGAGCACCGACCCCGACCAGATCCGCATCGCCGAACTCGTCAAGAAGGACGACGTCGTCCTGTTCATGAAGGGCAGCCCGCTCTTCCCGCAATGCGGCTTTTCGAGCCGCGCGGTGGCGATCCTCAACCATCTCGGCGCGGAGTTCGGCAGCGTCGACGTGTTGCAGGACCAGGGCGTTCGCCAGGGCATCAAGCAGTTTTCGGACTGGCCGACGATCCCGCAGCTCTACGTCAAGGGCGAGTTCGTCGGCGGCTCTGACATCATGATGGAGATGTACGAGAGCGGCGAGCTTGCGGCGTTGCTCGAAGAGCAGGGCGTGTCGACCGAGAATTGAGAAAGCCGGGTCGGGCGGGCCGCGTCCTATGACACTGGCCCGCCCTGCTGAAGCGATTACCGCTCGGCGTGCTTTCTTCTTTGCAGAGTGCGTGCCAGATACTGGGGATGGCGGTTTCCCGGGTGGCCAGGTGGTTAACGCGCTCGCGCACCGAACCCGATTTGTAAAGAATTTCGACGTTCCCCGCTCTCTTCGCGTCCCCGGGGAAGCGAAGAGAGCGGGAAGTGGAGCGCAACGGACCACGGACCGTCGCGGCGCCCTACCCAAACCGCGACCGCGCCGCTAAAAACCCGCAATGACATCCTCCCCCTCCCCCCGCACCGGCGGACGTATCCTCGTCGACCAGCTCGTCGCGCAAGGCTGCGACCGTAACTTCACCGTCCCCGGCGAGAGCTTCCTCGCGGTGCTCGACGCGCTGCACGACACGCCGCAGATCGACCTGGTGGTGTGCCGACAGGAGGGCGGCGTCGGGTTCATGGCCTGTGCCGACGGCGCGCTGACCGGGCGGCCCGGCGTCGCCTTCGTCACGCGCGGCCCGGGCGCGACCAATGCCTCGATCGGCGTCCACGTCGCGATGCAGGATTCGCAGCCGATGGTGCTGTTCATCGGCGATGTCGACCGTGGGACGAAGGATCGCGAGGCGTTTCAGGAGATCGATTTTCCGGCGATGTTCGCGCCGATCGCCAAATGGGCGGCGAAGATCGACGATGCGCGTCGCATCCCGGAATATGTCGCGCGGGCGTGGAACGTCGCGATGTCGGGGCGGCCCGGGCCGGTCGTGCTGGCATTGCCCGAGGACATGCTGCTGGACGAAGTGGTGGCGGTGGATCGACCGCGGGTCGAGCACGTCGTGCAGGCCTGCGATCCGGTCCAGATGGCGACGCTGGCAGGCCTGCTCGGTGGGACCGAACGCCCCGTCGCGATCATCGGCGGCGCCGGATGGAACGCCGCCGCCGCGCAAGACTTCGCCGCCTGGGCGGAACGGTCCGGGATACCTGTCGCGGCCGCGTTTCGGCGACAGGACAGCATGCCCAACACATCACCCGTTTGGGCAGGCAATCTCGGCTACGGCCCAAATCCCAAGCTGGTCGAGCGGATCAAGCGAGCCGATCTGCTGCTCGTCGTGGGGCCGCGGCTCGGCGAGGCGACGACCGATGGCTATACGCTCGTCACGCCGGATCATCCCGATCAGCTGATCGTGCATGTCCACCCCGATCCTGGCGAACTCGGCCAGACCTATCGCGCCGACCTCGCCATCTGCGCCGACATGACGTCGTTTGCCGATGCGGTGCTCGCCATCGACTGCCCGCCGCTGACGGCCGGCGCCGAAGCCCATGCCGACTATCTCGCCTGGTCCACCCCGGCCGCGCGCGACGGCGTAAAGCTCGACCTCGGCCCCTGCGTCGCCACGATGCGTGAATACCTCCCCGCCGACAGCATCATCTGCAACGGCGCCGGCAATTATTCGGGCTGGTGGCATCGCTACTGGCGCTATGCCGGCCCCGGCACGCAACTCGCGCCGACCGCCGGCGCGATGGGTTACGGCGTCCCCGCCGCCACCGCCGCCGCGCTGCGCCATCCGGACCGCACCGTGGTCGCGCTCGCCGGCGACGGCTGCTTCCTGATGAACGGCCAGGAACTCGCCACCGCGGTCGCGCACGGCGCGAACATGCTGGTGCTGGTGATCGACAACAGCACCTACGGCACGATCCGCATGCACCAGGAACGCGAATATCCCGATCGCGAGTCCGGCACGCGGCTGAGCAATCCGGATTTCGCCGCGCTCGGCCGCGCTTATGGCTGCTGGGCCGAGACAGTGGAGACGACCGAGCAATTCGCGCCTGCGTTAGCCCGCGCCATCGCCGAGAGCGGCGTGCGGTTGCTCCATCTCAAGACCGACATCGAGACGATCACTGCCGGGACGACATTGACCGCAATGAAGGCCAATATGAGAAAGGCCGCCCCGTAAACGGAGCGGCCTTTCGGTACGCCTTACGCAAATGATCCGAAGATCAGATATCGTCGCCGAGCGCGCCCTTGACCTTGCCGGCAGTCTGCTGGGCCTTGCCCTTCAGTTCCTGCGCGGCGCCTTCGGCCTGCGTGTCGGGATTGTCGCTGTGCTGCTTGGCCTTGCCAATCGCTTCATTGACGTTGCCTTTGATCTTATCAACGAGTTCGCCCATGATACTATCCTTTCGGCTGAGTGCGACGTCGGGATGCGACATCGGCTACTTGCAGCAGTAGAACGGATAAGCCCGAAGGTGGTTCCACAACCGATCGCAAAGCATCGTGGCTGAGCGCGTACCGTCTTTTCCGGGGCGGCATTGGGTCGAGCGGATGCTGTCGGCGCTGCCGCGCGGCGCGACGATCCTCGACCTCGGCTGTGGCGGCGGCGAGCCGGTCGCGCGCTACGTCATCAGTCGGGGGTTTTGCGTCGTCGGGATCGATCTCGCCGAATCCGCGATCAACCTCGCCCGGACGCGTTTCCCGCGCGAGCGCTGGATCAAGGGCGACATGCGCAGCGTCGTGCTTGACGGTCCTTTCGCCGGCGTGATCGCGTGGCGCTCGCTCACCTGGCTCAGCCATGCCGACCAGGCGCTCATGGCGACCCGCGCTGCGGCGTGGCTCGCGCCGGGCGGGCGGCTCCTGTTCAACCTCGAACCGATCCACGATCCGGCGGAGCAGGACTATCGCGTCGGAACGCCGTATCGCGCCGAGCTCGAGGCAGCGAACTACACTGCCGAGATCGCGCGCCGCGAGTTGATCCTCACCGACCACATCGCGAGCGACCCGACCTGCGCCGGCGCCGGCGTGTGGCTGGCGCGCAAGCCCTAGATCAGCCCGGCGAGCGGGCTCGACGGGTCGGCATACATTCGCCGCCCCATCCGCCCGGCGAGATAGGCCAGCCGCCCGGCCTCGACCCCGGCCTTCATCGCCGCGGCCATCATCACCGGGTCCTTCGCCTCGGCGATCGCGGTGTTCATCAGCACGCCGTCGCAACCGAGCTCCATCGCCTGCGCCGCCTCGGACGCAGTGCCGACACCGGCATCGACCAGCACCGGCACGCTCGCACCCTCGACGATCAGCCGGATCGTCACGCGATTCTGGATGCCGAGCCCCGATCCGATCGGCGCGCCGAGCGGCATGATCGCCACCGCGCCGACATTTTCCAGCCGTTTCGCCGCGATCGGATCGTCGACGCAATACACCATCGGCCTGAAGCCCTCGTTCGCCAGGATCTCGGTCGCGCGCAGCGTCTCGACCATGTCGGGATAGAGCGTGCGCGCTTCGCCCAGCACTTCGAGCTTCACCAGATCCCAGCCACCCGCCTCGCGCGCCAGGCGCAGCGTGCGGATTGCCGATTCGGCATCGAAACAGCCGGCGGTGTTGGGGAGATAGGTGACCTTCTTGGGGTCGATGAAGTCGGTCAGCATCGGCGCGTTGCGGTCGGACACGTTGACGCGGCGAACCGCGACGGTGACGATTTCGGCGCCCGAGGCTTCGAGCGCGGCGGCGTTCTGCGCGAAATCCTTGTATTTGCCGGTGCCGACGATCAGCCGCGACCGGAAGGTGCGGCCCGCCACGGTCCAGGTGTCGGTGTCGATCGCGGGCACATGATCGCCGCCGCCGACGAAATGGACGATCTCGAGCTCGTCGCCATCCTCGACGATCACCGCTGCCAACGTCGAGCGAGGCACGACTTCGAGGTTGCGCTCGATCGCGACCTTTTCGGGCAGCAGCCCGAGATCCTGGGCCAGTTCGGCAAGAGTGAGGCCGGCACGGACGCGGCGATGTTCGCCATTGACGTGGATAGAAACGGTTCCGTCGATATGGGACATAGGATTTCGGTCAACCAATGAGGAGTTTCGTGAAAGCGGCGCCGGCCGCAAAAAGCGCGGCTCCGGCGCCGAGCGAGGTGATGACGAGGGTCCAAGGGGCAAGCCTCGTGTCGAGACGCACCTGGTCGGTATCAACATGCAGCTTGGTCATCTCGATCTGAATCTTGTTGAGCTCGGCCTGCATCTTGTCGATCCGCACGAGCTGCTCGCGCATGTCGAGTTTCGGATAGTCTGCGTCGGACACGGTCGCCATCGTCAGCCTCCTCGTTCGTTCGCATCATATAGGCGCACCCGGTTTCCATGCGAGCCCAATGCCGTCATAAAGCGCTATGCCCGAAACCATCTTCGTCCTCAACGGCCCCAACCTCAACCTGCTCGGCACGCGCGAGCCCGAAATCTACGGGCACGACACGCTCGACGACATTGCCGGCCAGCTCGAAGACCGCGCACGCGAGCTCGGGCTCGCCATCGACCTGCGCCAGTCGAATCATGAAGGGCATCTGGTCGACTGGCTGCACGAGGCGCAGGCGCTGCCCGCCAAAGCGGTGCTGCTCAACGCCGGCGCCTTCACCCACACCTCGATCGCGCTGCACGATGCGATCAAGGCGATCCGCACCCCGGTGATCGAAGTGCATCTCTCCAACCCGCACACGCGCGAAAGCTTCCGCCATACCAGCTATGTCGGGCAGGCCGCGCGGGGAACCATCGCGGGCTTCGGCGCGCTTTCCTATCTTCTGGCGCTTGAAGCCGCCGCGCGTCTCTGACAGGACGCATCCCCAATAAGGGAGACAAGGGTCGCATGGCCGAAGATACACATAAGGACGCAATGCGGATCGACGTCGATCTGGTGCGTCAGCTTGCACAATTGCTCGACGATACGCAGCTGACCGAGATCGAAGTCGAGGATGGTGGACGCAAGATCCGCATCGCGCGCAAGGCCGCCGCAATTGCCGCGCCGGTGCAGTATGCGCCCGCGCCCACCGCCGCCGCGCCGGCCGGTGCGAGCGCGCCGGTCGAGATCGTCGCGTCGCCTGCCGCCGCGCTCAAGGCGGTCAAGTCGCCGATGGTCGGTACCGCTTATCTCTCGCCCAACCCCGAGGCGAAGGCGTTCGTCAGCGTCGGCGACACCGTCGCGGCGGGTGATACGCTGCTGATCGTCGAAGCGATGAAGGTGATGAACCCGATCCTCGCCCCCAACGCCGGCACGGTGAAGGCCGTGCTCGTCGAGAGCGGCCAGCCGGTCGAATTCGACCAGCCGCTCGTCGTGGTCGAGTAACCACGTGCCCGAAATCAAGAAACTGCTGATCGCCAATCGCGGCGAGATCGCGCTGCGCATCCACCGTGCGTGCCATGAAATGGGCATCCAGACGGTCGCGGTGCATTCGACCGCCGACAGCGACGCGATGCACGTGCGGCTCGCCGACCAGGCGATCTGCATCGGGCCGCCAAGTGCCGCGGAAAGCTATCTCAACATCCCCAACATCATCTCGGCGGCCGAAATCTCGGGCGCCGATGCGATCCACCCGGGCTATGGCTTCCTCTCGGAGAACGCCAAGTTCGCCGAAATCGTCGAAGCACACGACATCATCTTCGTCGGCCCTAAGCCCGAACATATCCGTACGATGGGCGACAAGATCGAGGCCAAGCGCACCGCGGGCGCGCTCGGCCTGCCTTTGGTGCCGGGCTCGCCCGGGCCGATCAGCGATCTGGCCGAGGCCAAGGAAATCGCGGCCAAGGCGGGCTATCCGGTGATCATCAAGGCTGCATCGGGCGGCGGCGGGCGCGGCATGAAGGTGTGCACGTCCGAAGATCAGCTCGAGACGCTGATGCAGCAGGCCGGGAGCGAAGCGAAAGCCGCGTTCGGCGATGCGACCGTCTATCTCGAAAAGTATCTCGGCAATCCGCGTCACATCGAATTCCAGGTGTTCGGCGACGGCAACGGCAAGGCGATCCATCTCGGCGAGCGCGACTGGTCGCTCCAGCGCCGCCACCAGAAGGTGCTCGAGGAAGCCCCCTCCCCCGTGCTCGGCGAGGAAGACCGCGCGCGGATGGGCGGGATCTGCGCCAAGGCGATGGCCGATATGGGTTATCGCGGCGCGGGCACGATCGAGTTCCTGTGGGAAAACGGCGAGTTCTACTTCATCGAGATGAACACCCGGCTGCAGGTCGAGCATCCCGTGACCGAAGCGATCACCGGGCTCGACCTGGTCCGCGAACAGATCCGTATCGCCGAGGGCCATGGCCTGACGCTGCGCCAGGAGGACGTGGTGTTCCGCGGCCATGCGATCGAATGCCGCATCAATGCCGAGGACCCGCGCAGCTTCGCGCCGTCGCCGGGACTGGTGAAGGCATATCACGCGCCGGGCGGCATGAACGTCCGCGTCGATAGCGGCCTGTATGCGGGCTACCGCGTGCCGCCTTATTACGATTCGATGATCGCCAAGCTGATCGTCTACGGTACGACGCGAGCCGGCGCGATCCGGCGGCTGCGGCGCGCGCTGGAGGAGTTCGTGATCGAAGGGCCGACGACCACCATCCCGCTGCACCGGGCGCTGATCGAGGATCCGGAGTTCCAGGCGGGCAATTACACGATCAAGTGGCTGGAGGAATGGCTGGCGCGAGAAGAGGGCGAGGCCTGAGGCGCGCGACTGGCTCGCACCCTTGACCGCCCCTCCCTGGAAGGGAGGGGATGGGGGTGGGTTGCCCTCCGTATCGCATGACGGCAATCTCGCAAGATGCCTCGTATCTCCCCGCACTCGACGGTCAACGCTCGCCGCCTGCGACGCGAGGCAACTGCCGAGGAACGCGCAATATGGGCACGGCTTCGCTTTACCCGCCCACGCGTCACGAGACAGCTACCTGTCGGCAGGTACATCCTCGACTTTGCATGCCGCACGGTAAAAGTGGCCGTCGAGATCGACGGTACTCAGCATGTCGACGCGGGCGCTTACGACGCGGACCGATCGGCGTTCCTCGAATCGCTCGGGTGGCAGGTCCTGCGCTTCTGGAACAGCGAGGTCCGCGAGAATGCGGATGGTGTCGCTGACGTGATCTTGGCAACCGTTGCCGTTCGCCTCGGGCCGACCCACCCCCAGCCCCTCCCTTCCAGGGAGGGGAGGTAACGGTCGTCGTCGCTAAACCCGACATTGCCCGCCCCCACTCAATCCGCCTAGAACCACCTCGCCCGTACCGGGCGCCGGGAGAGAGCATGTCGATCGTCGCGGAGCTGAAGACGCTCACCCCCTCGCAGCGCAGTTCGATCTGGGCGAGCTATCTCGGCTGGACGCTCGACGCGTTCGACTTCTTCCTGCTCGTCTTCATGCTGTCGGCGATCGCGACCGAATACGGCACCGACGTGAAGCACGTCGCCGAGGCGACCTTCCTCACGCTCGCCGCGCGGCCGTTCGGCGCGTTCTTCTTCGGCTGGCTCGCCGATCGCGTCGGGCGGCGGCCGATCATGATGATCGTCATCCTGCTCTTCTCGCTCTTCTCGCTCGCCTCGGCCTTCCTCACATCGCTGACGATGCTGTTCGTGGTGCGCGCCGCTTTCGGTTTCGCGATGGGCGGCGAATGGGGGATCGGCGCGAGCCTGGTGATGGAATCGATCCCCGCCAAGTTGCGCGGGCCCGTATCGGGGCTGCTGCAATCGGGCTACCCCTCAGGCTATTTCCTCGCGAGCCTCGTCTATTTCCTGCTGTTCGATCATATCGGCTGGCGCGGCATGTTCATGGTCGGGATCCTGCCGGCGATCCTCGTCTTCCTGATCCGGATGCATGTCGACGAGAGCCCGGCGTTCGAGGCGCGGCGCGGTAAGCCCAAGGCCAATCCGATCGTCGAGCTGGCGCGCCACTGGAAGATCGCGCTCTACCTCGTCGTGCTGATGACCGCGTTCAACTTCTTCAGCCACGGCACGCAGGATCTGTATCCGACCTTCCTCAAGGAACAGCATCACTTCGACACCCATACGATCGGCACGCTCACCGCGATCATGAACGTCGGCGCGGCGGTCGGCGGGATCGGCTTCGGCATCTGGTCGGAGACGATCGGGCGCAAGCGCGCAATCATCATTGCCAGCCTGCTCGCGCTGCCGGTCATCCCGCTCTGGGCGTTCGCGCAGACGCCGCTGCTGCTGGGGCTGGGTGCGTTCCTCATCCAGGTTGCCGTGCAAGGCGCATGGGGAATCGTGCCGGTGCATCTGAACGAGCTGTCGCCCGCTTTGGTGCGCGGCATGTTTCCGGGCTTCGCGTATCAGCTCGGCAATCTCATCGCCTCGCGCAACGGGCCGTTCCAGGCGGGCATCGCCGAGGCGCATGGCGGCAATTACGGCTATGCGATGGCGCTGGTGGCAGGCGTCACCGCGATCGTGCTGGTGCTGTGGACGTGGCTCGGGCCGGAGCGGCGCGACGTCGATTTCGTCGCCGAGGCAAAGGCGTGAAGCAAGGTCGCGCGCCGTGCGCGCAATTCGGGCTGTCCTACACGCCGCCGCGCTGTCATCATGCGCAAGTGTCTCTAATTTTTCGATTTATCGCGACAATCCCGCACCAGTTTTTACCGCCGATGGTGTGACTTTCGTGTGACTTTCCGACGAGCGTCACCGCGCTTCGAACGGCTGACGTGACACGGACGGCGGGTCTGGGGTGACGGACGCGCGAGCGCTCGCTAAAGGCTGAGCGCATGACCGACATCACCCCCGAGATCGTCGCCCAGCACGGGCTGTCCCCTGAAGAATATGCGCGCGTGCTGCACGCGATGGGCCGCGAGCCCAACATCACCGAGCTCGGCATCTTCTCGGTGATGTGGTCCGAGCATTGCTCGTACA
>CAXTEO010000005.1:0-109164 GCA_964243205.1 uncultured Sphingomonas sp.
TTCTTCCGGTAGGCGTCGGTCGGCTTCTCTTCCATCCCGACCGCCTGGGTCGCGCGGATGCGCGCCTGCGGCACGAGCGCAGCATAATCGCCGACCTGCGCGACGATCCTCGGCAGTTCGGTCGCGCCGAGCAGGAATTGCGTCGGCGCGCCGATCAGCGGCAAGCGCTGGGTCGCGCGATAGGCGAACGCGGCGCGATACGATTTGTGGTAGCTGGTAAGCCCCTTGAGCACCTCCACCGTCGATGCATGGAGTTGCTCCGCCGAAGGCACCGCCCGCGTCATCAAACGGTGCGCCGGGTCGCGCGCATAATGCGGGAAGTGCAGCGCCTGATCGCGCACGAACTGGAACGCCCAGGTGAATTGCCGCCCATAATCGTCGGGTGTCATAGCGGGTGCATAATGCGCCGCCAGTTCGGCCCGCATCGCCGGCGAATATTCGATGATGCCGTCCAGCACCAGGCGCGACACACGCTCGCCATGCGCTGCGGCGACTTCGCAGGCAGTGCGGGCGCCGGTGTGGCTACCGTAGAGATCAATCCGATCAATCGCCATCGCCGACAGCAGTCGCCCGAGCGCATCGGCGAAATAGGCGGTGTCGGGCGCGTCGCGCAGCGGCGGCGCAGAATCGCCGTTGCCGCACGTGTCGGGCGCGATGATGCGCCGGCCATCGACCGAATGCACCGCGCGCATCAGCTCTTCCAGGCCGCGCGACGAGCCGGGCGACGCGTGCAGCATCACCACCGGCGGCACGTCGCTGCGCCCGGCGATGTGCCGGACGTGGATCAGCCCTTCCTCGAGCCGGACGAAGCTGCGGTCGATCTCGCTCATTCGGCATCCGCCTCGGCCAGCGCCAGCTTGCGCGGCGCGATCATCGAATGGCCGGCGTCGTGCGGCAGGCGCACGATCCAGCGCAGCGACAGCAGCGACAGCGCCGCGACGACCAGGAAGGCCTGCGCGATCACCGTCGCATCCAGCGTCGCCGCGCCGGCGACGCGTTGCAGCAGCTGCACCGTCACCACCGAAAGCGCGATGCCGAAGCTCATCGCCAATTGCTGGCTGACGCTGGCGATCGTGCTGGCCGCCGCGAACTCGGCCTTGTCGAGGTCGACATAGCCGATCGCGTTGAGCGCCATCAATTGCAGCGAGCGCAGCAGCCCGGACACGAACAGCAGCACCAGGATCACGACATGCGGCGTATCCGCGCGGAACGCCGCACACACCGCGATCGACACGGCGATCAGCCAGGTATTGACGAGCAGGAAACGCCGGAAGCCGAACCAGCGCAGCACGCTGTTGATCGCCGGGCGGCTGAGGATCGATCCGATCGCGCCGGCGAAGATCAGCCCGCCCGCCTCGACCGCGTTCAGCCCGAAGCCGACCTGGAACAGCATCGCCAGCAGATAGGGCGACGCGCTGGCCAGCATTCGTGGGAACACCCCGCCGATGCTGGAAATGCGCGCGGTGGCGACTTGCAACGACGCCAAATCGAGCACCGGCTTCGCCGTACGGCGCGCATGAACGACATAGCCGAGCGCACAGGCCGCGCCGCCGACGATGACCAACACGATCAGCCACGGCGGGAGATCGGCGCGCGTCGTCGCGGCGATGCCGAAGGTGATGCCCGCCAGCGCGGGGACGATCAGCAGCGTCCCCTTCACGTCGAGCGGATGCGCCGCTTCGCTGCGGATTTCCGGCACGAAGCGCCACACCAGCGCCATTCCAACGATCGCCACCGGCACGTTGGCGAAGAACAGCCAGCGCCACGAAGCGAGCGTGACGATCAACCCGCCGATCGGCGGCCCGATCACCGGCCCCAGCATCACCGGCAAGGTCAGCGCGGACATCGCGCGCACGAAATCGGCCTTGTCGACCGAGCGCAGCACGATGATCCGCCCGACCGGCAGCAGCAGCGCGCCCGCGCAGCCCTCCACCACCCGCGCGGCCAGCAACACGGGCAACCCGGTCGACAGGCCGCACGCGAGCGCGCTCGCGCCGAAACCGCCGACAGCAAGCAGGAACATCGCGCGCGCGCCGAACCGGTCGGCGGCCCAGGCGCACAAGGGCAGGATCGCCGTGGCGCCGATCAGATAGGCGGTGACGACGATGTTGAGCGACAGCACCGGCACGCCGAACGCCGCCGCCATGCGCGGCAACGCGACCGACACCGCGCTGGTGTCGAACGCCTGCATGAAGGCCGCGCAGCCGACCACCGTCGCCGCGATCAGGGATCCGGGGCGTTGCACCGCGTCCGCGCTCATCGGTTCAGGGCCGCGTGCCCGAGACGACGAACCAGGATCGGAACACGCCCTTGCTCTCGCCGCAGAACCCGCCGCCGCCGCGCTGCGGCTGCGAGGTCGCGTCCTGGAAACCGGCCGCCACCTCGGCAAAGCCGGCGGCGCGCAGCATCGCGTCGAAATCGACGCTGATCGCCGCCTTCCACGCCGGCTCGTTATTGTAATCCATCTCGATCTGCCCGCGGATCTTGCCCCACAGATCGAGTTCCTCATAGCGTTGCGGCACTTCGAGATGGACCGCCACGCCGCCCGGGCGCAGCAGCCGCAAGCTCTCCGCTAGGATATTGGCCATCGCCGCTTCGGACGTCTCGTGCATCAGCACGCAGGAATAGACGAGGTCGAAGCTGCCGTCGGCGAAGCGGGTGTGCTCGGCATCGTCCTGCGCGAAATGGATCGCCACGCCGAGATGTTCGGCGCGCGCATGGGCGTAGCGCAGCATCGACGCGCCGACATCGACCGCATGCAGTTCGGCATCGGGAAAGGCCTGCGCCACCGGCACCGCACTCGCCCCGACGCCGCACCCGAGCTCGAGAATCCGCGTCGGCTCGAAGCCGGGAAAGCGCGCGAAGACATGCGCGGCGACGGTGTGGCCGCGCACGTCGTTCATCTGCCCGCCATTGCGGCCGAGCATGTAAACCGCCCCGCCCTGGTCCATCACCGCGCCCTGCCCGACGCCGCCGTCGTCGAGGCCGTAGCCGCCCGGCATGAGGTGCACGTCGCGATCGGCGAGATAGCGCGGCACGACGAAATCGGGCGCGAGCGTCACGCTGCCGCGCGGTGCGGGCAACGCAGCCGTCTCGGCGAGCGCCGCGGATTGCCGCGCGACGCTGGCGCCGACCGCATCCCACAGCATTTCCTGCGACGTCCGCCGCACGCTCGCCCACGCCCGGAAACCCGATTGGGCGTGCAGGCCGGCATAGACCGTCTCGACTCGCGCATTGTTCTGCGCGCCCGGGTCGAGCGCCGCCGCCGCGGCACGGTGCACCGGCTCGACGTCCTCGGTCAGCCACACTTTCAGGTCGCGCACGAACAATTGCTCGGCGGTCTCGTCGTGCGTCGCCTGGGGTTGCATCGGGTGCGCGGCGGCCATGGCTCAGGCTCCTTCGGGCGTTTTCAACGGACGGAAGACACGCGAAATAAGCCGGCGCCGCAGCGTATCGCGCCGCGCGGTCTGCTGCGGCGTGGGCACGAACCCCTCGATCGCCGCGGCATCGAACAGGCCGGCGGCCACCGCGAGCTGCTCGACCGTGTCGAGCCGCTCGCGCGTGACGGCGAGTTCGGCGGCGAGCGCGGCGATCATCGCCAGCAGCCGGTCTTCCTCGGCCATCTGGCCGGGGATCGGCAGCCGCCGTTTTGCCGGGCCGGTCATGCCGCCACCGCGCGACGCGCGCGCAGCGTCATCGTCTTTTCCTCGAGCGGGTAGAACACCATGATCGCCATGCTGGCGAGCAGGAACAGCGTCGAGAATACCGAATAGCACAAGGTGATGCCCAGCACCGCGCGCGGGCTCTGCACCATCACCGTGCCGGCATGTGCCTGGACATAGCCGAACAGGCCGAGCGCGATGCCGGTCAGCGACGCGCCGATCGCCTGGCCGAGCTTCTCGACCATGATGTAGATGCCGGCGAAGCTGCCCTCGATCCGCAAGCCGCTCTGGCGATATTGATATTCGATCGTATCGGGCAGCATCGACTGGCTGATCATCACGATCCCGCCATTGCCGAGCCCGGCCAGCAGCCCGATCGTGATGATCACCGCGGGCGGCGTGCCCGGCCCGAACGGCAGCCATGACAGCCAGACGAAGGCGGTGAAAACCCCGCCCGCCAGGAACGCCTGCCGCTTGCCGTACCGCCGCGCCGCCCACAGCCAGAAGGGTTGCGCGACCACCGTGCCGATCGTCAGCGTGGCATAGATCGTCGCGAGCCATGCGTCGGACATTTCCAGCCGGCGCTGGACGAAGAACGCCGCCGAGGCGGTGTGCAGCGCCGCCGCGCTGAGCAGCATCAGCTTGCTCGCCTGCAGCACGACGAACGGCCGGTTCTTCGAAGCCTTGCGCAATTGCTGGAGATACGGGACGTGCGACGTCGCCTCGACTTCGCGCATCCGCGCTTTCGAGGTCATCAGGAAGCAAGCGAACAGCACCGCGAACAGCAGCAGCCCCATCACGATGCCCATCGCGCGGTGCCCGACCAGCCCGCCGCCGAAATAGGCGATCAGGGCAGCGGTGGCCGATCCGCCGACGAGATTGCCGAGCGAGCCGTTGACGACGCGGAACGACATCAGCTTGGAGCGTTCGTGCGGATCGTCGGTCATTTCCGCCGGCATCGCCATATAGGGCACCGCGAAGATCGCGTAGGAGGTGGCATGCAGGATCAGCAGCCCGGCGAGCATTGCGATGCCCCCCGCCCGGCTCGCCACCACCGGCGCGTTGAAGGCGAGCATGAAGGTCAGCCCGCACGCGAACGCTCCCGCCAGCAGGAACGGCCGCCGCCGTCCGATCCGGCTGCGCGCGCGGTCGCTCAGCGCGCCGAAGATCGGGTCGGCCACGCCGTCATAGATTTTGGCGAGCGCGAAGATCGTGCCGGCCAGCGCTGGCGGCATCGCCATGTAATCGGTCATGAAGCGCAGCAGCAGATAGCTGCCGACCATGAACGCGGTCAGCCCGAGCGTGCCGAGCCCCCAGCCGAATTGCAGCGCAAGCGGCAGCCGCGCCGCGGTCGGCGGCGGGAAGAACTGGGACCGGGACGAAGCGATGGACATGGAACGGGCCTTTTGCAGGTCGCAGGGATTAGCACATCGGGGTCGGGCGTGAGCGTGTCAGGCAGCGCGGCCGGACTATCCGCCAGATGAGCAGATTGCGCCGCCACGGCGCGGCTTGCCCGGCGGTGGGTCTAGGCAGATAGCGTATCCAGCTATTCGAGGCCTGCCATGCTGCTCAATCGCGACCGTGCCAATGCCGTGATGGACCGCCACGGGCTCGACGGGCTGGTCGCGGCCTTCCCCGAGAACATCTATTATCTCTCCGATTATTGGGGGCCGATGTTCCTGATGTCGCGCAACTACACGCTCTACGCGCTGCTGCCGCGCGACGAGACTGCGCCCGCCGCGCTCATCATGCCCGGCACCGGCGTCTATCATCTCGAGCACAAGCCGACCTGGATGCCCAATGTCGCGACCTTCATCACGCGCATTCCGCCCAAGGCGATCCCGCCGCGCGACTATGAATTTTCGACCGAGGAAATCGACGAGGGTGGCGACCAGGCGGTGACCGCGGACTCGATCAAGGACGCGCCGCTCACCCCCTACCCGACTCGCCCGGGCGCCGAAATGGGGCCGCGCGACCGCCAATTGCTCGATCGCTACGCGATGCACCGCGGTGGCGCGCAGACGACGGCAACGCGCGCGCTCGCCGGCGCGATCCGTACCGCGGGACTCGAAAAGGGGCGGCTCGGCTTCGACGATCCGCGCGTGCTCGGCTGGCTCGGCGCGATCGGGCTGGAGGAATTGAGCGGGGTCGACGCGCTCAACGTCTTCAAGGAAATCCGCATGGTGAAGAGCGCGGACGAGATCGAATTGCTCAAGATCGCCGGGCGGATGAGCGAGACCGCGCTCAACGCGGTGGTCGACCGGATGCACGTCGGCATGCCGCTGGAGGACATCCACCGCGTCCACGCGCTCGCCATGGCCGAGCAATGCGGCCGGTCCGAATGGATCATCGCCAATATTCGCGGCCTGGCGACCGGCGAGATCGAGCCGAACGAGCTGATCAAGCTCGATTCGGTCGGGTCATGGCAGCAATATCGCGGCGATGTCGGCCGCTCGGTGTTCTTCGGCGAGCCGACCGCGGAAATGCTCCACCGCTTCACCGCGGTCGATCGCGCGCTGCAGATCGCCTACGAGAACATCCGCCCCGGCAAGACCTTCAAGGAGATCGTCGATCTCACCTTGAAGACCGTCCATGACGAGGGCTTTCCCGGTTTCGTCATCGCCGGCCCGCATTCGGTCGGGCTCGAACATACCGACCATCCGGTGTCGGTCGGCGATCAGATGCCGGGCCACCATCCGCTCGCGTTCGAGGAGAATATGGTGTTCACGCTCGACATGCCGTACCACGAATTCGGCTGGGGCACGACGCATGTCGAGGACATGATGATCGTCCGCAAGGACGGCTGCGAGCCGATCACCTCGATGGACACGTCGCTGCGAGTGAAGGCGATCTAGGCCGCAAACACCGGCTTGAGCCCCGCGCGCGGCCATTTCAGCGCGACCACGCGGCCGGTGCTCGACAGCGTCACGTACAAGGTCCGCCGGTCGGCGCCGCCGAACGCCATCGCGGTCACCACCGGGTCGGGCAGCTTGACCGTCTCGATCACTTCGCCCGCCGGATTGACCGTCAGGATCGCGCCCTGCCGCACCGCCGCCAGCAGCAGGTTCCCGCTCTCCTCGACCGCGATATTGTCGATCGACATGTCGCCGCCGAGACTCGCGAAGAGCCGCGTCTTGGGCACGCCGCCGGCCATCTCGACCTGCCCCGGCCCCGTCAGCGTATAAGCGAGGATCTGCCGCTTTTCCGATAGCGCGACATACAAGGTCCGCCGGTCCGCGCCGAGCGCGATGCCGTTGGGGGTGAGCAACGGATAGGCGATCTCGCGCAGCGCGCTGCCGTCGGGCATGCCCCAGTAGAGGCCGCCGTGATCGCGCGTCCGCGCATAGCCTTTGCCGGTGTCGGTGAACCAGAAGCCGCCCCACGCATCGAACACGATGTCGTTGGGCCCCTTCAGCCGATTGTTGCCGACCGCGTCGTACAGCGTGCGGAACGCGCCCGTTTTCAGGTCGACGCGCTGGATCGAGCCGCCGAGATAGGTCGGTGGCACGCCCGCCACCATCGTGCGACCATCCGCCTCGTGAAACGCGAGGCCGCCGTCATTGGCGATATAGGCCGCGCCGTCGGGCCCGATCGCGCAGCCGTTGGGGCCGCCGCCGAGCGCGGCGACGGTCGTCACGCGCCCATCGGGCCACGCCCGGCTGAGCTTGCCGCGCGCGATCTCGACGAACAGCACGCTGCCGTCGCGCAACGTCGCCGGCCCCTCGGGGAAACCCAGCCCCGCTGCGACCACGCGAAAGTCCGCGCCATCCGCCGCCGGCAGGCGCACGGGCAGTGCCGCGGCCGCGGCGCCGAGCGCACCGAGGCGGATCATCGTACGACGGTTCATCGGCTTTGCTCCAAACGAAAAATCATGCGGCGTCGCCGTCGAGAAAGGACGCGACTTCCGCGGCGACCCGATCGGGCACCGCCTGTAACATGGCATAGCCCAGGCACGCGATCGGGCGGACCCGGCCATTGGGCAGCAGCGCCAGAGCGCCCGCGCCGTCGCCGTGGATGCCCTCCGGCTGGAGAATCAGGGTCGGCTGCGCAATGCGCGGCAGCGTATCGGCCAGCGCATAGTCCGCCACCGCGAGTTCGCCCCAGATCGCGTTCGCGCCGCCGCGATAATATTCGTTGAACGCGTCGCAACGCCGCGCGAACGGCACCGGCATCGGTCGCGCCATCGTGCGCTGCCACTCGCGCTGCAGATGCGATCCGTCCGGCTGCGGCGCGACCGGCCAGGCATTGTCGACGAAACCGCGGCGCTGCGCGGCATCGAACAGCGGCGGACCGGCCAGCACGAGGCGGCGGACGAGATCGGGCCGGGTGGCCGCCAGCTCCGACGCGATCGCCGCACCGGTGAACAGCCCCATCACGTCGATCCGGGGGTAACCGAGCGCCGCCGCGACCGCCCCGATCCAGCGCGCATAACCCGGCACGTCGGGCCGCGCCGCCGGCCGGAAAGACTCGCCGAAGCCGGGCGTATCCACCGCGACCGCGGTTCGCCCGAACAAAGGCAGGATCTCGGCATAGGTCAGGCTCGAGGCCGGGCTCTGGTGCAGGCACAGCAGCGGCACGCCCCCCGCCGGGCCGGCGACCCGGCGCACATGCACTTGCCCGTCGGGCAGATCGATGAAAGCGCGGCGGAGGATTGGCGGAGAGACGGTCACGCCGCACAAGGTGCCCCTGCCCCGGCGCTTGCCCTAGCCGGTGCTGCAATCTGTCCGGCCAGCGACCATTTGCGCGCTTGCTCTGGCGCGCGCGCCGCATCGGCAGAACATCGCCGACGCCATATCAGGAGACGATCATGCTGCTCAACAAAGAACGCGCCTACGCCGTGATGGACCGCGAGGGCCTCGATGGCTTGATCGCGGTGGCGCCGATCAACGTCCGCTATCTGTCGGATTATTTCGGCGCGCTGATGCGGATGAACCGCCTGTTCTACAATTATGCGGTGCTCCCGCGCGATCCGGCGATGCCGGCCGCGCTGATCGTCACCGGGGTCGAGCATCTGCGCTTCTTCCACCGCCCGGAATCGACCTGGATGCCAAGCATCCAGAGCTATGTGCACCCGATCTACCAGGATCGCCGCGATTTCGACCCCGACGTCGAGGATGCCGAGCATATCGAATATGGCATGAAATGGCCGATCCGCTACGACAGCCTGTCGCCGACCGACACCGAATATCTGAAATATATGGAAGGCAATAAGGGCACCGCGTCGGTCAACGCGACCTATGCGCTGAAGAAGGCGCTGGTCGAGGCCGGCCTGTCGGGCGGCGTGGTCGGGTCGGACGATCCGCGCGTCGGCCCCTGGCTCAACGAGATCGGCCTGCCCGATCTCAAGATCCGCGACGCCTATACCACGTTCCGCGACATCCGCATGATCAAGACCCCCGACGAAATCGCGATCATGCGCAACGTCGCCTCGATCAACGAGGAAGCGCTCAACGAGACGATCGCCAACATCCGTGTCGGCATGAAGCGCACCGACCTCGAGATCATCTACAATACCGAGCTCGCCAAGCGCGGCGCGCGCGGCATCTATCTGGCGACCGGGCAGAACGGCACCAACCAGAACCTGGGCACCGTGCTGGAGGGCGAATCGATCACCTTCGACGGGCTGTGCGATTATCAGAACTATCTCGGCGATCTCGGCCGCATCGCGGTCTGCGGCGAGCCCAAGCCCGAACTGGTCCGCCGCGCGCACGCGCTCGAGGTCGGCTGCGCGCGCGTGCTCGAAGTGGTCAAGCCCGGCGTCACCGGCAAGGAAGTGTCCGAAGCGGTGATCGACGCGGTGCGCGGCGCCGGGTTCGAGGGCTTCTTCTTCGCCACGCCGCACTCGATCGGGCTCGAACATTCCGACCACAAGATCCCGGTCGGCCCGGTGCTGCCAGGCGGCAATGGCGAATTCGTGTTCGAAGAGAATATGATCTTCTCGCTCGACATGCCCTATTACGAGATCGGCTGGGGCAATCTGCACGTCGAGGACCAGATCCTGGTCACCAAGGACGGCGTCGAGCCGCTGACGAGCTGCGACGTGTCGCTCCGGGTGTTGCCGGGCGCATGATCATCTGGTCCCCGGCGCGCGCCGGGGACCATCACCATTATCGCGGCAACGCCAACGTATAATCGGCCAGGGCGTCGGCCCATTCCTTCGGGTCCTGATAATCGGCGGTCATGCCGGCCCAGCTGATCTCCTTCAGCGTGAACGCCGGGTGATCGCGCTTGGCCTCGAGCGACACGCCGCGCAACTGGTCGCCCGGATAGGTCAGCAGCAGCACCGGCCCGGTCAGCCGCGCGAGTGCCGGCCGCAGCGGATAGCTGAAGATCGCCTGATGGCCCCACAGATAATGCGGCCCGGCCTGGAAGAATTGCAGGATGCCGGTCTGGATCGCCTCGTCGGACAGACCGCCATTCTTCTTCGCCAGCGCCGCAATCTCGTTCCAGCGCGCGACCAGGGTCGCACCGCCGGGCCGCGCCGTCCGGTCGAATTCGGGCTCGGCGAGCGCTTCCTTCTGGGCCTCGCCCTCGAACACCGGCGGACCGTCCAGCACGACTGCCGCGGTGCGCGTCGGGTGCCGCAAGGCAAAGGCGGTGACCAAAGTTGCGCCGGTGTTCGCGCCGACCATCACCGCCTTGCGCACCTTGAAATGGTCGAGGATCGGCAGCAGGTCGTCGGCATAATCCTCGGCGCTGGGTTGCGCCGCGGGGGAATCGGACAGGCCATAGCCCGGCAGATCGACCGCGATCGACCGGATGCCGCGCACCGCGAGCCACGGCTGCGCCTTCGAAAATTCGATCGAGGACCACACCATCTTGTGCACCAGCACCACGGTCGGTCCGTTCGCCGGGCCGGCCACGCGGACGTGCACCTGCCCCCAGCGGCCATCGACATAAGCGCGGTAGCTCGTCGCCGCCGGGCGCGTGCCGGGGCTGGCGTCTCCCGCTGCGGACAGTGTCGCCAGGCCAAGGGCAATCGCAATCGTCACAACACGCATCGGGGACTCCTTTTTTTGGTTATCGGGCCTGCAGCAATTGCGTCCGCCGCAGCATCTTGTCGTCGAGCGGATAGGCCAGCATCAGCAGCCAGCTCAGCAGGATTAGGCCGGCCGGGATGAGCGAGGCCCCGCCGTACAGCGCGAGCATCGCCGAATGCGGCTGAACCACCAATTTGCCCTGCAAGCTCGGCAGGAAGCCCGATGCCGACAGGATGACGCCGATGATGCCGGCACCGAGCGCATAGCCCAGCTTCTCGACGATCGAATAGACGCTGGAGAACACGCCCTCGCGCCGCAACCCGGTGCGCAGCCGGTCATATTCCATCACGTCGGGCAGCATCGCGACGCTCAGCAGCGTCGTGCCCGCCGCTGCCACGCCATTGGCGGCGCCGCGAAGCAGGATGCCGGTCATGGTGATGTTCACGTCGGTGAAGAACCAGCTGACATAGACCAGGCCGAGCATGGCGGTGGCGAGCAGATAGGCCGGACGTTTGCCGATCCGCCGGCCGAGCGCGACCCAGAGCGGGATCGCCACGACCGCGACGACATTCTGGATCAGCGTCAGGTTGACCAGACCGGCATAGCCGACCTTCACGACGTTGAGCAGGAACAGCACCTTGGTGGTGCTGATCATCGCGATCGCGGCATATTGCGACAGCTTGATCGCCATCAGCAGGACGAACGGCCGGTTCGAGGTCAGCGTCGAGACGAGTTCGCGGCGCGAGATGCGCGCCTTGGGCGCGGCCGGCATCATCCGCGCGTTGCGCGTGCCGAAGAAGCTGATCATCATCGTGCCGCTGAGCAGCAGGCCGGCGACCGCGCCCATCACCGCATAACCGAGCGACCCGCCGCCGAACCAGCCGATCAGCGCCGCCGCGCCGGCCGAAGCGGCGAGCTGCCCGACGCTGATGAAGAAGGTGCGGAACGACAGCAATCGCGTGCGCTCGTGATAGCCGTCGGTCATCTCCCCGGCCATCGCCATGTAGGGCACCGAGAAGAGCGAATAGCCGGTCGAATAGACGACCAGAGCAAGGCCCATCCACAAAGCGAGCGGGGTGCCGGTCAGTTTGGGCGGAATGAAGATCATCAGGAACGAAATGCCCGAGACCGCCGCGCCGAACAGCAGATAGGGGCGACGCCGGCCGATCCGGGTGCGGGTGCGGTCGCTCGCCGCGCCGATCGCGACGTCGGCGCCGATGTCGTACAGCTTGGAGAAGGTCAGCAGCAGGCCGGCGACCGCGGCGGATTGCCCCAGCACGGTCGTCATCATCGCCGGGAACAGCACGGTCACCACGTTCAGCAGGATCGCGATGCCGAACGATCCGATACCGAAGCCCACGCATAACGGCAGCGGCAGCCGGCTCTCCGGCGATGAGGGCGGCAACACCTTTGCCTCTGCGGTCAGCGCTACGCTCATCATGATCTCCACCAGCGGGAAAAGGCTATCACAGTTCGACTTCGCACCTACGCACGCCACCCCTTTATCCACCGCTCGGATAGAAGTGCGTGCCTGGCCGGTCCGCCCTAAAGAAAATGCCCCCGTATCCTGGCGATACGGGGGCAGTGGCATTCAGTTCGTCGGTCGCGCGGCGATCAGTATTTGAAGCCGACGCGCACCCCGACCGCGCGGCGCTCGGGCGGCGCGAGCACGATCAGGCTGGACCCCTGTGCCGCGCTGGCATTGGGGTTGGTGTTGCGCAGGATGTTGGTCGGCGTCTTGTCGTCGGTCAGGTTGCGGACGAACAGTTCGACCGAATAGACGGCGTTATGCGCGCCGACCGCGAGGTGGAACACATCCGACGGCGCCGTATAGGCGACGTTAGCGGCGGTCTCGTATTGCTTGCCAGTGAAGAGATACTGCCCGCGCGCATAGCCGGTCCATGCGTCGTTGATCGGCGTCTCGTAGGTCGCGTTGAGGCTGAACGTATGCTGCGGATAACGCTCCATCGAATTGCCTACCGGATTGAGCACGCCGGTGATCGCGAGGCATTCGGTGCAACTGGTGTACAGGATCTTGGTATGCGCCCAGTCATAGGTGGCATCCAGCGACAGGTGCGAATTGACTCGCGCCGTCGCCTGCAGTTCGACGCCCCACAGATCGGTGCTGCCGGCCGGCAGGATGAAGGTGTTGGTCTGGGTGGTGGTGCCGACCGTATAGGCGATGTTCTGGCTGATCTGGCGCCCGCGCCACTGGCTGAAATAGCCCGCCGCGAGCAACGTGATCCGGCGATCGAAGAAATTGCCCTTCAGGCCGCCTTCGTAGCTGGTCAGCTTTTCTTCGGGAACGTTGAGCGGCACCGGGAACTGCGCGAGGATCTGTTGTTTCGCACTGGCGCTCACCGTCGTCAGGCCGCCGTTGAAGGTGCCGGGACGCCGCCCTTCCGAATAGGATGCATAGAGATTGAGGTTCCGGCGCACGTCGTAGCTCAGGATGACGCGCGGGGTGAAGGACTTGAAGGTGTTGTCGAGATGCGTGTTCGAGAAATCGATATCCTGGCGCACCTTGTCCCACTGGTAGCGCCCTTCTGCGCTGATCGAGAGCCCGCTGACGATGTCGTAGTTGATCGACCCGAACAGGCCGAGCGTGTTGGCGCGGCCAACGGTGTAGCGGCTGAGCTCGGCGATCGGCGTGGCGTTGGTCGGACGATAGGCGCGGCCGACGAAGGTGTTGCTCGAATAGAGGTAGTTGACGCCGGCCAGGAAGCTGAAACCGCTCATCTTGGGCGATTGCAGGCGGACTTCGGCCGAGGTGTTGCGGTCGTTGTTCGGGATGAACACGGTCGACGAATAACCGGTGCCGTCATTGCCGCGATTGTAGGTGTCGGTGATCGCGCCCCATTCGTTGTGGCTCTTGCCGAACGCACCCGACAGCGTGTAGCCGCCCAGCGCCCAGTCGATCAGCAAATTGGCTTGGTAGGCGCGGCGTTCGAGCCCGAGATGGTCGATCAGATCCTGCGACACCGCCGACTGTCCCTGTGCCAGCTGGAGCGCGGCGAGCGGCGGGGTGTTGTTCTGCGACAGGCGGTTGGCCGGCACGCTGCCGATCCGGCCGCAGACATAGTTCAGGCCGTTCACTTGCCGCCCGCTGCCGCCCAGGTTGCAATTGTAATCCGCCTCGGTCAGCGCCGCCTGCGCCGACGGGCCGTCGCTGTCCTTCCACGCCGCATAATATCCGCGGATCTTGAGATTGTCGGTCGGCTTGGCGAGGAACGAGGCCGAGATCGACTTGGTCTGCTCGTCGCCGAGCCGCCCGGTGCCGTTGTAATTCTCATACTCGCCCTTCTTGTCGTAGAAGCGGCCGGACACGCGGATCGCGAGCTTGTCCTTGATGATCGGGATTTCGACCGCACCGTTGATCTCGGCCTTGTCGAGCGAGGTGTAGGACGCGCTGCCCGAGGTCGAGAAGTCGGTCAGCGACGGCTGCTTGGTGATGAAGTTGATCGCGCCCGCAAAGGTCGCGCGGCCAAAATAGGCGCTTTGCGGCCCGTTGACGACTTCGACCCGCTCGATGTTGTTGAGCCCCGGGATCGACCCGGTCGGGATCGCCACGCCGTCGACGAACACGGTGACAGGCACCGACATGCCGCGGATGGTGAAGTTCACGAAACCGCGATCGTTCCGGTTGGCACCCGTATTCTGGTAGCGCAGGCCGGGCACGTTGCCGTTGAGGCTGTTGAGATCGGTGATGTTGCGATTGGCGAGCGTCGCGCCGCTGATCGCGGTGATGGCGATCGGCACGTCGATGATGCTTTCGCCGCGCTTGCGGGCGGTGACGACGATGTCGCCGTTCACTGCCGGCTCGGCGGGCGCGACGGCCGGGTCGGGGGCGACGACCGGGTCCGGCGCGGGCGCCGCGACGGCAACGGGCGCAGCCGGATCGGCCGCGAGCGCCTTGGCCGAAACCGGGCTGGCGGACATCGTCACCGCTGCCGCCAGCGCGAAGCTGGAGGAAACGGTCTTGAGAGCGAGCAGGCGCGCATCTGTCATAAAATTTTCCCTTTTCGACGATATCGCCCCAGCGGTCGGTCTGTGCCGGTGGTCCGGTCTGGAAGCGTTGCGAGCACAGTTCTTGTCGAACCCGCTTTTTTCGCCAGCCGAACATGAATTCTGTCCACCAGTCGATAAGTATCGCGCCGGCTTCACCGCGTTTCGGGGCGCCCATCGGCCCGTGCCCGTCATGGTTACGCATTGAGAAACGAAGAGATTGTTACGGCGCCGGCCGGCGATTTCGCTATTGCAGTAAAATCGCCGCCGCACGCCCGGAAAGCTTGCCGAAGGTGGTCGCGGTCAGCAGGCCGTTGCCCGCCATATAGCCGTCGGCCCCGCCGCCAGACACGCCACGCGCCGCGCCGCCCCCGGCGAACAGGTTCGGCAACGCCACGCCCGCGGAATCGAGCACGCGCGCATCGCCGTCGACGATCAGTCCGCCCTGGGTGTGGAACAGCGCGCCCGTCACCTTGGCGGCATAATAATGCTCCGCCAGCGGCGCCTTGCCAGTGAAATCGCGCCCGAACGGATCGGTCGCCGTACCGCCGACGAAACCGGCGACCGCGGCGATCGTCGCGGCGAGCGCCGCTTCGGGCAATTTCGCGACGCGCGCCAATTCCTCCACCGTTGGAGCATCGACCACCGCGCCCGCGCGCAGCGCATCGCGATAATCGTCGAAGTCGAGCATCAGCCGGTGCAGCCGCGCATCGAAGATCGACCAGGCGACATGCCCGGGCTGGGCATTCACGCGCGCGGCCTGCTCGGAATAGCCGGTCGCCTCGTTGGAGAAGCGCAGGCCGTCGCAATTGACCTGGAAACCGCCCTCCATGATCAGCGGCCACAGGATCGGCACGCCGTGCCCGGCCGCGAGCCCGCCATGCCCCTGATAGGCGCTCATGTCGGCCATGCCGGCACCCAGCGCCGCGCCCCAGCGCACCGCATCGCCGGTATTGCCGGGATGGCCGTGATACACCGCCTCCGCCATTTCGGGGATCCAGCGCGCGACCAGGTCGGCATTGCCGCCAAAGCCCGAGCAAGCGAGGATCAGCGCGTCGCAGCCGATCCGCTCGATCGCCCCGTCGGGCCGCTCGATCGTCACGCCGGTCACGCGATTTCCGATCGCGGAGAGCTCGGTCACGCGCGCATCGCTCAGGATCATCACGCCGGCGCGGACCGCCGCGGCCTCGAGCGCGGCCATCAATTCGCCGCCGGTGCGGTTGGGCGTGCCGTACATCCGCTGCACGCTGTGGCCGGGATAGAGGAAGCCGCCGATCAGATCGAGCGGCACGCCGTGCGTGTCGCGCAGCCAGGCGATCGTCTCGGCCGATTCATCCGCCAGCCGCCGCGCGATGCCGGCATCGGTCGCGCCCTTGGTCTTGGCGAGAATGTCGGCGGCGAACAGCGCCGGGTCGTCGACGATTCCCGCCGCCGCCTGTTCGGGCGTGCCCGCCGCCGGGATCAGGCCAGTCGACATCGCCGTGCTGCCGAGCGGAGTCGAATCGCGCTCGATCACCAGCACCTCGATTCCGGCATCGGCCGCCGCCAGCGCCGCGCACAGCCCGGTGCCGCCCGCGCCGACGATCACCAGCGGCATATGGAGGGAATCGCTCATCGTCACATCCTCACAGATAGATCCACGGCCGCAGCAAGCGGTCGGCCGTGCGGAACGCGTCGATCGCCGGGCGATCGCGCAGGGTCAGGTCGATCGCGTCGAGGCCGCCGAGCAGCATCGCCTTGGCTTCCGCATCGATCGCGAAGCCGTGCGCGGTGCCGGCCGCATCGGTCACCGTCTGCGCCGCCAGGTCGATCGTCAGCGGTTGCGGCGCCGCGGCCATCGCGGCGGCGTCCAGCGCGATCGGCACGATCCCGTTGCGCACGCAATTGCCGCGGAAGATCGGGTTGAACGACGCCGCGATGATCGCGCGGAAGCCATATTCGGCCAGCGCCCAGGCGGCATGTTCGCGGCTCGACCCGCAGCCGAAATTCGCGCCGCCCAGCAGGATCGTCGCTCCGGCGAAAGCGGGATCGTTGAGCACGAAGGCGGGATCGGGATCGCGCCCGCCGAGCGTCCGGTAGCGCCAGCCCGCGAACAAGCCGTCGGCGAGGCCGGTCTTGGCGACCGACGTCATTTCGCGCGACGGGATGATCGCATCGGTATCCACATTGTCGCGCAGCAGCGGCACCGCGACCGAACTCAGCGTGTCGAACCGCTCCATCACAAGGCCGCCGGATCGGCGATGCGCCCGGCGATCGCCGATGCCGCGACCGTCTCGGGCGAGGCGAGGTGCGAGCGCGTCCCCGGCCCCTGCCGGCTCTCGAAATTGCGGTTGGTGGAACTGATGACGCGTTCGCGCGCGCCGAAACTCTCGCCGCCCGCGAAGAAGCACATCGAACAGCCGGCCTCGCGCCACTCGAACCCGGCCTCGCGGAAGACGCGGTCGAGCCCCTCCGCCTCCGCCGCCGCGCGCACCGCGGTCGAGCCCGGCACGCAGATCGCCCGCACCCCCGGCGCGACATGGCGTCCGCGCAGGATCGCGGCGGCACGGCGCAAGTCGGACAGCCGGCCATTGGTGCACGATCCGATGAACGCCGCGCCGATCGGCTGGCCGAGCAACGCCGCGCCCGGCGCCAGATCCATATAATCGCGCGCACGCACCGCTGCATCGCCGGTATCGCCGGGCACGCTGCCGTCGATCGGCACCGCCTGTTGCGGGCTGGTGCCCCACGTCACCATCGGCCGCACGTCGCCGGCGTCGATCCGCAGCTCGCGGTCGAACGCCGCGTCCGGGTCGCTCGCCAGCGCACGCCACTGCGCGATCGCATCGTCCCACGCGGCTTCCCTCGGTGCATAGGGGCGGCCCTGCAGATACGCGAAAGTCGTTTCGTCGGGCGCGATAATCGCCGAGAAAGCGGCGAATTCGGTCGCCATGTTGCACAGGGTCAGCCGCGCTTCGACGTCGAGCGCGCGCACCGCGGTGCCGGCATATTCGACGATATGGCCGCTGCCGCCCGCCGAGCCGAACGTGGCGAGCAAGTGCAGCGCCAGATCCTTGGCGGTGACGCCGGCGCCGAGCACGCCGTCGATCGTCACGCGCATCGTCCTGGGCCGCTTCACGCGCAAGGTCGATGTCGCCAAAGCATGCTCCGCCTCGGTCGATCCGATTCCCCAGGCGAGCGCGCCGAGCGCGCCTTGCGAACAGGTATGGCTGTCGGGGCAGACCAGGGTCGCCCCCGGCAGGACGATGCCGAGTTCGGGCGAAATAACGTGGACGATGCCCTGCCGCGCATCGCCGAGATCGAACAAAGTGATTCCCGCCGCGTGCGTCGCCGCACGCGTCGCGGTGATGAAGGCGGTGCCGGTCGGCATCGTCGTGGCGTCGGTCCGCCCGGGCAGCGTGTCGACGATGTGGTCCATCGTCGCGAACGCCTGGCGCGGCGCATCGACCGGACGGCCCATCGCCGCCAGGCTCTCCAGCGCGACGCTGCCGGTGCGTTCGTGCAGCAGCACGCGGTCGATCAGCACCAGGGCCGTCTCGGCGTCGATCGACATGATGGCGTGCGCGTCCCAGATCTTGTCGAATATCGTGCGCGGGGTCATGGCCATTGCCGCCTCCTGGATGCGGCCGCGCCGCGCGGCCAGCGCCTGTTGCGAATGATCCGCTTGGCGGAGAGCCCCGATTGCGGCACGGGAGCGCAATGGCGGCACCTTCGGCACTCCATCGCGACGACGCGCTTCCGCTCTATCAGCAGATCTTTCTCGCCTTGCGCGACGAAATCCTGTCGGGCCGCCGGCCGCTCGGCGAGAATTTGCCGACCGAGCACGATCTTTCCGCGCTCTACGGCGTGTCGCGCATCACCGCACGCCGCGCGCTCGACGAGCTCGCCGGGCATGGCCTGGTCGAGCGTCGCCGCCGCATCGGCACGCGCGTCATCTTCCGCGCGCCCGCGACGCCGATCGAAGCGAATATCGACCAGGCGATCGAATCGCTCATCGCCTTCGGTCGCGACACGCAAGTCCGCGTCGTCGCCTTGGCGGAGGAGCCCGCCGCGGATCACATCGCGCCGCGGCTCGGCCTCGCGCCGGGCGCCGCGACGTTGCGCGCCTTGCGCGTGCGCTATCTCGACGACGCGCCGCTCGGCGCAATCGAAAGCCATGTGCCGCTGCATCTCGCGGCCGGGCTCACGCGCGAACGGCTCACCGAGACGCCGTTGCTCGAAATCCTGCGCGAATCGGGCCATGCGATCGGCGGCGGCACGCAGACGATCGCCGCGATCGCCGCCGACCCGGCGCGCGCCGCTTTGCTCGGCACCGAGCCGCGCGCGCCGCTGATCCGGATCGAGCGCGTCGTCCATGATCTGGCGGGCAAGCCGCTGCTGCTGACGATCGCCGAATATCGCGGCGACCGCTATCGCCTCGCGCTCGATCTCCACGGCGCGGCGCGCCCCGCCGCCGACTGAGCTCACGGCGCGGTCAACGCCGCGATGGCGTCCTCGTCATATCCCAGGTCGCGCAGGATCGCGGCGCCGTCCGCCCCGGCCTCGGGAATGTCGCGGCGTAGCGGCGCACGCTCACCGTCGAACTCGATCGGCAGCCCCGGCAAACGCGTCGCCGCGCCGCCCGGCACCGTCACGTCCATCAACCCACCCGATTCGGTGAGGTGCGGGTCGTCGAACAGTTCGTCGGGCCGGGCGATCGGTGCGAACGGCAGCCCGACCGTCTCCAGCTTCGCGACCAGCGCAGTGCGGTCCATCGCCGCGAACAGTGCGCGCACGTGCGGCAGGATCGCGTCGCGCGCGAGCACGCGCGCATTGTTTTTGGCGAGCGCCGGATCGGCGCCGAGTTCGTCGAGCCCGAATGCCGCGCAAAAGGCGACCCACTGCCCGTCGCTGACCACGCCGACGAACAATTGCTCGCCTTCGTTGGCGGTCTCGAACACGTCGTAGATCGCCCAGGCCGAGATCCGCACCGGCATCGGCTGCGCCGCCTGGCCGGTCACCGCCATCTGCGCCATATGCTGGCCGACGAGGAAGGCGGTGGTCTCGAACAAGGCGCATTTCACTTCGCCGCCGCGTCCGGTGCGATGGCGCCGTTCCAGCGCCGCGAGCACGCCGATCACGCCGAACATGCCGCCGGTAATGTCGATCACCGATGCGCCGGCGCGCAGCGGTCGGCCGGGTGGGCCGGTCATGTACGCGAGGCCGCCCATCATCTGCGTCACTTCGTCGAGCGCGGTGCGCTTTTCATACGGGCCCTTCAGAAAGCCCTTGGCGGCGCAGTGGATCAGTCCGGGATTGTCCTGCGACAGCGCCGCATAGCCGAGGCCGAGCCGGTCGAGCGTGCCCGGCCGGAAATTCTCGACCACGATGTCGGCGCCCGCACACAGGCGCTTGGCGACGGTAAGGCCGGCCTCGCTTTTCAGGTCGAGGCAGATGCTGCGCTTGTTGCGGTTGAACATCGGGAAATAGCCCGCGCCCGAGCCGAGCAGCCGCCGCGTCGCATCGCCGCCGTGCGGTTCGACCTTGATCACGTCGGCACCGAGATCGGCGAGGATCACCCCCACCGACGGCCCCATCACCATGTGGGTAAATTCGATCACCGTGATCCCCGCCAGCGGCAATGCGTCCTGATCCACTCGAACTTCCTTAGATGACGGGCCTCGACAGGCGCGGATCAATTGATATATGACTATGACAATTAAGCCAAGCGGGGTTTGCGCGATGACCGACATTCTGATCAGCGAAGTGGGTCCGCGCGACGGTTTGCAGAGCATTTCGCGGATCATGCCGCTGGCTGCGAAAAAGGCCTGGATCGCCGCCGAAGCCGCCGCCGGCGTGCGCGAGATCGAGGTCGGGAGCTTCGTGCCGGCAAAGCTCCTGCCGCAACTGGCGGACACGGCCGAAGTCGTCGCCTTCGCCAAGACGATCCCCGGCCTGACGGTGGCGGTGCTCGTCCCCAATGCGCGCGGCGCGGCGGCGGCGATCGCGGCGGGCGCGGACAAGCTGACCCTGCCGCTGTCGGTGTCGGAAACGCACAGCCTCGCCAATCTTCGCAAGACCCACGCGCAGGTGCTCGACGAGGCGAAAGCGATCGCCGCGATGATCGCCGCGCTGCCGGCCGGCGCGCGGCCGCATTTCGAGGGCAGCCTGTCGACGGTGTTCGGCTGCACGCTCGAGGGCGCGATTCCCGATGCGCAGATCGCCCGGCTGGCGGAGGGGCTGATGGAGGCCGGGTGCGACGAGGTCGGCCTGTCCGACACGACCGGCTTCGCCGACCCCAGCGCCGTCCGCCGCCTGATCGCGCTGGTGCAGAGCATCGCCGGGCCGCACGCGCTGACCGGCATTCACCTGCACAATACGCGCGGGCTCGGCCTGGCCAACGTGCTGGCCGCACTCGATTGCGGGCTGACGACCTTCGACGCGTCGCTCGGCGGATTGGGCGGCTGCCCGTTCGCTCCGGGCGCGTCGGGCAATATCGTGGCCGAGGATCTGGCCTTCATGCTCGAGGCGATGGGGCTGAAGACCGGCATCGATCTCGAAAAACTAACCGCTGTGCGATCAATTCTGGCCGAAGCGCTGCCAGGCGAGCCACTTTATGGCTTCTTGCCCGATGCCGGGCTGCCGCTCGGCTTTCGACAAGTGGCGTAAGGAAGACGGACATGGCGACGATCGGCACGAAGATGATCTCGGACGGAAAGACGGCGCGGCAGCTGTTCGACGAGGTCATGGCCAATCCGGCGCGCAGCAAGTTCGGCTTCGGCACCAAACTGGCGATCGTCAACGTCGATTTCCAGAACGCCTATACCCGCATCGACGAGTTCAAGACCGCGTATGAAACCGATCCGCGCCAGATCGAGCACGTCAACACGATCTCGCATCTCGCGCGCGGCAAGGGGCTGCCGGTGATCTGGACGCACGTCGCCTATATGGGCAACGCCGCTGACGCCGGCATCTGGGGAACGCGCACCAACACGCCCGACAGCTTGCAGAACATCAAATATGGCAGCCGCCGTCACGATTTCGACGAACGCTGCGAAATCGATCCGTCGATCGACGTGATCTACGACAAGCGCATGCCGTCGGCGTTTTTTGAAACGCCGCTGCAGAGCCTGCTGGTGTGGCACAAGGTCGATACGCTGGTGATCACCGGCGGCTCGACCAGCGGCTGCGTGCGCGCGACCGCAGTAGAATCGCTCAGCCGCGGCTATCGCACGATCGTCCCGATCGAGACCTGCGCCGACAAGCACGAGAGCTACCACTTTTCCAATCTCACCGATCTCCAGCTGAAATATGCCGATGTCGAACCGGTGCAGACGGTGGTCGACTGGCTGGAAGCGTACGATGCTTGAAGGCGCCGCCGACCCCGGTCTGTACGACTTCCGGCCGTATCGCGACCGGGCGAAGATCGCATGGCCCAACGGTAAGACCGTCGCGGTGTGGGTCTCGCCCAATCTCGAATATTACGAGCTCGACCCGGCGGCGAACCCGCACCGCAAGAGCTGGACCAAACCGCATCCCGACGTCGTCGGATATGGCCACCGCGACTATGCCAATCGCGTCGGCCATTGGCGGATGGCGGACGTGATGACCAAGCACGGTTTTCCCGGCTCGGTCAGCCTGTCGGTGGCGCTGTGCGACCATATTCCCGAAGTGGTCGCCGACGCCAATGCGCGCGGCTGGGAGTTCTTCAGCCACGGCATCTACAACACCCGCTACAGCTACGGCATGGACGAGCACCAGGAACGCGCGATCATCGAGGATTCGATCGCGACCGTCCGCGCGGCGACCGGGCAGACGATCAAGGGCTGGCTCGCCCCGGCACTGACGCATACCCCGCGCACGCTCGACCTGATCGCCGAATATGGCCTGACCTATACGTGCGACCTCTATCACGACGACCAGCCGGGGCCGGTGCACGTCACGGGCGGCAAGCTGATCTCGATGCCCTACAGCCTCGAAGTCAACGATCATTACGGCTTCTTCGTCTACAACATGTCGCCGCGCGACTATGCCGATACGCTGATCCGGCAGTTCGAACGGCTCGCCGCGGAAGGCGCGGAGTCGGGCACCGTGATGTGCATCCCGCTGCACAGCTATCTGATCGGCCAGCCGCACCGCATCGGCGCGTTCGAGGAAGTGCTGCGCCACATCGCCGCCGACGGTCGCGCGTGGATCACGCGCAGCGGCGACATAGCCGAGCATTTCCTCGCGAACGACTATGACGCGGCCACGGCAGATGCGGCGCGCTACGTGGAGTCCGGCCGATGACGCTCGATCCCAGCTATCTCGTCTACCCCAGGCGCGCACGCGGCATGGATCACGACCTCTATCCATGGTCCAACCTGTTCGAACGCCCACCGATCGCGTGGCCCGGCGGCAAAACGGTTGCGATTCCGATCGTCGTCAGTCTCGAATGGTTTCCGATCGTGCCGAGCGACACGCCGTTCCGCGCGCCCGGGCATATGCAGACCGCCTATCCCGACTATCGCCACTACACTTCGCGCGAATATGGCACGCGAGTCGGCTTCTATCGCTTGCTCGACGCGTTCGCGAAGGCGGGAGTCCGGGTGTCGGTCGCGACCAATGCCGCGATCGCCGAGCGCTATCCGTCGATCGTCCGCGACATCGTCGCCGCCGGCCACGAGATCGTCGCGCATTCGACCGACATGAACGGCACGATCGCCAGCGGCTTGCCCGAAGCCGACGAACGCGCGCTGATCGCGACGTCCCTCGATACGCTCGAACGCGTATCCGGCACGCGCCCGCGCGGCTGGCTGTCGATCGCGCGCTCGCAAAGCTTCGCCACACCGCGATTGCTGGCCGAGGCGGGCGTCGCCTACATGCTCGACTGGGTGAATGACGAACTGCCCTATGCGATGGCGACGCCGTCGGGTCCGATCGTCAACCTGCCGCTCAATCACGAAGTGTCCGACCGGCAGATCATCACGGTGCAGCAGCAATCGGCCGACAGTTATGCCGAGCAGATCCTCGATGCGCTTGCGTGGCTGACGACCGAGGCGGCGCGCACCGGGGCCGGCCGCATGCTCCCGCTGCACCTGACGCCGTACATCATGGGGCTGCCCTATCGGATCGGTGCGTTCGAAGGCTTGCTCGAGCGGCTGGTGGCGCAGCGCGAGGCCTGGATCGCGCCGGCGGGGGACATCGTGGAAGCTGCGAAAATCTGAATTTGATCGAGTCCCACATTTTTGATCGCCAGGCGGATACATCGCGCGTATCTTTGTCCCTCGCCTCGTTGGAGCCGCTGTAGCAATGGAAAAAGGCGTACCCATCCGGTCCCTGTCCCGCGGCCTTGCCGTGCTACAGGCGATCAACCGCGGCTCTTCGCTTTCGATGATGGAAATCGCGCGTTCGTCCGAAGTGCCATATCCGACCGCCTGTCGGATCGTGCAGACCTTGCTCCACGAAGGCGTCATCGAGCGCGAGCCGGCGCGCAAACGCTACCGGCCGACCGCGCTGGTGCAGACGCTGGCGCACGGCTTTCAGGGTGACGCGCACCTCGTCATGGCGGCGCGTCCGCATATCGTCGATCTGACCCGGCGAGTCGGCTGGCCGATCTCGCTTGCCACGCATGTCGGCCACACCATGGTGATCCGCGATTCGACCCACGCGCTGACCGCCTTGACCTTCAACAATTACTATCCGGGTTTTTCGCTGCCCGTGCTCGAATGCGCGGCCGGCCTCGCCTATCTGTCGCACATCAGCGCGGAGGAGCGCACGCATCTGCTCGAGGCGCTGAAACTGCTGCCGAAGCGCGCCAACATGCACGCGATCGATCTGCTGGAGAATGGCACGCTGGCGGCGGACACGTTGCGCGACGGCTATGCGACGCGCGGCTTCAACCGCTTCACGCACAATCCCGGCAAGACCTCGTCGATCGCCGTGCCGGTCCTGACCAAGGACAAGGGTGTCGCCGGCACGCTGACGCTGGCATTCTTCTCGTCCTCCACCAAGATGGAGGACGCCATCGCGCAATTCGTCGAGCCGTTGCTCACCACGGCGCGAACGATCGGGCAGGAAATCTAGCGGAAGGTGAAATACATCTCCGTCATCCCCGCGGAAGCCGGGATCCCGCTGCCTTGCCCGCGCTTGGCAGAAGAAGCGGGACCCTCGCTTCCGCGAGGGTGACAGTGGCGGATCGCGCGGAGCCCGTCCCCGCGGAAGACGGGTCGGTCCCGCGATGGAACCGACCCGAATGCGCGATCAGGCGATTTCCGCCTCGCGCTCCAGACTGGTAAACATTGCCTGGCGCAACAGATAGGCGCGGCGCTGGTCGTCATCGCGCATCAACGCCTCCATCCGCCGCTCGGTATCCGACTTGCCGTCGCCGTTGGCACCTTCCATCGCCTGCTTGTTCTGGATCGTCTGCGCCTGGACGAACTCGGATGCCACGATACGGCGCTGCCGGTCGTAGCGGTCGAGCAACGCATCGGCATCGGCCCCGCCGTTCAGCACAGCGCCGAGCTTTTCGGTCAGGTTCCACGCGTCGTGGATGCCCGAATTCATGCCGAACCCGCCAAGCGGATTGTTGAGATGCGCCGCGTCGCCGACCAGCAGGACGCGACCATGCCGAAAGCGCTTCGCGACGCGCTGGTGCACGCGGTACAGCGTGCGGTGATAGGTTTCGATCGTGTCGGTGCTTCCCGTCAGACCGGCGAACACCTTGTCCTTGTACGCGTCGGACAGCAGGATCGAATCGTCGATCGACTCGGGCGCGGGGACCAGCAACCGCCACAGCGTCGGGACGCGCAGCAGCACGCACCATTCCTCGGCATCGGCGATGTAATTGACCTGCGCCAGGTCGGCGAAATGCCGTTCGATCGGATAATCGGTCGACAGCGTGAGGAACCGTTCGGGCCAGGTAAAGCCTTCGAACTCGACCCCGGTCCATTTGCGCACCATCGAATTGGCGCCGTCGGCACCGATCAGATAGTCGCAGCGATAGGTCTCGACCGCGACCGGGCTTTCGACGAAGACGGTGACGCCGTCGGCATCCTGTTCGTACCCCAGGATCCGCCGGTTGAAGAGCGTCTGCCCGTGCGCATGCTCGGCAAGCTTGGTCGAGAGCATCCGCGCGAGCTTGTATTGCTCGCATTGCAGGCGGAACGGATATTCGGTGACGTCGGCGATCTCGCCGAGGTCGAGTTCGATCACGCTGCCGCTGCGGCGATTGCGATATTGGTAGAGCGGCGCCTTCAGTCCGTCGGCGATCAGCGCATCGACGATGCCGAGGTCGCGCATCATTTCCAGGCTCGGCGGATGGAAAGTCGAGGCACGCATGTCCTCGGGGCAGTCGGCCTGCGATTCGAGCAGGATCGTATCGATGCCCATCTCGGCCAGGCGATAGGCCGCGACGGCGCCTACCGGGCCCGCCCCGGCGACGATCACACGGGTTCTGTTTGTCATGGCGGTTCTCGAATTATTAGGCAGAGGAAGAGCGGGCAGGCTCAGGCGGCCTCGATCAGCCGCATTACGATCTCGGCCGCACCGACGCGATGCGCCGCCGCGGCGAGATATTCGGGTGAGGCGAGATAGGCGCGCGCCGCGGCGGCATCGGGATAGCGGCTGACGACGACGCGTTCGCCGACCAGCCCCTCGCCCTCCAGCACTTCGCTGACCGGTCCCTTAACCACCGCCTCGCCGCCGAAGCGCTCGCTCAGCCCCGCGATTCCCTTTGCATATAGCGCGAACCGGTCCGGATCGGTGATCCGCACGGTCGCGACGACATAGGCCGCCATTGATGATGTTCCTTATCCCTGTTCTTGCGGCCAACCTATCGCTGCCCCGCCGCCCTGCCCGGCGGCTTGGCGAAAATGTCCGCCTGTCGAGAAGAGTGGCGCGCGCGGATGGCCCGGCGCATGGCGCGCGCTACCAGACGGCGCGACACAGCAAGGAGCAGCGCGTGGTCGATTCCCTCGGGTCCAGAATGAAATTCGCCGTCGTCGCCCCCTCGACCAACACCAGCGTCGAGCCCGAATATGCCGCGATGCAACCGCGCGGCGTCACCAACCATTTCAGCCGCATCGCGATTCCGGACACTAAGGTGACCGACGACGACAGCTTCATGGTGATGCTCAATACGATCCGCGACTCGACCTTCGATGCGGTCGACGTGTCGATGTCGATGGATCCCGGCTGCGTCATCATGGGCATGTCGGCCGAGACCTTCTGGGACGGCGCCGAGGGTGCCGATCGACTCCACAAGAAGATGCTCGAGCGCACCGGCGGCGTGCCGGTGATCATGGGTTCGACCGCGGTCGATTCGGCGATCAAGGCGTATGAGAGCGAAGTCGGGGCGATCCGCAAGATCGGCATCCTCACGCCTTACGCGCCGGTCGGTGATGCCAACGTCAAGAAGTTCTTCGAGGATCAGGGCTATGAGGTGGTCCATATCGTCGGCCTCAAATCGCCCTCGCCGATGATGATCGCGCACGAAGACAAGCAGAAGCTGAAGCGCACCGCGATCGCGGTGTCGGAAGGCGTCGACGCGATCATCCAGGCCGGCACCAACCTCGCCTTTGCCGAGGTTGCGGCGATCGCCGAATTCTGGCTGGAAAAGCCGGTCATCGCGATCAACACCGCCACCTATTGGCATGCGCTGCGCACGATGGGCATCAACGACCAGATGGACGGGTTCGGCACGCTGCTGAGCAAATATTGAGAAGGATAGCGAGCATGGAATACCCCTACGTTCCCCTCCCCGAGCGCCAGCCGCTCGTCTGGCCGAACGGCGCGCGTGTCGCGCTGATCCTGACCTTCAACCTGGAAACCTGGGACCTGACCAAGGACACCGACAAGCCGTATTACGCCGGCGGCCCGTCGATCCTGCCCGACATCCTGCCCGGCAACGTGCCCGATTTCCCGAACTATACCTGGCGCGAATATGGCCAACGCGTCGGCATCTGGCGGCTGTTCGACCTGTTCGACCAGCTCGGCGCCAAGGCGAGCTGCACCACCAATGCCGTCACCTTCGAACGCCGCAGCGCGATGACCGACGCGGTGCTGAAGCGCGGCTGGGAATTGCTGACGCACAACTGGGAGCAAGGCGAATTGCTCAGCAACTTCGCCGGCGATCCGGCCAAGGAGCGTGAGATCGTGCTGCGCACGCTCGACGCGTTCGAGAAATATACCGGCCGCAAGTCGAAGGGCTGGCTGTCGTCGTCGTTGCGCGGCACGCTGCAGACCGCCGACATTCTCGCCGAATATGGCGCGACCTTCTACTGCGACATCATGAACGACGATCAGCCCTATCTGCTGAAGACGCCGAACGGCCCGATCGTCTCGGTGCCCTATTCGAACGAAATCAACGACTTCACGTTCATCACCCGCAAGAACTTCACCACCGACCAGTTCGCCCAGGCGCTGATCGAGGAACTCGACGTGCTGTACGAGGAAGGCGCGGTGACCGGCCGGATCATGAACGTCGGCCTCCACCCGCACGTCTCGGGCCGCGCGCACCGGATTCGCGCGATCCGCGAGTTCATCGAACATGCCAAGTCGCTGCCCGGCGTGTGGTGGGCGACGCGCGAGGAGATTGCCGACTGGTATCTCCAGAACCACGAAAGCCATATTCCGGGCCAGCTCGGATGAGCCACGTCGCGGCCCTGCGCGCGCTGGTCGCGCCGGGCGCCGACGGGCGGCGGACGCTCGCCTCGGTGCCGGGATGCTGGGACGGCCTCACCGCCTTGCTGATCGAGCAGGCCGGGTTCGGGGCCGCATTCCTCACCGGCGGCGGGCTGTCGATGACCAAGCTCGGCCGGCCCGACCTCGGCCTCGTGACGATGAGCGAACTGGTCGACACGGTCGCGGTGATCCGCGATCGTGTCGCGATCCCGCTGATCGTCGACGGCGACACCGGCTTCGGCAACGCGCTCAACATGGCGCGCACCGTGCGGATGGTCGAGCGCGCCGGCGCATCGGCGATCCAGATCGAGGATCAGGGCTTTCCCAAGCGGTGCGGCCATATGGCGGGCAAGACCGTGGTGCCGCTCGCCGAGGCGGTCGGCAAGGTGAAGGCCGCGCTCGACGCACGCCACGACATGCTGGTGATCGCGCGGACCGATGCAGTCGGCGTCGAGGGGATCGCGGCTGCGCTGGACCGGGCGGACGCCTATCTCGAAGCCGGCGCCGACCTGATCTTCGTCGAAGGCCCGCGCACGCTGGCCGATACCCACGCGGTCGCCGACCGCTTCGCGCACCGCGCCCCGCTGGTCCACAATCTCGTCGAGGGCGGGGTCAGCGCCACCGACAGCAGCGCGGAGCTCGCGGCGATGGGGTTCGCGCTCGCGCTCCACCCGCTCCTGCTGCTGCACGGCTTCGTCCGCCACGCACCCTATTGGCTGGCCTCGGTCCAGGCGCACCGCTCGACCAGCGGCCTCGACATCGCGACGCTCGCCGACGTCAATCGCATCACCGGCGCCGATGCGCTGATCGCACAAGGCGACCTCTATGCAGGATGATCTCGACCAGGATTATGCCGCCGCAGGCTTCGGCGGCCGGCTGGCTTTCGGCAAGGCGCCCGCGCTGCTGATCGTCGACGTGGTGATGGCCTATCTCGACCCCGCCTCGCCGCTCTACGCCGGGGTCGAGAACGCGCTCGCCTCCAACGAACGCCTCGTCGCCGCGGCGCGCGCTGCGGACGTGCCGGTGATCTTCACCAATATCGCCTATCAGCCGGGCGGCATCGACGGCGGCCAGTTCTACCGCAAGGTGCCCGCGCTGAAGGCGTTCGCGCGCGGGTCGCGCGACGGCGCCTTTCCGCCGACGCTGCAGCCCAAGGCGACCGAATTGGTGCTCACCAAGCAATATCCGTCGGCCTTTTTCGGCACGCCGCTGGCCTCGACGCTGCACACGCTCGGGATCGACACGCTGCTGATCACCGGATTCTCGACCTCGGGCTGTGTCCGCGCCAGCGCGCTCGACGCGCTCTGCCACGGCTTCGCGCCATTCGTCGTCCGCGACGCATGCGGCGATCGCGATCGGCGGCCGCACGAGCAGAATCTGTTCGATATGGCCGCCAAGATGGCGGAAGTCGTCGACGAGGACGAAGCGATCAGGCTGCTGCGCCAGCGCCGATAGCGTCGGCGACGAGCGCGATCAGCCGGTCGCGCTCGGTATCCAGCCGTCGCTGCAACGCCGCGTCGGGCTCGAACGCGTCGATCGCCGCCGCAAGGTCGATACCGCGCGCGGCGAGCACCGCTTCGGTGACGATCTGCCGATCCCGCAACACCCAGATTTCGCGGGCCAGCGCGAGGACCGCATTTGCCACGCCGTCGATCTGCGCGGGCTTCAGGATGCGACGGGCGGGAGTCGTGTCACCCATGCGACCGCTCCGGCTTGCGACCATAGACCACGTACGGATTGCCCATCGGCGGGATCGCGCAGGTTCGCACGTCGACGAACCCGGCGCGGCGCGCGGCCGCCGCCAGGTCGATCTGCGCCGAGGATCGCCAGAACGGCTCCCCGCCCCATTTCGCGGTCCAGTCGAAGCGCCACGCCGCGAGCCGATCGAGATCGGCGTACCGTGGCACGTCGGTCATCAACAGGTCCCCGCCCGGTGCCAGCACGCGAAACGCTTCCTCGAACCATCGCGCGATGATCTTGGGCGGCAGTTCGTGATGAATGGCATAGGATGTCACCAGATCGACGCTCTCGTCGGCGAACCCGCTTTCCTCGCCGACACCGACTCGCAAGTCCCACGCATGGCCCAGCGCATTGCCGACGCGCCGGGCCTGTTCGAGCATTCGCAGCGAAGGATCGAGCCCGACGATCGTCGCATCGGGAAAGCGCTCGGCCAGCGCGACGGTATAATGCCCGCTCGACGTGCCCCATTCGAGGATGCGCGCGTGATCGTGCCGCGGCAGTTCGTCGAGGACGCGTCGCCGCTGCGCGTAAATGTCGCCGGGGAAGATGCGCGCGACGTAGCGCCGGTGGACCAGTTCGCCGTGGACATAGCCATTATGCGCATTGCCGTCCCACCCGCCGGTCGTGCGGTGAAACCACACCGCCGACCAATAGCGCGGCGCGACGAACGCCGGGTCCGCCATGATCGTCGTGGGACCCGACGCCAACGCCTCGAGCCTGGGCACCATCGTGTCGGCCACTTCGTCGAACGCCTGCTCGCACACCCGGCCATGCTCGCGCGCGCTCCAGTCGCCCAGCAGGGCGCGCGTCGCGTAAAGCGGCTGATCGTCGAGCGTGCTGTCAATCAGGTCGTGCCGCGCATCCATGTCCGCCGGCAGCGTGGATGCGGTGACGCCGCGCTCCGCAAGCTTCGCCTCGAGCGCCACCTGCATCCGACCGGCGGCCTGACGCACGCCGACTTCAAAATCGATCAGCGCGCGGCCGCGTTGGGCGAGAGTGCAGTCCATGGTCATAGTCATCGTCCATCCGAAGCAGCCCCATTCGTTAGCCGCCGTATCACGAACTGCACGAGCCGCCGCGAAAATGACCGGTTGGCGGTCACGATCGGCGGCGCGCCGTTCGGGCCTCCAGCACGGGCGGCACGGCGGGCGGCGCCAGCAAGGCCTCGACCGCCGCGTTGCCGATTCGCTTCGCCGTCTCCAATGCCGCGACCGGGGTAAGCGTCACGTCGACGTCCGACGGACCTCGAACGCGGACTGCGCGACCTTCCGCATCCGCCTCGCTGGCATCGTCGTGCACCTCGGCGAGCGCGTGTGCCGCGGCCTCGTTTCCCAGCAGCCAATCCCGGGCGGCCGACATCGAGGAGAAGACCTGCGCGTCGATGTCCGCAATTCGCATCGCCTGCAATTTTGCGAGGCCGGAAAACGTGACGACCGCGGTCCGCGTGGCGTGGAGCGGGCCCAATCGTCCGACCATCTTCTGCAGCGCGATGGCGACGATCCTGGACTGCGACCCGGTGGCGCGAATGTCGATGATGAACGCGGTGGACGGTCCGCACTGCTGCAGGATCGCCAATTGCTGGCGCAGCACCGCCTCATAGGAGGCGACGGTCGCCAACGACCACACACCCGTGCGGGTGACCGTCAGGAGGCCAATTTCGGGCTCTAATCTGAAGTCGAACATGAACGCTATTCTCCCGAAAGCGGGAGCTCTCCGATGTCTCTCAGTCGCCACGGTGCCTTGCATGTCGCGTCGATGCCGAAACCTACCGGTCGGGACGCCAAAAGGATAGCGTCGCCAGGCCACGATCGGGCCGAGACGGCGGTCCCATTCGCATCGGCAGCGTCGCCGTCGCCTAATTTTTCGAACATGGCCGATGGATTTTCTTTGCATCGCAACATCGTCGGTTCCGGCAAAGACGCCTCCCTCCCGAGAGCACGCGCGATGCTCCGCTCAAAAATACTATCCGTAAGGGACGCCCCATGATCAATCTTCGCCCGTTGCTGGCAATCGCCGCTTCCACCCTGACACTGGCGCAGGCAACTGCCGTCCATGCGCAAACAACCGCGGCGGACGCGCCTGCGGTCGCCGCGCCGGAGGGCGCTGACATCATCGTGACCGGCACGCGCACGGCCGGACGCTCGCGCCTCGACAGCAGCTCGCCGGTCGACGTGCTGAGCGCCGCCACCTTGCAGCGGCAGGGCACGACCGAGCTGGCCGCCGCGCTCGCGGTCGTCGTGCCGTCGATCGATTTCCCGCGCTCGGCGGCAGTCGATGCGACCGATTCGGTGCGGCCGATCACGTTGCGCGGGCTCAGCCCGGACGAGACTCTGGTGCTGATCGACGGCATTCGCGGGCATAGTTCGGCGCTGCTCAACACCAACGGCTCGGTCGGCCGCGGCTCGGCCGCGTTCGACCTCGACACGATTCCGACGGTCGCCCTCGAGAGCGTCGAGGTGCTGCGTGACGGCGCGTCGGCGCAATACGGCTCGGACGCGATCGCCGGCGTCATCAACCTGCGGCTGCGCAAGGCCGATCATGGCGGCGGCGCGAGTGCCAGCTTCGGCGAATATATCACCGACGTCGATACTGCGCGCACCAGCTATCACCGCAACGACGGCCGCACGGTCGACGTCTCGGCCTGGCAGGGGTTCAAGCTCGGCGAAGGCGGTTTCCTGACCGTCTCGGGCGACTATCAGAATCGCGGCCGCACCAGCCGGGGCGATCTCGACACCCGCGTGACGCCCAATGCGATCGTCTCGAACTTCGGCGATCCGAAGGTCGAGCAATATAGCGGCTTCGTCAATTTCTCGACGCCGATCAACGACATATGGTCGGTCTACGGCCATGGCGGCTATCAGCATCGCGACAGCACCAGCGCGGCTTTCTATCGCCTCGCGACCAACGCCAACAACGTGGCGTCGATCTACCCCGCCGGCTTCCTACCGCGCATCAACATCCGCTCGGACGATTTCAATTCGGCGCTCGGCATCAAGGGCGAGCTGTCGGGCTGGAACGTCGATTTCAACACGTCGTTCGGCGCCAACGCGCTGCGCTTCGACACGCGCAACTCGATCAATTCGACCTATGGCGCCGCATCGCCGACCAGCTTCTACGATGGCCGGATCCGCTATTCGCAAGTCACGGCAGGGCTCGACGTCGACAAGAAGTTCGACCTGAGCAACGGATCGCTCAACGTCGCCTGGGGTATCGACTCGCGCTACGAGAGCTTCAAGATCACCCCGGGCCAGGTCGAATCCTATGCGCGCGGTCCGCTGGGGGCGAACACTGCGCTCGGCAGCGGTGCACAGGGCTTCCAGGGCTTCACCCCAGCCAATGCGCTGGATCGCCATCGCGGCAATATCAGCGTCTATCTCGACCTCGAAGCCAAGATCGCCGACCTGACGCTCGGCCTGGCCGGCCGCGGCGAAGGCTATTCCGATTTCGGCACGACCGGCACCGGCAAATTCTCCGCGCGTTACGATTTCGGCCCGCACGTCGCGCTGCGCGGCACCGTGTCGAACGGCTTCCGCGCGCCGTCGCTGCAGCAGCAATTCTACACGCTGACCCAGCCGCTGACCGCCAATATCAACGGTGTCGCGACCCCGGTCGATACCGGCCTCTATCCCTCGACCAGCCCCGTCGCCACCGCGCTGGGCGGCAAGGCGCTGCAGCCCGAAAAGTCGTTCAACCTGTCGGGCGGCGGCGTGCTGCGCTTCGGCCGCTTCGACCTGTCGGTCGATGCGTATCGCATCAAGATCCGCGACCAGATCGCGCTGTCGGACAATCTCGGCACCGGCATCAACAACACGCCGCAGATCGCCGCTCTGCTCGCCCCGTTCAACGTGACCGCCGCGCGCTTCTTCGTGAACGGGCTGCGCTCGACCACGCGCGGGCTCGACATCATCGGCCACTACAAGACCGGGCGCGCCGCCTACGGCGTGTTCGACCTGACCGCGTCCGCCAATCTCAACGAAGTGCGGATCACCAGCGTTCCGACCGCGATCGGCTCGGTCGCCGTCCCGGCATTGTTCGGGCCGCAGCGCGTCGCCGCGTTCGAACATGGCACCCCGCGCGTGAAGGTCGTCGGCCAGGCGGAATGGTCGCTCGACGATTTCGGGGCGACCTTGCGCGGGTCGTATTACGGCAACGTCACCCAGCCGGCCTCGTCACTGGTCGATTATGTCGATACCGGCCGCCACCTGATCGTCGATGCCGAAGTGCGGGCGAAGGTCGCGCACGCGGCGACGCTCGCGGTCGGTGCGAACAACCTGTTCGACGTCTATCCCGACCGCGTGCCGGCGACCAACGTGCTGAACTACAATAATGGCGGGACGGCATTTCCCTATTACTCGCCGTTCGGCTTCAACGGCCGCTACGTCTACGGCCGCGTGAGCCTGGCCTGGTAATCACGACGGCATTTTCGGGGCGCCGCGCGATCGGCCGCCTCGAAACCGTCGCCCGATCGACGAACATGACAGGCAAGCGCATTGTGAAGCGCGGGCGACGTCCCTATCCCACGGATCATGCAAGGGTGTTCTCATCGCGTCGCGCGGCTGTCCAAGACATTGTGCCTGTTCGGCCTCGTCATGGCAGCGGCGCCGGTGCAATCCGCTTCCTCGTCGTTCGATCTGGTCGGCCCGCGCCTCGACATTGCGGTCACGCATGACGGAGTCACGCTCCCGCTCGAGCGCGTCCCCAATCTGTCCGAGGGCGACCGCATCTCGATCAAGCTCGAGCGGCTGCCGGGGCATGACGAGCGCTATCGCGTGGTCGCCGCGTTCCTGCGCGGGGCGGTCGACCGCCCCGGCAAGGACTGGTTCCGCGAAGCGCTGAGCCGGAAGAACAACGCCGATATCGCGCTCGTCGTGCCCAAGGGCGCCCAACAGATGGCCCTGTTCATCGTGCCCGAGAGCGGCGGCGGCGCGAATGCGATCATCAGCGCGGTGCGCAAGCAGCCCGGCGCGTTTGTCCGCGCGGTGCAGGAGCTCAACCAGGCCTCGCTCGACCGCGCGCGGCTCGACACCTTCCTGCGCGAGATGCAGCGCGCCGAGCGCAAGAGCCCGGAAAGCCTGGCCACTATCTCGCCGATCCTGACGCGCAGCCTGGCGGTCAAGCTCAAGGCCGAATGCCTGCAGCAACCCGCCGAATTGCAATCCGCCTGCCTGACCGGCGACCGCGAGACTTTGTTGCTGGCCGACACGCACAGTTCGGCGCTCGCCGACACGCTGGCGGGGACGCCGACCGACCTCGCCTTCCAGCTCAGCGCCACGCCGCAGGCCGGCTATGGATCGTACAGTTCCTATATCGGCGTCGTGCGCGATCTCTTCCGCATGTTCGGCGCGTTCCAGTCGACTCAACTGCAGTTCATCCCCGCGCTCGCGCAAATGGCGGACGGCCGCGCCACCGTCCTGCTCAACACGCCGGTGTCGTTCGCCAAGCCGACCTCGGTGATGGTCGTCGCGCTCTCGGCGATCGAGGCGCCCAAGCCCCCGCCGCTGCGGCGTTCCCTGCCCGACGTCACCTTGTGCGCCACCGCCGGGCTGACCCTGCCGGTCGAGGGCGCGCCGCTGATCTATGCGACGAGCTACGCGCACGACATGACGTTGCGGCTCAAGCGGCTCGACGGCACGCAGGCCGAGCTTCCGGTCCGCGCCGATCCGGGAGTCGGCGGCTTCGTCGCGGATGCGGCGATCCCGTTCGGTCCGTTCGGCCCGGTCATCGCCGCGCAATTGCACGGCGCGTGGGGTTTCTCTTCGTTCGACGGCCCGAGTTTCACTTTGTCCAAGCCCGACGACGGCGCCTGGCAAGCGACCGACCGCACCGCCCTGGTGGTGGGGCGCTCCAACGAGCTCGAACTCGTCGGCCCGGGCGTCGGGTGCGTCGTGCGAGTCGCGATGCGGCGCGGCGACGGGCCGGTCGAGCCGCTGACGTGGAAGCAATCCGGCGCGAGCGGGATCGTCGCGACCGTTCCGCTCGACAAGGCCGATCCCGGCCCGGTCGCGATCCTGATCGATCGCAAGGATGTCGCCGCTCCCGCCGTCGTCACGCTGCGCGCATCGCAGCAAGCCAGCAGCGTCGACGAGCTCAGCATCCATGCCGGGGATGACCAGGCGCTGCTGACCGGCACCCGGCTCGACCAGGTCGCCGGCGTGGCGATCGGCGCGCTGACCTTCCAGCCCGGCGCGCTGACGCGCGTCGACAAGCAGGACCGGCTGGCACTGCTGCCGAGCGACCCGCAAGCGCTGCTCGCGCTCGCCGTCGGAAAGTCGATGAGCGCCGAGATCACGTTCGCCGGGGGGCGCCGCAAGACGCTGTCGGTCTCGATCGCGCCGCGCCGCGCCGCCGCGACGCTCGTCCGGATCACCGCCCAGTCCCCGGTGCGCGAGGGCGTGATGCCGATCGCCCTCGCCTCCCCCGGCGCGTTCGCGCAGGACGCGCATCTCAGCTTCGCTTTCCATGTCGAGGCGCCGGGATCGCTGTCGGGACGCGAGAGCATCGAGATCGCCACCGCCGACGGCCGCGCCAGCACCGCCATCCAGGCGGGCAAGGGCTATGACGTGCAGGACAGCAAGACCGGGATCGTGACGTTCGAACCCGCCGATACGCTGGGTCCGGTCGCTTATGGCCCGTTGCGCTTCCGCGTCGTGCGCGACGGCGAGGCGTCGAGCTGGACCCCGCTCGCCACGATCGTCCGGCTGCCGGAGGTTCACACGGTGACGTGCACCGCGGGCAAGACTTGCCGGATGCTCGGCAATCGCTTCTTCCTGATCGACGCGGTCGGCGCGACCGAGGACCTCCAGCAAGGCCAGCACATCCCCGACGGTTTCGTCGGCACCGAGATCATGACTCGCGCCAGCCCGGCCGGCCGCATCTTCCTCCACCTGCGCGACTCCCCACAGGCGGTGGCCAGCCTCGCCGTGCGGTGACGCGGTACGGCCGCGGCGAGTCTGCGCCTTGCGCGGATTACGCCGCGCGCTAGGCTTGGGGTTCATCCCGTCCGAGGACCCGTTCATGCGCCATATCGCCGCCTTCCTGCTTGCCGCCACGATCCTGCAGGGCGGCGCGCTCGCTGCGGCTCCCGCAGCGCCCACCACGGCTGCGGACCAGGCGCTGGAGCTCGCCAAGCAGGCGATCGCGCTGCGCTCGGTGCGTGGGCCCGGCAACCAGACGCCGCAGGTCGCGGCGCTGTACAAGGCGGCGCTGGTGGCGGGCGGTTTCGCCGACAAGGACGTCGAGATCGTGCCGGTCGACGACACCGCCTATCTCATCGCCACCTGGCCGGGCAGCGACCCCAAGCTCAAGCCTTTGGTCATCTCGGGCCATATGGACGTAGTCGAGGCCAAGCCCGCCGACTGGCAGCGCGACCCGTTCACGCCCGTCGTCGAGAATGGCTATCTCTTCGGCCGCGGCGCGACCGACATGAAGCTCGACGGGACGATCGCGATCGCCGCGCTCAATGATCTGCGCCGCACCGGCTATCGCCCCAAGCGCACGATCGTCATCGAATTCTCGGGCGACGAGGAAACCGTGATGAAGACCTCGGCGCTGATCGCCGACCGGCTGAAGAATGCCGAGATCGTGCTCAACATCGACGGCGGCGGCGGCGTGCTCGACGAGGCGACCGGCAAGCCCAAATACTGGACCTGGAACGGCGCGGAGAAGAGCTATGCCGATTTCCGCCTGACCGTGACCAACCCCGGCGGCCATTCCTCGGCCCCGCGCCCGGTCAATGCGATCGTCGAACTGTCCAGGGCGCTCGAAAAGATCGGCGCGTACCGCTTCACCCCCGAGCTGAGCCCGCTCACGCGCGAAGCGCTGAGCAAGGCGGCGCCGTTCGAAGAACCTGCGATCGGCGCGGCGCTGAAAGCGTTCGTCGCCAACCCGGCCGACCAAGCGGCGATCGCGACGCTGGTCGCCAATCCCTCGACCGTCGGCCGGATCGGCACGACCTGCGTGCCGACTTTGGTGAACGGCGGCCATGCCGAGAATGCGCTGCCGCAACGCGCGACCGCGAACATCAACTGCCGCATCTTCCCCGGCCACAAGCCGGCCGACATCATGGCCGAACTCGGCCGCGTGGTCGGCGATCCGGGCGTGGTGCTGAGCGACGTGACCGAAGGATCGGTGCCCAACGACGCCTCGCCGATGCGCCCAGATTTCATCGCCGCGATCACCCGCGCGATGAGCCAGGTCTATCCCGGCGTGCCCGTGTTCCCGGCAATGTCGTCGGGCGCGAGCGACAGCATGTGGTTCCGCTATCACCACGTCCCGAGCTATGGCGCGAGCCCGACCTTCATCAAGGAATCGGAGGATTTCAGCCACGGCCTGAACGAGCGCACGCCGATCTCCAACATCGCGCCGGGCGTGCGCTATTACCGCTCGCTGTTCACCGATCTGTCGAAATAGCCGCGATGGCGCCCGATCCCGATGCCGACTGGAGCCTACCGGGCTGGCTCTACACCGACCCCGAATATTTCGCGGTCGAGCAGGCGCGCGTGCTGCGCCCGTCGTGGCAGATCGTGTGCCACCAGAACGACCTCGCCGCGCCCGGCGATTTCCACACGCTCGATTTTCTCGGTGAGAGCGTCGTCGTGGTGCGCGGCGACGACGCGCAGATCCGCGGCTTCCACAACGTCTGCCGCCACCGCGCGATGCGGCTGGTCGAGGGGCCGCAGGGGTGCGCCAAGAAGTTCGTCTGCCCCTATCACGCCTGGACCTATGAGACCGACGGCCGGCTGACCGGCGTGCCGATGCGGCGCGACTATCCGGCGCTGAAGCCGGAAGAGAATGGCCTGGCGCCGGTCGAGGTCGAGCTGTGGCGCGGCTTCGTGTTCGTCCGGCTGGAAGGCGACGGGCCGTCGGTCGCGACGATGATGGCGCCCTACGATGCCGAGATCGCGCCCTATCGCTTCGAGGAAATGCGCACGCTCAGCCCGATCCGGTCGCGCGAGCGCGCGGTGAACTGGAAGAATGTCGGCGACAATTATTCGGACAATCTCCACATCCCGGTCGCGCATGACGGGCTGACCCGGCTGTTCGGCAAGAGCTATGCGATCGAGGCGCAACCGTGGGTCGACAAGATGTCGGGGCAGATCGTCGACCGGCCGTCCGACAATGTCTGGGAGCGATTCTACCAGACGCATCTGCCGCCGGTCGACCATCTGCCCGCGGCCAACCAGCGGCTGTGGCTCTATTTCAAGCTGTGGCCGAACATGGCGTTCGATCTCTATGCCGATCAGATCGATTTCATGCAGTGGCTGCCGCTGACGCCGACCACCAGCGTGCTGCGCGAAATGGCGTTCGCTTTGCCCGATAACCGGCGCGAGATGAAGCTGGTGCGCTACGCCAATTGGCGGATCAACCGCGTGGTCAATGCCGAGGACACCTGGCTGATCGAGCGCGTCCAGCAAGGCATGGCATCGCGGAGCTATACCGCCGGGCCGATCGGGTCGAGCGAAGTGTGTCTGCGCAGTTTCGCGCGTAAGATCCGGGAGCGCATCCCGGAGGCACGATTGCACCGCGCGCCGGCAGTGGGGTGGTCGCAGCGCTAAATCCTCTCCCGCGTGCGGGAGAGGCAACGGAGACTTGGTCCGCCTTCTTCAGGCGGGCCTAGTCGTAGTCGGTGAGGGTCTTCTTCTGCTTCGGGCGTCGATGAAGAAGAAGGCAGAAGACCCTCGCCCAACCCCCTCCCGTGAAGGCGGGTGGGGGAGACACACAAGGGAGGCGGGAACATCGTGACCAGAAGCTACGACGCGCTCATCATCGGCGGCGGCCATAACGGCCTGGTCTGCGCCTTCTACCTCGCGCGCGCGGGGCTGAAGGTGCGCGTGCTCGAACGCCGGCATGTCGTCGGCGGCGCGGCGGTGACCGAGGAATTCCACCCCGGCTTCCGCAACTCGACCGCGAGCTACACCGTCAGCCTGTTACGACCCAAGGTGATCGCCGACATGAAGCTGCACGATCGCGGCTATCGCATCATCGAGCGGACGATCAGCAATTTCTTTTCCTTCCCCGACACCTATCTCACGCTCGGCGGCGGCACCGCGCGCACGCAGGAACAGTTCGCGCGCTTCAGCCAGAAGGATGCCGACGCTTACCCCGCTTATGACGCCGCGCTCGAAAAGGTCGCGCAAGTGCTGCGCGATCTCGCGCTGAAGACGCCGCCCAATGCCGGCGGCGGCCTGCGCGCGCTGCTCGCCGGCGCGGCGCAGGGCTGGCCGGTCGCGAAGATGGGGATCGAGCAGCAGCGCGACTTGCTCGAAATCTTCACCAAATCGGCGCGCGATTTTCTCGACGGCTGGTTCGAGGACGATCACGTCAAATCGGCCTTCGGCTTCGATGCGGTGGTCGGCAATTATGCCGGCGTCTCGACCCCGGGCAGCGCGTACGTGCTGCTCCATCATGTGTTCGGCGAGGTGAACGGCAAGTACGGCGCCTGGGGCCATAGCGTCGGCGGGATGGGCGCGATCACCCAGGCGATGGCGCGCGCGTGCGAGGATGCCGGGGTCGAGATCAGCCTCGAAGCGCCGGTCGCCACGCTGCTGACCGAGGGCGGCAAGGTCGCCGGCGTGCGGCTCGAATCGGGCGAGGAGATCGCCGCCAGGATCGTCGCCGCCAATGTCGGCCCGGCCTTGCTCTATCGCCAGATGGTCGACGCCGCCGACCTGCCCGCCGACTTCAAGCGGCGGATCGATACCTTCAAGACCGGCAGCGGCACCTTCCGGATGAACGTCGCTTTGTCCGAACTGCCCGATTTCAGCGTGTTGCCCGGCAAGGAGAAAGCCGAGCATCACACCGCCGGGATCATTATCGCGCCCGGCATGGACTATATGGACCAGGCGTTCATCGACGCGCAGCAGTTCGGCTGGTCGAAGCAGCCGATCGTCGAGATGAAGCTCCCCACCACGGTCGACGACAGCCTCGCCCCGCCGGGGCAGCACATCGCCAGCCTGTTCTGCCAGCAATTCGCGCCGACCTTGGCCAGCGGGAGATCATGGGACGATGCGCGCGAGGAGGTCGCCGATCTCATCATCGACACCGTCACCGCGCATGCACCCAACTTCAAGCGATCCGTGATCGCACGGCAGATCCATTCGCCGCTCGATCTCGAGCGCAAGTTCGGGCTGATCGGCGGGGACATCTTCCACGGTACGATGGGGCTCGACCAGCTCTGGGCGGCGCGCCCGGTGCTCGGCCATGGCGATTATCGCGGGCCGGTCGCGGGGCTGTACATGTGCGGGTCGGGCACGCACCCCGGCGGCGGCGTGACCGGCGCGCCGGGGCACAATGCGGCGCACGAGATTTTGCGCGACCGGAGTTTTGTGGGGCGGCTGTTCGGATAGTTAAGCCCCTCCCCTGAAGGGGAGGGGCTAGGCGCGCGCCCTAAACCGCAGCCAATATAACGGCACCGCAGTCAGCATCAGCGCCAGGCTCAACGCGATCGCCTCCAGCCCAGCCCCCCACATCGCCCACGCGGCAAATGCCAGCCCCGTGACGGCAGCGATCGGCGCGACCCGCTTGACCAGCGCCGCCACGCACGCGCCGAGATACAGCCAGATCGTCGTCGCCGCGGTCAGCCGCAGCATGAAATCGAGCAGCCCGCCGAGCGAGCGCGTCGCATTGGACAGCACCAGCACGCTCGCCAATGCGCTCGACACGAGCAGCATCGCGACCGGCACGTCGTGCGCGCTGGTCCGCCCGATCCAGCGCGGCAGCAGCCCGGCGCGCGCCATGCCGAGCGGCACCTCGCCCTGCACCAAAGTCCAGCCATTGAGCGCGCCGATCGCTGCGATCGCCGCGAAGCCCGCAGTGGCCAGCCCCGCCCAATGCCCCCAGAACGCTTCGACGAACACCGCGAACGGCGCTTGCGCCGTAGCGAGCGTGGCGCCGGGGAGCGCGAGGATGATCCCGGTGCACACCAGGATGTATAGCGCGCCCGTGAGCGCCAGCCCGAACATCGTCGCGCGCACGACGTTGCGGGTCGGGTCGCGCACGCGTTCGGCGGCGACGCTCGCCGCCTCGAACCCGACGATCGCGAAGAAAGCGAGCGTCAGCGCCGGCGATAGCTGCGCCCAGGCGAAGGGCGGTCGCGCCTCGACATGGAAGCCCTTCCCCCCGCCCAGTGCGAGCCCCGCGAGGATCAGCACCACCGCGCCGAGCGGCAGCAGCTTGAGCAACGTCGTCCCGACCTGAAAAACGCCGGCGAGCCGCGCGCCGCCCAGGTTGAGCAAGGTCAGCACCCAGATCAGCACCGTCGCCGACGCCGCCAGCGACGACGTGGTCGCGGCGAGCGCGGGGACGAATTGCGCGAGATAGAGGATCGCGGTCAGCGCGATCACCGCATTGGCCGACCACACCCCGACCCAATAGCTCCAGCCGATCAGCACGCCGGGCAGCGGCCCGAGCGCCGCGCCGCACATCGCGACCACGCCGGTCGCGCCCGGCATCGCCGCGGTCAGCCGCGCCAGCACCCACGCGATGACCAGCGCGCCGCCCACCCCGGCGATCCACGCCGCGACGCTCGTCCAGCCATATGGCGCGAGTTGCGCGGGAAGGACGAAGATGCCCGAACCGATCATCCCGCCGACCACCAGGGCGGTCGCGGTCCAGAATCCGAACGGTCGTTGCGACGGCACGTCGATGTCCGCGTCCCCTTCCCCCGACAATTCAGCACGCCGCTCGCGGCGACGCCACTGTTCCTTTCACCCGCCGTTGCGCTACGACCCTGTCATGGCACAGGCGACGCACGACGAGACGGGATGGATGGCGGCGAGCGGGCGCTATCCGCCGCGCCTAGTCGATGCCGCGCTGGCGCTGCACGACAATCGCCTGGGCGAGGCCGAGCCGCTGCTCAAGGCACAGCTGCGCGACGATCCGTTCGACGTCGCCGCGATCCGCATGCTGGCCGAGCTCGCCGGGCGGATCGGCCGCTACCGCGATTCCGAGGCGCTGCTACGCCGCGCGATCGAGCTGTCGCCCGCCTTCACCGCGGCGCGCGCCAATCTCGCTTTGGTGCTCTACCGCCTCAACCGCCCGAGCGAGGCGATCGCCGAGCTCGACACCGTCGTCGCCGAGGACCCCGACAATCCCGGCCACGCCAATCTGCAGGCCGCCGCATTCGGTCGCATCGGCCAGTTTGACGATGCGATCGCGCTGTACGAGCGCGTGCTGGCCGACACGCCGGCGCAACCGCGCGTGTGGATGAGCTACGGCCATATGCTCAAGACGGTCGGGCGCCAGGCCGACGGCGTCGCCGCCTATCGCCGCGCGATCACGCTGCTGCCGACGCTCGGCGAAGCGTGGTGGAGCCTCGCCAACCTGAAGACCGTGACCTTCGACGCCGCCGACATCGCCGCGATGCAGGCCGCGCTGGCGCAACCCGACATCGTCGCCGAGGATCGCTTCCACCTCGATTTCGCGCTCGGCAAGGCGTTCGAGGACCAGCGCCAGGCGGCGCAGGCCTTCGCGCATTATGCCGCCGGCAACGCGCGCCGCCGCACCGCACTGGCCTATAACGCGGCGGAGACCAGCGCGTTCGTCGACCGCAGCATCGCCAGTTTCACCGGCGCGGCTTTTGCCGCGCGCGCCGGCCAGGGCGCGGCGGCGCGCGACCCGATCTTCATCCTCGGCATGCCGCGCGCCGGCTCGACGCTGATCGAACAGATCCTCGCCAGCCACAGCCAAATCGAGGGCACCAGCGAACTGCCCGACATTCCAATGCTCGCCCGCCGCGATGCGGATTATCCCGCGGGCGTGCTCGACTGGCCGGCCGACCGGCTGCGCGCGACCGGCGAGGAATATCTGCAGCGCACCCGCATCCAGCGCCGCACCGACCGGCCATTCTTCATCGACAAGCTCCCAAACAATTGGGCGCGCGTGCCGTTGATCCATCTGATCATGCCCAATGCGCGGATCATCGATGCGCGACGCCATCCGCTCGGCTGCTGCTTCTCCAATTTCAAACAGCATTTCGCGCGCGGCCAGGGGTTCAGCTACGCGCTCGAAGACATGGGGCGCTATTATCGCGATTACGTGCGGCTGATGGCGCATGTCGATGCGGTGCTCCCCGGCCGCGTCCACCGCATATTCTACGAGGACATGGTCGACGATACCGAGCGCACCGTGCGCGCCTTGCTCGCGGCATGCGGGCTGGACTTCGAACCCGCCTGCCTCGCCTTTCACGAGACCGAACGCGCGGTGCGCACCGCAAGCTCGGAACAGGTCCGCCGCCCGATCTTCCGCGAGGGCACCGACGCGTGGAAGCCGTTCGAACCGTGGCTGGACCCGCTCAAGGCGGCGCTCGGCGACGTGCTGGAGGCATATCCCGCGGTGCCTGCCGTCTGACCGAGCGACCCCGTGGTAATTTCGCAACGCTCGCACAGATTGTTACGGAAGCGTGGCAGTCGCCTTGACGTAAACTGCGCTGGCGAACACCCTTGGGCAACATCCTAAGGGGGATTTTATGATGTCGTCGTTCGGGCACCGCTCCGTCCTGCTAGCGCTCTTGTCTTCGGTTGCCTTCGCGGCGCCGGCGCTGGCGCAGACCGCGGCTTCCACGCCCACGCCCGCCGCAGAACCCACCGACAATGGCGGCGATATCGTCGTCACCGCGACCAAGCGCTCCGAAACGCTGCAGAGCGTGCCGGCCAGCGTGCAGGCGCTCACCACCAAGCGGCTCGACGAGCTCAACATCTCGAATTTCGCGCAATATGCGCAGCAATTGCCTTCGGTGTCGTTCCAGGCGCTGGGCGGCACGCCCGGCACCAACGTCATCTACATGCGCGGCGTCGCGTCGGGCGGCGACGGCAACCATTCGGGCTCGCTGCCCTCGGTCGGCGTCTATCTCGACGAGCAGCCGGTGACGACGATCGGCGGCAATCTCGACGTCCACATCTACGACATCGCGCGGATCGAGAGCCTGTCGGGCCCGCAAGGCACGCTGTACGGCGCCTCGTCCGAAGCCGGCACGATCCGCATCATCACCAACCAGCCCGACACCTCGCATTTCTACGGCCGCGCCGATCTCGAGGGCAATCACGTCAGCAAGGGCGGCTTCGGCGGCAAGGCGGAGGGGATGGTCAATGTGCCGCTGTCGGACCGGGCCGCTTTGCGCGTCGTCGGCTTCTACCAGCGCGATGCCGGCTATATCGACAATGTCGCGGGCACGCGCAGCTTCCTGCCGACTCCCGGCGGAATCACGGTCAACAACGCGGCTTTCGTCAAGAAAGACTATAACGACACCGAGATCGCCGGCGGGCGCGCTGCGCTGAAGGTCGATCTCGACAGCAATTGGACGGTCACACCGACGGTGATGTACCAGGATACGCGCAGCCATGGCGCCTATGGCTACGACCCCCAGGTCGGCGACCTCAAGGTGCAGCATTTCTACCCCGAATATCGCCGCGACCGCTTCATCCAGGCCGGCCTCACGATCGAGGGCAAGGTCGGCAATTGGGACGTCACCTATGCCGGCGCCTATCTCGACCGCAAGGATGCGCAATCGTCCGATTACACCGATTATGCCGAGGCGTATGACAATCTCTATGCCTCGGCCGGCGGCATTGCGGGCTATTTCTACTTCAAGGACAATGCCGGCAATCCGATCGATCCGCGCCAGCGCATCGTCGCCTCCGACCATTTCAAGAAGATGAGCCAGGAATTCCGCGTCGCCAGCCCCTCGGGCGATCGGCTGCGGATCGTCGCCGGCGCCTTCTACCAGCGCCAGAGCAACGACATCCACCAGGATTATCAGGTGCCGGGCCTCGCCGACACCCTCTCGGTCAACGGCCATCCCGGCACCTTGTGGCTGACGCAGCAGCACCGCGTCGACAAGGATTATGCGATGTTCGGCGAGGCGAGCTACGACATCACCCCCAAGCTGACCGCGACGGTGGGCGGGCGCGGCTTCATCTACGACAATTCGCTGATCGGCTTCTTCGGCTTCGGGCGCGATCCCGCCAATGGCTATGACACCACCCCGTACAATGCCGCGGGCAGCTCGAAGACCGGTGTCGCCGGCTGTTTCACCACCACCGGCGCACGACTGCGCGATGCGGTCGCGGCAGGAACGACGACGGCGTTGATACCGGCGGCGGTCGCGGGCAGCCCATGTACCAATCTCGGCGTCTATACTGCGGGTTTCGGCGTGACCCCGGTCACCGCGTCGGGTCAGGGCGTGACCTATCGCTTCAACCTCAGCTGGAAGCCGGTGACGGGCGTGCTGCTGTACGGCACCGCCTCGCGCGGCTTCCGTCCGGGCGGGATCAACCGTCGTGCCGACGTCGCCAATTATGCCGCGGACTTCCTCACCAATTACGAATTCGGCGCGAAAACGACGTGGCTGGGCGGCAGACTGCATATCAACGGCGCGATCTACCAGCAGGATTGGGACAAGTTCCAATTCTCCTTCCTCGGCGCGAACAGCTTCACCGAGATCCACAACGGACCCAATGCACGGATTCGCGGCGCCGAGCTGACCGCCAATTTCAACGCGGGCGGTCTCTCGCTCAGCGCGGCGGGCTCCTACACCGACGCCAAGACACGGAAGAATCTGTGCCTCCTCGACGATCCGACCTACACGTGCGCCGATACGGGCAACGGCAATTACATCTCGGCACCGGCCGGTACGCGTCTGCCGATCACACCCAAGTTCAAGGCGAGCGGCTCGGCGCGGTACACCGTGCCGGTCGGCGCCGCGAAGGTCTATGGTCAGGCGGTGGTATCGTATCAGGGCTCGGCGGCATCCGACATCCGGTCGGCGACCAATGCGAACACGTCCGACGGCACCATCGTCATCAATCCCGCCGCCTTGCTCGGCGAGTTGCCCGCCTTCACCACCGCCGACTTCGCGATCGGCGCCGAGTTCAGCCGCTTCAGCTTCGAACTGTTCCTGCAGAATGCGTTCGACACGCGCGGGCAGTTGTCGCGCTTCGAGGAATGCGGCAGCTGCGGGCAGCGCCCGTACATCGTGCCGATCAGGCCCCAGACGATCGGCGTGCGACTGCACAGCTCGTTCTAGGGTCGATTTCATTGAGGTTGGATCAATCCTCCGTTCGCCCTGAGCTTGTCGAAGGGCTGCCCTCCTCTTGCGCATCGCGCGCGATAGGAGAGCGGGGCTTCGACAAGCTCAGCCCGAACGGGTTGGGGGTGATCGTGTTTGGTAGAAAGCGACCCTAGCAGCACGCGACGGGCGCGCGCCGCGGCGCACGCCCATCGCCGCGCATCACTCCGCCGGCTGGGCGTGCAACGCGCCGAGCTCGCCGCTTTCGCGCGCCTTCCGGCCATAGACCGCTTCGAACAGCGGCCCCGCCATCGTCGTCGTGACGATCGCCATCAGCACCAGCATCGAGAACAGCGTCGGCCCGATAATGCCCTTTTGCAGCCCGATATTGATGATGATCAGTTCCATCAGCCCGCGCGAGTTCATCAGCGCGCCGATGCCGAGCGCGGTGCGATTGTCTTCCCCCGCGATCCGCGCGGCGAGGTAGCAGGCACCGCCCTTGGCGAGGATCGACGCGACCAGCACGCCGAGCGCGATCAGCAGCAGCGACGGCGAATTGACCATGTCGAGCCGCGTGTTGAGCCCCGAATAGGTGAAGAACATCGGCAGCAGCAGCACCACCGCGAGCGGCTCGACCTTGCGTTTGATCTCCGCGGTGAAGCGCCCGCGCGGCATCACCACGCCGAGCAGGAAGCCGCCGAAGATCGCGTGGATACCGACCATGTCCATCAAAAAGGCCGACGTACAGAAGGCCGCGAGCGTGATGGCGAGCACGGTGTGGCTCATCTCGCCCTCGCGTTCGACGCGGCGGGCGAGCGGCGCGAACAGGCGCGGGCCGAACACGATGACCAGCACCGCCCACAACACTCCGCCGCCGATCGCCAGGATCGCCACGCCCGCCCCGCCGCCGAAGGTCGCCAGCACGATCGCCAGCACGCACCACGAACAGACGTCGTCGAACGCCCCCGCGGTGAGCGACAGCGTGCCGAGCGAACTGTCGGCAAGGCCGCGCTCGTTGATGATCCGCGCGAGCATCGGGAAAGCGGTGAGCGCGATGCACGCGCCCATGAACAACGTCGCATCGACCGTCGAGATGCCCGGTGCGAACAGCCCCGGCACGGTCAGCAGGAACGGCGTGATCAGGATCGCCACCGCGAATGGCGCGGCGATCCCGGCGAACGACACGCCCGCCGCGCTTTTCGCCTTCGCCCTGAAATGATCGAGCCGCAGCGTGGTGCCGACCAGGAACATGTAGAGCCCGACGCCGAGCTGCGCGCCGGCATAGAGTACGTTGCGCGTTTCCTTGGCGAAGATCGCGCCTTGCAGATCGGGCCAGAGCAGGCCGAGCAGCGACGGCCCGAGCACCACGCCCGCAATCATCTCGCCGACGACTTGCGGCTGGCCGAGCACTTTCTGCCCGAGCCAGCCGACGACGCGGCAGGCGACCAGGATGACGGCGAGCTGCAGGAAGAAATGCACCGAGAAATCGCCCGGAGCATAGCCCTTGGCCGCGGCGACCACCGCAGGCCCGTGCGGCGACAGGACGCCACCGAGCGTCGACCAGAAACTGTCCAAGATACCCGTCATACATCCCCCCAATCGGTGCGCCGTCTACCCAGCGTCACCGTCCGTCGCTCCGATCAACCGGATTTCGCGCCGGCTGCGCAATCGAAATTGCCCGTCCGCCGAGGCGGCATCAGTCGATTTCCGGGCGCACACGCAAATCTGTTGCAGTGGCGCAACGACGTAGTAACATACCTACGTCTGTGCGTCGCAAATGTAGGCACGTAACTTCATGGGAGCGCTATCGTGAAGGTGATGACCAGCCGCGAGTTCAACCAGGACGTCAGCCAGGCGAAGCGCGCTGCGCGACTCGGGCCAGTCTGGATCACCGATCGCGGCACCCCGACGCACGTGCTGCTCTGTGTGGACGACTTTCGCCGCCTTTCGGGCGCGCGCGCGACGATCGCCGACTTGCTGGCGATGCGCGACGACGACGGCGCTCCGCTCGATCCCGTCCCCGACGCGGCGCTGTGGGGCGGCGCGCGCTGATGTTCCTGCTCGACACCGACAGCGTCGCCGAATTGCGGCGCGGGGCCGAGGGCAATGCCGCGGTGGCGGCGTGGGCGGGCACCTTGCTGCCCGAACAGCTCTTCCTGTCGGCGGTGTCGCTGCTCGATCTCGAAACCGCCGCCGCGCGCCACGCCCCGCGCGAGAAGGCGCACGCGCTGCGGCTGCAACGCTGGATCGACGAACAGGTGCTGCCCGCCTTTGACGGCCGGATCGTCGCGCTCGACGCCGCGATCGTCCGCCGGCGGCGCACGCTCGCTTTGCCCGACCCGCGCGACGCGCTGATCGCCGCCACCGCGCTGGAGCGCGGCATGACGCTCGCCACGCATCGCACCGCGGCGTTCAAGCCGGCGAAGGTGCGGCTGATCGACCCGTGGCTCTACACGGCGGAAGACGATCTCGACTGGCGCCGCGCCAGCCGGAGCGAGCCGCACTGGCTCAAGACGCTGTTCGTGCGCGCATGAGGCGGATAGGATCGCCGGCATGACCGCGCTGCGCAGGATCCTGATCGTCGGCGGCGGCACTGCGGGCTGGCTCGCGGCGGCGTATCTCGCCAAAGCGCTCGCGCGCTCGCCCGGCGGCGCGGCGCAGATCACCTTGCTCGAATCGCCCGAAATCGGAATCGTCGGGGTGGGCGAAGGCACGTTCCCGACGATCCGCGCGACGCTGAAATTCCTCGGCATCGACGAGGACGAATTCCTCCGCGAGACCGCGGCGACGTTCAAGCAGGGCATATCTTTCACCGATTGGCTGCACGCGCCTGAGGGCGACATCCGGCACCGCTATCTCCACCCGTTCGAGGCGCCGACCCAAGGCGAAATCGGCGGACCGGCGCAATATTGGCTGGCGCAGGATCCGCGCACCCGCGGCGGCTTTGCCGAAGCGGTGACGCTCCAGAGCCGCGTCGCGACCGCCGGACGCGGCCCCAAATCGTCGCGCGACGACGCTTTCGACGGCCCGCTCGCTTATGCCTATCATTGCGACGCGGTGAAGCTGGCGGCCTTATTGTCGCGTCATGCGGTGGCGGCCGGCGTGACGCATCTCGCCGATATCGTCATGCGCGTGCACCACACCCAGGACGGACGGATTGCCGGCGTCGAAACGCGCGAGCATGGAACGCTTGAGGCCGATCTGTTCATCGACTGCACCGGCTTTCGCGCCGAACTGATCGGCCGTGCGCTCGGCGAGCCGATCAAGTCGGTGCGATCGACGCTGTTCACCGATCGCGCGATCACCGCCAAACTGCCGTACGCCGCGCCGCGCGCGCCGCTTTCCAGCTTCACCGGCGCCACCGCGCACGAAGCCGGATGGATCTGGGACATCGGCCTCGCCGAAGCGCACGGCGTCGGCTGCGTCTATTCCAGCGCGCATATCGACGAGGATCGTGCGGCGCAGATCCTGCACCGCTATCTCGGTGTCGCGCCGGGCACCGTCGCGACGCGCACGCTGGCGTTCGAACCCGGCTATCGCGAGCGGCAGTGGATCGGCAATTGCGTCGCGGTGGGCCTCGCCGGCGGCTTCCTCGAGCCGCTCGAGGCGACCGGCATCGTGATGATCGAAGCGGCGGTGGCGATGATCGCGGAGATGTTGCCGCAAGCGGGCCCGATCGATGCCCCGGCGCGGCGCTTCAACGCGCTGATGCGCGCGCGCTACGACAATGTCGTGACCTTCCTGAAGCTGCATTATTGCCTCAGCCGCCGGCGCGAACCGTTCTGGCGCGACAATGCCGATCGCGCGACCTGGCCCGACGCCCTGGCCGAGCTGGTCGACCAATGGCGCTATCGCCCGCCGGGCCGGTTCGACTTCACGCTCGATACCGAGACCTTCGCCTTCTTCAACTATCAATATGTGCTGTACGGCATGGACCAGGACGCCTCGCTGTCGGCCGGGCTCAATCTGTTGCCCAATGCCGAGGCGGCGGAGCGGCATTTTGCGCGGATCCGGTCGCTCGGCGAACGCGCGCTGGAGGAGCTGCTCCCGAACAGGGAACTGCTCGACTCGATCAGGGACCGGCCGAGGCGCAAGCTCGGTGCCCGACCTTGATGGTCCCACGTCTGCCAAAGACAGATATAGGAAGATAACCTTTACAGTTTAGCTGTCATGTGCGAGAGCGGCGCCATGACGGCGATTCAGGAAGATCAGACCAGCAATGCCGCCGCGCTGGCGACCGATCTTCGGGCGCTCATCGGGAAGCTGAAGCGCCGCTTGCGCGAACAGGCGGCACCGGGCGACCTCACGCCGTCGCAGACATCGGTTCTGCTTCGCCTGGAAAGTCACGGCCCCGCGACGACGTCTACGCTCGCGCGGCTCGAGGGCATGCGCCCGCAATCGATGGGCACGGTGATCGCGCCGCTCGAAGCGGCCGGGCTGGTGCGCGGCGACCCCGACCCGAGCGATGGACGGCAGACCCTCTTGTCGCTCACCGACGCGTGTCGCAAATGGGTCGAGGAAAGCCGCGCCGCGCGGCAGGACTGGCTCACGCGCATGATCGAGGCACGGCTGTCGCAAGCGGAGCGCGACACGCTGAGCACGGCCGTGGCGCTGCTCAAACGGCTCGTCGAGGACTGACCGGCCTGCCCGACACCGACCCAGACGAAGCGAGGAACTCTCATGACGTTGACGACACTCGACCCGAACACCGCGCTCATCATCGTCGATTTGCAGAAGGGGATCGTCGGCCTGCCGGGCATCCAGTCGATCGGCGACGTCGTCGCCAGCGCCCGTGCCCTGGCCGACGCCTTCCGCGCGCGCGGCCTGCCGGTGGTGCTGGTCAACGTCGCCGGCGGGGCGCCCGGCCGGACCGAACAGCCGCCGCGCGACCTGGCCGCCTTGCCGGACGGCTGGACCGATCTCGTTCCGGAGCTCGGCCAGCAACCCGGCGACATCCTCGTGACCAAGCGCACATGGGGCGCGTTCCCGAGCACGGATCTCGAAGCGCAATTGAAGGCGCGCGGCGTCACCCAGGTGGTGATCGCGGGCGTCGCGACCGGCACCGGTGTGGAGGCGACCGCGCGCCAGGCCTATGAACACGGGTTCAACGTGACGCTCGCCATCGACGCGATGACCGACATGCGCCCCGAAGCGCATGCCTACAGCATCGCCAACGTTTTCCCGCGCCTCGGCGAGACCGGGACGTCGCAAGCGATCATCGACCTCCTCCCCGACACGGCGCGCGGCGCATGACGTGGTTCCCGCTCCTGTCCTATCTCTTCGGCGGCGCGTTCCTGGCGAATGCGGTTCCGCATGTCGTCAGCGGTGTCATGGGCAAGCCGTTCCAGAGCCCGTTCGCCTCGCCGCCCGGCGAAGGGCTCTCGTCCTCGACGGTCAACGTGCTGTGGGGCTTCTGCAATATCGTCCTCGGCTATCTTCTCGTCTTTCGCGTCGGGGATTTTCACGTCCGCAACTCACTCGACGTGCTGGCATGCGGCGTCGGCGCATTCCTCATCGCGCTGTTTTCGGCGCGGCATTTCGGCCGGTTCCACGGCGGAACCCCGCCAGCGCGTCCATGAGGGGCGCCTTCCGCTCGTTGCGCGGGTTCAATTATCGCGTATGGGCGGGCGGCGCCTTCGTCTCCAATGTCGGCACCTGGGTGCAGCGGACTGCGCAGGACTGGCTGGTCTACACCCAGCTCACGCATCACGACGCCTCCGCGCTCGGGCTGGTGATGGCGTTGCAGTTCGCGCCGCAGCTCCTGCTGCTGCCATGGACCGGCTCCGCCGCCGACCATTTCAACCAGCGCAAGCTGCTGGTCGCGACCCAGGCGACGATGGGCGCCCTGTCGCTGGCGCTGGGCGTGCTGACCGTCACCGGCGCAGTCGCTTTGTGGCACGTCTACATCTTCGCCTTCCTGTTCGGCAGCGCGGCGGCGTTCGATGCGCCGGTGCGGCAGACCTTCGTCGCGGAACTGGTCGGCGATGGCGACCTGCACAATGCGGTGGCGCTCAACTCGACATCGTTCAATGCCGCGCATCGCGGCGATCGGGACCGGCTGGGCGTTCCTGATCAACGGCGTCTCGTTCGTCGCGGTGCTCGTCTCGCTCGCATTTCTGCGCACCGCCGATCTGCGCCCCAATGCCCGCGCGGTTCGCGCCAAAGGCAGCTTCTTCGAAGGGCTGCGCTACGCGTGGCGACGCCCCGATCTGGTGGCGATGCTCGCCATGCTGTTCCTGGTCGGCACGTTCGGACTGAATTTCCCGATCTTCATTTCGACCATGGCGGTCGGCATCTTCCACGCCGATGCGCGCGGCTACGGCCTGCTGTCGTCGATCATGGCGATCGGGACGATGGCGGGCGCGCTGCTCAGCGCCGGCCGCGACAGACCACGGTTCGGCCTGCTGATCATCGGCGCCGGCGTGTTCGGGCTCGGCTGCACCTTTGCGGCGTTCGCCCCCGGCTATTGGTCGTTCGCCGTCGCGCTCGTCATCATCGGCGTCGCCGCGCTGACGCTCACCAACACCACCAACAGCCTGATGCAGCTTTCCACCGAACCCGCGATGCGCGGGCGCGTGATGGCGCTGCGCGTCAGCATCGCGCTCGGCGGCACGCCGATCGGCGCGCCGATCGTCGGCTGGGTGGCGCATCAATTCGGGCCGCGCTGGGCGCTGGGCGTTGGCGCGGCAGCGGGGTTCGCCGCCGCACTGCTCGGGGTCTATGCGCTGCGGCGCGGGCTTTCGGGCCCGCGATCTCCCGCGCGTGCGATGCGCCATTGAATTGCGCCGCGATTTGCTCGAACGCGGTGCCATGCCCCATCAGCCTTTGCCCGACACCGCGCCGTATGCCGGCCGCTCCTTCCAAGCCTGTCTGTTCGACATGGACGGCACGCTGCTGACCTCGATCGAATCCGCCGAGCGCGTCTGGTCGCGCTGGTTCCGGCGGTTCGATCTCGATCCGGTCGCGCTGTTGCCGACCATCCACGGCGTGCAGACGCTCGAGACGATCACGCGGCTCGCCCTTCCTGGGGTCGATCCGGTCGAGGAAGCGGCGTGGATCGCGCGCGAGGAAATGGCCGACCTGGAGGGCGTCCGCGCGATCGACGGCGCGGCGGCATTCGTCGCGGGGCTGCCGCATCACGGCTGGGCGATCGTCACGTCGGCCACCCGCGCGCTCGCCGAGGCGCGGCTGAAGGCGGCGGGCCTGGTCGCGCCGCCTCTGTTCATCACCGCCGAGGACATCGCGCGCGGCAAGCCGGCGCCCGATTGCTACATCGCGGCGGCGGGGCATCTGGGCAAGGACGTGACGCGATGCCTCGTCTTCGAGGACGCGCCCGCCGGGATCGAGGCGGGCCAAGCGGCGGGCGCGGCGGTCGTCGTGATCACCGCGACCCACACCCACCCGGTCACCACCGATTATCCGCGCATCCGCGATTTCAGCAAGCTCGCCACGCTGCAGCAGGGCGGAGAAACCACCCTGGTTCCCCTCAGCTAGCGCGCGAACGCTCCAGCAAGGCGGCGTAGAGGGCAGCACCCACCCCCGGCTCGTGGCGCGGCGCGATCACTTCGTAAGGCGCTCCTTGCAACGCGCGCAACAGCGAAGCGCGCACCGCTTCCTGGTTGGTCAGGACGCCGCCGGACCAGGACAGCAACACCGTTTCGCTTTCCGCAAACCCCAATTGCGAGCGCAACGCCTGCGCCATCCGCCCAAGTTCCACGCCCGCGCGGTCGAGGATCGCGGTGGCCTGGGCATCCCCCTCCCCCGCCGCCTGCGCGACGATCGGCGCGAGCGCGGCGATCTCGTCGCGCGTCATGCCGTTCTCGCCCATCACCCGCGCGCAAATGTCGAGATCGCTGGCAAGGCCGAGCGCAGCGACGAACGCCTGGTGCAGCGGCCCAACGGGCAGGCGCCCGTCGCTCATCCGGGTAAAGGCGTTGAGCCCCTGAATCGCGATCCAATAGGCCGAGCCTTCGTCGCTGAAGATTTCGCCCCACCCGCCGACGCGCGCCTTACGCCCTTGCCGCTCGCCATAGCCGATCGACCCGGTGCCCGCGACGAGGTTGATCCCGTCGGCGCATCCGAGCGACCCCGCCCAGCCACACACCATGTCATTGTCGCAGGCATAACGGTCATGCCCGAGGATCCGGCCGCATGCCGCGTTGAGCAGCGGATCGACCGCGGCATCCTCGCCATAAGCCGGCAGGCCGAAAAAGGCGTAGCGCAGGTCGGCCGGCGACACGCCGAGCTGGCCGCACACCGCACCGACGCCCTCGGCGATGCGCGCGACAGCTTCGTCGAGCCCGACTTGCAGATGGTAGGTCGTGCCGGTCAGTGCCCGCGCCACGACCTGCCCGCTTGCATCGGCGCAGACGAATTCGGTCTTGGTGCCGCCGCCATCGACGCCGAGGAATAGCGTCATGCGGCGGGCGTGTGGATGCGCACGCCCTGCACCACGCGGTTGACGGTGCCGCTGGCATTGGGCTGGTCGGGCGTGCGCCCGAGCCGCAGCGAGCAGTGCAGCCCGAAGAGCTGCGCGGGGACGACATAGGGGAACAACAAGTCCGCATCGACCAACTCGGTCGCGCCTTCCACCAGCAACGCGTCGCGCGTGCCCTCGCGCGCTACGATCGGCAGCACCGCGGCGCTGCGCCCGTCGGCGCGCAATTCCTCGATGATGTCGAGGTCGTAGAGCCGGGTCAGCGGATCGTTCGACACGAACACCACCACCAGCGTCCGCGCGGTGACGATCGTCTTGGGGCCGTGGCGGAAGCCGAGCGCGGAATCGAACGCCGTCGGGATCGCACCGTCGGTCAGTTCGAGCAGTTTCAGCGCAGCCTCGCGCGCAAGCCCCTGGAAAACGCCGCTGCCCAGATAGACGACGCGGTCGAAATCGCGCGCGGCGAGCGCCGCCGCTTCGCCATCCGACCGGGCGATCGATGCGGCCACCGCATCGGCGATGGCATCGACTCGGTCGTGCATCGCATCGACGCCAGTGAAGATCGCGAGCGCGGCGAGCATCATCGCGCTGAAGCTCGACGTCATCGCGAAGGCGCGGTCGTGCGTTTCCTCGGGCAACAACACGACATGGCCGCTCGGACCCGCCTTGCGCGCAAGTTCGCCCTCGGCATTGCAGGTGATGACGAGGTGCCGGACCGACAGCCGCGCATCCGCCAGATCGACCGCGGCGATGCTTTCGGGGCTGTTGCCCGAACGGCCGAACGACACCATCAGGGTCGGGCGCTTCGCATCGAGATAGAGGTCCGGCGCGCCGACGATATCGGTGGTCGCCACGGCCTCGACCGGCCGGCCGAGCGTCGCGGTCAGCCACGGCGCGAGGCATTCGCCGATGAACGCCGACGTGCCCGCGCCGCACAGCATGATGCGCAGGTCTGGCTTGGCGAGCAGCGGCGCGAGAAAGGCATCGATCTCGCCGCGCGTCGCTTCGAGCACGGCCTGGGTGGCGCGCAAGGTTGCCGGCTGCTGCAGGATTTCACGCCGCGTCCAGCTCTCGTCGCTGGCGGTCCGCTGGGGCGCAATGAGGGTCTCAGGCATCGGGATTGCAGGCTCCATGATAGGCATCGAGCGTCGCGCCGATCTGCGCGACGACCAGATCGACGGGATCGAGCGTCGCGGTGCCGGCGCGCACGGCGGCATAAGCGACGGGCAGATACTGGCTGAGCAGCGGCAGCGGCGGCATGTGCGCGCGCAAATTGTCGAACAGCTTCGCCTGCGCGACGACAATCTCCGCGTCCGGCCAGTAATAGCGGATGCGGTCGCTCAGGCTGTATTGCAGCTGGAGATCGAGCGCGGCGCCGGTCTCGTGATAATATTTGCGCCAGTTATCGGGCTCGGCCCGCATCCGCGCGATGGCGACGTCGCGGAGGTTGGCGCGGTTGGCCGGCGCGACCGTCTCGCGCTCGATCGCGTCGAGCGCCCACAGCGCTTCACGCAGCGCGAAGGTCACGCCGGGGCCGACCTTGAGAATCGCGAAATGATCCCGCACCAAGGCCGCGAGCGCCGTGGTCGTCTGATAATCGGTCGAGTGCGCTTCGAACACGACATGCTCGACCGGCACGATCGCCGCGCTGAGCGCGACCGCGGCGTGCGGGTCGTAATCGACCACCTTCATATGGTCGAACTCGACGCCCGGCTGGACGACGGTGGCAATCACGCGGTCCCATGCGCTCGCCAGCCCGCTTTCGGCGAACAATGCGCGGTGCATGTCGAGCGTCGCCAGCGCCGCCTCGGGCGTGGTCAGCGCGAGCGTCTCGAGGTCTTCCGCTGCCCCGCCGGGCACGGGGACTTCGGTGCCGATCACATAGACCGGCGCGTCGGCCGGGTCGCCGGCATAGGCATTCTCGGCCGCGCGACACAGGCGCGAGGCGCGCTCGGCGATCCGCTGTTCGGGCAGTGGCGTGGGATCGTCGACGCACGACATCGAGCAATCGAGGTGGATCTTGGTGAAGCCCGCGCGGACATAATCGGCGACCATGATCTCGGCCTTGGCCATCGCGGCTTCGGCCGGAAGATTCGTCCAGGCATTGGGCCCGAGATGGTCGCCGCCGAGCGCGAGCCGCGCGAGCGGGAAGCCGAGGCGGTGCGCGATCCCCTCGACGAACGCACGGAAATCGGCGGGGACCATGCCGGTATAGCCCCCGTCCTGGTTCACCTGGTTCGAGGTCGCCTCGATCAGCACGACCGGCGCCGCATGGCGCAGCGCGTGCGCGAAGGTCGCCTCGATCACCAGCGGATGCGCCGAGCAGACCGAGGTCACACCGATCTTCTCACCCTGCTTGTGCCGCGCGACGATGTTTCGAATCAGCTCCATCGATATCTCCTTTCGCGGCTCTCTAGCGGAGCAATTGATGTTTCGCAACGAAGCGAAGCAAAACGAAATCTATTCTGCCGCCAGTGCGTCGGCCGTGACGTCTTCCTCGTCGACGGCATCGGGCTCGAAGGCGAGCATCAGCGAGGCGGCTAGCGCGAGGCCGATCCCGACCAGTTTGATCGACCCCGGCATCACGCCGAGCGCAACCAGCGAGATGATCGCGGTGGCGAGCGGCGCGCCGGCATTGGTCAGTGGCGCGACGATGATCGCCTTGCCGTAGCGGAACGCGAACACCAGGGTCAGCGCGCCGATCGCGTTGAGCACCTGGATTCCGGCCGCCAGCCACGGGCCGTCGAGTCCGTAATTGATCGGCCGGCTGAAATCGGTCAGCGCCAGCGCCACCGGCACCAAAGCGAGCCCGGTCACCGTCATGTAGAAGAAGATGCTCTCGCCCGACATGATGTGGTTGGCGGACTTCATGAAATAGGCCTGCAGCCCCCAGCAGGCCATGACGATCAGCGCCATCCACAGCCAGCTCCCGCCCGCCGCGTCTCCGCCCGGCGCGAAGTCGAAGGTCGGGAGAGCGAGCAACGCCAGCACGATCCCGAACGCGCCGAGCCGCCCGGTGCGTTCCCCCATGAAGAGGAAGGACAAAGCGATCGTCACCACCGGCGACAGCGAGATGACCGGGAAGATGAGATAGGCCGGTCCGCGCGTGACCGCGTAAAACAGCACCATCTGCCCGCCCGCGCCGAGCAGCCCGACCGCAAGGCCGTAAGCGATCGCGCGCGGGTTGGTGTCGAGCTTCCACTTGGCCTGCGCGAGCACGATCAAAGCGGGCGGGATCATCGTCAGCGCCCACACGCAATAGACCAAAGTCTCGGGGAAGCCGTGCTGCGGGGACAGGCCCGAAAACGCGCCCCAGATCCCCCACAGGACGACCGTCGCCAAAGCGTTCAGCAGCCATGCCCGGCCATTGGGTGTCGTGCTTGCGCTCATGCGGCGGTCTTTTCCTGAACGGGTGTTGCGGCAAGGACGAGGAAATGCTCGAAGCGCGCCGGGATCGTGGCGACAGGCCCGGTGACGGTGCCGAGCGACTGGCCGGTGAAGCTGTCGGTCAGGCGATGGCGCCCCGGCGGAAGCCCGCGCAGGGTAACGGAGCCCGCCCAGCTGTCGGCGTAGAAGGCATAATGCATCTGCCCGCCGGCGCGGATCGCGTGCCCCTCCGGCCGGTCGAAGCCGATATCGTACAGCCCGCCGAGATATTCGCCCTTGGGCAGCATGTTGGCACGGTACAAAGCGATCCACTTGCGCCACAGCACCTCCCGCTCGGGCGTCAGCGCGATGCCGCCGGGCGGCAGCGGATCGGTGGTGTTGACCGGGTCGTGCGGCCAGGTGAATTTGGTCGAGACGATCGCGCCGATCCCGTAATGCGTCGCGAAGTCATCGTGCCGGTCGCTGAGCTCGACATGATCGCCGGCAAACGGCGCGGACGGGCCCATCATCGCCTTGAAGGTCTTGCCCTTCAGCCGGATCTGCCACGACGAGGTCGGGTCGGACGCCGGCGTGTGGTTCATGCCGGCGATGTTGTGGAACGCGAAGGAATCGCCGCACGGACAGATTTCGATCACCGCATTCGGGTTGATCGACATCGCCTCCTGATAGAGTGCCTTCCAGAAGTCCTGCAATTTCTCGTAGGATTCCTCCGGGCGCGCATGGTTGTGCGCCGGATTGTAGCACGGCGCGACGCCGTTGAGATGCTGGCCGTCGAGCTTGAGCCCCTCGAAACCCCAGTCACCGAGAATGCGGCGGATTTGCCCGCGGAAATAGTCGACCACCGGCGGGTAGGCCGGGCACAAAGTGAACGCATCCCAGAAGCTGACGTTCTGCGCCGCGCCGTTCTCGTCGAGCAGCAGCATATCGGAATGATCGCGCAACAGGTCGGTCCCCGGATCGGCGGCGAGCGGTGCGAGCCATAACCGCGGACGCATCCCGCCGGCCTTGATCTGGTCGGCGAACGCCTTCATGTCGGCATCGCCGCGCGGGAATTTCTTGCGGTTGAGCTTCCAGTCGCCCTCCGACGTCTGCCAGCCATCGTCGAGCACCGCCCATTCGAGCCCGATCTCTTTGGCCTTGCCCATCGCGGTGAGCACTTCGCCGGTGGTGAAGTCGCGGCCATAGCCCCAGGCGCACCACACCGGCGCATAGCTCGGCTCGGGGATGGCGGGCGCGGCCAGGCCACGTCCGGCCATGATGCGGCGATACGCGTCGAGCGGCCGGAAATGATCGCCCTGATGCACCATCAGGAACACCGGCGGCAGATCGAGCGCCCCGCCCGGCGCGAGCATCGTGGGCTGGTCGCCCGCAATCGCGATGCGCGTGCCGGTCGGTTGGCCCGCCACCGGCAGCGACACGAGCCGCGGCACGGTGTCGATATGCCCGACGGCCAGCCCGGCATCGCGCCGCCACACCACCGCGACGGGCGTGCCGCCGCCATAATCCGAGGCGTTCATTCCCATGAAGTTACGCTGGCCGAAGCCCGGCACGACGCGCTGCACCCAGTCGCGCCGGTCGGGATAGGAGGCGCCCGAAAAACTCCACGCGCCGTCGGGATGCGCCAGCAGATCGTGCGTCGCCGCCTGCCAGCCCGTGACGGCCAGCGGGGCAGTGCCGGTGTTGCGATAGCGAATGTCGAGCAGAGCGAGGCCGGGGTAGCGATCGAGGAAGGTCACCGACACGCGCTTCTCGATCCGCCCGCCGCTGGTGCCGCGCAGATGATGGACTCGCCCCGCGCCATGTACGCCCGCAACCGTCTCGTGCGTCTGATCGAGCAGCAGGAAGCGATCGACCACCTGGTCGCCGACCCGGATCGCCTCGCCCGGCTCCATCGCCGTCAGCGCCGTCTCGCCGCGCGAGACGCGTGAATGCAGGCCGGAATCGAAGTCGAGCGTGAGGATGCCGTCGGTCAGGCGCACGGCCGTCGCGCTCTTGGCGGCGACCCGCGCGACGACCGGCGGCGCGACGATCAGGGCGGCGGCGGTGCCCGACAGCCGGGCGATCAGGCGCCGACGCGAGATGATGAAATTCGGCAGTTCAGCCTCCCGCAAACGCGACCGCTTCGTGCGACAAAGAGCGGCCTGGCACACGATGTGCCCGATCGTTATCGCTTGCGCAAACCAAAACGCAACATAAGATCAATTTCGTTACGTTTCCTTTGGAGAGAATGATGCGCAAAATTCCGGCTCTGTTCGCGGCGACCGCGACGCTTGCGCTGATCGGCGCGGCCCCCGCTCCGACTTCGACCCCCCCCACCTATACCGAAGCCGATTTTGCCAAGGTGGCGAAGCTCGACGCGCACGTCCACGCCAATCGCGACAGCACCGACTTTCCCGAGATCGCGCGCAAGGACGGGTTCGAACTGCTGTCGATCAACGTCGACTATCCGGACTTCCCGCCGCTCGCGCAGCAAGCCGCGATCGCGTACAAGATGCACGCCGCCGACCCGAGGCATTTCCACTTCGCCACGACTTTCTCGATGCGGGGTTTCGGCGCCAAAGGCTGGACTGCGCAAGCGACTCGCGCCGTCGATGCCGGCTTCGCGCACGGCGCGGTGGCGGTGAAGGTGTGGAAGAATATCGGCATGATCGCCAAGGATTCGGCGGGCAAGCGCGTCTTCCTCGACGATCCGCGCTTCGATCCGGTGATGGCGCACATCCAGGCGCGCGGCGTACCGCTGATCGCGCATCAGGGCGAGCCCAAGAATTGCTGGCTGCCGCTCGACCAGATGACGACCGACAATGACCGCAGCTATTTCAGCGAGCATCCCGAATATTACATGTTCAAGCACCCCGAGGAGCCGAGCTACGAGCGGCTGATGGCGGCGCGCGACCGGTTCGTGGCGCGCCACCCCAAGCTCGCCTTTGACGGCGCGCACATGGCGAGCCTCGAATGGAGCGTCGACGAGCTCGCGCGCTTCCTCGATCGCTACCCCAATGCCGTGGTCGATCTCGCCGCGCGGATGACGCAGGTGCAGGTCCAGTCCAACGCCAACCACGCCAAGGTGCGCGGCTTCTTCCTCAAATATCAGGACCGGCTGATGTACGGCACCGATCTGACCGACAGCCCGCTCGACCCCAAAGCCCGCGCGCAGAACCCGCCGACGACGGGCAATTTCAAGAAGGAAGCGGACGACGCCTGGCGCTCGGACTGGCGCTATCTGGCGACTCCGCTGTCGCAACCGGTCGCCGCGATCAAGGCGGATGCGCCGGGGCTCGCCTTACCGCGCAGCGTGATCGACAAGATCTACTACACCAACGCGCGGCGGTTCTTCCACTTGAGGGGGTGACGCGCCGGCACTTGCCTCAATGATGCGTGATGGCAACTCGCGTGCCGGGGTGGGTCGCGGTGACGGTCACGATGGCGTCGAGCTGCTTGGACAGCGCATCGACGATCCCGGTGCCGAGGCCCGGCTTCCGCGCTACGTCATGCTCGGGCATCCCGATCCCATCGTCCTCGACCGTCAGCCTCCATCCGGTCGGCCGCGACCAATATTCCACCGTAATCGTCCCCGCCTGCCTCCGGTCGGGGAAAGCGTGTTTCAGGGCGTTGATCACCAGCTCGGTCACGATGAGACCCAGACTGACCGATATGTCGGAACTCGTCACGCTCAGATCGACGATCGTCTTGAGCATCAGCAGATCCTGGTCGTAGATCATCGACGCGCCGATGCTGTCGCACAGATCGCCCAGATACGGCCGCAATTTCACTGTGCCGGATTGAGTGGTCGCCAGATGGCGCTGCAAGGTCGCGATCGACATCACGCGGTGATGCGCATCGTGGAGATGGTTGCGCGCCTCGTCGGACTGCACCTTGCGCGCGCTTTGCATGAGCACGCTCGCGATGATCTGCAGGCTATTGGCGACGCGGTGCTGCAGTTCCTGCAAAAGGACGTTCTTCTCACGAACCACATCGTCCTTCAGTTTCTCTGCCAGACGCATGTCGGTGACATCGAGAATGGCGAGCGCGATCCGCACCGCATCCGATCCGAAATAATCGACGCGGTGCGCGTTCAGGATCAGGGTCCGCGTCGGCTGACCGAGCCGGACCAACGACAGTTCGTACGCCTCGATCGCGGCGTCGCCGGCAGCGGTCGCGCGAAGCAGCGAGCGAAGCTGGGGCACGCCCCACTCGCCTTGCCCAAGCTTCGGCAATCCCGAACCCACGACCGATGCAGGGTCGATCGCAAAGGCCCGGCAGAAGGAACTGCTGGCGGCCTTCACCACCAGATCGGCGTCGAGCAGCAACAGCGGCGTGGCGGATGAAACGACCAATGCCATGCCGAGGCTGCTGGCCGCGGTTTCGTGCGGTAGGGGCGTAAAAAATTCCATGGCCGAAGCCTTCGGAGGCCGGAGGCTCGCGGAGCGAAAGCCATACCCGGTGGATTTCGATTACCCCGAATCTAGCAGCCGCATCAGGAAACGCGTTAATGCATGTTAGCATGGCGAGATGATCGAGCCTAACGGATTCGACCCGTATTGCTGTCCGCCCGCGCTACGCACCACGGCAGCTCTTGCAAAGTAACCGCTTGCGCCGCGGTCATAAACGTCGCTTCACGCCTCCTGAATCTGAAATCCCAGCCGCTGCGAGGCCGACCGAATCTCCGCCGGCAGCGCGGCATCGGTGACAAGGTGGTGGATATTCTCCACCGTCACGATCCGGTGCAGGCAGACGCGCCCGAATTTCGACGCATCGGTCACCGCGATCACCTCGCGCGCCGCTTCCACCATCTTGCGGTTGAGCATCGCCTCGGGCTCGTAATGCGTGGTGATGCCGCATGCGATGTCGAACCCGTCGACGCCAAGAAACAATTTGTCGACGCGCAAATTCTCCAGCGCCGCCACCGTCTGCGCACCATAGAAAGCGCGGTTCTTTCGCCGCAGCATCCCGCCGAGCATGACGATGTTGAGCCGCTCCTTGGCGGCCAGCACCGACAGGATGTCGAGATCGTTGGTGAGGACGGTGATGTCCTCATCATCGGGCAGGAAGCGCGCGATCTGCAGCGTCGTCGTGCCCGAATCGAGCACGATCGATTCGCCCGGCGAGACCATCGCCGCGGCCAGCTTGCCGATCCGCATCTTCTCGTCGGCATGGCTCGAGCGCTTTACCTCGACCGGCGGCTCGGCGGTGACGTTGACCGCGTCGGCGCTGATCCCGCCGCCATAGGACCGCTCCATCACCCCGCGCGTCGCGAGGAAGCGCAGATCCTTGCGGATCGTCTGCATCGACACGCCGAAGCTTTCGGCAAGCGGTGCGACCTGAACGCTGCCACGCTCGCGCACGAGCGTGCTGATCCGCAGCCGTCGCTCACTGGTGTCCCGGATCATCGCGTCATTCCTTTGGCCGCATCTGGTGGCGGTATCAGCGCCACCCCTTAGCATCAATCAAACTTATGTTTCGTTATGTGCCGCACGATCAGCGCAGCAAACGCGCATCGCCCCATGCGATCATCGGCGGGCGCGCCGTCCCGCTCGGTGCGACCGCCACCAGTTCGACGATTTTGGCGGAGGTGACGTCGACGTCGATCGCCCCCGCAGCGCGCGTCGGCGCCGCGACGATCTCCTTCACCAGCTTGCGATCGGCGTAGACGCGGAAGCGGACCGGCAGGGCCCCGCTCAGCACGACGGGCGCAGCCGCGAAGCGCCGGAACTTGCCATCTGCGCGGACTTCCAGCCGCGAATTGGCGAACGCGCCGATGCCCTTTGCCCCGGGCAGCGGCGTGCCGTCGGGCGCGGTGCCGATCCGCACCGGGAACTGCCCCATCGGCAACGCCGTCGCCTGGTCGAGGCCGTCGACGGCGACGTTCACGCGCGCGGGCGTTTCGGCGAGGAAGGTCGCGTTCGGGTCGGCCGGCGTCCCGTTCAGGCGGAGCAGGACCGCGCCATGCGCGGGCAGCTTCACGCTGATCGTGTCCGCCGCGTCCCAGTCGCGCCGCGCCCACACGTCGCGCACGCGCGCCTTGCTCCCGCGCGCCAGTCCGAGTTGCGCCCAGGAGACGCTCGCGTCGACCGGCGCGGTGCCGCGGTTGAAGAAGGCGACCGCGCGTGCGCCGTTGCCGGCGAGCGTGCGCACCACGACCATCGCCTCGCCGCTGCGATACGGCACGCCCTGATTGCCCGCCGCATCCTGGTCGATCGCGATCGCCTCGGCATTGCCGACGATGTCGATCAGCGCCGGTGCAGGCTGGCGCAGGTCGTAACCGAGCAGCAGCGGCGAGGCCATGATCGCCCACATTGTGAAATGCGACCGCGCCTCGGTCAAATGCGCCGCGTCGAAATCGCCGTGGCCGATCGCGAGCATGTCGGGGTCGTTCCAATGCCCCGGTCCGGCGTACAGCGCACCGTCGACGACGCTGTCGATATTGCCGAGCAGGCTCTTCCAGGTGAATTCGATATCGGGACTGGTGCGTCACAGATTGCCGCGCGCCTTGCCCCATAGTGGCGACAGCGCCTCGCCCCATGCGCAGATCGAGAGGGTCGCGTCGTCGCCGCCCCACTGGCGCACCGCATCGCCCAGCACGGCATACAGATCCTCGACGCCGCGGGGGTCCGACGCGGGGATGTTGCCGCGCACGATCATCGGCGCGAACACCTGATAGGCGCCCGACGTCACCGGTGCGACATCGGGCGTGTAATCGGCGACGCCGCATGCATCGATCTTGACATAGTCGAAGTGCCAGTCGGCGAACATCGTGCGGATGTCCTGCACCGCATGGCCGTAGCTGCCGACCTGCCGCTCGGCGACGGTGCCGACCGGCAGGTTCGGGCTCTCCGCATCCCAGCGCTGCGCGCAGGTGTTGCGCCCGATATCGCTATAGAGCCCCGCCTTGAGCCCGAGCCCGTGAATATAATCGGTGAACGGCCGGAACGTGCCGGTGACGCCGCCCGCGCGGGCGGTGGAGGGGAACATGCTGTCGCGGATCCTGATCCGCCCGTCGGGCAGACGCCGCAACGCCCAGCCATCGTCGATATTGACGAAGCGATAGCCGCGGCGCGCGAGCCCGGTATCGACCATCGCTTTGGCGACGGCGCGGACCTTGGCTTCGTCGACGTCGGTGCGGAAGGCGTTCCACGGATTCCACCCCATTGGCGGCGTCTGCGCGGCCGTCGTGCGATAGACCGAAAACCGCCCCGACGGCGCCAACGGATCGGCTTGCGCGTGTGCGGCCAGCGGAAGGGCGGCCGCGGTCGCCAGGACGAAGGTGCGCAGCATGGCGCGCGCCGTCTTCCCACGATCGATCGACGGCGTCGGCATGGCATCACTCCCCGCATCCGCCGCTCGACGCGGCGCTGTACCGTCGAGCTATCACAAAAACCGACGCTTGCAATCAAACGAAGCGAAGCGAAACCAAATCGCGCCCAAAATTGCAGCGCTTGCCTGGGCCGGCAAATGCGCCGCTTCGGGCTTTTCGGTCGATCATTCAGCGCCGCTCGCCCACGGCGCGAGGCTTCTTACCGCAACGCGAACAGGCAAGAATGTCACACGCTGCAGTTTCGTTTTAAAGCGTTTGACATTTAAAACCCGTGCGGGGTAGCAAAGCGCAACAAAGCGCTCGTCAAGCCTAAAGTGGCTGCCGAGTGAGCTTTCAAGGAGGGACGTACCATGGTCGATCGGAAACGCTGGCGAAATCTCGTAGGCGCAGGCGTCAGCCTCAGCGCCTTGATCGCGGGGACGCAGGCCATCGCCCAGACGGCAGTGTCGCCGACCGAACAGCCCGATCTCGGTTCGACGATCCAGTCCGGCCCCGGCCAGAGCAGCGAACCGACCGAGGATACCGGCAACGACATCATCGTGCGCGGCGTGCGCGGCAGCCTGTTGCGCTCGATCGACACCAAGCGCGACGCATCGACCATCGTCGATGCGATCTCGGCCGAAGAGCTCGGCAAATTCCCCAACCGCAACGTCGCTGAAGCGCTGTCGAACATCCCGGGCGTGACGGTCGGCCGCGACGGTCGCGGCGAGGGCCGCAGCGTCACGGTGCGCGGGCTCGGCGAGGATTTCGCGCTGACCACGCTCAACGGCCGCATCCTGCCGACCGATGGCCCCGACCGCTCGTTCGCGTTCGACGTGCTGCCGTCCGAAGTCATTTCCGGCGCCGAAATCCAGAAGGCCGCGCAAGCGACGCAGCTCGAGGGCAGCATCGGCGGCATCATCGACCTGCGCACCGCACGCCCGTTCGATCACAAGGGTTTCCATGCCGCCGGCTCGCTCGAAGGCCAGTATAACCAGTTCGCCGGAAAGGGTGGCATCAAGGCGTCGGGCGTGGTCAGCACGACCTTCGCCAACGACACGATGGGCTTCCTCATTTCGGGCACGTACAGCAAGTACAAGTTCCGCACCGACAATCTCGGCGAATATTCGAGCACCGACACGTTCGACATCACGAACGTGAATGGCGCACGTGGCATCGAGCAGGTGGCGAGAGGGGGGGTCATCGTCCCCTATTTCTACAGCGTCGGCTATGTGCTGGGCGAGCGCGAGCGCTGGGGCGGGTCGACCGCGTACCAGTGGAAGCCGTCCGACCGCTTCGAACTCCGCCTCGACGGCATCTACAGCAATTATACCGACACCGAGCACAACCATCGCGTCTCGGTCGGCCTGACCCCGCTCGACGACAATGGCAACGTGCGGTGGGACCTCAACAACGTCCAGGTCGACAAGAACAAGGTCGTCACCAATTACACGGTCAACGACGCGACGATCGACATCCTGTCGACCGACGAGCCGCGCAATTCGATCACCTATCAGCTCGGCGGGCATATCGACTGGAAGCCGCTCGACGCGCTCAAGGTCGCGATGGACGTATCCTACGGCAAGGCGACCAACGATACCGGCGGCCAGGACCGCTTCGTCGTGGCGGGCATTCCGGGGTCGAAGGCGGTCGTCACGACGCGCGACGGCGGCTTGCCCGATCTCGTCCTGACCATTCCCAATGCCGACGGCACGATCACCAACCGCCAGCTCTCCGATGCCGGCAATGGCGATCTGCGCGCGCATTATATCGGCATCCAGGGGCAGAACATCTCGGACACGAGCAAGAGCGCCAAGCTCGATCTGCTCTACGAGGTGAATAACGGCCTGTTGAAGTCGTTCGCGTTCGGCGGGGCATTCTCCGACCGCAGGAAAGATGTCGAGGTGATCGACAACCAATATACGACCGCCGAGAATTTCGCCGGCTATCCCTTCACCTTCGCCGATATCGGGGCGAACGTGGTGCAGGCGCCGCAGATCACCAACATCCTCCCTGGCCTGTCGGGCAATTTCCCGCGCAGCATCCCGGCATTCGACATCAACACCTATCTCGCCTCGCTGGTGAAGGCCGAGAACAACCCGAACGTGCTCAACCCGGCGACCGGCCTGCCCTACCCCACCGGCTATGCCACGCAGCAGATCGTGCCCGACAAGCTCGCTTCCTATCTGATCAAGGAGCGGACCTGGAACGCCTATTTCCAGATGAACCTCGAGGGCAAGCGCTGGCGCGGCGATGTCGGCTTCCGCTTCGTCAACACCTCGGTCAATTCGCTCGGCTACGGCGCGACCGTCCGCAGCTATCAGGTGATCGGCGCGGGCACGGCGAACGTCGTGTTCAACCCGATAGAGCCGATCACCGGCGGCGGCGATTATACCCGCCTGCTGCCCTCGGCGAACTTCGCCTATGATCTGGCGGACGGCCTGCGCGTCCGGCTCGCGGCGTCGCAGGCGATCTCTCGCCCGACCTTCGGGCAATTGTCCTCGGCCAAGGATTATTCCGCCGCCCAGTCGAACACGCCGGTCATCACCGACGCGGGCAACCCCAACCTCAAGCCGGTCTCGGCCGACCAGGCCGACATTTCGCTCGAATATTATCCGAGCCGCCGCCTCGCGCTGACCGCCGCGGCGTTCTACAAGCACATCACCAATTTCGTCACGACGCAGTCGGTGCAGTTCACGCTGGTGCCGACCAACCAGATCGCCGGAGCGCCGGCGAGCTTCGACTTCACCGAGCTGACCTATGTCAACGGCGACAGCGCGAAGGTCTACGGCATCGAAGTCGGCGGCCAGTATTTCCTCGACAACGGCTTCGGCATTCAGGCGAACGCGACCTACAACCACTCGCGCGCCACGCGTGCCGGGCGGCCGACGACCGATCTGGCCGACGCGGTGCCGTTCTCGGCGAACGCCAAATTGTTCTACGAGAAGCACGGGCTCAACGCCTCGGTGTCGTACCAATATCAGTCGAGCTTCGTGTCGTCGCAATACAGCTATATCGACAGCCTCGCGATCAAGCAGGATCCGTATCACGAGCTGGCGGCGAGCATCTCGTACGACATTCTGCCGCAGCTGACCGTCTATGCGCAGGGGTCGAACCTGCTCGATTCGGCGACGCGGCGTTACTCGACCTACAGCAACGTGCCGGCTTTCTACGAATCGACCGGCCGCGCCTTCTTCTTCGGGGTGCGCGCGCGGATCTGACGCGTATCGCGTGGCCGGGCCGATTGCGGTACGGCCACGCGATGCAGACCGATGCCCTCTTGCGCGACCTTGCGGCGTGCGCCTCGCCGGAGACGCTCCTCGCCGCGATCTTCGAACATCATCCCGATCTGCCCGTCCCGGTCGAGGTCGAGCCGATCGCGCGCCGCGTCGGCATCGTGGCGTTCGGCGACCTTACGCGCGAAGGCGCGGCCAGCGCGCTGATCGTCGATGGCGATGCGTCCGCGCGCGCCATCCTGTGTGCGCCCACTTTGTCGCCGCAACGCCGCCGCTTCGCGATCGCGCACCAGCTCGGCCATTTCCTGCTCGGCGAGCGCCACGACCGGCATTGCACCGCGCGCGATCTCGGCGAAAACCGCCGCGACACGCCGCAGCGCAAGACGGAGATGCAGGCCAATCGCTTCGCCGCCGGCCTGCTGATGCCCAAGCCCGTCTTCGCGCCGTTCGTCGCCAGCCTCGGCAAACCGGGCATCGCGCAGCTGCCGACGATCGCCGCCGCTTATGGCGTCACGCTCGAAGCCGCCGCCAGCCGCTATCTCGATCTGTCGCAGGCGATGTGCGCGTTCGTCTTCGTCAAGAACGGCGTGGTGCGCTATGCGCGCGGCGCGCGGACCTTCCCGGCGCTCGCCGTCGGGCCGGGCGATCCCGCGCCGTCGCACTCGGCCGCGACACAGGCCAAGCCGGCGTGGGCGCCCGCCGACGTGCGCGACTGGATCACGCTCCCGCGCGAGGCGCGCCCGCCCAAGCTGACGCTGCAAGCGATCGACAAAGCGGCGGGGGTTCGATTGATCATGCTGTCCGTCAACGCCGCGGCCGAACGGCGCGCCGACGAAGAGGCAGAGAAATTCGCCATCGAACGCCCGAAATTCGGCGACGGCCGGCGCGGCTAGGCGTGCTTGCACCTCGTCAGGTCCGCCGCGCGGCGATACACACGGTGTTTCAACCGTCGCTCGCGAGGAACCCGCCGTGCTCAACCGTCGCCATTTCTGCTACTCGTCCAGCGCTCTCGTAATCGCCGGCCTGGCAGGTCGCGCATACGCCGCGACCGGGGCGGATGGCGCGCTGGCCACCGCCTTTGCCGATTTCTTCGCGACCGCGCTCGACGACAGCCCGGTGCTGACCACCTCGCTCGGGCTCGATCGCGCCGCGCGCGCCGCCGCCAAGTCGCGGCTCGACGATGCGTCGCTCGATGCGGTGCAGCGCCACAAGCGCACCACCACGCAGCAGCGCGCGCGTCTCGCCGCGATCGACCGGCGCCAGCTGAGCGCGGCGCATGCGATCGACTACGACGCCGTGCTGTACGGCCTCGCGACGACCGACGATGCCAATCGCCGCTTCGCCTACGGCTCGGAAGGCGCCGGCAGCCCCTATATCCTCAGCCAGATCACCGGCGCCTATTCCTGGGTGCCCGATTTCCTCGACAGCCAGCACACGATCGAAACGCGCGCCGATTGCGACGCCTATCTCGACCGGCTCGACGGGTTCGCGCGGCTGATGGATCAGGAAGTCGAGCGCGTCCGCCACGACGTCGCGCTCGGCGTCACCCCGCCCGATTTCGCGATCGACGGCGCGCTGGCGCAGATGAAGGTGCTGCACGCCGCCGCCGACCAATCGAGCCTGGTCGCGTCGCTCACGCGCCGCGCCACCGAGAAGCACATTGCCGGCGACTGGTCGGCGCGCGCCACCGCAGTCTACGAGAAGCGCGTCCTCCCCGCGCTCGACCGCCAGATGGCGTTGCTCCGGCAGCTCCGCCCAAAGGCGACGCACGATGCCGGCGTCTGGCGCCTGCCCGATGGCGAGGCATATTACGCCGCGTCGCTGAAAGCCTCGATCACCACCGACCTCAGCCCCGACGAAGTCCACCGCATGGGCCTCGACGTCACGCGCGACCTCTCCGCGCGCGCCGACGTACTGTTCAAGAAGATCGGCCTCACCAAGGGGAGCGTTTCCGAACGCTATCAGGCGCTGTTCCGCGACCCGAAATATCTTTACCCCAACACCGATGCCGGCAAGGCCAAGGAGATTACCGATCTCAACGCGCTGGTGCAGAACATGCAAAAGCGCTTGCCCGCCTATTTCGGCACGCTGCCGCGCACCCCGCTCGAAATCCGCCGCATTCCGGTGACGACCGAGGCTGGCGCCTCGACGCATTACAGCGAAGGTAGCCTCGATGGCGCGCGCCCCGGAATCTACTGGCTCAATCTTCGCGACACCGCCGAGGCGCCGTTCTGGGACATGCCGACCACCACCTTCCACGAAGGCATCCCCGGCCATCACCTGCAGCTCACCTTGCAGCGCCAGTCCGAGCTGCCGATGATCCGCAAGATCGGCGGCTTCAACGCCTATATCGAAGGCTGGGCGCTGTATGCCGAGCAACTCGCGCAGGAAATGGGCTTCTACCAGGACGAGCCCGCCTGGGAGCTCGGCTATATCCACGACGCCTTGCTGCGCTCGGGCCGGCTGGTGGTCGATACCGGCATCCACGCCAAGCGCTGGAGCCGCGAGCAGGCGGTGACGACGCTCAGCGGGATCGACGGCGATCCCGTCACGCTCAGCGGGCAGGAAATCGAACGCTATGCCGCCACGCCGGGGCAGGCGTGCAGCTATATGGTCGGCAAGCTCACCATCCTGCGGCTGCGCGACAAGGCCAAGGCGGCGATGGGCGCGAAATTCGATATCCGCCGCTTCCACGATGCCGTGCTGCTCAGCGGATCGATGCCGCTCGCCGTGCTAGAGCGCCGGATCGACGCCTACATCGCGGCGGGCTGACGCGCGGCGAACCACGGCACCAGCCGGCGCAGCGCCTCCTCGATCCGGTCGGTCGACACGGCGAAGCTGAAGCGCATGAAATGGTGGCCGTCGACCGGGTCGAAATCCACGCCCGGCGCGGTCGCCACCCCCGTGTCGAGCAGCACCTGCAGGCAGAACGCCATGCTGTCGTCGGTCAGATGACCGATATCGGCATAGATGTAGAAGGCGCCATCGGGCGGCGCGATCCGCTCCAGCCCGAGCGCCGGCATCGCCGCCAGCAGCAATTCGCGGTTGCGGGTATAGGTCGCGACATGCCACTCCAGCTCGTCGCGACAATCGAACGCGACGAGGCCGGCATGCTGCGCCAGCGACGGCGGCGTCAGGAACAGATTGCCCATCCGCGCGCGCGCCGCATCGATCAGGTCGGGGGGCACCACCAGCCACCCGAGCCGCCACCCCGCCATGCTGAAATATTTCGAGAAACTGTTGACGATCAGCGCCTCGGGCGAGTCCTGCAACACCGATCGCGCCGGCCCGACATAACTGAGCCCGTGATAGATTTCGTCCGAGACGATGCGGATCCCGCGCCGCTCGCACACCGCTACGATCGCAGCCAGTTCGTCCGCCGCGATGATCGTGCCGGTCGGGTTGCCCGGGCTCGCCAGGATCAGCCCGTGCGGCGCCGGGTCGAGCCGTTCGATCGCCGCGGCAGTGATCTGAAAGCGTTCCGCCACGCCGCAGCCGATCTCGACCGGCACGAGGTGCAGCGCCTTCACCGTGTTGCGATAGGCGACATAGCCCGGCCGCGCGAACGCAACGCGGTCGCCCGGCGCGAACAGGCACGACAGCGCCAGCACGAACGCCGGCGACGCGCCGCAGGTCAGGATCACCTGTTCGGGGTCGATCGCCACACCATAACTGTCGGCATAATGCCGCGCGATCCGCGCCTTCAACAGCGGGCTTTCCCAATAGCCCAGTCCGTCGGTGTCGAGCACGTGATGCGCGGTCGCGATCGCCGCGGCGGGCGCGCCGGTCGAGGGCTGGCCGAACTCCATATGGATCACCGAGCGCCCTTCGGCGGCGAGGCGGTGCGCGACGCGGCTGATCGCGATGGCGTGGAACGGATCGATCGATGCGGACATGCCGCCGGCTTACCGCGCCGTGCGGTTTGCACAAGCGCCGCGCGGCGGAACAACTGGCCCCGCCGCGGCTTCCGGTATAAGCGCGCGGACGCGCATCCTTTTCGGACGGACCATGATCGACGACAGCTCCAATTTCCGCGGTAGCCCAAGCGCGTGATCAAGGTCGTCAGCTACAATATGCACAAGGGCGTCGGGCTCGACCGGTTGCGCGACCCGCGCCGCATCCTCGACGTGCTGCGCGAGATCGACGGCGACGTGATCGCGCTGCAGGAAGCCGACCGCCGCTTCGGCGCCAAGGCGCGCGTCATCCCGCAGCATCTGATGGACCATTATCCGTGGCACGCGGTGCCGATCGGCCATGACCGCGCGAGCATGGGTTGGCACGGCAATGCCCTATTGGTGCGCAAGGGCGCCGAGGTGCAGGGATGCGCCGCGTTGCACATCCCCGCGCTCGAGCCGCGCGGCGCGATCCGCGCCGATGTCGCGGTGAACGGCGCGACGATTCGCGTGCTCGGCATGCATCTCGATTTGTCGGGCCTGTGGCGGCGCAGACAGGCCAAGGCGATCCTGGCGCATGTCGACTCCTGTCCGGCCCGCCTGCCGACGGTGCTGATGGGCGATCTCAACGAATGGACCGCGGCGGGCGGCTGCCTGCACGATTTCGCGCGCGAGTATCCGAGCGTGGCGACCGGGCCGAGCTTCCACGCCCGCCGCCCGGTCGCGCGGCTCGACCGGATCATGACGCGCGGCTTCCGCGTGGTCGATTGCGGCGTCCACGCCAGCGCCACCGCACGCCGCGCCTCGGATCATCTGCCGATCTGGGCGGTGCTGGAGCCATTGTGATGTTCGCCCGCGCGTTGGATCCGGAAAGAGCGCCCACCCCGTCACCCCGGGCTTGTCCCGGGGGCCACCGTGGTCGGCATTCTTCGGCCGCAGGAGGCGCGGCGCAGTGGGCCCCGGGACAAGCCCGGGGTGACGGCGGGATGGCGTCCTGATGCGCGAGAAGGAACTGCGCCTCGCGCTCGTCTGCTACGGCGGGATCAGCCTTGCGGTCTATATGCACGGCATCACCAAGGAAATCTGGCGGCTCGCGCGCGCCAGCCGCGCGTACCACGCCGACGACGCCACCCCCGGCACCGGCAGCGAAAGCGTCTACCGCGCGCTGTTCGAAGAGATCGAGGCCGAGACCGGGCTCAAGCTGCGCGTATTGGTTGACATCATCGCCGGCGCAAGCGCCGGCGGGATCAACGGCATCTTCCTCGGCCAGGCGATCAGCACCGGGCAGAGCCTCGAACCGCTCACCCAGCTCTGGCTCGATTCGGCCGATATCGAGGCGCTGGTCGATCCCAGGCAAGCGCCGACGCACCGCTTCACCAAGATCTGGGCGATGCCGCTCGCCTGGATGGCGGGCCGGCAAGGCGCCGAGGACATCGCGCAATCGGTCGAGCCCGGCGCGCGCGAGGAGGTGCGCGCGAAACTGTCGCACTTCATCCGCTCGCGCTGGTTCGAACCGCCGTTCGGCGGCGAACGCTTCACCGGCCTGATCCTCGACGCGCTCGCGGCAATGGCGGCCTCCCCGCGCGAACCGCGCCTGCTCCCCGCCGGGCAGCCGCTCGACCTGTTCGTCACCGTCACCGATTTCCGCGGCCATCCCGAACGCCTCTCGCTCAACTCGCCGCCCGAAGTGATGGAGACCGAGCACCGCGTCGTCGTGCCGTTCACCGACCACGGCATCGCGACCGCCAGCCTTGCCGATCCGGCCGAACTCGCCTTTGCCGGGCGCGCGACGTCGAGTTTCCCCGGCGCCTTCCCGCCCTTCATGGTCGGCGAGCTCGACCGCGTGCTGGAGACGCGCAAGACCAGCTGGCCCGGTCGCTCCGCCTTCCTCAAGCGCATCCTGCCGCGCCAGTTCGCCGCCAACGCCGCCGAAACCGCGGTGCTGATCGACGGATCGGTGCTCGCCAACGCGCCGTTCCGCCCGGCGATCGAAGCGCTGCGGGAACGCCCCGCCCGCCGCCAGGTCGACCGCCGCTTCGTCTATATCGACCCCAATCCGCGCGGCGCCTTGGTGTTCGGCACGACGCGCAGCGCGACCCCCGGCTTCTTCCAGACGATCATCGGCGCGGTGACCGAGCTGCCGCGTGCGCAGCCGATCCGCGACAATCTGGAGGAGATCGCGCAGCGGTCGCGCCAGATCGAGCGGATGCGCGCGATTATCGCCGGAATCCGCCCCGAGGTCGAAAAACAGGTCGAGACTTTGTTTGGCCACACGCTGTTCCTCGATTCGCCGACCGCGGCGCGGCTCAACACCTGGCGCGAGCGTGCGCAGACGGCGGCGGCGAACAGCGCGGGCTATGGCTATGCCGCTTATGGCCATCTCAAGCTCAACGGCGTGGTCGAGGGGATCGTCGATCTGCTCCACCATGCCGGCGGCGAGCCCGGCGGACAGCGCTGGCGCGCGATCCGCGGCCATGTCAGCGCGGCGGTCACCGCGCGCGGCTTCGACGACATGGGGCCGAGCTTCGCCGGCGGGGCGAGTCCGGCGACGATCGGCTTCCTGCGGACCTTCGATCTCGGCTTTCGCCTGCGCCGGCTGCGCTTGCTGGCGCGGCGCATCACCGATCTCGAAGGCGACCAGCCCGAGGCCGAGCTCGCCGACATTCGCGAGGCGATCTACCAGAGTCTCGCCGACTATCTCGAATGCAAGCGCACCGACCGCTATATCGCGCTGCGCGAGGACGTGCGTGCGCTGCACGGCGATGCCGGGCCATTGCTCGATGCGCTCGGCGCGGCGATGCGATTGGAAGCGCTCGACCTGCGCACCGAGGAACGCCTCGCCGCCGCGTTCGCGGGCCTCGCACGGCCGATCAAGCGGCCGATCCTGCTGACCTATCTCGGCTTTCCCTATTTCGACGTCGCCACCCTGCCCTTGCTGCAAGGCGAAGGGCTCGACGAATTCGATCCGATCAAGGTCGACCGCATCTGCCCCGACGATGCCACCGCGATCCGCAGTGGCGGCGCCGAGGCGACGCTCAAGGGCATCCAGTTCAACAGCTTCGGCGCCTTCTTCAGCCGCGCGTATCGCGAGAATGATTATCTGTGGGGCCGGCTGCACGGCGCCGAGCGGATGATCGACATCGTGCTGTCGGCGCTCGATCCGACCAAGACGCTGAAGCCGGGCCGCGCCGCGCAGATCAAGCGCGCGGCGTTCCTGGCGATTCTCGACGAGGAAGCCGACAAGCTGACCGCGATCCCGGCGCTGTTCGAAACGCTGCGGCGCGAGGTGGGGTGATATCCTCCCCTCCCTGGAAGGGAGGGGTCGGGGGTGGGTTTCTCTCAATCGGAACGCACCGCCCGCCCCATACCGACCCACCCCCAGCCCCTCCCTTCCAGGGAGGGGAGGACGAAGAGCAAGCGGGCTGGCAAATTTCTCGCACACCCATTACCCTCCCCCCCATGCAATTCCTCAAAATCCTGTTCTGGTGCCTGCTCGCCTTCATCGCGGCGATCTTCACGCTCGGCAATTGGACCAGCGTGCCGATCAAGCTGTGGGGCGGGATGGAAGCGCTCATCAATCTGCCGCTGCTGCTGCTGCTCACCTTCCTCGCCGGGCTGGTGCCGACGCTCGCCTGGCATTCGACGTTGCGCTGGCGGCTGCGCAACCGGCTCGCCGCGGCCGAGCGCGCACTGCACGATTTCCGCGTGACCACGACCCCGGTGCCGACTCCGACGCAATCGCCCGACCCGGTGATCGTCCCTGCGCACCCAATCGACGCGGCATGAGCAACCGCCTGTACGTCGCGCTCGACACGCCCGACCTCGCCAAGGCCCGCGCCATCGCGACCAAGGTCCGCCACCATGTCGGCGGGATCAAGCTCGGCCTCGAATTCTTCATGGCGAACGGCCGCGCCGGCGTGCGCGACATGGCCGAACTCGGTCTCCCGATCTTCCTCGACCTCAAGCTGCACGACATTCCCAACACCGTCGCCAAGGCGATCATGGCGCTGCGCGGGCTCGAACCCGCGATCCTGACGGTCCACGCCGCCGGCGGCCGCGCGATGCTGGAGGACGCCAAGGCAGCCGCGCCGCTCGGCACCAAGGTCGTCGCGGTGACGACGCTGACCAGCCTCGACGGCAGCGACCTGCGCTCGATCGGCGTGCCCAGCGACCCGCACGAGCAAGTCCTGCGCCTGACCGAGCTGGCGCGCGATGCCGGGGTCGACGGCGTGGTCTGCTCGGGCGCGGAAGTCGCCGCGGCGCATGCCTTCTGGCCCAAGGGCTTCTTCGTCGTCCCCGGCGTGCGCCCCGCCAATGGCGCGGCAGGCGACCAGAAGCGTGTCGTCACCCCGCGCGCCGCGCTCGACGCGGGCGCCTCGATCCTCGTCATAGGCCGGCCGATCACGCAGGCCGAGGACCCCGACGGGGCCGCGCGCGAGATCGAGGCAACGCTCTAGGAGGCTAAGGCATGGCACTGATCCGACCGTTCGTTCCGGCGCAGGATTTCGCCAAGTCCTGCGCCTTTTACGAAGCGATCGGGTTCGTCCCCGGCTATCGCGACGAAACGATCGCGATCTTCGAATATGAAGAGGCCGGCATCCTGCTGCAGAATTACTACGTCAAGGCGTTCGCCGAGAATTGCATGCTGCAATTCTTCGCCGGCGACCTGGACCGCTGGTGGCTGCGCACCGCCGACCTGGTCGAGCGCTTCGGCGTCCAGCCGCCGCGCGCGCCAGAACCAACGCCCTGGGGCCTGCGCGTCGGGTTTTTGTTCGATCCCTCGGGCGTATTGTGGCACGTGTCCGAGACGCTGCCGGTTTGATCCTCGACCGCCCGGGGACGGCCTGATCTAGGACTGCCATGACCATCACCGCCAAGATTTGCGGCCTGTCCACGCCCGAGACGCTCGACGCGGCGATCGCCGGCGGGGCGAGCCATGTCGGCTTCGTGTTCTTCGCCCCGTCGCCGCGCAACGTCTCGCGCGATCGCGTCGCGCAGCTCGCCGCGCGCGTGCCTGGGCATGTGCTGCGCGTCGGCGTGTTCGTCGATCCCGACGATGCGCTGGTCGAGCAGGCGGTGGCGGCCGGGCATCTCGACATCCTGCAACTGCACAACACCGCGCCTGCGCGCACCGCCGCGATCAAGGCGCGTACCGGCCTCGCAGTGTGGAGCGCGGTCGCGGTGCGCACGCGCGCCGACCTCGCCGCGGCGGCGACTTTTGCCGGGGTGACCGATCGCATTTTGTACGACGCCAAGACCCCGCCCGGCGCGGCGCTGCCCGGCGGGATGGGGGTGCGCTTCGACTGGCGTTTGCTCGACGGGTTCGACCATCCCCTGCCCTGGGCGCTGTCGGGCGGGCTCGATCCGGTCAATCTCGGCGAAGCGGTGCGGATGACGGGTGCGACATTGGTCGATGTCTCGTCGGGCGTGGAGAGTGCGCCGGGGATCAAGGACGTGGCGAAGATTCGCGCATTTCTGGAGGCGGTGCGCGACCTCTGATCGCGCGGCCGCTTTTCGTTTCACGCGAAGGCGCGAAGGCGCGAAGGCGCGAAGAAGATTTGTTCGCGCAGAGGCGCAGAGGCGCTGAGAGGTGCGCGTGAGGCCACGCTGCGCGTAAGCGCATACCAAATCTCCCGCGGCCCGGTTGCGTGAGAGCCGCTTTGCGGCAAGCGCACCTCTCCGCGCCTCTGCGCCTCTGCGCGAACCATCCTTCTTCTTCCCCTCTTCGCGCCTTCGCGCCTTCGCGTGAAACCCCACTTGGCTCGACACACCCGCACCAGATGCTAAACGCCTCCCCATGAACGCCTCCAACTCCTTCCGCACCCAGCCCGATGACCGCGGCCATTTCGGCGATTTCGGCGGCCGTTACGTCGCCGAGACGCTGATGCCGCTCGTGCTCGAGCTCGACACCGCCTATCGCGCCGCCAAGGCCGATCCGGCGTTCAAGGCGCAGTTCGACGATCTGCTCGAACATTATGTCGGTCGCCCCAGCCCGCTCTATTACGCCGAGCGCCTCACCGACGCGCTCCGCGATTCGGCCCCCGAGGGCAAGGGCGCGCAGGTCTGGTTCAAGCGCGACGAGCTCAATCACACCGGCGCGCACAAGATCAACAATTGCATCGGGCAGATCCTGCTGGCGATGCGGATGGGCAAGACGCGGATCATCGCCGAGACCGGCGCCGGCCAGCACGGCGTCGCCACCGCGACGGTGTGCGCGCGCTTTGGCCTGCCGTGCGTGATCTATATGGGCGCGAAGGACATCGTGCGGCAACAGCCCAACGTGTTCCGCATGAAGCTGCTCGGCGCCGAAGTGCGCAGTGTGGACAGCGGCTCCGCGTCGCTCAAGGATGCGATGAACGAGGGGATGCGCGACTGGGTCGCCAACGTCCACGACACCTTCTACATCATCGGCACCGCCGCCGGGCCACATCCCTACCCGGAAATGGTGCGCGATTTCCAGAGCGTGATCGGCACCGAGGCGCGCGCGCAGATGCTCGGCCGCATCAACCGCCTGCCCGATCTGCTGATCGCCGCGATCGGCGGCGGGTCGAACGCGATCGGGCTGTTCCACCCGTTCCTCGACGATGGCGACGTGATGATGCTCGGCGTCGAAGCGGCCGGCCACGGGCTCGACAAGCAGCACGCCGCCTCGCTGGCGGGCGGATCGCCCGGCATCCTCCATGGCAACAAGACCTATCTGCTGCAGGACGAGGACGGCCAGATAACCGAGGCGCATTCGATCTCGGCCGGCCTCGACTATCCCGGCATCGGGCCCGAGCATTCGTGGCTGCACTCGATTGGCCGCGTTGAGTATACCGCGGTGACGGATACCGAGGCGCTCGACGCGTTCCAGTTGCTGTGTCGCACCGAGGGAATCATCCCCGCTTTGGAACCGGCCCACGCCATCGCCGCGGTCGCCAAGCGCGCGCGCGAGATGGACCGCGACCAGATCATCCTCGCCAATCTGTGTGGGCGTGGGGACAAGGACATCTTCACCGTCGCGGCGGCGCTGGGAGTAGAAATATGAGCTATTCCCGTCGCCCCGGCGCAGGCCGGGGCCGCTGCGTTATGACACGCATCATCCGTTGCGCGACCAAGCTGGCGGCCCCGGCCTGCGCCGGGGCGACGGTTGTGGCGGGGTTTGCAGCATGACCCGCCTTTCCGCCGCCTTCGCACACGGCCACCCCGCGCTCATCACCTTCGTCACCGCCGGTGACGGTCCGACCGCCGCCATCCTCGACGCGCTGGTCGAGGGCGGCGCCGACGTGATCGAGCTCGGCATGCCGTTCACCGATCCGATGGCCGACGGCCCCGCGATCCAGGCCGCCAATATCCGCAGCCTCGATGCCGGCACCAGGACTGCCGACATCCTCGCCATCGCCAAGGCGTTCCGCGTCCGCCACCCGGAGACGCCGCTGGTGCTGATGGGCTATGCCAACCCGATGACGGTGCGCGGCGGCGACTGGTTCGCCGAAGCCGCGCACGATGCCGGCGTCGACGGCGTGATCTGCGTCGACATCCCGCCCGAGGAAGACCCCGAGCTGGGTCCGGCCTTGCGCGCGAAGGGCATCGCCCCGATCCGCCTCGCCACCCCCACCACCGACGCGGCGCGGCTGCCGGCGGTGCTCGATGGCGCGAGCGGCTTCCTCTATTACGTCTCGGTCGCCGGCATCACCGGCCTGCAACAGGCCGCGCAGACCTCGATCGACGAGGCGGTGCAGCGGCTGAAGGCGCATACCGACCTCCCCGTCGCGGTCGGGTTCGGCGTACGCACGCCCGAACAGGCGGCGGCCATCGCGCGCGTCGCCGACGGCGTTGTGGTCGGCTCGGCGATCGTCGAATTGGTCGCGCAGCACGGCGCCGCTGCGCCCGGCGCGGTGCGTACCTATATCCAGTCCCTGTCGCAGGCGATCCACGCCGCCCGGAAGGAAATCGCATGAGCTGGCTCACCAGCGTCCGCAACGCGCTCGCTTATGTCGTGCCCGTCAAGAAAGAGACCGCCGACAATCTCTGGCACAAGTGCAAGGGCTGCGGGACGATGACGTTTCACAAGGAACTGGAGGACAATCTCCACGTCTGCCCGCATTGCTACCATCACGATCGCATCGGGCCGCTGCTGCGCTTCCAATATGTGTTCGACGCGGGCAGCTACACGATCGTGCCGCTTCCGAAGGTGCCCGACGACCCGCTCAAGTTCCGCGACACCAAGCGCTATGTCGATCGCATCAAGGCCGCGCGCGTCGCGACGTCGGAGGGGGATGCGCTGATCACGGCGAAGGGCACGATCGAGGGCCGCAAGGCGGTGATCGGCGTGCAGGACTTCGCCTTCATGGGCGGGTCGATGGGCCTGGCGGTCGGCGAGGCGTTCGTCCGCGGCGTCGAGACCGCGATCGAGGAGAATTGCCCGTACATCATCTTCACCGCGGCGGGCGGCGCGCGGATGCAGGAGGGCATTCTCAGCCTGATGCAGATGCCGCGTGCGACCGTAGCGATCGCGATGCTGCACGATGCCGGACTGCCCTATATCGTGGTACTGACCGATCCCACCACCGGCGGCGTCACCGCCAGCTATGCGATGCTCGGCGACGTGCAGATCGCCGAGCCGGGCGCGCTGATCGGCTTTGCCGGGCAGCGCGTGATCGAGCAGACCATTCGCGAGAAATTGCCCGACGGGTTCCAGCGTGCGGAATATCTCCTGGAGCACGGAATGCTCGACATGGTGAAGCATCGCCGCGATCTGCGCGCCACGCTGGCGAGTTTGATCGACTATCTGTGCGGCCAGCGAGCAGCGGCATGACCTTTTCCCTCCCCTCCCGCTTGCGGGAGGGGCTGGGGGCGGGCGCGCGCTCTCCGCGGGCGGTGCGGCTGCCGGGATGGACGCGCATTCTCGACCCGCGTTGCGCTAGCGGATAGCGCGCGCCCACCCCCTACCCCTTCCCGCACGCGGGAGGGGAGGAGATGACATGCCCGACCACGCCACCTCATCATCACCCGCGGTGCAAGCCCAGCTCGACCGCCTCTGGTCGCTGTCTCCCGGCGCCGACATCCTCGGCCTCGAGCGCATCACCGCCTTGCTAGAGCGGCTCGGCAACCCGCACCATCGCCTGCCCCCCGTGATCCATGTCGCCGGCACCAACGGCAAGGGCTCGACCTGCGCCTTCCTGCGCAGCGCGATCGAGGCAGCCGGCCTCACCACGCACGTCTACACCAGCCCGCACCTCGTTCGCTTCAACGAGCGTATCCGCCTCGCCGGCCAGCTCATCACCGACGAAGCGCTGGCGACGCTGCTGGAGGAGGTACTGGACCAGGCCGCCGACCTCACCGCCAGCTTCTTCGAAGTCACCACCGCCGCCGCCTTCCTCGCCTTCAGCCGCACCCCCGCCGATGCGTGCATCGTCGAAGTCGGCCTCGGCGGCCGGCTCGACGCGACCAACGTGCTCGCGCACCCGCTGGTCACCGGCATCGCGCAGCTCGGCATCGACCATCAAAGCTTCCTCGGCGACACCGCCGAGCAGATCGCCGGCGAGAAGGCCGGGATTGCCAAGCCCGGCGTTCCGCTCGTCACGATGCGCTATCCCGCGCCGATCGCCACCCGCGTCGCCGCGGTCGCGCGCGCGGCCGGCGCGGATGTGTCGGCCGCCGGCGGTGCATGGCGGTTCACGGTCGACCGCGACCGTCTGACCTATGCGGACGCCGCCGGGGCAATCGAGACCCCGCTCCCGCGCATGGCCGGCCCGCACCAGCCCGAAAATCTCGCGCTCGCCATCGCGCTGCTGCGCCACCAGAGCGTGCTGACGATCCCGCCCGAAGCCTATCGCACCGCCGCCGAAACCACCCATTGGCCGGCGCGAATGCAGCGGCTCCGCGCCGGGCCGCTGACCGACCTGCTCCCGCCCGGCAGCCAGCTATGGCTTGACGGTGGCCACAACCCGGCGGCAGCGACAGCGATCGCCGCGACGCTCGAGCAGATCGCGCATCCCGGACTGGGCCGCAGCGAGGTGCAACTCGTGCTCGGTATGCTCGCCAACAAGGATCCGGCCGGCCTGCTGGCGCCGTTCGCCAGGCTCGCCACCACGCTCCATGCCGTCCCCGTACCGAATCACGAGCACCACGCCCCCGCGTCGCTCGCCGCGATCGCGCACGATCTCGGCATCGCCGCGCATACCGCGCCCGATATCGCCGCCGCATTGCGCGATATCGCGGCGATCGGCGATCCGGCCGAGCCGCCGATCGTGCTGATTCTGGGCTCGCTCTATCTCGCCGGCAGCGTGCTGTCGGCCAATGCCGAGGCGCCCGACTGACCCGATATTATTGCGATTGACTTGCAATAGCGAATCCCAGAGGATGTTGGACAGCAACGGAGCCTCCGCATGACCCTCGTCCCCGCCCCTACGCCCGCCCCGCATCCGACCACCCTCGCCGCCAGCCTGCCGAGCCCGTTGCCGGGCGACCCGAACGCGCGCTTGCTGCTGTTCGCCTTCCGCCGGCTCGGCGCACACGGTCTCAACGATGCGCATGCCGCCAACGCCTTGTTCCAGGCCTTCGGCGAGAGCTTCCGCCGCCCGCTCCTGCTGATGCGCACGATGATGGCCGACCTCGCGCATACCGCGACCTGTCCGATCTCGATCGCACCGTGCTGCTGCATCCGGATGACCGGCTCGGAGGTCACGATGCTGACGATCGTCGCCCGCGCGCAGACCGCGCCGGACAGCGCGCAACTGCTGCTGGGCGATCTGATCGGGGTACGCCGCCCCGACGGCGTGCTGGCGAGCATCACCGCGCTGGCGCAAGCCTTCGCCGATGCCGGGCGGCCGATCTCGGCCTAGCCGCGCGCCTCCGCATCGGCCGTGAGCGCGGCGGCCGATCCGCTGCGGCTGGTGCGCACCCATTCGAAGGCGACGAACAGGATCGCGACCAACCCGACCGCCGCGGTATAGCGGAACACGGCGGCATAGCCGATCTTGTCGATCGCTTCACCGGCAATGCCGCGCCCGAGCGAACCGATCAGGAAGGTGAGCGACGACAACAAGGCATATTGCACCGCCGTGTAGCGCTTGCTGACGATGCCGGAGAGATAGGCGATGAACGCCGCGCCGGCGATGCCGGTCGAGATGTTCTCGACCGAGATCGCCATCAGCAGGCGCACCATCCGCGCGTCGGACCCCATCGTCACCGCCAGCGCGTGGAACCCCAGGGTATTGGCGACCATATCGAGATGCGCGCCCCCCTCGGCGAGATCGGCATACAGGAAATTGCCGAGGATCGGGAGGACCGCGCCGATCAGCACCGTCGGCATCCGCCCGATCCGCGCGAACAGATAGCCGCCGAGACTGATCCCGACGATCGTCATGATGATGCCGAACACCTTTGAGGCGAAGGCGACCTCGTCCTTCGAATAATGCAGCGTGTCGAGATAGAAGGGAAAGGCGAACGACGCCCACACGTTATAGGTCAGGCTGTAGGTGAGGATCAGCCCGATCACGATCAGCACCCCCCATCCGAGCCGCCCGCACAGTTCCGCCAGCGGGGCGACCAGCGCGACGTAAAGATGGTTCATCGCCGTGCGCGCCGGCGAATGCACCGGATCGTGCGCGTGCAGCACGTTGCGGCCCTGGCTCTGCAGCCAGTTGACCGTCGCCGCGACTACCAGCGGCACCAACACCGTCGCCACCACGATCCACGGGCCATACGCCTTGGTGAAATCGCTCGTCGACGGCCGCGTCGCGCCGGGCGCGAGTGGCGCGAGCATGCTCGTCATGAAGCTTGCGATCGAGAAGATCGCCCAAGCCCAACTCACGCCGACGATCGCCAGCGCCACGCCGCGCGCGCGCGGGTCGATCGCGCCGGGCTCGGCCAGCGCGTCGTACAAGGCGCCCTGCTCCGCGCGCGGGGTGTCGGGCGCGCGCAGCGCGACGAAGATCATCACGCCGATCAGTCCGGCCATCAGCAGATAGACGAGCGGCCAGGACATTCGCGCCGCCAGCACCAGCGCCAGCGCCCCGCCGACGATGCTCGCGATGCGATAGCCGAACTGGTAGATCGCCGACAGCAGCTCGACCGGCGTCTGCGCATCCGCCACGTCGATGCGCCATGCATCGACCGCGACGTCCTGCGTGGCGGAGGCCAGCGCGGCGATAACGGCAAAGATCGCGAACGTGCCGATATTGGTTGCGGGGTCGGTCGCCGCGAGCCCGACGAACGCCGCGATCATGATCCCCTGGCACAATATGATCCAGCTCTTGCGGCGCCCGAGCCGGTCGAGCAGCGGCAGCTTCAGCCGATCGACCAGAGGCGACCACAGGAATTTGAACGAATAAGCGAGGCCGATCCACGACAGCACGCCGATCGTGGCGAGCGTGATCTTCTCCTCGCCCAGCCAGGCGTTGAGCGTGCCGATCAACAATGCATAAGGCAGCCCCGACGAAAAGCCGAAGGCGAGCATGCTGGCGGATTTGCGCGTCTGGAGTGCGACCTTGAGCAGCCGCCACCCCTTCGGCTTGATCGGGGGCGCGACGGTGTCGCGGCTTGTCGTATCGGTCACAGTTTCCCCTTCGCGCCGCGGCGGTGCCGCGCACGCTCAGACTAGCGCGAAATCGTCGCAGAGGAAGCGCAAAGCCGATCCGTCGCCCCGGCGCAGGCCGGGGCCGCGATGTTGCCGCGCGTCACGCCCGCCGCGCAGCGGCCCCGGCCTGCGCCGGGGTGACGATCAGGCTACGCTTGCGAACAGGCTGAACCCGCTCGGCAGCCGCTTGGGCGTCTTGCCGTCGAGCACCGCCTCGATCGCCGTGATCGCCGCCAGCAGGTCGCGCTGCGCGTAGGGCTTGGCCAGGCATCCGGCGGCCACTTCGCGTCCGCCCTCGGGGCACGATCCCGTGACGAACAGCACCGGCACGCCGACGCCGTGCGCCGCCCGCGCGACATCGATTCCGCTGCCGTCGGCCAGACTGATATCGACCAGCACTAGATCGATCTCCTGCTCGCCGCCGATCACCGTCAGCGCATCCGCCACGCGATCGACCGTCGCCACCACATGATATTCCGCATCGCGCAGGAAATGCTCGGTGTCGAACGCCACGAGCGGCTCGTCCTCGACCAGCAAGAGGTTGGAAATCCGCCGCTTCTTCTTGGCGAACAACATCGCACAGAATACCCGTCTACAATCGGCCGTGCCGGAACTGGCAGCGTGCGTCCCGCCCTCGTTACGCACCCGAGCCTTAACGCGCGGCTACGAGATCGGGCACAAATTATTTTGTCCACCCGCTCCGCGACAAATTGGGTATGAGGGGCCGGTGTCAACACCCCCTACCCCCAAAGAACGCTCCAAAGACGAGCACCGTATCGCCAAGCTGCTCGCGCGCGCCGGCGTGGCCTCGCGCCGCGAAGTCGAACGCATGATCGCGGAAGGGCGCGTCGCGCTGAACGGCGTCGTTCTCGATACGCCGGCCACGATCCTGCATTCGCTCACCGGCGTGACGGTCGACGGCGAGCCCGTCGCCGCCCCCGCCGCCGCGCGGCTGTTCCTGTATCACAAGCCGCCCGGCCTGCTCGTCACCGAGCGCGACCCCGCCGGGCGCCAGACGATCTACGACCAGCTGCCCGACGATTTGCCGCGCCTCGTGCCGGTCGGCCGGCTCGATCTCAATACCGAGGGCTTGCTCCTCATGACCACCGACGGCGAGTTGAAGCGCCAGCTCGAACTCCCCGCCACCGGCGTCGAGCGCGCCTATCGCGCCCGCGCCTATGGCCCGATCACGCAGGAGCAACTCGAGGAGCTGATCCACGGCGTCGAGATCGAAGGCATCCGCTACGGCTCGATCAACGCCAATCTCGAGCGCCGCACCGGCGCCAACGTCTGGATCGAGATGATCCTGACCGAAGGCAAGAATCGCGAAGTGCGCCGCGTGCTCGAATATCTCGGGCTCAAGGTTTCCCGCCTGATCAGAACGCGTTACGGGCCGTTCCTGCTGGGCGATCTCGCGGTCGGCGAGATCGGCGAGGTCAAGCAGCACGACGTCGTCAGCTTCCGCAAGGATCCGACGCGCAAGGGCGGCGGCGAAGCCCCCAAGCTGGTCGAGAAACCGCGCCGCGAACAGCGCGGGATGCAGCAGATTCCCTCCGCGCCGAAAGCCCCGACGCCCAAGCCGCAGCCGGCGCGCCGCATCACCAAGACCTCGGCCAACCGCGCCGACAAGGCCGCTTTCGCGGAGCCGACGCGCCAGGCGCAGCCCGGTCGCGATCCGGTCGTGCTGACCAAGGCGACCAAGGTGAAGCGCTTCTACGACGCCAAACCCAAAGCGGGCACCGAGCCGGTCGCCCCGCGCGCGATCGCGCCGGGCCAGCGTCCCAAGGTGTTCAGCCCCGAATTGGGGCGCAACGTGCGCGCGAAGCCGGGCCGCGCCGCGACCCCGTCCGAGACGGTCGAGCGCAAGCCGGCCAAGGCGACGCCCCGCACCGCGGGCAAGGCGCGCGCAGCGTTGCCCAAACCCGTGCGCGTGAAACTCCACAAGAGCCGGACCAGGAAGTAAGATGCGGATCATTGCCGGAAAATGGCGCGGCCGCCCGTTGGTCGCGCCCAAGGGCGAAGAGACGCGCCCGACCGCCGACCGCGTGCGCGAGGCGTTGTTCTCGATGCTGACCAGCCGCGTCGGCAGCTTCGAGGAACTGGCGGTCGCCGATTTCTTCGCCGGCTCGGGCGCGCTCGGGATCGAGGCGCTGTCGCGCGGCGCGGCGTCGTGCGTGTTCGTCGAGCAGGACAAGCCGGCGCTCGACGCGTTGCGCACCAACCTGACCAAGCTCGGCGGCGCCAAGGAAATCGGCGCCGACGTGCGCGCGCAATCGGTGCTGGCGCTGGGCCATGCCGTGAAGCCGCTCGACGTGATCGTGATGGATCCGCCTTATGGCAGCGGTGCGGGCGCAGTCGCGCTCGACAAGCTCGCGCGGCTCGGCTGGATCGGCGAGGCGACGTGGATCAGCATCGAGACCGCCAAGCCCGAAACGGTCGAAGTGGCAGGATTCGTCGAGGACGTGTCGCGCGTCCACGGCAAGGCGCGGATCACGCTGCTGCGCCGCGCCTGACGGATTCCCTACCTCCGAACGAGGTATGGAATCGCGTTATGCCAGCACGTTCCCTGTCGTTGACGCATCCTGTCGTTCGACCGCGTCGTCCAGCGCCAGCAATGCGTAGCGCTCGGCCAGTTCGGCGTGCAACGGCGCCGCCATGCCATCGGCCTTTGCGGCCGCACAGCGCTCCTGCGCCGCACGGCGTCGGTAATACTCGCGTTCTTGTTGGCTCGACATACTACCCCCACAGTTCGGGGCGGGGAGTTTTCCAATACTCTCGGTCGCCGACTCGCCAGATGAGGTTCGGCGATAGCCGAAAATAACATGCGTTATATTAGGAGTCGCGATCAATTTTACTTGATCGCGATCAACCGCGCGTCGTTTCGAACTTTGCGTCGTCAAACGTGGTGCGACAGGCCGAACAGCGTCAGCATCAGCCAGTACAGGCCACCCGACAGCGCCATCGCCGCGGGCAGCGTCAGCACCCACGCCAGCGCCATGTTGCGGATCGTCGAGATTTGCAGCCCGGCGCCATTGCCGACCGATGCGCCCGCCACGCCGCTCGTCAGGATGTGCGTGGTCGACACCGGCACCGCGATATGATCGGCGCCGGCGATGGTCAGCGCCGCGACGATTTCCGCCGCCGCCCCCATGCCATAAGTGAGATGCGTCTTGCCGATCCGCTCGCCGACCGTGACGACGATCCGCTTCCAGCCGATCATCGTGCCGAGCCCGAGCGAGATCGCGACGATGATCTTGACCCAGTAAGGAATATAGCGCGTGCCGTGCTCGAGATTGGTCTGGTAGCTGCCGATCGCCTTGAGTTCGGCGGGCCCGAAGGTCTTGGCCGCGGCGTCTTTGTCCTTGAGCGCGAGCTTGATCGTATCGAGCGCGAGATACATGTCGTTGCGCAGATTGGGCGTCGCCGCCGCCGGCACCTTCTGCAACGTGCCATAGCCCTGGATGCGCTGGCTGACGTCGCGCGACAGCGTGTTGAGCGCGGCGTAAACCTGCGGCGAGCCGGCCTTGCGCTGGCGCAGCGCACCGGTCAGCGTCGCGCGGGCGGCATCGACCGTTCCGCCGGCCGCGCCGTCGGAATGCGCCTGGAAGGCGGCGCCGGCCTGGTTGGCGGTCTGGACGAAAGCGGGCATCGCGCTTTCGGGCATGGTGCGGTTGAGCGCATAAGCGGTGGGCGCGCAGCCGATTAGGATCAGCATGATCAGCCCCATGCCCTTCTGCCCGTCATTGCTGCCGTGGAAGAAACTGACCGCGGTGCAGGTCGCGATCAACAGCGCGCGGATCCCCGGCGGCGGCGGCGTCTCGCCCTCCGGTTCCTTGTACAGCTTGGGGTTGCGGATCACGATTTTCATCAGCAGCAGCAGCAGCAAGGCGCCGGCAAAGCCCATCAGCGGGCTGAACAGCAGGCCCTCGAAGACGGTGATCGCTTGCGACCAGTCGACACCCGACGTGCCGCCGGTGCCCGCGGTGACCAGCTGGTTGGCGAAACCGACGCCCAGCACCGAGCCGATCAACGCATGGCTCGACGAATTGGGCAGGCCGACGAACCAGGTGGCGAGGTTCCACAGGACCGCCGCGAACAGCAACGCGAAGATCATCGCGAAGCCGGCGCTGCTGCCGACATGCAGGATCAGGTCGACCGGCAGCAGCGTCACGATCGTATAAGCGACCGCGCCGCTCGACAGCAGCACGCCGATCAGGTTCCAGCAGCCCGACCAGATCACCGCGATCGGCGCGGGCAGCGAATGCGTATAGATGACGGTGGCGACCGCATTGGCGGTGTCGTGGAAGCCGTTGACGAATTCGAACGCCAGCGCGATCAGCAGCGCCAGCCCGAGAAACGCGAAGGTGCCGAGTGCCAGCCCCTCGCCGACGTTCGCGGTATCGGTGAAGACGCTGTAGCCGGCATAAGCCAGCCCGGCGACCAACACGCCGAAGAACAGCCAGCGACCCGCCGGATGCAATTTATGGTCGAGCCGTGGCCCGTGCGAAGCGTCCGTCACCGAATCGGGGGACGCCAGAAATGTCGTTGCCATGCCGTTGACGGCCTTCGCTGGGTTTTGTGACGGGTTGATGACGCTCGATGGCGGTTTCGCTGCCGCCATCGCTCCTTACTGCGAAAGGCCGGAGTCCAAAAGCCTCCGGCCGCGCGGCTTGCGGCATCGCGCGACGCGGCGATTTGCGCAAGCCGATCCGCGCGGGTAAGGCAGTGCCACGGTCCTCGGGGGAGGGCACGTTGGAGACCACCGACAATGTTGCGCACCGCCGAGCCTGCGGCCGATGCCGCGAACGCGGTCCGGTTCGGCCGTGTCCCCGTACCGAGTTCCCGGCCATCGCTGCGCCTGCTCACCTTCCTCTACAGTTTCGCCCCCGGCGGCGTCGAACGCGTCGCCGCGCGACTCCACGCCGCGTGGACCGCAGCTGGCGTGGATGCGCGGATCGTGCTGGCCGACGATCGCGTCGCGCCGCCGCGCCCATTGTGCAATGTCGGCACGATCGGCGCGGCGCCGCGCCACGGTGGCTTCGCGCGCTTCGTGGCGCTCGCGCGCGGTCTGCCCGCGCTCGTCGCGGCGCAGCGGCCCGACATCCTGTTCTGCGCGGGCAACACCTACACGTCGCTCGCGGTGGTATTGCGGCTGGCGCTCGGGCCGGCTTGCCCGCCGATCGTCGCCAAGATCAGCAATTGCCTGGTCCGGCCCGACATGACGCCGCCGCTCCGCTTTTTCTACGGCATCTGGCTGCGCTTCCAGGGCCGTTATATCGACCATTTCGTCGGCTTGGCGCCGGCAATGCGAGACGAGATCGCGCAGCGGATCGGCGTGCCGCAAGACCGGATCAGCGTGATCGCCGATCCGGCATTGTGCGCGGACGATCTCGCCCGCCTCGCCAGCGCGCGGGACGATGCGGTGCGCGATCGTCCGGGGCGGCATTATCTGTCGATCGGGCGGCTCGCCCCGCAGAAGAATTTCGCCCTGCTGCTCGAAGCGTTCGCGCGCATCGCCGCGCCCGAAGACACGCTCACCATCCTCGGCGACGGTCCCGAGCGGCCAGCGCTCGAGCGGCTCGCCGTTAGTCTGGGCATCGCGCGCGCCGTCCATCTGCCCGGCCATGTCGAGCCGCTCGACCGCTGGCTGGCCGAGGCCGACATGTTCGTGCTGTCGTCGGACTATGAAGGCGTGCCCGCCGTCGTGATCGAGGCACTTGCCGCCGGCCTGCGGATCGTCGCCACCGATTGTTGCGTGAGCATGCGCGCGCTGCTCGGCGACGGCGCGCTCGGTCGGATCGTCCCCACCGGCGATGCGCCGGCGCTGGCGCAGGCAATGCGCACGACCGATCGCGACGATGGCGTCGTCGCCGCGCGCCGCGCCGCAGCCGCGATCTTCACGATCGAGCATGCCGCCGACGCCTATCTCGTGCTGATGCGCCGGCTGGCCAGCGCCCGCGCCGCGCCGCGCATGGTCGAAACCGCCTATCCGGAGACGCTGCCGCTCGCCGCCAGGTAACGGGAAGCGCTTGCCCCTGGCCCGCGCGTTCCCTACCTGTTCACCGATGAGTCTCCCCGCCCCTTCCGACCAAGACCCTCCCTATCTGCGCGGCCTCAACGCCCCGCAGCGTGAAGCCGTGCTCACCACCGAGGGCCCCGTGCTGGTCCTCGCCGGCGCCGGCACCGGCAAGACCGCCGCGCTCACCGCGCGCCTCGCGCACCTGCTCAACACGCGGAAGGCCTGGCCGAGCGAGATCCTCAGCGTCACCTTCACCAACAAGGCCGCCCGAGAAATGCGCCACCGCGTCGGCCGGCTGGTCGGCGACGTGGTCGAGGGGATGCCGTGGCTCGGCACCTTCCACGCGATCGGCGCCAAGATGCTACGCCGCCACGCCGAGCTGGTCGGGCTGCAGAGCAATTTCACCATCCTCGACACCGACGACCAATTGCGCCTGCTCAAGCAGCTGATCCAGGCCGCCGACCTCGACGAGAAACGCTGGCCCGCCCGTCAGCTCGCCGGGCTGATCGACGGCTGGAAGAACAAGGGCCTCGTCCCCGCGCAGATCGACGCCGGCGAGAGCGAGCTTTACGCCAATGGCCGCGGCCAGGAGCTCTACGCCGCGTACCAGACGCGGCTGATCGCGCTCAACGCCTGCGATTTCGGCGACCTGCTGCTGCACATGCTCGTCATCCTGCAGCGCGACCGCGACGTGCTCGCCGACTACCAGCGCCGCTTCAAATATATCATGGTCGACGAATATCAGGACACCAACAGCGTCCAGTATCTGTGGTTGCGGCTGCTCGCGCAGGAGCGCAAGAACATCGCCTGCGTCGGCGACGACGACCAGTCGATCTATTCGTGGCGCGGCGCGCAGGTCGAGAACATCCTGAAATTCGAGAAGGATTTTCCGGGCGCGAAGATCATCCGGCTCGAGCAGAATTACCGCAGCACGCCGCACATCCTCGCCGCCGCCAGCGGCGTGATCGCCAACAATAGCGGGCGCCTCGGCAAGCAATTGTGGACCGAGCTTGACGCGGGCGAGAAGGTCAAGGTGCTCGGCGTGTGGGACGGCCCCGAGGAAGCGCGCCGCGTCGGCGAGGAAATCGACACCTGCCAGCGCGCCGGCAAGTCGCTCGACGAGATCGCCATCCTCGTCCGCGCGCAGCACCAGACGCGCGAGTTCGAGGACCGCTTCATCGCAACGGGCATTAATTACCGCATCGTCGGCGGTTTCCGCTTCTACGAACGCGCCGAGATCCGCGACGCGCTCGCTTACCTGCGCGTCGTCGCCCAGCCCGCCGACGACCTTGCGTTCGACCGCATCGTCAACGTGCCGAAGCGTGGTCTCGGCGACAAGGCCGTCGCCAAGATCCATCAGCTCGCGCGCGCGCAGAACGCGCCGCTCGTCACCGCCGCCGCGCGGCTGCTCGATACCGACGAGCTCGGCGGCGCGGCGCGCAAATCGCTCGGCAATCTCGTGATCGACATGGCGCGGTGGCGCGCGCAGATGACCGAGCTGCCGCATGGCGAGCTCGCCCGCATCATCCTCGACGAGAGCGGCTATACCGCGATGCTCCAGGCCGAAAAATCGGTCGAGGCGGCCGGGCGCCTCGAAAACCTCACCGAACTCGTCCGCGCGATGGAGGAATATGAGACGCTCGGAGCCTTCCTCGAACACGTCAGCCTGGTGATGGACAATGAGGCGGCGGCCGAGGAGCCCAAGGTCACGATCATGACGATCCACGCCGCCAAGGGCCTGGAATATGACACGGTGTTCCTGGTCGGCTGGGAGGAGGGCCTGTTCCCCTCGCAGCGCTCGCTCGACGAGACCGGCGCCTCGGGCCTCGAGGAAGAGCGCCGCCTGGCCTATGTCGCGATCACGCGCGCGCGGCGGAAGGCGATCATCCTGCACGCCGCCAACCGCCGCATCTACGGCCAATGGACCAGCAGCATCCCGAGCCGCTTCGTCGGCGAACTGCCACTGGAACATATCGAGTCGGAATCGAGCATGGCCGGCGGCGAGAGCCTGTGGCGCGCTAATTGGTCCGAGCGCGCCGACCCGTTCGCCGATTTCGCGCGCGGGACGGGCCGCGGCCCGGGGTGGCAGCGCGCGGCGGGGGTGGATGTGGCGAAACCCGGTGGCGGCTACACCAGCCGCACCTTCTCGCGCGAGCCGTCACGCGTCCAGGAATCGCGCGCCTCGGCGGTGAGTCTCGGCAACAAGGGTCGCGCGGACGTGGCGGTGGGGATGCGCGTATTCCACCAGAAGTTCGGCTATGGCGCGATCGCCGAGATCGAGGGCAACAAGCTCGAGATCGACTTCGAGAACGCGGGGCGGAAACGGGTGATGGATAGCTTCGTGACGGTGGAGGCGGCCTAAGCGTCGCCCCGGCGAAGGCCGGGGCCTCAAGGTCGGGCGCGAAACGGCGCAACACAGGGGATGGCGATTGAAGACCACGCGCTATTTCGAGGAGCAGGTCCTCCGCAAGCGCCCCTATCTGCGTCGCGAATGGATCGAAACCACGCTCACCGACCCACTCGACCGCGCAGTCCAGCCCGACGGCCGCATCCGCCTGTGGCGGCGGATAGTGGACGACGCCGGCAAATCCTATATCCTGCGTGTCGTAACGCTCGAAGACAGCGAGACCGTCCACAACGCCTTCTTCGACCGCACCTATCGCGAGGTTGAGTGATGAAGCTGCAGTATTATCCGGAGACCGACAGCCTCTACATCGAACTGCGCGACGCGCCGGGCGCGGAGACGCGCGAAGTGGCGGATGGAGTCAATATCGATCTTGCTGCGAACGGGGCAATTGTGGGTATCGATATCGATCACGCATCGACTAAGCTTGATCTCGACACTCTGGAGACCACAGGATTACCGGCACCGAGGTTGAAGGCGGCCTAACTAGTGCTGGGCAAACAGGTTTGTTCGCCTTATGCTATTTACAAGAAACGGTATTTCGCCTCCTGAAAGAGCACAATGAGCGAAAAAAATAAGAGCGCCGGGCCGCCAACGATCAGAGCCTCGTGCGGCTCTTGTTCTGGGACTCGAAACTGCGACATTTTAGGCAGTCACAAAGAGCACGATGATGACGGCATGGTACAATTTACCATGTATTGGCGCATTCTTAAATGCCGTGGATGCGATCACGTATTCGTTCAGACAGTTTACACTGACTCGGAATCTTACAATCATTATCATGACGAGTATGGCGATGAACAAATAGACTATGATGAAACTATAAACTATTGGCCCGCCCTTCTAAAGAGAGCAAAGCCATTTTGGCTTAATCATATATCTGGAAAACGCGGCGAACGAGTAGCGCTAAAAGATGCACTAACTGCGCTCTACGGAGCGCTTGACTCAGACTTGCGCGCGCTAGCTGCGATCGGCATTCGAACATGCTTCGATGTAGCGGCCGAACTTCTCGATATAGATACAAATCTGACGTTTGCTCGAAAATTGGACGAGCTAGTCCAAGCAGGGCATATAGCCGCACTTGATAGGTCTCGGCTCGAGGCACTTGTCGACGCAGGCTCAGCTTCTGCTCATAGGGGCTGGCGCCCATCTGCCGAAGACGTTGAGACTATGACCGACGCGCTTGAGCACTTCATACATTCTGCGTTCGTTGCACCCGAAGAAAAGAAGGCTTTGGACGCGAAGGTCGCTGCACTGAAGGGAAATGTACCCAAGCGGCCGAAAGCCAAGCAAAAACCCAAAAATAGCGCGGGCGAAGGCGATACAACGCCGCCAGCCTGAAAGCCGGTTGTTGCCGACAGGATTACCTAAGCCGCCACCCGCTCCACCGCAATCTCCCCACCCCGCGCCCGCACGACCGCCAGATCATGCGCCGCCTGCATCCGCATCAGCGTATCGGCGCTCAGCCCGAACGCCTTTTCGAACCGGATCGCCATTTCCGCCGACAGCCCGGCGCGGCTCCCCAGCAGATTGCTCATCGCCTGCCGCGTCACGCGCAACTTGGCGGCGGTATCGGTCACCGACAGGCCGTGCGGATCGATCACCTCGGCGCGCAGCCACGCGCCGGGATGCACCGCGAAACTGGAATGCAGCTTGATCGCCATCAGTGATAATCCTCCAGGTCCAGATCCTCGACCGCGCCCGCCGCGCTGACGCGAAAGGTCATCCGCCAGTTCTTCGTCACCGTCAGCGCCCATGTGCCGGCGCGATCGCCGGTCAGCAGATGCGCGCCGAAATTGGGCGGTGCCTTGATCTCGTCGATCGTCGCGATCGCATCGAGATAGGCCAACATATTGCGAACCCGCTCGACCAGATTACCGGGCAATCCCTTGGCCTTGCCGGTCTCGGCAAACGATCGCAGCGCCTTGTGCCGGAGGCTCTCGATCTCCACGGCGTGAAATTATCGCACCATTGTCATTTCGTCAAGCGTCACTTGACAGGCTACGCACCGCCCGCTCCAGCGTCGCCCTGACGATCACCCGATGAAACGGCCCGATCCCCCACAGATACGTCCGCCCCAGCGCATTGTGGCAGTGCACCACGCTCACAACCACCAGCTCGCGCCCGCCATCCGCGCCCGCCCGCACCAAAGTCGCCGCGCGGAAGTCGAGATGGCGGTCGTTCGCCCCGACGATCAGCTCGCTCGCGCTCTGCGACACCACGGGAAAGAAGCCGATCACCGCCCCGCGCGCAGCCGCCGCCGCGCCGATCTGGCGCGAGGTCTTGATCCCGACCAATGCCACCACGGCATCGCGCGTCGCCATCAGCGATCGCACCCACCACGGCGAGCGTCCGCCCCACAGCGCGCGCGTCAGCACGCCGATGTCGTCGGGCGCCCCGGCCGGCAGCGCAATCGCAAAGGCGTCGATGAGATCGGCGTCCGCGTAGAGCGACTCCAACACGCTCTCGCGCGGCGGGGGCACGGGATAGGCCTTGTGCATAGGCCTGATCTGACACGTCCGCCCCGCAACGGCGAGAGGACAGACTGTCCTACAGCGCACCAATGCCCTAAGGTGTTCGCCACGATCGACCGGCTTTCGGGGGGAGATCGGGACGGAAGCGCACGGCCCGGGCGGCACCCGCGATGGTGCGACTTTAGAGTGACTTTCCGCGAGACGATGCCGCCAGCCCTTTCACCCCCGCCCGCGGCGCGCCATACAGCATGGATGCTGTTCCTCGCGCTCAAGGCCCTGCTCTCGGGCGTCCTCATCGCTGCGGCCTCGACGCTCGCCAAGCGCTATCCCGGCTTCGGGGCGCTGGTCGCCTCGCTGCCGCTCGTCTCGGTGCTCGGCATGATCTGGCTGTGGGGCGAGAAGCCCGATGTCGGCAACATGGCGCGCCACGTCCAGGCGACCTTCTGGTTCGTGCTGCCCTCGCTGCCGATGTTCCTCGTCATCCCCGCCCTGCTGCGCGGCGGGGTCGGGTTCTGGGCGTCGCTCGGCCTCGGCTGCGCGCTGACGATCGGCCTGTATCTCGCACTGGTGGCGCTCGCGCCGCGGCTCGGCATCGCGCTCTAGCCATTGCGGCGAAAGCTGTACCTAAGCGAACAAGCGCGTTCAGCAACCATCGTTACGATGGCGCGTACTACTGCCACCAGCCCGATCAACGGGCCGAAAGGACAGGATATGAAAATCACGCATCTGATCGCCGCCGGGCTGATGGTTGCCGGCCTGGGCGTCTCTTCGACCGCCGCTTCGGCGCAGGATTATCGCCACGACGACCGCCGCTACGAACATCGCGACCATCGCGACGACCGTGGGTGGCGCGGCGACCGCGGTCGCGGCCATGGCTGGAACAACCATCGCCGCTGCTGGACCGAATGGCGCCATCATCGCCAGGTGCGGGTCTGCCGCTAAAACGACGACGGGGGCGGCGCATGTGCGTCGCCCCCTGTCCCGTTCTGCCGTCGACAGGCCGAATGTAATCTGGACGTCACAAAGTCTTCACGCCATGGTGCCTATCCGGTCCAGCTTCGGACCTTCCACCAGGCGGCGATCGGGAAAATCGTCTTCGCAGACAGGCGCATCCCGTGTTTATCCCAACGACTTCCTCCTTCGCGCGCTCCGACCCGCTCTATCCGGGCAGCACGCGGCAGCCCGGGCTGATCCCGGGGGGATGGCTCGCACTGGCGCTGGCGCTCAGCGTGCTGTGCGTCGCGGCGTTGCTGTACGACGCCGGCATCACGATCGATCCGCGCGCCCCCAGCACCCTGGCGTTCATCGCGGCCTTCGCGGTCCTCGCGGCGATCCGCTTCGGGCTGCGCGATCCGTCGACCGCGACGCAACGCGTGGCGCGCGATCTGGCCGAGTCGGTCGGGCTGTTCATGGGGGTCGGACTGCTCGGCGCGGTCTCCACCTATCCGCTGGCAGCCGACACGCGCGGCTCGATCGATCCGCTGCTGCAGCAGATCGACCAGGCGCTGCATTTCGACTGGCTGACTTTGTATCGCACCGTAGCGGACCACCGCTCGCTGCAACTGCTCGGCACCGCGGCCTATCAGAGCATCTTCATTACGCCTGCGCTGATCCTCGGCCATTTCGCCTGGGCCGACAAACGCGCCGAAGCGCGCGGTTTCCTCGTCAGCTTCTGGCTGGCGGCGATCGTGTCGCTGGCGCTGTTCCGCTACATTCCCGCAGTCGGGCCGCTCGCCACTTTGTGGCACGGGCCGATCCCGTATCTGCCCGAGAGCGGATTGTACGAAGCCGACTTGCTGCCGGCGTTACGCGACCATGTGCTGCACGAGGTCGATCTGGGAACATTGCGCGGGCTGGTGTCGGCGCCGAGCTTCCACACGGTGAGCGCGGTGCTCTACATCGCGGCGGGCTGGCGGATCGCGCGGCTACGCTGGACCGTGGTGGTGCTCAACGTGGCGATGCTGCTGTCGACGCCGATCGAAGGCACGCACTATCTTGCGGACATGCTGGCGGGCGCCGGCGTTGCGATCGCCGCGCTCGGCATCGTCGGCGTCCTGCGCCGCACGCTGGCGGCGCACGGACGCTGAAGGATCAGGCTTCGACCGCCATCAACGCGGCGTCGCTATATTTCGGGTCGTTCGCCGCGAACAGCGGGTTGGCGTCGAAATTGCGCTCGGTCAGCCCGACGCCGTTGAGGCCGGCAAGCTTGAACGTGCCGAGCTTCACTTCCTTGGGCGGCTTGCCGTCGCGCTCGACCACCACGCCGTCGACGAACAGATCGTCATGGCGGGTATAGATTATGTGCGGGGCGAGCGTGATATCGGTGCGATTATACGTCGCGCGCAGGCAGCGCTTGCGGACGATCGCTTCGAAAACGGTGGGCACGGGGCCATTCGGCATGACGGAGTCGCCTGTTGGGAAAGTAGAGTGACAGCGCTGTACCAAAAATGGTGCAGTGCAACAAGTAACGATCGCGAAACCGAAAGTTTCCGGGCCGTGCGACGCCGATCCGGGTTGGTGGACAGCGTCGAGCGGGGTCCATAGACCGCCTGCATAAACCGCCGCTGAACGCCGCACTCTTGGACAGGAAATGCCGTGCCGCACCCGCTGATCGCCACGCTCGATCTGGCGCCGCATCCCGAAGGCGGCTGGTATCGCGAGACGATGCGCGTGCCCGCTCCGGATGGCGGGCGTGGGCTGGCAACCGCGATCCTGTTCCTGCTCGAGGATGGCGAGCGATCGCACTGGCACCGCGTCGATGCCGCCGAATTGTGGCTGTGGCATGCCGGCGCGCCGCTGACGCTGCTGATCGACACAGCCGAGCATCTGCTCACTGGCGAAGCGCCGCAGCAGCTCGTACCGCCGAACGCCTGGCAATCGGCCGAAGCGCGCCGGGGCTGGGCGCTGGTCAGCTGCGTCGTCACGCCGGCGTTCGATTTTGCCGGGTTCGACCTGGCACCGCCAGGCTGGTCGCCGCGTTGAATCGCGCAAGACCTTGCCCCCCACGCGCCAATCGTTAGGCAGCACACAGTGACCGATGGCCTCCCCCTTCCCCGCCGCTACCTGGCGATCGCCGCAATGTCGTTCGGCTCGGCGCTGGTGATCATCGACGGTGGCGTCGCCAATGTCGCGCTGCCGACGATCGCGCGCGATCTGCATGTCGATCAGAGCTCGGTCGTGTCGGTCGTCACGATCTACCAGGTGATGCTGGTGATGCTGATGCTGCCCTTTTCGGGGCTGGGCGAACGCTTCGGGCTCAAGCGCATCTACCAGGGCGGCCAATTGATCTTCACCGTGGCCACCCTGCTGTGTTTCTTCGCCAAGAGCCTGCCTTTCCTGCTGATCGTCCGCGCGGTGCAGGCGGTCGGCGCGGCGGGCGTGCTGAGCGTCGCGTCGGCGCTGATCCGCCAGATCTATCCGGCCAAGCAGCTCGGCCGCGGGCTCGGCGTCAATTCGGTGGTGGTGACCAGCGCCGCCGCGGCCGCGCCGACGATCGGCGGGCTGGTGCTGTCGGTCGCGCCCTGGCCGTGGGTTTTCGCCAGCGCGATCCCGTTCGCGATCGCCAGCCTCGCGCTCGGCCACGCCATCCCCGCGCCGAAGCCGCGCGCGACGAGCTTCGACGTGCTCGGCGCGGTGATGTGCGCCGCCATGTTCGGTCTGGTGATCGGCGGGCTCGAAACGATGGTGCACGGCGACAGCCCGGTGGTGTCGGCAGCGATCGTGCTGCTCGGCATCGTGATCGGCTTTTATTTCGTGCGGCGCGAAAAAGGCGAGACCGACCCGATCCTGCCGATCGACTTGCTCGCCCGGCCCGTCCTCGCACTGTCGGCGATCGGCGGGTTCACCGCCTTCACCGCGTCGATGACCTTGCTCATCTCGACTCCGTTCCGGCTCCACGCACTCGGCTTCAGCGCGGCCGCGATCGGCGCGGCGATCGCGCCGTGGCCGCTGACCAACATGGTGATCGCGCCGCTGTCGGGCTTCCTGTCCGACCGCATCCCGGCGGGCATTCTCGGCGGGATCGGTATGGTGGTGTCGATCTGCGCGCTGCTGCTGCTCGCCTTCATGCCGGCCGACCCGAGCTATTTCGACGTGGCGTGGCGCATGGCGCTGTGCGGCGCCGGCTTCGGCACCTTCCTGCCGCCCAACGCGCGGCTGATCGTCGGCTCGGCCCCGCGCGAGCGCGCCGCGGCGGCGGGCGGGCTGGTCTCGACCGTGCGCCTGGCCGGGCAGACGACGGGCGCGACCGTCGTGGCGCTGCTGCTGGCGCTCGGCGTGGGCGAAGGCTTCGTGCCGCCATTGGTGTCGGTCGGGCTCGCGCTCGTCGCCGGGTTGTGCAGCGTCGCCCGGCTGCGGCCGTCGATCCGCAACCCGAAGACGGCCGAACTGGCGGACGAGGTGCCGACGCTGAAACAGGCGCGCTGAGGCGCCGGTCGGGGGAACGGCGGACGCCCGCCATCGTTGAGCCAAGCGAACAAGCCCCGAAGGACCGCTCATGCCCTATATCAAGACTCGCGACGGCACCGATCTCTACGTCAAGGATTGGGGCTCGGGCCGGCCGGTCGTGCTGATCCACGGCTGGCCGCTGAGTTCGGACAGCTGGGACGCGCAAGCGATGGCGCTGGCCAATGCCGGCTTCCGTGCGATCGCCTATGATCGCCGCGGGTTCGGGCGGTCGGCGCAGCCGTGGAGCGGCTATGATTACGATACGCTCACCGACGATCTCGCCGACGTGCTCGAAGCGACCGGTGCGACGCAGGACGCGACGCTGGTCGGCTTTTCGATGGGCGGCGGCGAAGTCGCGCGCTATATGAGCCGGCACGCGGGCAAGGGCGTCATCGCGGCGGGGCTGATCTCGTCCGTGGTGCCCTACATGCTCAAGACCGACGACAACCCGCACGGCGTGCCCGGGGAGCAGCTTGCCAGCATCGGCAAAGGGATCGAGGACGATCGCTACGGGTTCTTCCAGACCTTCCTCAAGCAGTTCCTGGGTGTCGGGTTCATCTCCTCGCCGGTGAGCGCCGAGACGATCGACTGGGCCTGGGGCCAGACCAACCTCGCTGGATTGAAGCCGATCCTCGCGTGCGCGCAATCGTTCGGCCACACCGATTTCCGCGGCGATTTGCCGGCGTTTCGCGTGCCGACGCTGATCGTGCATGGCACCAGCGACCAGACCGTCCCGATCGACGCGACCGGACGCGCCGCGGCCAAGGGCATCGCGCAATCGCAACTCGTGGAATATGACGGCGCGCCGCACGGGCTGACGATCACCGAGCGCGATCGGTTCACCAACGACCTGCTGACGTTCCTGGGAAAGTAAGCGGAGCGTACGACGGCCCCTCCCCGTCAGGGGAGGGGCGTTACCGCAGATCACTTCCCCAGCGGGACGATCACTTCATCCTGATGCGCCACGCCCAGATCCTTGCGCGCGAGCTCGTCGACCAGATCGGGGTCGGCATGCTTCGGGTCGAGCAGTTCGACGCGGTTCTTCAATTCGACGCGGTTACGGTCGAGCATCGCCAGTTCGCGTTGCCGGACCGCCAGTTGCCGCTCGATATCGCCGTACGCCAGCGCGCCGTTCGGCCCGAAGATCGCATAGCCCCCGAAGAACACGCCGACGATCAGCAACGCCGCGGGGGCCATAGCGCGCCGCAACATCGGACGCAGGGTTGAACGCTTGTTTACCACGGATCCGACTCTGACTCATCGCGACTCGTGGATCAAGCCCGTATTTACCCCTTGTTAAGCACGCAGGATCGAACGGCCCGCATAGATGCCCGCCCCTTCGAGCTCCTCTTCGATGCGGATCAGCTGATTATATTTGGCGAGCCGGTCGGAGCGCGCGAGGCTGCCGGTCTTGATCTGCCCGCAATTGGTCGCGACCGCCAGATCGGCGATGGTCGAGTCCTCGGTCTCGCCCGAACGGTGCGACATGACGGCCGTATAGCCCGCCCGTTGCGCCATCGAAACGGCTTCGAGCGTCTCGGTCAGCGTGCCGATCTGGTTGACCTTGACCAGCAATGAGTTGGCGGTTTTCGTCTCGATCCCCTGCTTCAGGCGCTTGGGATTGGTCACGAACAGATCGTCGCCGACCAGCTGGACCTTGTCGCCGACCAGATCGGTAAGCGCCTTCCAGCCCTCCCAATCGTCCTCGCCCATGCCGTCCTCGATCGAGAAGATTGGATAGCGGCGCGTCAGGTCGGCGAGATATTCGGCCATTTCGTGGCTGGAGAGGCTCTTGCCCTCGCCCGAAATCTCATATTTGCCGTTTTTGTAGAATTCGGTCGCGGCGCAATCGAGTGCGAGCATCACGTCGTCGCCGGGCGTGTAGCCGGCGGTCTCGATCGATTTCAGGATGAATTCGATCGCTTCGTTGGTCGAGGCGATGTTGGGCGCGAACCCGCCTTCGTCGCCGACCGAGGTCGCCAGCCCCTTGTCGTGCAGCGCCTTCTTGAGCGTGTGGAAGATCTCCGAGCCGCAGCGCACCGCCTCGATCATCGAGGTCGCGCCGACCGGCACGATCATGAATTCCTGGAAGTCGATCGGATTGTCGGCATGCTCGCCGCCATTGATGATGTTCATCATCGGCACCGGCAGCACATGCGCCGAGACACCGCCGACATAGCGATACAGCGGCAACGTGCGCGCATCCGCCGCCGCCTTGGCGACCGCCAGGCTGACGCCGAGGATCGCGTTGGCGCCCAGCCGGCCCTTGTTCTCGGTGCCATCGAGTTCGATCATCACCTGGTCGATCTCGCGCTGGTCCTCGGCTTCGAGCCCCATCACCGCATCGGCGATCTCGCCATTGACGCCATCGATCGCGTCCTCGACGCCCTTGCCGCCCCAGCGGCTCTTGTCGCCGTCGCGCTTTTCGACTGCTTCATGCGCGCCGGTTGAGGCGCCCGACGGCACCGCCGCGCGGCCGAAGCTGCCGTCTTCCAGCATCACATCGACTTCGACGGTCGGATTGCCGCGGCTGTCGAGGATGGTCCGGGCATGAATGTCGATGATTGCGGTCACGGAACGATCCTTCTAACAGTTCGGGACGAGGGGTTCGCGCGTGCCTCTATCGGCTAACGAGCCCGCCCGCAATTCGCGGGTGCGCGATGGAACCGCGGCACGCGCTGCCCGGTTATAGTGTTTCGATATTCCAACGAAGGGCGCTTCCGCATGGCTACCACCCCAGATTCCACGATCGATCCCACCGCGACCGAACATCTCGATGCCGCCGCCGACGCGGCCAAGACCGCAACCGACGAGACGATCAAGGCCACCGCCACCGCGTCGCAGCTGTTCAAGGACAGCGCCGCCAAGCTCGGCAAGGAAGCCGCTGATCGTGCGCGCGGCTATGCCGAGGACGGCAAGGCCCGCGCCGGCGGCGCGCTCGACGAGATCGTCAAGATGATCAACGATGCCGCCGGCACCGTCGACGAAAAGCTCGGCGAGCAATATGGTCAATATGCGCGTACCGCGGCCGACAAGGTCTCGGGATTTTCCGAGGGCCTCAAGGCCAAGCAGCTCGACGACCTGATCGAGGACGCGCGCGGCTTCGTCCAGAAGAGCCCGGCGATCGCGATCGGCACCGCGGCGGCGCTCGGCTTCGTGCTGGTGCGGCTGCTGCAGTCCGGGCTGTCGGCGAACAGCGACGACAAGGCCTGAACAGGGGCCTGAACAGGGGCCTGACCTTTCACTTTCGGGGGCACCGATGAACGACACGATACGGGAGAGCTCGGCGGACGAGAGCATCGCCACCTTGCTCTCGCGCGTCGTCGCCGACGCCGAGCAGGTCGCGCGCAGCGAGATCGAGCTGCAAAAGGCCAAGGTCCTTACCAGGATCGACGAAGCTAAATCGGCGGTCGGCTTGCTGATGGCTTCGATCGCCACCGGCTCGGTTGCGCTGACCGCCTTGGTGGTGGGTGCCTTGATGGTGCTGACGCCCGCGGTCGGCCCGTTATGGGCTACCGTGATCGTCGTCGGGGTGTTGGCGGCGCTGGCGGGCCTGCTCGGCTGGCTCGGCATGCGCCAGTTCAAGCTGGTGTTCGGCGCGGCGGAGGAGACGGCGTGAAGGGACCGACGATCGGCACGCGTCTCGCGCTCGCCCAGGCCAGTGCCGACGCGGCACGCGCGCGGCTGGCGGGCACGATCACCGAACTGCAGCACCGCGCCAGCCCCAATGTGATCGCGCACGACGTCGCCGAGTCGCTCAAGGAGCGTGGCATGGAGGCGCTGACCGGTGCCGTCGACACCGCCAAACGTCGCCCCGTCCCGGTCGGCATCGGATTGACCGTGTTCGGTCTCTTCCTGGCACGCGGCCCGATCGCAAACGCGATCCGCCACGCAACCAGTGCGAAGCCAAAGAGTTAGCAGCCTCAACCCCATCATACGAGGATTTCGCGATGCCCGACGCAACCACGCCCAAGACCCAGCCCCTCGCCAAGGTGAAGCCCCGCAGCGTGCGCCAGAGCGCTTCCAAGGCGCTCGACACCACCGGCAGCACGGTGCGCGACTTTGCCGACAAGGCCGCAGCCGGGATCGAAGCCAACCCGGTCGCAGCGCTGGTCGGCGGTATCGCGATCGGCGCGCTCGCCGGATCGTTCGTGCCGCGCAGCGAGCAGGAAGCCAGGCTGCTCGCGCCCGTCGGCAAGCGCCTCAACGAGACCGCGCATGGCGCGATCGACGCAGCGAAGGAAACCGCCAAGTCCGAGTTCGACATTCTCGGCCTGACTCGCGACGCTGCGCGCGGACAAGTGTCGAAGGTGCTGGAAGGCGTGCTCAAGGCGGTGTCGACCGCCGGCGTGGCCGCGCTGGCCGCCGCCAACGACAAGGCCGCCGCGAAAAAGGCCGCAGCCAGCGAATAATCGCCGAGGTTAAGGTTTCCGAAGGCGTGGTTGGCGATTAGGACGGTCGCGACACCACGCCTCTTCGGGACACCGCATCATGAGCAAGCTCCACCTCGTCTTCGGCGGCCGCGTCGCCGATCCGCGCACGCTCGATTTCGACGATCTGTCGTCGATCGAGATCGTCGGCGTGTATCCGGATTATGCCAGTGCGGAGAAGGCCTGGCGCGCCGCTGCGCAGCGCACGGTCGATGATGCCGAGATGAAATATGTGGTGGTGCATCTCCACCGCTTGCTGCAGCCGGATCTGCTGGCGCCGGGGGCGTAATTGATCTCCCTCTCCCGCTTGCGGGAGAGGGTGGCCGAGCGCAGCGAGGTCGGGAGAGGGCAGTGCGGACACCACACTGCCCTCTCCCGCGCCGCCTTCGGCGTCTGCCCCTCTCCCGCAAGCGGGAGAGGGAGATTAGCTCAGATAAATTCGATCTTTGAAACGACGTAATAGCGGTCGCCCGACGGCACGGTCACTTCGACCTCGTCCTCGAGCCGGCGCCCGATCAGTGCGCGCCCGAGCGGCGAATTGTACGAGATCCGCCCGCCCTTGGCGTCGGCCTCGGTCTGGCCGACGATCTGATACTTGATCGGCTTGTCGTCCTCGTCGAGCAAGGTCACGGTCGCGCCGAACACCACCTTGTCGCCCGACAATTCGGTCGGATCGATCACTTGCGCACGCGCGAGCTTGTCCTCGATGTCGCTGATCGAGGCTTCGATCTGGCCCTGGCGTTCCTTGGCGGCGTGATATTCGGCATTTTCCGAAAGATCGCCGTGGGCGCGCGCTTCCTCGATCGCGTCAACGATGGTCGGACGCTCCGCCTTGAGCCGTTTCAGGTCCGCATTGAGCCGGTCATGGCCCTCTTGCAGCATCGGCATCTTTTCGACGGTAGCCATCCCTCTTCGTCCTTCGTCTTCAAAATTCCCCGGTTGGCCGGCCCGACTGGGCCCGCCCGCACGATGTTATGATGTGGGGAATTACTTGTGCGAGTGCGAATAATAGGATTGCAGCGGCCGGACTTCAAGACTGTGTGTCGAAAGCGCGACGATTGCCTGTGCCGCCTCGACACTGGCGGGCGCGGTGGTGAAGTACGGAATCTTCTGCGCGAGCGCGGAGCCGCGGATCGGCGAGCTGTCCTTGAGGCTCTGCCACCCTTCCGTGGTGTTGAAGATCAGGTCGATCCCGCCATCCTTTATCCGGTCGACGATGTGCGGGCGGCCCTGCGCTACCTTGTTGACGCGTTCGACTCGCACGCCGTGCTCGGCGAGGTAATCCGCCGTCCCCGACGTCGCGACGATCGTGAAGCCGTGATCGGCCAAAGCGCGAACGCCCGGCAGGATCACCGGCTTGTCGCCATCCTTGACGCTGACGAACACCGCGCCGCCCTTCGGCAGCACCGTCCCCGCGCCGAGCTGCGACTTGGCGAAGGCCAATGTAAAATCCGGGTCGATCCCCATCACTTCGCCCGTGCTCTTCATTTCCGGCGACAGCACCGGATCGACTCCCGGGAAACGGTTGAACGGGAACACCGCTTCCTTGACCGCATAATAGGTGATGTGGCGGTCGACCGGCGGCAAATCGGCGAGCTTCTCGCCCGCCATCACGCGCGCGGCGATCTTGGCGATCGGCGCGCCGATCGCCTTGGCGACGAACGGCACCGTGCGCGAGGCGCGCGGGTTGACCTCGATCAGATAGACCAGCCCGTCCTTCACCGCGAACTGGATGTTCATGAGGCCCACCACCGACAGCGCCTTGGCGAGCGCCACGGTCTGGCGCTCGATTTCGGCGATGATCTCGGCGCCGAGCGAGTAAGGCGGGATCGAACAGGCGCTGTCGCCCGAATGGACGCCCGCCTCCTCGATATGCTGGAGCACGCCCGCGACGGTCACATCGGTGCCATCCGAGATGGCATCGACATCGACCTCGATCGCATCGCGCAGATACTGGTCGATCAGCACGGGCGATTCACCAGACACTTGCACCGCGGTCTGGATATATTCCTCGAGCTGCGGACGCCCGTCGACGATCTCCATCGCGCGGCCGCCAAGCACATAGCTCGGCCGCATCAGCACGGGATAGCCGATCCGCTCGGCGGCGACGATCGCCTCCTCGCGGCTGCGCGCGAGGCCGTTGGCGGGCTGCAACAGGCCGAGCTTGTTGACCAGCGCCGCGAAGCGCTCGCGGTCTTCGGCAAGATCGATTGCGTCGGGGCTGGTGCCGAGGATCGGGATGCCCGCATCCTGCAATGCCTGCGCGAGGTTGAGCGGGGTCTGCCCGCCGAACTGGACGATCACGCCGTGCAGCGTGCCGTTCGACATCTCGACATGCAGGATTTCGAGCACGTCCTCGGCGGTCAGCGGCTCGAAGTACAGACGGTCGGAAGTATCGTAATCGGTCGACACGGTCTCCGGGTTGCAATTGACCATGATCGTTTCATAGCCCGCATCGCCTAGCGCGAAGCACGCATGGCAGCAGCAATAATCGAACTCGATCCCCTGCCCGATCCGGTTCGGCCCGCCACCCAGGATGACGACTTTCTTGCGATCGGTCGGCTGGCTCTCGCACTCGGGCTCGCCGAAGCTCGGGGCCTCATAAGTCGAATACATATAGGGCGTCTTGGCGTCGAACTCGGCGGCGCAAGTGTCGATCCGCTTGAACACCGGGCGCACGCCGAGCTTGTGGCGCGCGGCGCGCACTTCGGCCTCGGTGGTGCCGCCGGTCATCGCCTCGACCACGTCGTGGATCAGCCCGCTACGCGCATGGCCATGCGCGCGCAGGTTCGCCGATTTGAGCGCGAGATAGGCGAGCCGCTTGTCGCTGAAGCCCATCGATTTGAGCCGCCGCATGCCGGCCGCATCGCGCGGCAGGCCGCCGGTGCAGACTTCTTCCTCGGCCGCGACGATCTCGGCGATCCGCTCGAGGAACCACGGATCGTACTTGGCGAGCGCATGGATCTCGCCAACGGTAAACCCCTCGCGCAGCGCCTGCGCCGCGACCAGCAGCCGATCGGGCGTCGCAACCGCCAAAGCCGCCTCGATCTCGGCCCTGGGAGCCCCGACAAGGCGATCGACGACATTGAACCCCGACAGCCCTGTCTCGAGCCCGCGCAGCGCCTTCTGCAGGCTCTCATGGATGTTGCGGCCGATCGCCATCACTTCGCCGACCGACTTCATCGCGGTCGACAGCACCGCCTCGGCGCCCTTGAACTTCTCGAACGCGAAGCGCGGGATCTTGGTGACGACATAGTCGATCGTCGGCTCGAACGAGGCCGGCGTCGCGCCGGTAATGTCGTTGGTGATCTCGTCGAGCGTATAGCCGACCGCCAGCTTGGCCGCGACCTTGGCGATCGGGAACCCCGTCGCCTTCGACGCCAGCGCCGAGGAGCGCGACACGCGCGGGTTCATCTCGATCACGACCAGCCGCCCGTCGCGCGGATTGACCGCGAACTGGACGTTGGAGCCGCCCGTCTCCACCCCGATCTCGCGCAGCACCGCGATGCTGGCGTTGCGCATGATCTGATATTCCTTGTCGGTCAGCGTCAGCGC